>JAFGEP010000027.1 GCA_016931535.1 Bradymonadales bacterium
CGCCGGCCCCCTCCGGCGGCTTCGCGCCGGCCCCCTCCGGCGGCTTCGCGCCGGCCCCCTCCGGCGGCTTCGCGCCGGCCCCCTCCGCCCGCTTCGCGGGCACCTCCCCCGCTTGCACGGCAAGCGGGGGAGGAAGGCAGCTATTGGCCATCAGCCGGGAGCGAGAACGACCAGCGAATGTACTGGTTCAGGAAGGCGTGGATCTGGCGGTCTCGCGGATCGACACGGGGGGCGTTGACCACGTCGCGCAGGGTGAGCGCGACATCGACAAGACCGGCGGCATGGTAGAACAGCACGCTGTCCAGCAGCAGCTCGGCGATCCGGTCGAATACCCACTGGTTGGCCCAGTCGCCGATGGCTTCGAACAGCTTCTGGTCCACGCTGCCCTCCTCGCCTGGACCCTGGATGATCCCCTCGGATTTCCAGTCCTCCAGCTGGGTTTTCAGTCTGGCGTAGGCGGGGGGATGGAAGAAGGGGTCCATGGGGTACTGGAGGGCCGCAAGCTGCTCGAAGGGAAGGGGACGGGCCGCCGACAGGTCGAGGTTCCAGGCCGGGTGGAGCGGCGGCTTGTCCGGTCTCGGGAGGGAATCCAGCAGGCGTCGGTCTATCTGAGGGCCGATTCTCTTGTCCTGGACCAACGTGTCGATCTCCCAGAGCTTGCGCCGCCGCAGTGCCTCACAGACCACTGCGTAGCGATGGGGGCGGCGCATCCGTGGGCTCTTTTGCTGACTCAGCCCCATGATGTACTTGCGGAAGTGGGTGCGGTTGCTGCGGAAGGAGGTCAGGCGAGCGATGCCCAGCGGCACCAGGATCTGGAGCTCGACCCCCAGCAGGTCCCGCCCTTCGGCATGGGCGAAGAGGAAGGTGCGCAGGCCCTCGGCTTCGGGGCGTGCCATCAGCACCGGCAGGTCGTCGACCTCGATAGGACCGGCGGCGATCTGCACCGCCTCGGGCTGCTCTTTGAGATCAGGGACGGAAAGCCCCTGCTGTTTCAACCGATAGAGTGCCTTGTTGACCTCTTTCTTCAGCTTGCGGTTGGGGGTCTTGTCGTGCAGCGTGACCAGGCCTTCAACATCCTGCCGCTCGGCCAGGTAGTTAGCCAGGGCCGAGACGACGGGCTCCTCGGTGGCCTCGAAGCGCTCATCGTCCAGATTGGCTCTCAACTGCTCCAACTGATCTGCATCCAGGGCAGCTTTCGGGCCGTACTTTTTCTCTTTCTTGCCCATGGGTTCACCTGTCTTTGGGGCTTCCTCTGGTGGGCACCAATTCCGTCCGCCGGTGTGGTGTCGAGTGCGGGCTGAGTTCGCCGCCCTGTTCCCTCCTCACCGCTCGAAGTAGGGCCGGACCTGCTTGATGATGAGCTGGCGCGCAGGACCGTCCAGCTTGAACTCCAGGTCGAGGACCAGGTCGAAGGGGTTGGTCCGATACAGCACGGCGAACCGATTCTGCACCTGGGAGACGGCTTGGTAAAGCTGGGCGATCTCCGGGTTGGTCATGATGGGTTCGTCGGGCGAGAGGCTGGAGTACCGCTGGCGGACGATCTGAACGGAGCCGGCGCCGGGAATGATGGAGAAAACCTCAGGAAGTGCGCCGTTGGCCGGGTTGGTCACCGAGACCTCGCCGAGCTGGACGTTGACGTAGAAGCCGTCGGGCACAACAGGATCGGCCAGGTTGCGGGTGATGATCACGCCGTTGGCGACCTCGTCCGGGAAGGCGCGATGAACGGCTACCCCCATCCGGACGGCGCGATGGTCGATGTTCCAGAATGAGCGCTCCTCGAAGGCCTGCCAGTTCCAGACGCTGGCCCAGACCCGGCGGATTCGGGAGGAGGGCGGATCATCCGAGTCGAGGCTGGAAGAAACCGACCGGTAGAGCCCCGCGCCGCTGAAGTTCTCCAGGTCCTCAGCGTTGGTGCTGGAACGCAGGCGGACAGTCTGGTTGCCAAACTGGCTTTGCACCCGTTCGTCGAGCAGTCGGGCGAAGTCGGCATCCACCGGGATGTGGTGGAAGAGGTAGCGCAGCCCATCCAGGCAGGCTTCGCGTAGGGCGGAATCGGAGTTGAAGCCTTCGTCGTCGAGCAGTCGATCCACGGTTTGCCGCAACGTCTGCCCCTGGCCGGCGCTTCGCTGGCACAGCTCACAGGCTGACTGGCAAGCGGCCAAGGAACGGCCCTCATCGAGGCAATCGTCCATGGCATCCGGGCAGAGGGAGGCGGGAAAGAGCGGGGTGTCGAGAAACCGGTCATAGTAGTGAAACGGCACGGCAAATCCGTCAGGCACCAGTTCTCCCAGCAGCTGGAACAGCTCGGCGAGGTTGGCCGCCTTGGCACCGACGAACAGAGAGTCTGCGAAGGACAGATCTTCCAGATCCCAGAGGCCGGGTTGCTCCACGTTGGCCGGCGGCACCGTGGGTTCGTCGGGAATCAGGCTGTCCCAGTAGAGCTGAGCCTGGTCCAGGGTGGTCTCTTCCAGCGTGAAGGTCAGCGGAGTGACCTGGAAGCGGACCAGCCTGCCGAGATAGGGGGCGACGCGCTGGTCGGTGGATGCGCCGATGAGCGCCATGTTGGGAGTTCCCCTGGCCCTGGCGGCGACGTTGACGTGGGCCAGCGGGGTTTGCAGCTCCTCGGTGATAGTTCCTCCCACGAGGGGCAGATCGTTGGGGAGTCGCGTCAGCACCAGGACATCCTGGAAAGAGACCGGTGATACCGCCAGCTGTTCCGGGGTCATCAAACGAAGGGTGCCGTAGGCCGTTCCGGGGTTCAGCAGCTGGAGAGTCATCCCCCCGTACAGCTCTTCTCGGTACAGCCAGAGAGCGCCAGCTGCTTGAAACCGCCGTAGATCCTGGCGCAACGCCTGGTCGTGGATGGTGGTGGCCGGCACGTAGAACAGGCGGTGCTCGGGACCGGCCAAGGGAACGAACAACATCCGCTCCTCGAGGAGGCGATAGGCCAGCACCGCCTGCCTGGGGGAGAGGTCGTCCCGAGGGAAGTACTCGATGGTCAGCGGGGAGAGGACCTCATCCTGGCAGGCTCCGCTGTGCGCCACCAGATCGGGGTAGAGTACCAGGGTGCCTGCCATGGCGATGCGGTCTTCGCCATGATAGGTCTGACTCTCGTACTGCTCGAGGGAGTAGGGTCTGCCGAGCACGTTGCGGACGAAGCCATAGTGGAGGAAGTGACGGCGGGTGTTCTGGAAGTAGACCGCAGGCTGTCCGTCCAGATCCTCGATGTAGAACTTGAGCGCCGCTGCCTCTCCCATCTCGGTGGGCGTGATCACCGAAAAATCGAGGAACTGCTCCAGCCCCGTCTCGGCGCCAAACCCGGTGCAGTAGTCCTCGGTCCAGGCGAAGGGGTCCAGCCGCTCGAGGGTGAGCTCCAGCTCGCCATGACGGATGATGCCGTGACATCCCGGTCCAGCGCCGCTCAACTCCTCGTAGTGGAGGGGCGTCTGGTGCGTGAGGGTGTGATGGCCAGGGGCCTTCACCACGACGCCTACCGTGAGGGGATGGGCCCGCAGCACGGCTCCACTCTCCCCGCATGCCAACCGGCCGGCGCTCCCTTGGCCGGATTCGCATAACACGGACTCGATCTCGGCCCCATCCAGATCCAGGATGATCTGCATCCTTTCGGGACGGAGGCCGTCCCCATCGCGGATGGTCAGAAACAGACCGTCCAGCTCGCACTCTCCTTGTGGCGGGTCTGTCTCGGAGGAGCATGCCGCCAGCCAGAGCGCTGCCAGAAGCCCGACCAGGAAAACGGAGGGAGCGGGCGGGCACGTTCGGTTACCATCGCGACGGAAACCGCCGGCCGCCTGGTCCACCGCGTTCCACGCCTCTAGCATCCGGACAGGAAACCGGTTCATCGCCTTGAAGTCGCTCATCGTCTGGCCCGTTCTGGAAGGCGCCTCCCGAATATCGAGCAAGCGCTGCATTCTCGCTTCTGTACCAGAGTACATCCAAGCGGAGAAAGAGGGGATAGTCGGAACCAATAGCCCGTTGTAATGCGGTATTGCCGATGTTCCGGCAGCCGGGCCTCAACCATTGCCTGCCCAGTGATGAGGGGGTTGGCGTGCGCTCCCGACGGGTGCGGTGGGGGACCACAGCCGGCCCGCCAGGCGGCACTTAGATGTCTCCGATGCAGGGAAGAAGGGGGTAGTCAGGCGCTTCCGTATGGGAGGTCCACGGATCCAACAGGGGCGGAACCGATCCGTCGGCTTGCACTTCGACACAGAGAACAGGATGGGGAGGGGGAGGATCGCCGGTGTTCCGCTCGCAGCCATCGAGAACGTAGTTCTGGTCACGGGTGCAGGTCACGGAGGTGTCCTGGTCGGGATCGTGAGGGCGACGTACCTCGGTGCCCTCGGCGCAGACCAGGACGCAATCGGGGGGGGCGCAGGCCCGCCATCCCCAGGCGAAGGAGGAGTGGTACAGGAGCAAGTGCTCTCCCTGGATGACCACATCGATGGCGTCGTTGTGGTGGTTGCCTCCGTAATCATAGTGGGATTGACCGGCGTCGAGTTGGGTGACCTCACCGTCCACCCGCATCCAGGCTCCGACCGAGGTATACAGGGGGGAACCCCAGGGGGCGCATCCATAGGGGGAGGCCTGGATATACAGATCCGCGTGCACAGAAACCGCTGGACTGGAGAGTTCCATGTCGATGGTGCAGACGTGATCGATATCGAAGAAGGTGGGGCTCGACTGGCCGCAAGATACCACGCGACTTTGCGGTACCCGGATGGGGAAGGGCTCAGGACCGGCATCGATTTCAGGGTCGGTGAGGCCGTCCGGGGACTGATCGATCGGAGCGATGTCCTGGGCATCCAGTCCAGAATCGGTGGTATCGGAGATGACCTCCGGGAGATCCGCCAGCGGATCGGTTGTCGGCTCCAGTACGGCATCCTGTGGGAGGTCATTGTCGGTGCCGTCCATCGGCTCGATATCCGCCGGGAGATCCGGCTCGACAAGATCGTGGTTGCCGTCCGTTGGATCCGGGTCGCTCTCGGGGCTTTGATCGGATGGCAGCTCGTCATCCGGGGTCCAGTCGATGGCGTTCTCGCTGGGGATATCGTAGGGCTGTAGATCGGCCAGGTCGGTCAGGGGTTCGCCATCGGGATCTGTTTGGGGATTGTCGCCCTCGCACTGGGGAAGCGCCAGGGAGAGCAAGAATCCGATCGCCAGGACCGCGGAAAAAGAGGATCCGGAGTTCTGGGACGTATGCTGTCCCCCAAGATCGGTGTCGCTGCACGATGGCATCCTGTTCACATCATCCTCTACGCTTTGTGGAAAGAACTCCAAGCATTATACTGGCAGAACGCCGCCTCGACATTCAAGAAACAGAAGGGGCTCGGGAACAGGTGAGTGGAAATGCGCGGTCGAATACTGGTGCTGATGAATCTGGCCGGACTGCTGGGGATGGGATCGGCGATGGGATGCGGGGATGACCCATACGGCGCCCTGGTGATCAACGAGCTGGCTGCGGCGGGTGAGCCCAATGACTGGTTCGAGGTCCACAACGGCACGGACCAGTCCATTGATCTTTCCGACTACAGCTTTTCCGACGACCTGGTGGATCGACCCCGCCGGAGCCTCTTTCCGGCGGGTACCGTGGTGGAGGCGGGGGGGTATGCGGTCATCACCCTGACCGACGCTTTTCCGGGATTCGCTCTGGGGAGCGACGAGGAGCTGGGGATCTACGACCCCCAGGGAAATATCCTCGACTCGGTGGACTGGGATGAGGGCCAGTCTCCCCGGGGTGCGAGCTATGGTCGCATTCCGGACCGCACCGGCGGATTTCGCACCCTGTACACGCCCACACCCGGAGGAGCCAACGTGGCCGAGTGAGCCTGGGGGAGAGATTGCCCCCACAATCGCCACAATCTGCGGAGATCCGGGTGCACCGGCAGGTCGATGAGGGGAACAACCAACCTGCCTGACCTGTTGAACGGCTGGCGCCGGCAGGGTCCGGTCTGATACGCCACTCATGGGGAGTGGTTCCCAACCACCTGTTCGGATTCCTGGTGGAGGGGGGGGTGAGCCAGGATCCCTGCCTTCGCTCTTTTCTCCGGTCTTCTCCATCTGCCCTGGCCCAACCGTTCTGCGAAGCCCTGGTTTCTGCGGAATGAGGCGCGGATCGCGGAGATTGCTCACAAGCCTTCAACATCAAAGGAGCGGCGGGTGTGCCGAGCGCACAGGAAGATGCTCCCATTCTGGCATTGGAACTTTAGCTGACTGCCGATGGCAGCAAGACGGTCACTGTGGTTCCCACTCCCACGGTGCTTTCCATCGTGACGATCCCCTGGTGGGCCTCGATGGCTCCGTACACCATGGAGAGCCCGAGTCCCAGGGCATTTCCGTCACTATGCGTGGTGAAGAACGGTTCGGTCGCGTGGGTGAGGACATCCCGATCCATGCCCAATCCGGTGTCCTGGATGCGGATGAGCAGGTAGGTCCCTGGACGTTTGCCCGGACGGTTGACCAGGTCGGCCGGAGCGAGCTTGATGTTGCGGCATTCGATGGTGATGGCGCCACCGTCCGGCATGGCCTGAGCGGCGTTCAGACAGAGGTTGATGAACGCCTGGGTGAGTTGCCCCTTGTCCCCCATGATCGGTTCGAGATCAGTGGCCAGGCGGACCTCGACCGCGATGGTGTCGGGCAGCATGGGCTGGAGAAAGGCCTGTACCCGGGTCAGGATCTCCTCGAAGGAGAGGCACTGAATGGCAGCCACCTCGTCGGGGGGAATGCCGAGCAGCAGCGCGTTGGTTCGATAGCCGGACTGGCAAGCGCTAAGGATGGTCTGGATGTCCTCTCGCCTGGCATCTCCGGGTGGGGACTCGGCCGCCATGAGGGTGGCGAGGTGATTGATGACGGTCAGCAGGTTATTGGTGGTGTAGGCCATGAGCTTGACTTCGAAGTTGTCCGATGGGATGGCCGGTTTGGCTCCCTTGGCCAAGGGAGCTGAAGGGGGTGCGGGTGAGGGGCGCAGCGAGAGGTCCCGGGCGATGGCGACAATGTGCCAGGAGCCCTGGAGGTGCATTGGAGACAGGGCGATTTCGATGGGGATCTCCTTGCCGCCGGGACGGAGGGTGGTGAGGTTGAGGAGCTTTGCGGTCTTTCCTTCAGCCAGGTCTTGCCGGAGCTCGTTGGGGATGCGAGCGAAGAGGTCCCGGTAGCGGCCCGGATAGAGGATCTCGCCGATGGGTGTTCCAGAGACCTGAGCGGTCACCAGGCCAAAGAGCGATTCCCCGGCGGGGTTGCAGAAGAGGACCCGGGTGGACTCGTCCAGCAACAAGATGGCATCGGGAGCGGCATTGGCGATGGCCTGAAAGCGGTCGCGGCTCTCGCGCAACGCCCTTTCGGCGCGCCGGCGCTCCAGCGCTCCGGAGAGGGCATCGCCCAGCGCCGAAAGCAGGCGGGTTCCCTCGGCAAGCCAGTCCTCCAGGGAACGGCTGGCGCCCAGACCGACAAAACCGATGAGGCCCCATCCAGCCACGATCGGGTACAGAAGTACACTGGGGGTGCGATGGGTCTTTAAGATCTCTTTCTCGGTGTGCGCCTCGGGAGGTAGCGCATCGACATCGGGGATGAGAATGGTCTCGAACTTGCGCAGACGCTCCAGCCACCAAGGCATGGCCTCAATGGGTTGCTCCTTGAGGCGGAAGGTCTGTGGTTCGAGGGTGGGCTCACACCACTCGTAGGTCTCTTCGATCTCGGTGCCGTCAGGGTTCAGCTGGATGAAGTAGCAACGTTGCAGTCCGCCGAACCGGCCGATGATCTCGAGGGCGCGTCCGACCCCCAGCGCCAGGTCGGGTGACAGCAGATCGGCGAAGGCCAGAGCCACCTTGGCGACGACCGCTTCCACCGAGATCCGGTGGTGCAGCGACTTCTCGGTCTGCATGAGGTCGGTGACATCCAGGGCGAACAGCTCTCCCCGAAGGGGTTTGGCGCCCTGGTACACGACCTGGCTGCGCAGGTGCACCCAGGTCTCGCGACCGTCCTTGCGGATGATCTTGTACTCGGTCCCGACCTGCGGAACGTGTCCTTTCAGGATCTTGTTGAACCGTTCCTCGAACCGTTTTCGGCTCTCATCGGCGATGAGCTGAGTCGCCTCGATTTTCCCCAGTTCCTCCGCGTTGTAGCCGGTGAGAACGGTCGCGGCCTCGTTGAGCGGCTTCAAGCGGTTGGAAGGGAAGTCGATCTCGAAGATGCCCACGGGTGCGTTGTGGACCAGCCGGGTGTAGCGGGTCTCGGAGATCTCGACATCGTTGAGTGTCTTCTTGATCGCCTGGGATCGGAGGATCCCACTGGCCGCCAGGCTGGCGATTCGGCTGGCCGCCTGGAGCACCTCGATATGGGCGTCATCGATGGGGTGGGACTGGGATCCCCAGATCAGGATGGAGCCGGTGAGCTGATCGCGCACCGAGAAGGGGCTGATCGCGATCTGGTTGACTCCGATGGCGTGCAGGACGGGGCGGATGCCGATCATCTGGAGCAGGGTTTCGACCGGTGTGTCCTGGAAGTACTGAGTCAGGCAGTCCTGCCAGGGGACCTGGTAGAGGTTGGGATGCTCCCGGTTGAGCAGGATATTGTCCGAGGCCAGTGTCTGGCCGCGCTGGTAGATCCCCTGCCAGACCGTGTTCTCGATGGAGAGGGTATGTCCGAGGTACTCGAAGTGCTTGCCCAGCGGTTGGAGCATCCGGTTCAATTCGCCCGTCTGGCAGTTATCGCTGACCTTCACCACGGCGACCCGGTGGTCGTCGTCCATCAGCGAGATGGTTCCGAATCCCAGGCCCATTCTGGCGAGATAGAGGTAGATCTGGTCGTAGAGATCCTCCAGGTTCCGGCAGCGCTCCAGGGAAGCCACATACTTGAGCAGGAGATTGTGGGGGGTATCCCTTGGCATCCTGTCACCTTGACCCGAGGCATGACACCGACCTGTGGGCCGGGGCGGTGAGTATGCCACGCCGACTCGCTATTTTGTCATCGTTCCCCGAGCGCGGTCCAGCCTGTTGGGAGAGGTGTTGTCCAGCAGTCGTCTGCTGGCGGCGGAAAGCGGCGCTACTCAGGAGACAATGGTGGCGAGATGCTGCTGGTCGAGGCCGGTGTTGCCGGCGCCGTTGACCAGGTGCTCCATCAGCTCTTCATTCGGCACCATTTGCGGGATTCGAGTTTCTACCCGGTAAGGGGGCGTCGGCTGTTCGCCCATCGAGCCGGCCCGTTTGGCGGTGTGTCTGGGCCAGACGGATTGCGGTCTTTGACCTCACTGCCGAGATCGAGCCTGGCCGCTGTCTGGAGGTCAGATCCCAGGCCATTCGGAGAGCGGGACCCCGGAGGCGGATAGCAGGGTACAAGCGGAAAGGCCGGCCGAAAGCTGGCGCTCGATCACCGCCTGGCGGGCACCGAAGGCGCGACGGCTGAGACGGAGCAGATCCCGCGGTTCCCCCCGGCGCTGTGCCAGCCAGGAATCGACGATCTGGTCGGCCTGGATCGCCTGGGCCAGCAGAGCGGACCAGGCGGAGGCGTCCCGTCGAAAGGAGTTGATGTCGGCCAGGGCGATGGCCGCCATGCGGACCAGCTCCTCCTCCAGTGCCGAGCCTTCCAGCAGCGCGGCGTCACCCAGCTGCCGGTAGTACCCTTCGCTGGTCGTTCCAAAGAGCGGCAGGTTGACCGAGATCTGGGCACCGAAGGCGTCGAAGCCCTGCTCCCCCAGCGGTTCGTACCCCAGCTCCAGAAAATCGAGATGGACATGGCGGCGGCTTTGCTCCCGTTGTGCCAGCGCGAGATAGCGGGAGGAGGCGGCAGCTCGCTCCTGGTAGGAGGGGTTGTGCTCTCGGATGAGGGCACGGATGACGCGTTCGTCCTGGACCAGTGGCCTCTCGTCGGCCGTCGGATCGGGAAGACGGAAGGCGGGCTCGGGGGTGAGCAGCGCGGGTTCGGGGCGCGAGGTCAACAGCTCGGTCTCCGCCTCCAGGAGGGTCTCGGCCGTGCTCAGCTCGTCCAATAGCCCCTCGGAGGACAGATCCTCGGTCCAACGTCTGATCTCCTGGATACGAGCCAGGTAGGTGAGGTAGGCCTCCTCCAGTCGATGGGCGGCGTCTGCCTCGATCGACCGGTCGCAGCGCTCGGTGCGGTTTTCCAGAGAGATCTCCCCCAGCTCGGCCAGGGCGATCTCGGTATCGGCCTGGTACACGTCCTGGATGGCCTGCTGCTCGGAGGGGTTGTTGAAGTGCAGGCGCGCGGAGAGCTCGAGATCGTCGTCGATCGCCTGGTCGCGGCTCCGGATCCGGTTCAGGCGGAGCTCGAGGCGGTCCAGCCAGCTGCCCACCCGCTCTCGGAGCAGAGCGGCCTCTAGCCTCCGCCGAGCCGCCTCGACGACCGTCTCATCGGCGGCGCCCTCGGCAGCCCTTTCGATCTGGTCGTCCATGCTGTCTGGCGGTTGTGGATGGCCGGCGCAACCCGGCAGGAAGGCCAAGGCCAGCGCCAGGACGAAAGCAAGCAGGAGCTGGCCGGTTGACCTGTGGCGCCTGCCTGTCGGTGGGGTGCGTGGGTGAGAAAAGGAGGGTCCTCCAAGAACATCAGCCTCGGGTTTGCCCTGGGTGGGGTCAACAAGGAGAGCGGACGCCAGGGTCAGAGGGATCGAGGGCACGGCATGATTGGCGATGCCCGCCTTGCAGGACCAGACGGCACGCCGGCCAACTGGTCGCCAGCAGCCTGTGCGGTGAGGTCCCATTTCGGTCTCCTTCCTGTCGCGATGGGTCGCAGGCAGCCCGACCATGCTACCGCTGTACCGCCGCAAACTCCACCGAGACCCGCTGGCCGACCCCCAGCTGACAGCTTGGGGGGATGGAGATGTGGATGGGGTAACCCCACACCGGTCGATTGAGCACATCGTTCAGCTGGCCGGGGGCCATCATCACCATGCCCCCTCTTCGCAGCACCTGGGCTGGATCGGGACAGTGCGTGGTCTCGCTGACGATGGTCACCTGAGAACCGGGCTGGATCTGATCGGGAGGTTGAGAGGGGTCCAGGTAGGCCACGATCTCGGTGGGATGCTCGGGCATGATGGTGGCCACCGAGGTGCCGAAGGCGACGGGAGCGCCGACCGGGAGCACCATCACGACCCGTCCGTCGGCCTGGGCGTGGATGATCGAGCCCTCGCGGTCGTCGAGGATGGCCTGTCTCTGGACGGCAAGCGACTGGAGCTCGGCCTGGTAGTAGCGGTCAAAGAAGGAGGCGATCTCCTCGGGTGTCGGCTGCGCTTGCAGCGCCTGCTCCAGCTGGTTCACCTGGCTCTCGTGGCCGTGTACCCGCCGGGATCCCTGGCGGGCTTCGGCCCGGGCGCGCCCTTGGTCCAGCTCGGCCTCTTCCAGGTCGCTTGCCTGGCCAAGACGCCGCTCGACCCGATCCCTGAGGCGCTGGAGGTAGTCGGCGAACAGGTCGGAGACGGTGTCTCCATACTGTTCGTCGGCTTCGGCCTGGTCGAGTTGGAGGCGGGCCCGCGTCAGGTCAACCTGCCGATCCCATTCGGCATCCGCCAGGTCGACGGAAGCGGTGAGCTGCTCCAGCTCAGCCAGGCGCTGGACTCGGGCGATTTCCGCATCGATCTGCTCCAGCTGGCGCTCCAGGAGCTGGGAGGAGAGCGCCACCAACGGAGCGCCGGTCTGGATGGCGTCGCCAGGATGGACATAGACCTGCTCGATGAAGGAGTCGGAGCGGGCGGGATGGTCAACCTGGTAGCCGTGGGCAATGGCGGGTGCGCTGAACTTTCCGGCCGAGGTCCGGGTGATGGCGATGAGTGCCAGCGCGCTCAGGACAAAGACGATGATGCCGAGCGGTCGGGCTCCGAGGCGATCGAACAGCGCTTCGGAGAAGCGACCGGGAGACCGGCGATGTTTATTGGAAGGGGGAGTAGCCATATCGACTAGTACTCGAGAGTCGCTTCCTGCAGCAGCAAGCGGATGTCAGTGGCCATCACCTGGTCGCGCAGGGCGGCGATCAGCTCGTCGTGAGCCAGCCCCAGCTTGAACTTGATCTGGTAGGCCCGTTCGATGAACGACCCCTGGGCCACCTCGCCCACGCTGAGCAGGCTATAGCGCCGGCAATGGCGGTTCAGCAGAGCCTGGAGGCGCTGTTCGATGGCATCCTGACCTGCCGGTTCGGTGCGAAAGCGCAGCACGCCATCGAAGCGAGCGCGCGAACGAAACGGACCGGCATGCAGGTAGAAGGAGACCGCGGTGAAGCTCAGGCAACCGATGGCGGCGGGGATCAGCGCATTGGCGCCGCAGGCCACCCCCAGGGTGATGGCCGCCATCAGGTAGACCAGGTCCTTGGAGGCCTTCAGCGTGGTCCTGAAACGGATCATGGAGAGGGCGGCGAGCAGGGAGAGCCCCGCGAACAGGGAGTGCTTCATGGCCAGCAGCAACAGCGCCGCGCTCATGCTGCTCAAGATCAGGGTGTGGGTCACCCCGGTGGAGTAACTCAGCCCTCGGTAGGTGCGTTCATAGGCCCAGGCGATGATCTGCCCGAAGACAAAAGCCGCCAGCAGCGCTCGGAGCGATTCGAGCACCATGGCGTTGCTGGCCAGATCGGAGGTCAAGGTGTGAAGAAACTGGTTGAAGTCAGACATAGTTCATGCCCGCCAGTTTTCGATGGATCCCCTGTCCCTGGGACAGCCTCGCTTGAGCAAGGATACTGTGAGAGTACTTGGAGAACCCCTGCTGGCGCAAGTTGAAGCCACGGATGATGTCGGAGATCCAGATCGGCACCCGAACCTCGCACTTGAGCTCCAGGATGACCGGGGAATGCATGCCATCGTACAACCAGTAGCCATCGAGCGGAATAAAACACCGCGGATCGCCCACGTTGTCCCAGTCCTCCATCGCCTGGTAGACCAGCTTTCGGTCGAAGGTGACCCGACCGTAGTTGTCGATCTCGGACACGTAGGCTTCCCGCTGGTAGCACACCAGGGTGACCGGCCGGGCGCCGGTCCGGGCGGCGATCCGGGCGAACTGCTCCAGGGTGTTTCTCTCGCCAGGCGCCAGGCCGGGTTGGTCAGGGAGGTAGCCCTCTACGGTGCGAGCCACCGCACTCCGCGGGACGGTCGCCCGCCGTTTGTGGATGACATCGATGACCTTGCGTTTGATCTCGAACCGGATCGGACCGGTATCGTCGTAGGAGCGGATGCGTAGCTTGAAGCGATCGGAGTGGTTGTCCATCTTGGCGCGGTGGAAGGCGAAGGAGGGGGTATCCAGGTAGAGGGTCTTGATGAGGTAGCCGACTTGGGGCGGGGGTGGGTTGTGCCGGTCCGGTTGACAGAACGTCAGGGCATACTTGCGAATCCGGCTGGCGGTCTCCTCATCGATGAGGTACTTGAGCTCGAAGCGCTCGATAAACGACGCGTGGTTATACATGCCAGTGCATCCGCCAATCAGGGAACCATTGAATATTCTAAACCATGGCCCATTTCTGCCCAAAAGAGATCGATCTGGCAAGTTGCTGCGCCATTCTTGGGGGCGAGGTCGGCCAATAGACAGCTAACGCACGGTAGACAATCGAAGATGGGGGGACGTTAAGGCGGTTCAGTTGAAAAAAAAGGGGGCGACCTGGCGACAGATGAACATCTCCGGTTTGCTGAAGAAGTACCCCTGGAAGTAGCTGTACCCGAGCTCGATCCCCTTCAAGAACTCGGCTTCGGTCTCCACTTTTTCGGCCAGCAGGTGTGGCCGCGAGGGCAAGAGTTGGGAGGCGATGTGCGGCCACTGCTGGGGGTCGGTAGTGGTGAAGTCGACCTTGATGATGTCGGCCAGCTCGATGAGCGGCTGATCCTCGGACCGGAAGACAAAGTCGTCCAGCGCCAGGAGATAGCCGGCCGCCTTCAGGGCTCGACAGGCCTGGAGGACGTCGCGGTCGAGGCGAACCGACTCCAGGATCTCCACCACCGTCTGGCGGCTGGGGAGCACGTTGAGCATCTGGGAGAGGAGGACGTTGCGGGTGGTGTTGAGGAAGGCCATCTTGTTGGCCAACAGCTGCTCCCAGCCGAAGGTGAACAGGGTGTTGTTGATCACGTGGGCGGTGGCGAAATCGCCGTTGGGAAAGGAGAAGAGATTGGTGTCGTCCGATCGGAACAGCAGCTCGTAGCCGAACAGCTTTCGATCCCGGTCGACGATCGGCTGTCTCGCAACAAACAGGTCCATCACAGGTGCTCTCGCCCTCATGAGATCGTTCGCTTCGTTCGGTGACGATGGGTGACCGGCCCTGGTCTTTTCCTGGCGCTCCTCCTGAACGCAGCCCATCATAAGGGGGAAAGGGGGGGCGCGGCAAAAAACTGGCGCGACCAAGATCGGTGGGTGGATGTCCCGGGGCTTGCGAAATGGCCCCAGGACAGCTATACAGGCCCTTGGTCGCGGTGAAGGAGTACGATCTGCCGCGGGCCCAAGAGAACCACCTACCATTCACGGAGCCTTCATGCTCGTCGATCTACATGCTGTGACCCGGATGGGTCCCCCTCCGGGGCACGATCCCCGAAAGATCATCCAGGCTGCCAGGCGGTCCGGTCTTGATGGTATCGCCTTTGTGGACCGCTTGATGAGCAGCCATGCCTTGCAGCTGGTCGAAACCGGCCGTCAGGAGGGATTTCCCGTCTTCATCGGCGTCGAGATCCCGGCCAATATCGGCAGGTTCTTGTGTTTTCCGCCGGAGATCGATCCGTTTCTGTCACGCGAGGAGTGGCGCCAGCTCATGGCTGTACCGGTACGCCCCACCTACGAGCGGGTTCGAGACCTGTTTCACTCCATGGGGGGCGCCGTACTGGCTGCTCATCCTTTCACCCGGGTGGACGGGACCCGACTGGGCGATCGACTGGCGATGTGCGAGGGGCTCGATGGGGTCGAGGTCCTGATCCCATCGGGGGGAGAGATCGACTGTCTGCTGGCCGTCGAGTTGGCGGTGAAGATGGGGCTGCCCCTGGTGGGTGGCTCGGATGGACTGCAGGATTGGAGCGCAGTTGGGCAGAACGCTACCCTGTTTGCCGATTCGATCGAGAGTCAGGCCGACCTGGTACGGGCCCTGAAGGAGGGGAACTTTTGGGCGGTTCGGCTGCACGATTTCGAAGGCCGTCGATCGATGACCCGCGCCCACGAGGGGGGTGGACGGCGAGGCTCGCGTCAGCGCCAAGGGGCGCCCTCTTCGGGGGATCAACGGCGGCCGCCGCGAGGGCCTTCCGACAGGCGGGGGCCACCTCAAAGGCGACGGGGCGATGGCCGTCGGCGAAAGAGCGAGGGGTCCTGAACCAGGCCATCGAAACCAGGGGGGCGACGCCATGTGCCGCGACCCGCTCGATCCCTTACCGCCGTTCGCCTTCCGCGACGAGACGGAGAAGGAGCTTCAACAGCTGCTGAGTCGAGCTCCGACTCCCGCCGCGGCGATCCTGCCAGCGCTCCACCTGGTTCAAAAGGAGCACGGTTACATCAGCACCGCGGCCATGGACTACCTGGCCGGTCGTCTGGCCATCCCCCCCTCCAAGGTGTTGGCCGATGCCACCTTCTACGAGATGTACCGGTGCTATCCGGTAGGGCACTACCTGATCCAGGTCTGCACCGGCCCCTCTTGCGCCTTGCTGGGGGCCGATCGGATCTTGGACCATCTTGCCGACCGGTTGGGGATCAAGCCCGGCCAGACCACGCCCGATCGGCTGTTCACCTTGGGCCGCACCGAATGCCTGGCTGCCTGCGGTTCGGCCCCGGTGATCACCTGTAATGGCCAGCTATACGAAGAGATGAGCGTGGAGAAAGTGGACCAGCTGCTGGCCGACTGGTCTGCAGCAGCCGCACGGCAGCCTGGGGAATCGGAATGGACCGGATCCTGACCGCGACCTGGGGTCTTCCAGGTGGCCATACCCTGGCGGTGTATCGCTCTCATGGGGGCTACGGCGCTCTGGCCAAGGCGTTGGCGATGACCCCCGAGGCGATCGTGGACCAGGTCAAGGCGGCCAACCTGCGGGGACGCGGGGGGGCAGGTTTTCCCTGCGGCGTCAAGTGGGGTTTTCTGCCCAAGGATCTGGCGAAACCGCGCTACCTGGTGGTCAATGCCGACGAGGGAGAGCCTGGCACCTTCAAGGATCGGGCAATCCTGGAGAAAGACCCACACCGATTGCTGGAAGGGATCCTCATTACCGCCTACGCACTCAAGGTCGAGACCGCCTACGTGTACCTGAGGGGCGAGTTCGGCCAGCCGGGGCAGAGTTTGACGGAGGCGATCGGGGAGGCGACCCAGGCGGGTTACCTGGGGACCAATATCCTGGGCTCGGGGTACTCCCTGGAGATCGTGCTCCACTACGGTGCCGGCGCCTACATCTGCGGGGAGGAGACGGCGCTGTTGGAGTCGATCGAGGGCAAGCCGGGGAAACCCCGTCCGAAGCCGCCCTTTCCGGCGGTGGTGGGGCTGTTCGGCTGTCCCACCATCATCAACAACGTGGAGACGTTGGCCTGCATCCCCACCATCATCGAGCGGGGTGGGGAATGGTTCCACAAGCTCGGCCGAGAGCGGGATGGGGGGACCAAGATCTACGGGGTGTCGGGGCACGTCAAGCGACCCGGCCTGTACGAGGCGCCCCTGGGCTTGTCTCTGCGTACCCTGGTCTATGATCTGGGGGGAGGGATCCGCGACGACCGGCCGCTCAAGGCGGTGATCCCCGGGGGGGTCTCCTGCGTCCCACTCAAGCCGGACGAGATCGATGTCACCATGGACTTCGCCTCCATGACCGCCGCGGGAACCATGCTGGGCACCGCGGGGGCCATCGTCATGGATGTCACCACCTGCATGGTCCGGATGGCCACCCGCATCGCTCGGTTCTACCACCACGAGTCCTGTGGCCAGTGCACCCCCTGTCGCGAAGGTTCGGGCTGGATCCTGCGGATCCTGGAGGAGATCGAGGCGGGTCGGGGCAGCCCCGAGGATCTCGATCTGCTGGTCGACATCTGCAACCACATCCAAGGCAATACGATCTGCGCCTTCGGGGACGCACTGGCCATGCCGATCCGGGGGTATGTGACCAAGTTCGAGTCGGAGTTTCTGAGGCACCTGGAAAAGGGCGGATGCCCCTTTCCCGCTTGGTGAGCAGCATGCACCTGGCTCTTTTCATCCTGTTCGCCCTGGTCTCCGTGATCAGCGCCCTGTACGTGGTGGTCGCCAAGAACCCGATCAACAGCGCCATCGCGTTGGTGATCTCCCTGGTCGGTGTGGCCTGCCTCTACGTGCAGCTGGAGGCCCACTTTTTGGCCATCATCCAGGTCCTGATCTACGCCGGGGCGATCATGGTGCTGTTCTTGTTCGTGATCATGTTGCTCAACCTGACTCCGGAGCAGCTCGGCTCCCGCCAGGTCACGGCGGGAAGGGTGGCCTCCACGGTCCTGGTCGGTGGGTTGGCCGTGGCGCTGGTGGCCCTGATCGCGTGGGGAGGGGTGCCGCGGCCGGCCGTCTCGGGGACAGGCGGGTCGGAGGAGCTAACCTGGGCCGGGGGCACGGTGGCCGCCGTGGGGGGGTCGTTGTTCTCCGACTACCTGCTCCCCTTCGAGATCGCCTCCGTGCTGCTGTTGGTCGCCATCGTTGGCGCAGTCGTCATCGCCAAGAGGAGGAGCTGATCCGGTGTCTGTCGACCCCTCTCTCTATTTGATCGTCAGCGGTCTGCTGTTCGCTGTCGGCCTGGTGGGTGTGCTGGTCAGACGCAACGTCCTGGTCGTCCTGATGTCGATCGAGATCATGCTCAACGGGTCCAACCTGGCGTTCATCACCTTCTCCCGGGTACACCGGGGGTTGGACGGCCAGGTGGTGGCCTTCTTCGTCATCGCGGTGGCGGCGGCCGAGGCGGCGGTGGGGCTGGCGATCGTCATCAACGTCTTTCGCCATTTCCGTTCCACCAATGTGGATGAGCTGAAGGCGCTCAAGGACTAGCAGGATGCAGCGGGATCCGGATCGCGACAGGTTTGCACCAGGTCAACCCGCCCGGGAGGGGTTCTTTTGGTCAGCGAGAGGGATCGCCGCCTTTTCCCGCAGGCCGGCAGCCCCCTGAGGGGGGGGAGCCGGGGCCGGAACACGCGTTGCCGGCCATCAAAGCAGAGGAGGCCGAACCGTTCATGAGCGGTCAATCCTATCCGGCACTCGGCCTGATCGTGGCGCTGCCGCTTGTCGGCACCCTCATCAACCTGCTGGTCGGTCACCGCCTGCCCAGAAGGCTGGTCCACTGGATCGCCTGCGGGGCGATCGGCTTCTCCTTCCTGGTGGCGCTGCTGGCCTTCTTCGATCTGCTCGCCCTCGGGCATGGGGGAGAGGGCACCACCTCTCCGGCCTTGACCTATGCGCTGTACCCCTGGTTCGAGTCCGGCCGGCTGGCCGTCCGGGTCGGCTTCTCCTTCGATCGGCTGGCGGCGGTCATGTGCCTGGTGGTGACCTCGGTCAGCTTCCTGATACACGTGTATTCGGTGGGATACATGGCGGGCGACCGGAGCTACTCGCGTTACTTCACCTACCTGAACTTCTTCTGCTTCGCGATGCTGCTTCTGGTCCTCGCGGACAGCCTGGTGGTGCTTTTCATCGGCTGGGAAGGGGTCGGGCTGGCGAGCTACCTCTTGATCGGTTTCTGGTTCGAGGATCCGGCCAAGGCGATGGCGGGGCAGAAGGCGTTCATCGTCAACCGGATCGGCGATGCCGGCTTTCTCTTGGGCCTGTTCTTGCTGTTTACCTTCACCCAGAGCCTGGAGATCCCGGCCATCCGGGAGTGGGTCGTTGCCGGGGGAGCGGGCGGTGAGCTGTACCGGATGATGCCGGTTCCCTTCGGGGTGGCGGTCGGGATCCTGCTGTTTGTCGGCTGCGTGGGGAAGAGCGCTCAGCTTCCGCTGTACGTGTGGCTGCCCGATGCCATGGCCGGTCCGACGCCGGTTTCCGCCTTGATCCATGCCGCGACCATGGTGACGGCCGGCGTCTACCTGGTGGCCCGCATGGGGTTTCTCTACCTCGCCTATCCCGGGGCGTTGGCGGTGGTGGCCGTGGTGGGGCTTCTGACCGCGCTGGTGGCGGCGACCATCGCCATCTGCCAGACGGACATCAAGAAGATCCTGGCCTACTCGACCATCAGCCAGCTGGGGTACATGTTTCTGGCCCTGGGGGTGGGTGCCTTTAGCGCCGGGATCTTCCACCTGATGACCCATGCCTTCTTCAAGGCGCTGCTCTTTCTGGGGGCGGGAGCGGTCATCCATGCGTTGGATGGCGAGCAGGAGATCAGCGCCATGGGTGGCCTGCACGCGAAGCTGAAGCTGGTGAGCATCACCTTTCTGGTGGCCTGTCTGGCGATCTCGGGTGTCCCGCTGTTCTCCGGCTTCTTCTCCAAGGACGAGATCCTGTGGGGCACCCTCAACGGTTCGATGCTGGCGCCCTGGGGCCAGGGGATCTTGTGGGGGGTCGGGCTGATCACCGCCGGTCTGACCGCTTTCTACATGTTCCGGCTCTACTTTATGACCTTTGCGGGGCGCTACCGGGGGCAGCGGGTGGATCTGGCCCATCTCCACCGGCCCCCCCTGTCGATGTCGGTCCCGCTGGTGGCCTTGGCGGTTCTCGCGGCGGTGGGCGGTTTTGTCGGGGTTCCGGAGATCCTGGGGGGGGCCAACCGGTTCCACCACTGGCTGAGCGAGGTGCTGCCCGGTCAGCCGGAGCGGCTGAGCCACCTGTGGGAGGGGCTGTCCATGGCGGCCAGCGTGCTGGTGGCGCTGGCAGGGATCGGGCTGGCGTGGCAGATGTATTGGCGGCGCATCGATCTTCCCGCGCGTCTGGCCGATCGGGCCCGAGGGCTCTACCGGTGGGTGTCCAACCGGTACTACGTGGATGAGGCGTACGAGGCGGCTGTCGTCCGGCCGCTGCGGAGCACCTCCCAGCTGTTTTATTCCCTGGTGGATCGGCTGCTGATCGACACCTTCCTGGTGCATGGCGTGGCCTTTGCGGCTCGTGTGACCGGGTTGGTGGCAAAGAAGCTCCAGAACGGGGATGTCCAGCGCTACGGCCTGTTTGTGCTGTTGGGCCTGGGCGCGACCCTGTTCCTGCTGTTTTTGGGTTGAAGCATGGGATTGTCGGGCGTTCCCTGGTTGTCGCTGGTCATCTTCGGACCCTTGCTGGGTGCCATCGGGATCGGCCTGATCCCGCGGGACCAGAAGGCTCTGCTGAGGAACCTGGCCTTTTTCAGCTCGCTGGGCGTGTTCGCGCTGAGCATCCCGCTGGTGCTGCTGTTCGACCCTGCTCGGGGAGATTTCCAGCTCACCATGCAGCAGTTCGAGAACGTCGCCTGGATTCCGGCGTTGGGGGTCCGCTACCAGGTGGGCGTGGACGGCATCAGCCTGTTCTTGATCGTGCTCACCACCTTTCTCACCCCCCTCTGTATCCTGAGCGCCTACCGGGCGGTCGAGGATCGGGTCAAGGAGTACCTGATCGCGCTGCTGGTGCTGGAGACCGGCATGTTGGGCGCCCTGGCGGCCCTGGATGTCTTTCTGTTCTACATCTTCTGGGAGGTGATGCTGATCCCGATGTACCTGATCATCGGGGTGTGGGGAGGGCCGCGCCGCCGCTACGCCGCCGTCAAGTTCTTCCTGTACACCATGGTGGGCAGCGTGCTGATGCTGGTGGCCATCCTGTACGTGTACAGCCAGGGCGAGGTGGCCGACTTCTCGGTGGAGCATCTCTGGGCGACGGCCCAGGGGCTGGGCGGCCGGGCGCAGCTATGGCTGTTTCTGGCCTTCGCGTTGGCCTTTGCCATCAAGGTGCCGCTGTTCCCCTTGCATACCTGGCTTCCTGACGCGCACGTGGAGGCGCCCACGGCGGGATCGGTCATCCTGGCCGGAGTCCTGCTGAAGATGGGGACCTTCGGGTTTGTCCGCTACGCCATGCCGATGTTTCCCGAGGCCTTGCAGGTCTGTGCCCCCTACATCGCCCTGCTGGCGCTGATCGGGATCATCTACGGGGCGCTGGTGGCCTGGGTCCAGTCCGACGTGAAGAGCCTGGTGGCCTACTCCTCGGTGAGCCACCTGGGGTTCGTGGTGCTGGGGTTGATGGCGCTGACCCCCCAGGGGATCAGCGGGGGGACGTTTCTCATGCTGGCGCACGGGGTCTCCACTGGCGGCCTGTTCTTGTGCGTGGGATTCCTGTACGAACGGAGACATCGACGGCTGATCGCCGATTTCGGGGGGATCGCCCGGGTCGTTCCGGTCTTCTCCGCCATCTTCCTGGTGATCGTGCTGGCTTCGGCCGGCTTGCCCGGCCTGAGCGGCTTCGTGGGAGAGTTCCTGGTTCTCATCGGGGCCTCCCAGTCTCACAGCCTGCACTTCGGGCCGGTAGAGTACTCGTTCTTCGGGAGGGTCGGCCCCTCGGTCACCAGCTTCCTTTTTGCCGGGCTGGCCACGCTGGGGGTCATCCTGGCTGCGCTCTACCTGTTGAGCATGGTCCGGCGGATGCTGTTCGGGCCTGTGGTCCATGAGGCCAACACCCGGATCTCGGATGCGAGCCCACGCGAGCTCGCCTACCTGGTCCCTGTCGTGCTGGCAGCCTTCTTTCTGGGGATCTTCCCGGGCTTCTTCACCAGCCGGATCGAGGCGACCACGGCCCGCCTGCTGGAGGTGATCGAGGGACCTGGCGCCTGGGAGAGGACAGAGGAGTTCCTGGCGACGGTTGCAGAGGACCGGCACAGCGCGGCCCAGCCGATTGCAAACGCTTCGGATGACCGCGACCAGACAGGTGACTTCCGGGTGAACGCACCGGGTGACCGCGGCCCGCAGGGTAGGTGGCGGGAACTCGTCCAGGGTAACCCGGGCCCGATGATCGAGCGTCTGGCGCAAGGGCAGGGTGACCAGGACCTGACAGGGGATCTCCGGCGGCAGGTGCCCAGTGGTGTCGGAGGGCGAAGCGATCTGCCTGAGGCTTTCACTGGCGACCGACTCGCAGAGGGCCGCCTGTTGGCCAGGGGTTCCGTTGATCAGGCTCGGATCGAGGGGCTTCCGGTGGAGGTGCCGCGATGATGCCTGCCATGGAGATCGCTGCCGGGGTCGGTCGCTTCGACCTGCACGGCTTGACGCCGGGGATGATCATCACCGGCTTTGGGCTGTTGGTTCTGCTGCTGGAGATCTTTCATCGGGGCCGGGGCGGCCGCGCCTACCTGGGTGGTATCGCGGTGTTTGGCCTGGTGCTTGGCGGGATGTGGGCCTACCTGTTGTGGAACCAGCGGTTCTCCTGGTCGCTGTTTCGGATGATGGCTTACCAGGACGGCTTCGGGCAGGCGTTCACCGCCATCGTGGTGATGGCAGCCATCTTGACCTGTCTGTTGGCCACCGACTACCTGCCGCGGCACCAGTCGGACCGAGGGGAGTTCTACGCGCTGATCCTGTTCGCCGTCACGGGGATGATCCTGGTGGCGGTGGCGGCCGACCTGGTCACGCTGTTCTTGGGCATCGAGACCATGTCTCTGGCGGTGTACGTTTTGGCCGGGTTCTTCCGGCACTCCAGGCATTCCGCCGAGGCCAGCCTGAAGTACCTCATCCTGGGGGCGCTTTCGACCGCCATCATGCTGTATGGCATCGCGCTACTCTACGGGGTGACCAAGACCACCCACCTGGCGAGCATCGGCCAGCTCTTCCAGGAGAGCCCCGCCATATGCCGCTTCAATGCCGAGGGCTTTGCCGTTGGCCTGCAGCCTTTGCCCCTGATCGGGATGGTTATGATCCTGGTCTCCATGGGGTTCAAGATCGCCCTGGTCCCTTTCCACATGTGGGCGCCAGACGTGTACGACGGAAGCCCCACGCCGGCGGCCGGCTTCATGGCGACGGCGGTCAAGGTTGCGGGGTTTGCCGGCCTGTTGCGCCTCCTGATGATCGCATTCGTGGGATGGCCGGCGCGTATCAGCTCCACCGGCTGGGTCCCCATCCTGTTCGTTCTCGCCCTGGTGACCATCATCCTGGGCAACGCGGCCGCCATCGTCCAGAACAAGCTCAAGAGGATGTTGGCCTACTCCAGTATCGCCCATGCCGGCTACCTGCTCTTGCCGCTCATCGCCGCCGGCTACGCCGGGCACCAGGCTTTCAACGGGGCCGTCCCCTACTACCTGGTGGCCTACACCCTGGCCACCCTGGGAGCTTTCGGTGTGCTCGGCTACCTGGAGAAGCAAGACCAGGCGCTCACCTACGACGACCTCGACGGGCTGGGCAAGCGACATCCCTGGGTGGCCGCCTCCATGACCATCTTCATGATCTCGGCCGCCGGCATCCCCCCGACGGCCGGTTTCTTCGCCAAGTTCCTGGCCTTCAAGGCGGTGATCGACGCCGCCGGCATCGGCCAGTTCGGTGGGGTCTACCTGGTGGTACTGGCGGCTCTGGGGATCCTGGCCAGCGTTGCGGGGGTCTACTACTACCTGCGGGTAGTCGTGCACATGTACATGCGGGAGCAGCACCAACAAGGGCCATCTTTCCTTCTGGGCCGCGCTGCAGCTGTGGCCATCGCCCTGTGCGCCTTCGGATCGGTCGCACTGGGGATCCTGCCCAACCGCTTGGCGACCCTCTCCTACATCAGCACGATCGAGATGGCCGATACCCCGGAGGGGCCGGAGGCGATCGTACCGGCAGGGATGGCCCGGACAACAGGGGGAGGGGACTAGGACACCGGTCCACGCCTCCTTCCCCAAAACCCTCAACGGTTGGCAATACCCGTGCTTCTCCAGTTTCTGGGCCACGCCTGCTTCCGTATCACGCTCTCTGGCGGTCGCATCATCCTCATCGATCCCTACGAGCCTGGAGGTCTATCGGGACGGCTGCGATACCGTCCGGTGGAGACGACGGCCGATCTGGTCCTGGTGAGCCATGACCATCGTGACCACTGCGATCTCTCCTGGGTCGGCGGAGATCCGATGGTGGTTCGCAGCGGGTGGCAGGACCAGGAGGTCGTGGTCGAAGGGTTCGAGGTGGCCCACGACGAGTTCGGAGGACGGCTGAGGGGTGGGTTGGTGACCCTGTTTGTCCTCCGCGCCGAGGGGTTGACGCTGGTTCATTGTGGAGACCTGGGGGAGCGGTTGCTGCCGAGCTATGCCTGCCGGCTCGGCGCCGTGGATGTGCTGATGGTGCCGGTGGGGGGGTACTATACCCTGGGGCCGGAAGGGGCCGCCGAGCTGGTCAGGCAGATCTCGCCGCGGTACGCGGTGCCCTGTCACTATCGGACAGCGGCCTGCGATCTCCCCGAGCTGTCCGGGGTGGACAGTTTCCTGCGCCGTTTTCGTTCCGGTCGCTGGCCGGGAACGGTGGTGGAGGCGGAGCAGCTGGATCCTGGGGAGAGCGGGCCGGATCGCCCGACGGTGGTCGTCCTGCGGGCGCTGGGGCTGCCGGGGATCGAGGTCGAGCGGTGAAAGGGACCTCTCGAGTGACCACCCAGGGGGTTGGGGAATCTGCTCCCCGCCTCACGGTTGACTCCTGGGGCGGCCGCAGGGCGTAAAGGCTCCTCTGGTGATCCCCTCCGGCGGGCAGTAGCACCGCCTGAGTGGCTACGGGTTGCCGGTGACAGGCGGCTCCTCCAATCCGCTCACCGCGAGACGGCCTGACCCGCAGCCCCCCCGCGTCCCAGCCAGCGCAGCGTGTGACCGGACAGGCCTCCCGTGGCGATCCCGCCAAGACCGATCAGCAGGTTGGCGACCACCTGGGCCAGGTGGAACACCACCGCGAAGTTGAAGGCGTCGGCCTGAGGCAAGCTGTACAGGCTAATGGACCACATCACGGCGAAGTGGAAGGTGCCGATCGAGGTGGGTGCGGCGGGCACGAGGATGCCCACCGATTGGGCCGACAGGATCACGAAGGCGGCGACGGGGGGCAAATCCATCTGGAAGGCGGCGAAGAGCAGCAAGACGCTCAAACCGTTGAACACCCACATCACCGCCGACAGCAAGGTATACGAGATGGTGTGGCGGGTGCGAAACAGGGAGAACAACCCGTGGCGAAACTGGGAAACCAGGCTCATCAACCTGGCGGCCAGCCTTCTCCAGCGCCCGTACAACCGGCGAAGCAGCCGCTGCGACAGCCCAGAGTACCAGGTGGCCACCAGGATCACCGCGCTTAAACCCAGAAAAATGCCGCCGACCGCCAGGCCCGCCGATCGGATGGTGGCGGCAGTGGAAAGGCTGTCCTCGACCCACAATCCCACCACCACCAGCATCACCCCCACCATGATGCCGTCGATCAGACGCTCCACCACCACCGTGGCCACGGCCTCCCCCATGCCGACCCGATCCGGATCGGCGATGAGCAGAGGCCTGATGAGCTCGCCAAGTCGAGCGGGCAGAAAGAAGATGGCGGTCAATCCCACGGCGCCGACGCTCATGGTGCGGCCCCAGCGGGTATCGCCCAGCGAGTGGAGCATCAACGACCAGCGGATCATGCGGATCAGCTGGATCCCACAGGCCGCGGCCACGTAGAGGGCGATGTAGCCCCATCGCACCTGTTTGAGCGCCTGTCCAGCCGCGCTCCAGTCCAGGTTGCGCACAGCCAGCCAGGTGAACACCAGGCTGCTGAAGATGCCGACCAGTATCCCGATGGGGGAATGCCGCCGCTCCGGCGCAGGGGCTTCGGGGATGTCCAAAGGCGGTTCAACAGCGGACGAGGTGGGACCGCTGCCGCCAGCCTGGCTGTCTCGATCGGACCCGTTCATGGCGCCCTTGTACCATGTAACCGAGCCAGGTACATAGTCTCCAACGGTACCAACGGTGCAGCGATGACCGCCTCCCCCCCTGAGCTTACCCTCGTCATTCCTTGCTACAACGAGGAGGTCCGCCTGGGCTCCACCATTCCCGAGGTGCTTGCCTACCTGGCATCGCGCCCCGATCCAGCCGAGTTGATCCTGGTCGATGATGGCAGCCAGGATGGGACCCATGCCCTGATGGAACGATGGGCCAGCCGGTCCACCTCGGTCCGGGTTGCCCGGTTGTGGCCCAACCAGGGCAAGGGCGCCGCGCTGGCCAGGGGGGTGCTGCTGGCGGAAGGCAGGGTTGTGGCCTTTCTCGACGCCGACCTGTCGTATCCGCTGGAAGACATCGAGCGGTTGCTGGATGCCCTGCGTTCCGGCGCCGATCTGGCCATCGGCGGGAGAGACCTGGCCACTGGGTCCGCCAGGTCCAGCTACTCCCTTGGCCGCCGCATCACCAGTCAGGGTTTCAACAAGCTGGTGGAGTGGATCCTGGGCCTGGGGATTCCGGACACCCAGTGCGGCTTCAAGGCCTTCCACCGCCAGGTGGCTCAGGCCCTGTTTTCCCACCTGACGATCTCCCGCTTCGGATTCGACGTGGAGATCCTCTATCTCGCCTTACGGTGGGGTTTGATCATCGAGCGGATCCCGGCGCGCATGACTCACCGGCCTGGATCGTCGGTGCGACTCTTCCAGGACAGCCTCCAGATGCTAAGGGACATGCTGCGCATCCGCAGGAATGCGCGGCTGGGCCGCTATCCGGAGCAGATGCCGCGATAGCGTGAGCGACTGAGCCTGGGCCTTTCGCCTCACCTCCGAGACTCTGCTACCTATGGGTCGATGAAAGTCCAGGCTCCGCTGGGGGTGTCGCCTGGGCCTTTCCCCTTGCCTCCGAGACTTCACCACCTACGGTTTGGTGAACGCCCTGGCTCCGCTTGGAGAGGGCTTCGCCTGGTTTTTCCATTGTCATGCCGTTTCTGGTCAGAACGGGAATCTGACCACCCCGCAGGGGTGGAACATACCAGCCCAGCGCGAAGCGCTGGGAAAGGCAGTGCAAGATCGTGGGAAGCCCTGAAAGGGCGAGACATACCACCCACGTGATCCGCATCACCCATTACCTTTTCCGTTTCCGGCACTTAGCATGGTTTTTACGAG
>JAFGEP010000028.1 GCA_016931535.1 Bradymonadales bacterium
ACGACTGCTTCGACTCCGTCTGCTGTGTCCCGGCGGTGGATCAGACCAGCCCGATCCCGATTGTGCAGGCCATCTTCGATGCCGCGCAAAGCGAGGACTTCACCCCGTTGGCCGGCCTGTGTGATCCGGCGGACGAGGGGGACGGCGACACGCGGGCGATCTGCCAGCTGGCCTACGATACCCGGGGCGCCCCAGATTTCATCGAGTACTTCCAGAAAGGCTCGGTCAGTGGCGAAGCGGTCATCCAGGGCGATCAGGCCTCCGTGCCCATCCTCTTCGGACCCGACGGCACCAGGTCGGAGACGATGCAGCTGATCCGGCGTGAGGGGCTCTGGTACCTGTTCAGCTTCTGATCGGCGCGGATGAGCACCGATCATCTCCTCGCCGTTCTTCTGGCTGGCGCCGCCTACTCCATGCTCTACATCGGGCTGGCGCTGGAGAAGAAGGCCGCCGCCCGGCTGCCCCCGCTGGAAGACCACCGGCTGGGCACCAACCTGAAGAACTTCTTTTCCGATCCGCTCTGGCTGGTAGGCTTCGCCCTGACCAACGTGCAGATGGTCCCCTTGTGGGCGGCGCTGTCCTTCGGCCCGATGTCGATGGTGTCGCCCATGCTGGCGCTGGGGTTGGTCGTCCTGACGCTGTTTTCCGTGACCTACCTGAAGGAAACGGTGACCAGGCTGATGGGGGTCGGCCTGATCTTCGCCATGGGTGGCGTGGTTCTTTTCGGCGCAGTGAGCGGGAGAGAGAGCAAGCCGGGGTGGGAGCAGGCGCTTGCGCTTCTTGCTCAGCCCAAGATGTGGGTCCTTTGCCTCGCACTCGGTCTGGGAGTGGCCGTGCCGATCGCGGTGTCCAGGCTGCTTGGCCACCGTCACGCCGACATCTGGTTCGGGCTGGCCTCCGGGATGAGCTCCTCATTGGGGATGCTGTTTGCCAAGCTGATGATGGCCGGTTTCTCCGGCGACCATTTTACCCGCTGGCAGTTCTACCTGTTCTTCCTGCTGGTCATCCTGGGAAACGGCGGATCGATGGCGTTACAGCAGTTCGGCTTTCAAAAGGGCCGGGCGATCGTGCTCACCCCCATCTTCACGGCGGTCTTCGTGCTGGTTCCGGCCGCAATCGGAGTGGCCCTGTTCGATGAGTGGGCACAGATGAGCCGCGGTGCTATAGGGTGGAAGCTGGGGGGCATGGGGATCCTGATCGCCGGGGTGGTGCTGCTGTCGGCGACCAGCGTACGAGCGGTCCAACCGGTGACCGATTGATCCCGATCGTCCATCAAGAGGTCGGGTCGAGAGCGCTGCTTCCGAACAACGAGGATTTTGTCGGGTTGTACCGGAAGCTCAGGGGGCGGGGCGATCCAGCTACTGCCCAATCCGTCGGTGGAACGACCGAGAGCCGGTAAGGGGTGCGTTTTTTCGAAACTTTCCCGGCTCGGGCGCGTATACACTGGCGAACGTTCAAACAGCAAGCGGGGGCGAAGGTGTGATGGGGAGCCGGGAAAGAAGCCGCCAGGGAAACCAGGAGCAACCGATCGCCGACCAGGGCCAGCTCTGGATGATCCGCCACCAGGAGCACGACGAGCAGGCGTTCCCGGCGCTCGTCAAGGCGAACGCAGCCACGGTGTATGGCTACCTGGTCCGCTGCGGGGTGGCGCCCGCCGATCGGGATGATCTCTTCCAGGAGATCTTCACCCGAGTCCATCGCGGAGCGGCCAGCTACGAGAGGAGCAGACCGTTCAAGCCCTGGCTGCTGGCCATCACCGTCAACACAGTGCGCAGCCACTTTCGCGCCCATCCCCCCGACGAACCCTGCGAGGTGGCTGTACTCGAACGGTATCGGGCAGCCGGTGAACCACAGCCGCCCTCGTTGCTGGAAGCCCGGGAGACGGCAGCATGGCTGGAGCAGGAGCTGGGCAAGCTGTCGGTACCGGAACGGGAGGTGCTCATCCTGTGTGCCATCGAGCGCCGAGCGCTCAGCGAGGTGGCCGAGCTGCTGCATCTTCCCGTCAACACCATCAAGACCCACCTCAGAAGAGGCCGACTGGCATTAGCCCAAGCCCTGGTCAGGCGAAAACGCCGGCTGGAACGGGAGGTCACGCGATGACCCGGTTATGCCAATACATCCAGGAACGGCTTTCGGAGGACGGACTGGCCGGGCTTCGGAACGATACCGAGGCCTTGACCCATCTCGGGAGCTGCGACGACTGCTTCGAGCTCTTGCTCGCGCTGAACGAAGTGAACGCGGGGTTGGCAGCCCTCGATCCGATCCACCCCCCAGAGACGCTGGTGGAAAGAACCCTGGCCGCCACGGCCACCGACCTTCAACCGTCCCAAGCGATCGAACAGGAGCCCGGCCCGCGGCCCGATGGAGGAGCCATCCCCCCCAAGGGGCGGCCCTCACCGACCACGCCGGTTGGACCGGGATCTCCCCAAAAATTCCGGTCCTCCATTCGCCACGTCTCCAGGCAACTGGTCCGTCCCTTCCGCCCGATGTTCAAGACCAAGCCGAGAGCCCTGGTGACGTTAGGTGCCACTTTGGTGTTGTTGCTGGCCGTCGGTTCCACCAGCCTGGTGCTGTTATCCGGCCAAAACGACAAGCTGGCGGAACCTGTAGTCAGCTACCTGGAGCAAAGGCCCCTGGACGAGTCGCGGGATTACCGAGGAGCGGACGTGCCGATGGGAGCACCCGAGGTCAGCGCCGGCTGGGAGACCACCCATCACCATGCGCTGGGAGGCAGGGGCGACTTCTCTGGACAGGCAGCGCCGGCACCTGACGACAGAGCCATGGCCCTGCTCCAGGAACCTTATAGGGATAGCGAATCCCGTTCGCTCGAGATGCACGGGGCTCACCCGGTAACCATTCCCCGAAGCTCCGCCTCCAGCACCTCATCGAGGGCAAGAGACGATGGCGAAACCATGGCGAGACCAACCACGGGGATGCTATCCATCTCTGCCGCCGGGGAGACCGTCCCGACCCCGGAGGTGGTTGAAGTCGCGACCGATGAAGAAGACCGAGCGGGGGATCGAGGGGTTACCCTGGCCACTCGGCCGGAGGGGTACTGGAACCAGAGGGACAATCTCGCCCAACAAGAGTTGGTAGACCAGAGCCGGTTTCGTGAAGCTTATCCGGTGGCTAGGAGGACACCTTCAACGGACGGCGGGCCCGCCGTGATCGAGGAGATGGGGGCGCTGGCGGTCACCGAGACAGATGCGACCTTCGGTCCTTTGGATCGGCCAACCTTGGTAGCCAACGAATTGGGCTATGGCGAGCGGGCAGCGTTCGACTTTGAGGGGGCCCGCTTGCACGCCGCTTGGGATCCCGATGAGTTCGCTCATATCGACGCCGATTTCGATGGGCTGGTTCCATCGGATCTCACCCTCGACTCCGATATCGAAAGGGCTCGCTTGTATGTTGCCAGGCGGGCGGAGACCACCGGCTTGCTTTTGCAGGAAGCGCGCGGTTACTGGGCCAACACCTACCTCCCCGGCGACCCCATCCTGCGCAGGTTGCAGCGGCGTCTGACCGAAACGCGAGACCTCCCCCTCGCCCACACCGAGCACACAGGCTTCACCTTGGCCAGCCATAGCCAAAGGGTGACCCAGCCATTCGACTCCCCCAACCGCAACTCCCTCGGGGTCTACCTGGCCTCGGACACCACGGCCGTCCAGGGGCCCACTCGGGTGCTGCTCCAGGTCGGGCTGCAGGGTACGGCACGAGAACGAGGTCGCAGACCAGCGATGAACATCGGAGTGGTGGTGGATCTGACCGGCCCCGTCAGCGCCGACCATGCCGCCCACATCCAGGCGCTGCTGAGCGCCCTCAGCGAGGCGGCCGAGGTCGGCGACCGCTTCAGCCTCACCGTGGCCGGACGACCCGGGGGGACCGTGATCGATCCGGGCTCGTTCCGCCACGGGGAGGTGGTGGTGGCGATGCAGCCCTTGTTCTCTGGCGAGCCACTGGTGAGCCCAAAGGATGGAGAGGTCACCCTCGGCCTGGCAGATGCCATGCTGGCGGCGACAGAGTCGGTCCGCACCGAGGACGACCCCAATCAACCGCTGGGGTCGAGCCTGGTGATGGTGGTCGTGCCGCGAACGATCGAGTCGGGGGTCGACCAGGCGCTGGAGCGGATCGCCCACCAGTCGGCCGTGGAGGGAGTTCCGGTCAGCGTGGTCGCCGTGGGGCGAAACGTGGACCTGGCTCAGCTCGATCAGATCGCCCTGGCCGGCCAGGGCAGCCGTCGGCTGCTCGACTCGACGGGCCAGGCAAGCAGCATCGTGGCTGCAGAGCTGACAGCGGCCAGCCGTGCGGTGGCCCGGGCGGTTCGCCTGCGGATCCGACTGGCCGATGGGGTCCAACTGGTCGATGTGCTGGGTTCCTACCGGCTGGATGAGGCCGGAGCTCAGCGGGTACGGGAAGCGGAGCGGAGCATCGATCGGCGGCTGTCGAGAAGCCTGGGGATCCAGTCCGATCGGGGAGAGGACGAGGACGGGATCCAGATCGTCATCCCGGTGTTCTACGCCGAGGACTCCCACGTGATCCTGCTCGACCTGGTGGTGGATGGACCCGGACCGGTTGCGGACGTGACCGTTCGCTACAAGGACCTGGTTCACCTGAGAAACAGCGTGGCTCGCGACCATCTCAGCCTGCAGCGCGGCAGGCATTCCATGGGCCCGCTGGAGCGCAACGTGTTCAAGAACCTGCTGGCCTTCGAGCTGTCCGAGGCGCTGAAACGGGCGGGGTCCCAGGTTCGCGAGGGGCGGACCGACCTCGCTGTCGCCACCATCCAGGAGATCTCGAGCCTTCTGCGCGGGATGCGCCAGACGATCGGGGAGCTGGGCACCGATCCGGAGATCGAGAACGACCTGGCGATGCTGGCGCGGTACCTGACCGTGCTCCAGACGGTGGCCGGTTCTCCTCTGCCTGTACCCAACGAGCTGGCGGACTCCCTGCTGTACGCCAGCTACCTCAAGCGGCTGCCGCCACCTGGCGCCGACAGCCCATGATCCGGAGATGCGACATGACCAGACGGCACCTGACGATCCTCTGTATTCTGTTCCTGTGGACGGCCGGCGCCGGAGTGGCGCAGGCTCAGCCGACCGAAGGGCAGGTCCAGCTGCCCCTGGAAGCCTACCAGGAGCTGCTGCGTGCGGTAACCACCGCCACCGAGCCGGGTTTGCACCCCCCCATGGGCTACGCCGCACACCAGGCCGAGCTGACCGTGACGGTGATCGAGATCGAGGGGCGGCATCATGCCAACATCTCCGCCACGCTGCCCATCCAGGTCCTCGAGAACCGATGGGTGGCCATCCCCCTGCTGCCGGTGGGCACCGCCTTGACCAGCGCCACCGTCCAGGGGCGGCCCATGGCGCTCATCCCGACCCCGGGGGGACTGATGTGGGCCACCGACGTGGCGGGCAGCTACACCGTCAACCTGCAGTACCGGGTGGAAGCCCTGCGCTTCCCGTCCGGACATACCGTGGCCATCCCGCTTCCTCCCTCCGCTTCCAACCACCTGTCCGCCACCCTTCCGGGCACCGGCCTGGCCGCCTCGATCGTCCCGGCCACATCCACCCAGGTCACGGAACAGGGAGGGAACACCCTGCTGGACGCCATCGTTCCCGGCACCCCCGCCATCCAATTGACCTGGCAGTCGGCCGGTGACGAGGCGTTCGCGGTGAGCCGGGCGCTGTACCGAGGGGAGCTGGTGGACGAGGCGGTCACCTGGAGCGTGGACTACGAGGTCGAGGTTCGTGGCGAGGAGCCGGTGGAGCTGGGGCTGCTTCGGGACACGGTGGCGCTGGTGAGCATGCAGGTGGACGGAGTGGATACCCCCATCACGGTGAAGGAGGGCCGGTTGGTCGTCCGGCTGGAGGGATCCGGCTCCCACACGGTGAGCGCGCGCTTCCAGGTTCCCCTCCTGGAAGACCAGGCATCCCCCCGCTGTGTCCTGGACGTACCGCGGGTCCCGGTGTCGCGATTCGAGCTGACGCTCCCCGGTGAGAAGGAGGTGACGGTACACCCGGTCGCCAACGTACTTCACACGAGCCAGGAAGGCTTCACTCTGGCGGCGGTTCATGTCCCCATGACCGACCAGGTCAGCTTCAGCTGGGTGGAAGCGGTGCCGCTGGGGGAGGAAGAGGTGACCGAGGTGCGATCGAACGCCAGCCTGTACCATATCCTCTATGCCGAGGAGGGGGTGCTGTACGGGCACGCGGTGGTCGTGTTCGAGGTGACCCGCGGTGAGACCAGCCAGTTCGAGCTGGCGGTTCCGGCCGGTGCGCTCATCAACCGCATCGGCTCGCCGGCAGGCGAAGTGGTGGACTGGCGGCAGTCGGCCGAAGGCGCCGGGCATATCTCGGTGTTTCTGGATCGGCGGGTGACCGGGGAGTTCCGCTTCGACGTGCACTATGAGAAGCCGTTGCCCACGGGAGAGCAGGCCGCCCAGGAGTTCGACGTGCCGCTGCTGTCGGCACCCAACGTCACCCGGCAGCGTGGCATGGTAGCGCTCCTGTCGAGCCGCGAGCTGGCGCTGGAGCCTCGGCGGGAGGTGTCGGTGAACCGGGTGGGCGAGAACCAGCTGCCCGCCTTCATCCGGGACACCATCGACCTGACGGTCGCCCATACCTTCCGGTACTTCGAGCCCACCGCCGAGCTGGCGGTCCGATTGACCGTGCCCGAACGGCGACAGGGGCGTTTCGACGCCCAGGTGGACACGCTGGTCTCCCTGGGGGACGTGACCACCCTGGGTTCGGCCACGGTCGACATCAACGTCAAGTGGGGCAGCATCATGGAGCTCAACCTGTTGTTACCTACCGGCGTCAACTTCCTGAGCCTGTCGGCGCCATCCTTGCGAACCCACGAGATCGTGCCCGGAGAAAACGAGCAGGTCATCCAGGTCGCCTTCACCCAGGAGATGGAAGGGCAGTTCCGGGTCGAGGTGAACTACGAACGGATCAACACCGAGGACCAGGGGGAGGTGCCGATCCCCCTGCTGCGGGTGGAAGGCGCCGAGGTGGAGCAGGGACGGGTGGCCATCGAGGCCCTGAGCGCCGTGGAGGTGCAGCCCTCCCGCACCCAGAACCTGTCCACCGTGGATGTCAACGAGCTGCCGCAGCAGCTCATCCTGCGCACCACCAACCCCATCCTGCTGGCCTTCAAGTATGTCCAGTCGGTCCCGACACCCGAGCTGGCCCTTCGCATCACCCATCATCGCGAGATCGAGGTCCAGGCGGCGGCCATCGACACCGCCTCCTACCGGACGCTGATCACCCGCGACGGATTCGCCGTGACCACAGCTACCTTCATCGTGCGCAACAGCCGGCAGCAGTTTTTGCGGGTCCACCTGCCGGAAGGTGCCGAGGTCTGGTCCACCTTCGTCAACGGGCAGCCGGAAGCCCCGGCGCTGGCCAGCTCCAGCGAGCCGGAAGGACCTGCCGAGGTGCTGATCAACATCATCAACTCGGCCCAGGGGTTTCCCGTGGAGATCGTCTACGCCAACCGACTGCAGGAGCTGGGTTCCCATGGCAAGATTGACCTCACTCTACCCACCCCGGACATGGTGGTGACCCAGACAACCTGGGACCTCTACCTTCCGGACCACCTCCGGTATGGGGAACCGGAGGGCGACCTGGTTCTCGTTGAATCGGCGATACCGTTCGCGGGACCGGAAGCGAGCCAGGATCTGGGGCGGAGTCGCGCGGCGGCCTCGGCGGTGCAGCCGATCCAGATCCGGGTGCCCGAGTCGGGGTTGCGATTCCGCTTCGAGAAGCTCTACGCCAACCAGGCCGGAAGAGAGATCGGGGTGAGCATCCCCTACACCTCGGGGGGAGGCATCACCTTCGGTTACCTGCTGGGGATCTTGGGCACGCTGATGTTCTGGGTGGGATTGGCCGGTCTGTGGGTTCTTCGCAAAGGAACGGTCCGGAGCATCCTGGCGGTGTTGGCCGCCGTGGGTGGGGCGATGGTGGTGATGGTGTGGGCCAACCTGCCCTTGAGCCCGATGCCCTTTGTCGTGCTGTCCATTGTCATGATCGCGCTGTTGTTCGTTCTCATCCTGTTGGGCAGGATGCGCGGCCCACGTGAGTCGGGAAAAACGGCGGGCTGAAAATCACCATTCCGGTCGAGGCCATGACAAGGTCTTCTCATTGTAATATTACCCTCACGATTATTCTGTTAGTCGCACACGGGTATCAGGCAGATTACACCCAGACTTCATAGGCATTTCCCTTCTATTTCTGCAGCCCCGAGCCGATCACAGAAAACACGACAAAAGTGGCTGGCACCACTTGCCGATAGCGGACAGGTGTCTTACATAACAATACGCTGCCCATTAGAACACAAACCTTTCGGTTCGCGACCGAGCAGGAGGGTCTTTTTCGTCGAGTCAGTTCCTCATGGACACCCGCGACCTGAGCAAAAACAGAGAAACCCCAAAAACCACGGCGGTTCCACGGACCGGCGAGAAGGCGGGAGCATTTACCCAGATGCTGAGGGAGTTTGATGGCCTGTCCTACTCTCAGCAACTGGATCGCCTGCAGCCGCCGAAACCGGTGGTTCTCCACTCCGGTCAGAGCGAGCCGATCCAGGCCCAAGGATCTGGCGAAACTGCCGGGCAGGTCAAGCAGGCGGCTTCTTTGGGGATTGCGGGTTCTTCCAGTGCTCTACCGCACCTCGATACCATTCAGCAGAGCTTCGGCGGGCACGATGTGAGCCAGGTCAAGGCCCACCTGGGGTCCCAGGCCGCCGATGCCAACCAGGCCATGGGGGCGAAGGCCTTCGCGACCGGCGACAACATCGCCTTTGCGGGATCCCCCGACCTGCACACAGCCGCACACGAGGCCGCCCATGTGGTCCAACAGCGGGCAGGGGTCTCCCTGTCCGAGGGGGTAGGACAGCCGGGGGACAGCTACGAACGGCACGCCGACGCGGTAGCCGATCGGGTGGTGGCAGGCCAGTCGGCCGAGTCACTCCTGAGCGCCACCCCCGGGAGCGCTGGGGGTTCCAGCCAAACCGTGCAGCAGGCGAAGGATGGGGACAAGAAAGGGACCAGCCACCAGGTCAAGGTCAAGATCAACGGGAAAACGGTCAAGCTGAAGTTCTCCCTGACCGAGGGCTCCGACGAGAAGGGGGCCTTCATGAAAGGCAAGCTGGAGCTGACCGAGGGGCTTACCTTTGGAGGGGGCCCCGGGATCCGGGTCACCAACAAGACCCAGGTGGAAGCAGAGGTCAGGGATGACCAGGTCACCAACATTTCGGGAACCCTCGAGGCGATCTACTTCGGCGCCGATCGCAAGAACCAGGCGAGCCTGACGATCAAGCTCAAGTCGGCCGATTTCACGGGAGACACCCCGCTCATCACGGGATCGGCCACGGTCAAGTCGATGCAAGACATCAACTTGCTCGGCGGGGCCGTGACCATCCTGCCAGGGATCGGATTCACCGTGGGGGTGGTCAACAACGAGCTGGACTCCTTCACGCTGAGCGGTGTGGTCGTTTGTCTGAACCGAGTGACCGATGCCGAAGGCAAGCCGGTCGTCGGACGGGTCGAAACGCTGCGAGTCGCTCGAGGTCCTGATGGTTGGGTAGTCAACATCACGGGAGGGAAGGTCGATCCGGTCTGCCTGATCAAGGAGAAGCTGTACGTCGGGATGCCCTCGTTGAGCTTGAAGGACTCGTCGGAGTTCACGGCGATCTTCAACGGGACCTTCGTGCTCAACCCCAACATCACCCTTTTGGCCAACGGGATGCTGACCAACACCAATGGCTGGATACCCAAGCTACAGCTGGGCGCCCAGATCCAGGTGCCGCTGATGGAAGAGCGCACCTGGTTCAGCAAGGGAGGGGAAGAGAACCCCTGGGATCTGCTCGATTTCTATAGCAACGTGAACATCTACGGTGTGCCCTGCGTGTTCGGAATCAAGGTGGGGGCTGCACTGGAGTTCGGCAACACCGCCATCGGTCTGACGTCCTCCATCATGACCGACTACTTCGAGCTGGATCCCACCAACCCCTCGATCCCGGCGGTTTCCGGCGATCTGTCCATCACCGGTGGCGTGTTCGCCAACGCCTCCCTGGTCCTGACCCCCCGCATCGGGCTGGGTTTCGAGCCCCACGCCTTCGCCGGTCTCGAGATCCCGGTCACGGCCACGGTGAACCCGCGCATCCAACCCACCGTATCTGGGAAGTTCCGGATCGATGGGTTGAAGTACGGGGGAGAAATCACGCTGGGGGTCGGTCTGAATGTCGACCTGCCGCTGAACTTCAAGCCGGGTTTCACGGTGAAGTTCCTGGGAGAGACCTGGCCCAGCGAACCGCTGATCGACAAGACCTACCTGCTGAAGGACCTGTTGAACTGGGGTGACTCCTTCACCCTGTCCTTTGGCAACCTGAGCGGCAAGGAGCTGACCGGCAAGAACCTGGTGGAACCTGTAGGAGAAGGGCTGGACAAGGCCAAGAAGCAGTTCGAGGACAAGAAGAAGCCGAGCCAACCATCAAGGAACCTGAATGGGGCGCTCCCCGGAGTCCAGAGCGACGGCGGCCTGATGGCCGACCTCAAGCATATCAAGAACACCGCCGACGTCATCCACAAGCTGTTGGCCTATGTGGGCTCGATTCAGGAGCTGCTGCGCATCCAGATCTCCAATCCCCCCACCTTCGAAGAAGTCGTGGCCCTCTTCAAGAATGGCCTGGACTTCGGCGCAATCGTGACCCGGATCCTGGCGTTCGAAGAGGCCTGCCGCCAAGCCGAGAAGCAGGGAACCCTCTCTTGGCTGGAGAGCAAGCTGCCTGGTGGCTGGAAGCTGCTACCCGCCGCCATCCGGGCCTATCTCAAGACGCTCAACATCGCCAACGACCTGGTAGAGAAGGGTGCCAGCCTGCTGGGGTTCGAGACACCGGCCGAGCTCCAGAAACGGCTCGACCGGGAGATGATCTTTTTCAACGAAGATCGGAAGAAGTGGAAGCAGTTCAACTACGAGTACAAAAACCAGGGGTTGGAGTGGGTCTGGGCGGACAACCTGGCCGAGATCCGGGTGGTGGTGGAAAAGGGAAGCGCCTGGAATCGACCGCAAATCGTTACCTGGTGCAGCCTGTTGGGACAGGTGACCAGCTTGCCGGAGCTGGAGGCCAAGGCCCTGTCTCAGAAGCAGGAGGCGGAACAGAAAGCGGCGAAGTACCAGGCCAAGCTGGCCGAGGACGGTCTCGATCAGGAGACCATCGTGAAGTTGGCGGATCGGTACAAGGATTTTCTGTGCTCGCCGGATTTCCGCATCTTCTACGACGGCACCAACCAGAAGAACCATCGCAAGGGGGCGGTGGAACGAACATGGAAAGAGTGGGAGCAACAGGCCTACCAGGAGCTGGCCGATAGCCCGCTCAAGGGGAAACCACCGCGGGAGTTCCTCAAGGAGTGCGGCGACGACTGGAACGAGGTCAAGAAACGGTATCTGTCCGACGAGCGTATCATGAAGCGGCTGTGCAATTACCGTGAGGCCCACGTCCAGGCCCTCATCGCCGAGATCGTGGCCCAGCCGCAGTTCAAGGAGGTCAAGGCCAAGGCGGTGGGGAGCACGGCACTGACCTCCGACTACGACGTCTCCTTCTACGGGAAAGGAGCCATCCAGGCCGTGCCCACCTTCAACGCCATGTTCCGGACCGATCGGGGCTGGGGCAAGGAGTCGGGCATCGTCTTCGACACCAACGTCTACACCGCCTCCGTGCTCCACTACACCTCGCCGGCGGACAAGACCGAGCAGATGCTGCCGGTCAACGACCCGGAGGCCAAGCAGTACGACAATTTCATCCAGGATGTGGCCTCGCTGGCCAAGATCCGGCGATTCATGGATGCCCCCAGGTGGCAGACCCACAAGGAGAACATCCTGGCCGCCATTCATGACGGGGAGGTCCGTGCCGAAACCGCCCGGCGCTACGACGAGGCCGACAAGTGGCATCAAAACTACATCAACGAGCTGTATGCCCAGATCGTGGCCAATGACCCCGAGGTCGTGAAGAAGTACCCCGGACTGTCCCGCGAAGAGGTGGTCAAAAAGATGACCGAGGGAGAGGCCGAGGCGACCATCACGGCCAGTAACCGGGTCTACGAGGGGAAGCTTCTCCTGGTCCAGAAGAAGATCGACGAGCGGGACCGCGTGTCATTGAGCATGGAGCCCAGCCCGCAGAAGGACAAGCTCATCGCCCAGTACAATGCCGAGATCCGAGCCCTGTACAGCGAGGCGCTGATGTTCGCCAACGAGGCCTACTACGCCACCGGCACCCTGCTGCACGTGGTCGGAAACCTCCAGTCCAACTACCAGCTGAACCTGGGCGCCAGCGAGTATTTCCAGTCCATGAACGAGAATTACGGCGATATCAAGAAGGATATCGGCCACTACTCGGGCAAGCCGTTCGGGCAGGCCGCCTACAAGACCTCCAAGTACCTCTTCCGCTTTGTTGACGCGATCCTGAGGTTGGTGGAACACTCGGATGAGATGATCACCCTGACCGGCCATTCGGCCATCGTTCCCCAGCTCTGGAAGCAGGCAGAGAAGCTGCTGCAGATCCGCCAGGGCAAGACCATGGATGGAACCGACTGGTCCAAAGCTGAGGAAAGCGAGAAGATCAAAAAGGCCGAGGAGATCGCCCAGCCCTATGCGGAAATCGGCCAGATAGAAAGCGACGTCGACAAGATCGACGTGGACATCAACGCCAAGGCCCGCCAGAAGAAGATCGGCCCGTGAGCCAGCCGATCGAGACAGACCCACTGCCCACCGACAAAACGGATTGGCTGGAGCTGCTCCGCCGAGACGTCGAACGCTTCAATACCCTCAAAGCCCGATTGCCGCAGGGGATCCGCCTCGACCTGAGCGGCCTTGATCTCTCTGGACTCGACCTCTCCAAGGCCCACCTGGGCGGAGCGGATCTCAGCGGGTGCGACTTTTCCGGCGCCCGGGTGTCGGTCTTTCAGCTCAGCCAGGCTCGGCTCCAGAATGCGCGCCTGGCGGGGGTGCTCACCGACCACGACATGGAGGCGCTACACCAGATTGCGCTTCTGTGGACCGATGCCGACACCTGGAACGACTATCGGCGCACCCATGAGCCGGTCGACCTCATGCTGGCAGACTTTTCCGGGGCCGATCTCCAGCACGCCGACCTGACCGGGATGTTCTTCAACGCGGCCAACCTGGACGGGGCCGATCTTTCCCGCTGCAGGCTCGACCACACCCGCTTCACCGAGGGATCACTCCAAGGGAGCCGTTTTTCAGGGGCCAACCTCTTTTTTGTTCACTTCAACGGGGTGCACCTGGAGGGCGCTCGGTTCGATGAGACCTCGATGGACTCCGTCCAGTTCGAGGAGAGTCACCTGGACGACTGCTGCTTCCGAAAGAGCAGCCTGGTCAACGCCTCCTTCAACCGCGCTCGGGGAGAGCGCGTCGACTTCGAGGGGGCCCACTTCGACCACCTCTACTTGACGGACGCCGTGCTGGAGGAGACTACCTTTCGCGATGCCACCTTCCTGTACGCCAACTTCACGGCGACCCGCTTGCTGGGCTGCGATCTGCGCGGGGCCTCCTTTCTCAAGTCGAGCTTCGTCCAGGTCGACGTGACCGGTTCGGACCTCCGGGAGACGGTCATGGAAGAGGTCGGCCTGCAGGATTTCCTCAACCGGGAGCAGGCGCGGTTCTGAAGCGATCCGGGCCAGAAAGGTCCGACAAGCCCTCTCGATGATCATCTGGACATCCTGGCCGTGTTCCCCGCTGTTGGTAGAGGCCCCAGTGGTGCATGGGGCACGCCATCTTCGAGGAGGGGAAGGAATGGGCGTTTCGCCTCGAATGCGCTACGGTGGTAAGGATGCCGGAGCCCCTCATGGGCTGAAAGGGCCGTGGAGCAGATCTATGGATATGCGGATCGAGTACCGGCCACCGTCGCTATCTTATAACCGGTTCTACGAGGTGGAGGTCCAGTGCTTTCCCGACGAGCCCCTCGGGCCGGAGGAGTTCGCCGGGGTGCTCGCCCGGGACTTCTGGGCTGCCTACGATTCCGAATCGCTGGTCGGGTACAGCTACCTCATCTGTAAGCCCGAGGTGACCTGGCTGGCGCGTCTCGGGGTCGCCACCTCGCACCGAAAACGTGGAATCGCCACCAGGCTATTGGAGACGATGATCGCGTACTGCCGGAGCAACGGTCCCGCGGACATGATGCTGTACACCCAGAGTACCAACCGACCGGCGCTGAGGCTCTACGAGCGCTTCGACTTCAAACCGATCGATGGAGCCTACCAGTTTGTCCTCTCCGATCCGCAGGAGCGGTTGTCCACCGAGGAGGGCCGAATCCAGGCCATCCCTGTCGTCGAGATCCCTCGGCCCGAATGGCCGCCGCTTCCCCGGGAGTGGGGCGATCTGGCCGAGACACACAGTCCTCCGAAGCGATACGTGCTGCTCTTTCGCGACAGGGGCGGAAAAACTCTCGGCTACTGTCGCCTGGACCCGGGCTTTCCGGGATGCTTCCCGCTGGTGCTGGAACGGCCCTTGGAGAATCTGGCTTCCGCGCTGGAGGCCCTACACCCCTACCTGCGGCCCGAGAAGGACATCCTGAAGCTCACCTTCTCCTCCGATGAGCTCGCGGACGCCTGCAGGGCGCTCGGCCTTGGCCTGAACTACAACCTGGTCAAGATGTTGCGCCCCGGTGACGTACCGCTCAACCGGTGCGTCGGGTCAGGACCGTCGGATTGAGCCTTTTACCTCCTCTGTATCTCTCCGGACAGGACGCCCGCCTCACCCCTTTGGCTTTTGCTCCTCGAGGGTGTACACGCTATCCGGAGCCAAGCCTGGACGCCGCGGGCGTGATTCCCAGCTCGGTCAGGAACAGGGTCCGCCAGATCCTCGTCGGCTTCGCCTTCCGCGCGTCGCGCGGGCTCGGACTGGCCGGACCCCGTCTGTGACCGGAGAAAAGATCATACCCGACGCCGCTAACGGAGACCATGAGTCAAAAAGCCCCCTTCACCCTGCTCGATCTGTTACAGACGGCCGCGACCGCGGCCTGCGACCACGGCACCCGCTATCTCGACTTCGACGGCCAGGAGATCGTGGAGCCCTATGGGGCACTGATGGAGGAGGCCGCGCGACTCCACGGCGGTCTGCGGGCTTCCGAGATCCCCCGCGGTCGCCCGGTGATTCTGCCCCTTGTCTACCCGCGAGCGTTCCTGCCGCTGTTCTGGGCCTGTCAGATGCGAGGCTGCCTGCCCGTCCCGCTGGCCCCCCCCGTCGGGCTACAGATCGACGAGGTGCTCCTTCGGTTGCGGACGGTCTGTCACAAGCTCGGCAATCCGGCGGTGATCTGCGAGGGGGCGCTGGCCGACTTGCTGCGGGAAGCGCTCGGGACCTCCGTCTGCCGCTTGCTGACAGTGGAATCCTTGCGGCAGGCCGCACCCGACTGGGACTTCTCGCCATCCGGAGGTGAGGAGACGGCGCTGATCCAGTTCTCCTCGGGCAGCACGCGCGAGCCCAGGGGCATCCTGCTCAGCCATGATAACCTGCGGTCCAACCTGGAGCAGTTCACCTCGCGCATCGCGCTGGCACCTGACGACGTGGAATGCGACTGGATGCCGTTGTTTCACGACCTCGGCCTGATCGGCTGCCACCTGGGCCCACTGAGCGTCGGGGCCCACCAGGTGAAGATCCTGCCGGCACACTTCCTGCTCAAACCCTCCATCTGGTTCGAGACCGCCTCCCGGACAGGTTCCACCATTCTGTCCGCTACCAACATGGCGCTGCGCTATGTGCTCAGGCGGATCCCCCAGGTGAAGCCGGACACCTGGGATCTGAGCCCGGTCCGGATGCTCATGGTGGGCGCCGAGCCGGTGCAGCCTCAGGTGCTGCGGGATTTCCTGGAGCGGCTTGCGCCCGCCAACTTGACCGGACGAGCCGTCAAGCATGCCTACGGGCTGGCCGAGGCAACGCTCGGCGTCTCGGTCACCCCGGTGGACGAGCCACCTGGATTCCACTGGTTCTACCGGGACTCCCTGAACCTCGGCAGGCAGGCACAGCGAGCCGCGACCGACCATCCCGAGGCGGTGGAGCTGGTGGATGCCGGACTTCCCATGGAACAGATGGAGGTCCGCATAATGGACGACCAGGACAGCGAACTGCCGGATGGGTGGGTGGGACACCTGCAGGTCCGGGGCCCCTCCGTGACCCGGGGGTACTACCAGGACGAGTCTGCAACCCGGGCGGTGTTTAGCGGGTCCTGGCTGCGTACCGGGGACATCGGCTTCCGATCGGACGACCGGCTGTTCATCTGCGGCCGCGAGAAGGAGCTGATCACGCACGGCGGCAGCAACTACTACCCCCACGACATCGAGGCCATCGCCGCCGCCACGCCTGGGGTCCGACTGGCCGTGGCCTGCTCCACGGCGGCTGCCAGCACCGGCGAGGAACGGATCCTCCTGTTTGTCGTACTGAAAGACAGGCTCGAATCGGATCCGGCGGAGATCCTCGATACCGCCCGCCGCTCGGTTCAGCGAACGATGCAGATCGAGGTCCACCAGGTCATCTGCCTGCCAAGCTCCGCCATCCCACGGACCACCAGCGGCAAGATCCGCCGGGTACTCATGGCTGAGCGGTACCTGAGAGGCGACTACGACAGCCTGGTGACAGGGCAGGCGTCGGACGTTAGGGAGCATGCCACCTCGACCAGACGGGCACCAGCTGGGCAGGAGACAGATATCGAGCCGACCGGCGCCGGCCCGGCGACACCTTCCCGACCGGAGCAGCGGGACGAGGCGGCTCTGGTCAGACTGGTCACCGCCATCTGGGCCGATGTCCTGGGACGGGACCCCGGTGAGGTCGAACCCTTGGTACCCTTTGCCGAGCTGGGCGGGACCTCCATCAAGGCCTACGAGGTACTGGCTCGGCTGGAAGCCGCCCTGGGTAGAGCCCTGGGATTCTCCTTTCTCAAGCAGTGCAGCACCGTTTCCCAGATGGTGGCCTACCTGACTGCCCCGCCGGCGATCTCGGGTCCCCAGGAGCAATCGTCCACCCGTCTCCAGGGTGTCAGTGCCAAGGCCGGATTCGCCGTGATCGGTATGGCGTGTCGGTTTCCCGATGCGGACTCGCCCGAGGAGTTCTGGAAAAACCTGGCAGCAAAGAGGAGTTCGGTCGGCCCACTCCCCCAGGATCGCTGGCCCGCCCGGGCCCTCGACGGGGTGGGCTGCCAGGTGGGTAGTTTCATCGACAAGGTCTACGACTTCGACGCCGATCTGTTCCAGATCCCGCCCGAGGAGGCGCGGATTCTGGATCCGCAGCAACGGCTACTGCTGCAGCTCGGGTTTCGTCTGCTGGAGGAAAGCGGTTATGGCAGCGCACGCCGACGGTCGCTTTCCATCGGTGTGTTTGTAGGCTCCAACCAGATGCCGCACCAGGAGCTGCTGGCGGTACCGGGTCATCGACAGGAAGCCTTCACCCTGTTGCGGCAGAGTTCGGCCTTCAGAGGGCTGCCCCAAGAGGTGCAAGGCGCACTGCAAGCCGCCATGGACCAGGCCGCCGCCGACCTGCCGGATCACCCTACCGCAATAGTGGGCAACATCTTCAACATGATCGCCTCGCGGCTGTCCCACCAGTTCGACCTGACGGGACCCTCCCTGGCGGTGGACACCGCCTGCTCCGCTTCTCTGGTCTCGATCCACCTGGCCTGCGAGAGCCTGCGCCGCAAGGAGTGCGACCTGGCCATCGCGGGAGGGATCAACCTCAACCTCTCCCCCGTGGTGTACAGGTACTTCGAGGCGGCGGGGGCTCTGTCCCACCGGGGGGCTTGCCGCTCCTTCTCACGGGAGGCGGACGGCTTCGTGCCGGGCGAGGGGCTGGGGCTGGTCCTGCTGCGCCCCCTGGACCTAGCCCTGCAGGCCGGCGACCGGATCTGGGGGGTCATCCGGGGATCGGCGGTCAACAACGACGGCAGCTCCATCGGCGTGATGGCACCCAACCCGCGCGGTCAGGTGGCTGTCCTCGAAGCGGCCTACCGTAACGCCGGTATCGATCCAGGCTCTGTCGGGCTGATCGAGGCTCACGGAACCGGCACGGTGATCGGGGATCCCATCGAGATCCGCTCCCTTACCGATTTCTTCGGGCCGCATGCCAGGGCGCCCATCCCCTTGGGGACGGTGAAATCGAACCTTGGCCACCTGCTGGGCGCCGCGGGTGTAGCCGGCGTCATCAAGCTGGTGCTGGCCCTGCGTCACCGCCAGCGACCTCCGACGCTCCACGTCCTGCCTGGCGCCAGCCGGCTCGACGACGTCGAAAGCCCACTGGTGCTTCAGACCGCCCTCGAGGCCTGGACAGGGGAGGAGCCCCGACGCGGTGGTGTCAGCGCCTTCGGCTTCGGCGGAACCAACGCTCACCTGGTCGTCGAGGAAGCCCCGGCGGTTCGGATCGATGCCGACCGGCCGGAGGCACCACACCATTTGCTGGCGCTCAGCGCCCCGACCGCATCCCGTCTCCAGGGTTACGTCGAGCATCTTGCGACTGAATTGCCGTCGGGAGAATCCACCGCGAAGGTATGTGCCGAGCTCTCTTACCGAACCTCCTTTCGCGAGCGGCGGGCGAAAGTCGTGGGGGCGACCGACTCGATGGCGGAAGCGCTCGACGCGCTGCAGGCCCCTGGCAGCCCGGGCTGGCTTTGCGGTTCGCTTGGAAGCGGCTATCGCCCCCTGCGAATCGCCTATCTTTTCCCAGGGCAGGGCTCGTTGTTCCTGGGGCAGTCTGCCGGGCTTCGGCGGTACTGGCGGAGCTTCGGGCGGCAGCTCGAGACGCTGGCAAGCAGACCAGCGACCGGCGAGAATCTGACCTCCTTCCTCTACGGTCCCGCGGCGACGGTTGAAGGTTTGAAGCAGACGGCGGTCGCCCAGCCGCTGCTGGTGTCCTTCCAGGTCGCGATGGCTATGACCTTGAAGGAGCTCGGGATCCGGCCCGTGGCGGTGATCGGGCACAGCGTGGGAGAGATCTCGGCGGCGTGCGCGGCCGGCATTCTGAGCGCACAGGAAGCCGTGGAGCTGGCGTTCGAGCGTGGACGTCTCATGCAGGAGCTGGACGAGCCCGGCGGGATGCGGGCCGTCTTCACCGATCTGTCGACTCTGCAGCCCTTTGTTGAGCCTCATGCCGAGGCCCTGTCGATCGCCTGCCATAACGGGCCACGGCAGCTGGTGGTCGCCGGCCGGACCGGCGACCTCGAACGACTGGCCGAGCAGCTCGCGGCGGCCGGCATCGCTTCTGTCCCGCTTCCGGTCTCTCACGGCTTCCACTCCCCCCTCATGGAGCCGATGATCGAGCGATTCTCGCGGTTTCTCGGCATACGGCGCGGTTCCTCGCTGGGGTGCGCTTTCGCCAGCACCGTGACCGGCACGCTGCTAGAGAGCGGAACGCTGGACGCCGACTACTGGATCCGGCACGCGCGACAGCCGGTGAGGTTCGACCAGGCCTTCTCGGAACTCGCCGCGGGGAAAATCGACCTCTTTCTGGAGATCGGTCCGAACACGGTGCTCACCCGCCTGGCATCCGATTTGCTGGATAGCGCCGATCCCCGCCCGGTGCTCCCGTTGTGCCGCGACGCCAACCGCCCCGACGATACCGAGGATCTTCGGCAGGCACTCACGGTGATGGCCGAATTGTGGAGCCGCGGAGCCCCGCTTGATCTGGATGGCACCGTCAGAGAGCTGTCCTGGGCTGGAGAGGCCGCCGAACGGACGGCGTATGAGCTACCCACCCTTCCCTTTGGTGGCGAGACGCTGCGGTTTCCACGGATCGACTGGAGACCAGATGAGGACATCACCACCGGGCCAACTCCCCAACCTGCCTCTTCGCTTGGACCGGAGAGGCTACTACACCGGGTCACCTGGATCCGGACGCCAGAGCCGGAGCCATTGCCCAGACCGTCCGGTGCCTGGCTCCTGTTCGCCGACAACCCGGAGGTCGGCGCCGCGCTTGCCGAGCGTTTGCGCGGGGTACAGGCAAGGCCTTACCTGATTCGCCGCTCCACCTCGTTCCTCAGGACCGGGGAGTTCGGTTTTGCCATGGATCCCGGGCACCCGGATCACTATCGCTGGCTCATCAGCTCGCTGTCGTATGAGCCGCTGGGCGGCATCGTGCACCTGTGGAGCTGCGATCCGCCACCGGCAAGCTCACCGGGGCTCCGGTTCCAGAACCTGCTGGTGGACGGCCTGCACAGCCTGACCCTTCTGCTCCGTGCGCTCGTTGCCGCCAAGGCCGTCGGACCGCTTTTCGTGGCGACTCCACATGCCGGTGCACCACCAGGGGATCCAGAACCTCCCGACCCAGGCGCCGCAGCGATTGCTGCCCTGGTGCAGTCACTCTACCAGGAGCATCCCGAGGTTCTCGGACGCGTCGTGGACCTGGAACGGACGGCTCGGGGCGCCGCTGCGGCCGACGTCCTGTGGAATGAGATGCAGGTCACCGGGCCGGAGCTGGTGGCGGTGCGGGGCGATACGCGCTGGCAGCGGCAGGTGGTCACCCTGGGGGCGCAGCCTCCCGATGAGCAGCCGCCGCAACCTCCTCAGGCCGGCAGTGTCCACCTGATTCTGGGGGGAAGCGGAGCATTGGGATCGGCCATAGCCCGGCATCTGGCCGCCACGATCGAGGCGCCACACCTCTGGCTGACCGGTCGCCGATCAGAGAGCGCGCTGGGGGGTGTCCCAGACGATCTCCGCGGACGGGGGGCGATAGTCACCTACCGCCGTGTTGACCTGGAGGATCCGGTTTCGGTCGGCGCGCTGATCGCGGAGCTTTTCCAGGCCCACCCGATGGTCGAGACGGTCGTGCACGTCGCCGGCTCGGCGTCGCTGGGGTCCCTTGCACAGCGCGAGCTGTCCGACGTCGACGCGGTGCTTCTTCCCAAGACCGTCGGCGCACTGGCTCTCGCGGAAGGGCTGGCCAATCGCACGGTGAAGTCGGTCGTGCTGGTCTCCTCGATCACCGGCAGCGTGCCCCCCCTGACGCGCGGGCTGGCCGACTACGCCGCGGCCAACGCCTTCCTCGACGCCCTTGCCTCGAGCCAGCGCCGGCTCGGGCGACCTTGGACCTCCGTGGGGTACACCCTGTGGCAGGGCGCCGGCACCTCGGTACATCCGGAGGCGATGACGGCCGGCAAGCAACTCGGGATCACTCCGATCCCGGAGTCCTTGGCCCTGCAAGCCCTGACACGAGCCATCGACACTGGGGAGGGCCATGTGCTTGTCGTCGAGCCGCGCGATCTGGTTCGTCCAGCGGACGCCGAGAATCTGGCTCCCAGGAGGCATCCAATCCGCCCACAATCCCCCTCCTCCCCTAAGTGGCCCCCACCGGTACCGACCGCTTCCTCTGCGGACCACCCTGCACAATGGCCGGAGAGGAAAAAGGCCGTTGCGACCCAACGGCCGGTTGACCTGCCAGCCGTGGAGGAATCACCGGTACGGGCCAGCAGCCCTCAACAGGTCGAGGCCTTGCTGCGCCGGCTCCTGGGTCAGGCCACCGATACCGATCCCGATGTCATCGATCTCGACGCGCCCTTCTTGTCGATGGGTATCACCTCGCTTACCGCTGTCGACATGGTCAAGGAGCTGGAGCAGGATACCGGTCTGAAGCTCTCCACCACTCTCCTGTTCGAGCAGGACACGCTCGGCAAGCTGCTTCGGTACCTGAACAGCATACTGGTGGTGCGCGACCTTCCCGAGCCACCCACCAGGGCGGAGGACAGCCGGCCGACCCGCCCTGTCACACTACCCTTGCTGTCGAGCCAGAAGACCTTCTATGCCAACCAGTCGTTCTACCCTGACCTTCCCTGCTATATCAGCATGCGGCTGATCCTCCGGGGTAACCTGGAAGAGGCGGTGCTCAACCAGGCGCTGGAACGCCTCGCACTGCGCCACGAGGCCCTTGGGCTGGTGTTCCGTTGGGAAGGGGGAGAGCTCCGCCAGCGGCTGGGCGAGGCTCCTTGCCCCCGGGTGGAATGGCACGATTGGCGAGAATTGGAACCTCGGGCGCAAGCCGCAAGGGTCGACGAGCTGGAGGAGGCGGTTCGCAACGACGTCTTCGATCTGTCCCGCGGACCGCTCTATCGGTTAGTCGTCTGCCACCTCGAGGAGGGGCGCTTCGCACTGATCTTCAACATCCACCACATTGCCGCAGATGCCTGGAGCGCGCAGCTTCTCGTGGGAGAGCTGCTCTGGCTGCAGGGGGAGATCGGCGCGGGACGCGAGCCTTCCTGGCCACCCCTGCGTTCCGACTTCACCGCCTGTGCCACTGCCCTCATGGAGGTCGGACAAGGCGACGATGCTGCTCGCAGTGAGGCCTACTGGCAGGAAGTTCTTCGAAATCCGCCACCACTGCTCGACCTGCCCTACGACGGCGACCCTCGGGCAGAAACCAGCGGCCGGTGCAAGATCCACCAGGTGCTGCTGAGAGAATCGGCCACTCGAGTGTTCCTCGAACGGGCGGCGGAATGGAACGGGTCGCCCTTTCACCTGCTCTTCGCCAGTTACCTCTGGGCCCTGCAACGCTGGTCGGGTCAGACCGACCAGGTCGTCCGCGTGGCCAATGCCAGGCGTGAGGTCCGCCTACCGGACATCGAGCGGGTTGTGGGTAGCTTCGCCGATTCCCTGCCGATCCGGGTGAAGCTATCGGGAATCACCTCGACCCGCGAGCTGGTCGACACAGTTCGACAGGCTTGCGTCGAGGCGCAAAACCACCCCCTGACCTCTTCGCTCCGTCTAGCCGGCCTGACGGGGGATCGGGATCACTACGGACCTCGAGGTCTGAGCGTGGCAGGCCTGAGCTACCTGGACTTTCCCGCCGTCGATCGGGTGGAGGGGTTCGCGGTGGAGTCCATCCAGGGTGGCTCCGCTTCCGGTTTCACTCAGCTTGGCCTTATCGCCTGGATCTGGGGGGGACGGCTCCACCTGTCCTGGAACTATACCGACGGCCTGTTCCACCCTGCCACCATCGAGTGGTTGGCCGAGGATCACAGGGAGCTCTTGGATACCTGGGTCAAGAATAGCCAGCTCCCAACGCCCCCACCGGCGCCGGTATGCCCAACGCCCCCCCACTCCTCCCTGGCGGCCGCTGGCCAGCCATCGGTCTCCAGGCCGCAGTCGGGTAGCTCCCTGGCGGCCTCTTCCCCGACAACGGTTTCGACACCAACCACAGATCGCTCCCGAAAAGCCGCTTCCCAGGCGTCGGTCCCCACACCGCGATCCGGCATTCCCCCTTCAGCTGCCCCCGGGGCATCGGTCCTGACTGCACCATCGAAAAGCTCCCTGGCGTCCCCATATCCGACAACGACCCAGGAGCAGCCGCCGGTCACCTGGTCACCGCTGCCCCCGGGATGCATCGTTCACGAGCGGATTCTCGATCAGATCTCGCGGTCCGGATCGCGCACGGCGGTGGCGGATGGGGAGATCTCCCTGACCTATTCCGAACTGGGAAGGGCAGCGGCTTCTCTGGCCAGAGCGCTCGGCGACGGCGAGAAACAGCCTCTCATCGGCATCCTGGCCCGGCCAGGCGCGCCCGCCGTGATCGGGGTGCTCGGCATCCTGTGCTCGGGCTCGGCATACGTCCCCATGGACCCCGACTACCCGGATGCCCGCCTGGGTCAGATCGCCCGAAAGGCCGGTATCCGGACGCTGGTGACCACCGCCCATCTCCGGGAACGGGTGCGACGCGCGTCCGCCCTACTCGGGATCCACCGGGTGGTTCTTTGCGACGGTCCGGCAACCGGGCTCAAGCTCGAAAACTTGCCACGGGTGTCACCCCACGACCTCGCCTATGTCATGTTCACCTCGGGCACCACCGGATCCCCCAAGGGGGTGATGGTAAGCCACCGCGCCGTCTCGCTATTTCACGACTGGGTTCACGAGGCCTTCGGGATCAACCCGGAGGATCGCTTCATCCAGACCTCCTCCCTCGGTTTCGGCGGGTCGATCCGCCAGATCTTCTCACCGCTCCTCGCGGGTGCCACGGTATACCCTACCCCCCCGGGTCTGACCCGCGACCCCCTCGGCCTGATCGAGTTCCTCGAGCGGCATCGCATCTCGATATGGAACTCGGTGCCCACGCTGTGGGCCAAGCTGCTCGACTTCGTGCAGATCCTCGAGGAACGGGGCCGGCCGGTCGAACTGCCGGAGCTGCGCTGGATCCTGGCCGGCGGTGAGAACGTCCCGGCCGATCTCGTTCGCCGCTGGATGGATCGTTTCGGCACCCGACATCGAATCGCCAATCTCTACGGATCCACCGAGACCGTGGTGAACGCCACCTGGTACGAGGTGACGTCGCGGCCGGACGATCAGGAGATCTCCCTTCCCATCGGTCGAGCCCGGGCCGGCTGTGTGGTGGCCGTGGCAGACGAGCTGGGTCGCCGTTGCCCGCCAGGCCAGGTGGGAGAGATCTGGGTGGGCGGGGAGAGCCTGGCAAGCGGCTACCTGAACGACGACGCCTTGACCCGGGAGGCGTACACCTACCTTGACGCAACAGGTGGACGCACCTACCGCACCGGCGATCTCGGCGTCCTGGACGCCCGGGGACAGATCACCTTCAAGGGCCGACGTGACAGCCAGGTGAAGATCCGGGGAAACCGAGTCGAGCTGCTGGAGATCGAGAACGTTCTGGCCTCTCATCCCTCTGTCCGCGCCGCGGCCGTAGTGGAGCGAAGGGACCGCGAACGGCAATGGTTGGTGGCCTTCGTGGTCAACCGCTCCCCGGAAGCCCCGCTGAAGGTAGCGGAGCTACGCGCCCACCTCGAGGCCCATTTGCCCGAGTACATGGTGCCGCATCGCTTCGAGGCCTGCGATCGGCTGCCGCTGACGAGCGCCGGGAAACTGGATCGAGCCGCCCTGACCGCCGGGTACCTCTCGGAAGAAGCGTCGGTCTCGTTCCCCACTGGACGGCCTTCCACCGAAGAAATCCTGGCCACCATCTGGCGCCGGGTGCTCCGGCTCCAACGGGTCGATCCCGACGAAGATTTCTTCGCTCTGGGCGGCGATTCGATCCTGGCGCTGGAGGTGTTCGAGCATCTGAGGCATCACGTGCCGGAGCTTCCGCGGCCCATCACCCTGTACCAGGCGCGCACCATCCGTCAGTTGGCAGCGCGGATCGACACACTGTCGGCCGGTCGCGCTCCGGCGTCCGAAACCGGTCCGGCTCCTTTCCTGCCCTCCGTCCGACCGGAGGAAGAGCCATATCCGCTTTCGGCGACCCAGGAGGGGTTCATCCTGGCCCAGCGTCTCAAGCCGGACCAGTCGCCCGGCTGGTGCGCCGAGATCGAAGTTGTCGGGCGACTCGACTCTCGGCCGCTGCTCCAGGCGCTCGGGGCGCTGATGCGTCGTCATCCGCTGCTGCGCACGGTGTTCGTGACGGTCGGTCTCAAGACCTCTCAGCGGGTGCTCTCCGACCTCGACAGTCCGTTGACCATCGAGTCGTTGGAGCACCTTTCCCCTGTTGAGCAAGAGTCGGCCCTGGCTCGCTGTTTCGAGGCCGAATCGCGGCAGGTGTTCGACCTGGCCAGTGGTCCCATGTTCCGCGTCCACATCGCCCGACTGGAGGAACATCGATCCCACTGGTTTTTCACCGTGCACCATGCCATCGGTGACGCCTTCAGTCTGTTTTTGCTGGGGGTCGAGCTGCTGCAGCTCTACGATGCCATTCTGGACGGTCGCCCCGCGGTCCTTCCGCCTCTGAGAGCCTCCTTTCGGGACGTCGTGGAGCACCTCCGGATCGAAGCTTCCCGAACCCCAGACAGCACTCGGGCCTTCTGGGACGAGCAATACCGGACGCCGTGGCCGCAGGTCCGGCTGCGAATCCGCGGCACGGGAGAGCCAGCGGTCCTCGGCGATCAGACGACCAGTGAGTCCCTGTACCTGACATCCAGGGAGAGCGATCGGTTGCGCGAGCTGGCATCGAGCCGCAAGCTGAGCCTTTTCGCGCTTTTCCTCACGCTTCATTTCCGGGTACTGGCCCGCCACAGCGGTGAGGAGGATCAGATCGTGGGGATCGCCACCAGCGGCCGGGACCTTCCCATACCGGACATCGGCCGCATATTCGGTTGCTTTGCCACGGGTTTGCCCATACGCGCCCGGATTCGCCTGGCCTCCTTCGAGGAGGATTTGCGGGCCGTTCAGAAAGCCTTCTTCGAGGCTTACGAACACGGCAACATCCCCACCTACGAGCTGGCCAAGGTGATCCCCCGCCATGCAGGCTCTCCGTATCCTCCGGGGGCTACCTACTTCATGTCTTTCATGGATTTCCGGTCCCTTCAGGCCATGCGCAGCAACCATCTCGAACCCGACTGGCTCCGGGCAAGGTTGCACTATTCGGCCGCGGCGACCGACACCCAGCTCTCCTTCAACGTGATCCTGGGAGAACAGATCCGGATCAACCTGCACTCGATGTACGAACCCGCCCTGCAGCAGGAGATCCGCGCCGAGGTGGAAGAGGAGATCGAAGCGCTCCTGCAGAGCTGCCACAGCCCGCATTCGCTCCCAAACCGCTCCCAGGCCGAAGAGACCTGCACCGAAGAAAGCGCCAAAACGGCGGCAGCGACAACGGTTCAATTCGACCAGGATCCGCCGGGGGATCTCGTGCAACACCGAGAGCCCTTCACCGAGGCGTTCGACGAACCCGGGCTGCTGTCAAGGAGGAGACGACCCCACCCAGTCACTGTAACCCAAAGGGGAACGACCCACACCCCAGTCCAAGCGGTAGAGCTTTCCCCCAAGCTCGATGCGGCCCTGATTTGCTACCTGCCGGCTTCCGACGACCTTGGGGTGTTTTTCCCTCGACTGTCCGGCTCGTTTCCCAGCCTGGTGCGAAACGGTTTTTTTCGGGATCGACCCTGCCTGCTGGCCGAGGTGATGCGCACGCCCCTGGGTGTTTCGGGAGCCATCTTCGTTCCCTGGTTTGCGGACGAGCTGTTGTCCAGCGATCGCCGACGACTGGCCGGCGACGTGGCCCAGGCCGTATCCCTGGCACGCGCTCATGGCGCCCTCAGCGCTTCACTGGCCGGCCTTCTCCCCTCCTGTCTGGGGTACGGCTTTGCGCTCGAGGGCCTGTTGGACACGGAGACAAGAGGGATGGGCGACCCACCTTTTCGGCTGACCACGGGCCATGCGGCCACTGTAGTGGCAGTGGTCAAGAACCTCCGGCACGTCCTCGGGCTGGCAGGCCTCAGCCTGGACCAGATCGAGCTCGGGATCATCGGTTTCGGCTCCATCGGCCAGTCCGCGCTCGGATTACTGCTCCAGCTCGGACCTCACCCGATCGCTCTCCGGATCGTGGAAGCCGCCGATCAGCTCCCTCATCTGAACGATCCCATCGAGCAGCTGCAACGGTATTACCACGGTCCGCTGGAGATCGTCGGAGTGAGCCAGGATCTTCCCGATGCCGCCTACGCGGCGGATGTGCTGATCGGCGCCAGCAGTCGGGGCGGGATCCTGGACGTGGCGCGTTTGCGCCCGGGTACCCTCTTGCTCGACGACTCCTTCCCATCTCTGGTCGATCGACAGGCTGCCATTCTTCGGATGGAGCGGCAGCAAGACGTGGCCACCTTGGGTGCCGGCATGTTGTCCATCGGAAGCTGCAGCACAGAAGTGGTGGCCAGGGAGGTTCCCCCCGAGGTCATCGACCGAGCGGTCCGGAACTATACCGACTACGGGGTTCCCGGGTGCCGGATCGAGTCGCTGCTGGTCGGCGCCCACGGCGATCTTCCGGCCATCCGCGGTCTGGTGGAGCCGGAGCAGGCCGCTGCCTACTGGTTGGCGATGAGCGGGGCGGGGGTACAGCCGGCGCCGCTGCATCTCGGTCCCACACCGCTTCCGGAGGAGCTGTGCGCCGCCGTGGGCAGGCTCATCCGCGCTCGCCGACGGTGAGTCGGCTCGACAGGTGCGGGCCAGAGCTGTCAGGGGGGAAGGTGTCGCCGGCATCGTAGAGGGAGAACCCGTGGGCGGTGGCCAGGCAGTTGTCGATCTTCTGGCGGTTCATGGTGGAAGGGGCGGTACGGCAACCCGAGGCGGGTCTGTCGGTCCCGAAGGCCGTTCAGCGGAGGTCGGCCTATCGCTGCTCGGTGAATAGCCCACTACCGAAAGATCGGGAGGATGCGCGGTTCTTCAGGGTCTGGAGCAAGGTCGCGGTTGGGTGCCCCGCTACCGGTCCGTTCGCCCTTCCTGAAATGCGCTGGCCAGCCCCCGATCAAATGTCCTGTTCGAGGTGATCTCACCATTTTTTCCTCCGATTCGTATATTTTTATAATCGCATATATTGGAATGTTTGTCCTTTTGTGTGGGTCATCGCATTACCTGGAGTACCCAGCTATACTGATTGTTATTCGACCCTATGGGTTCCGGGGAGTGTCGGGTGGTCATCCTGTGGAGGGGACCTTTATCCCTGGCGTGAACTGCTTGCCGGACGGGGGTTCTGAAACGAGGAGCGCATCATGAAAGATGGTGGAGTACGGTCCAGGTATCCGGTCAAGTGGTTGATGGCTCTGTTGGTTTGCATCGGATTGCTCAATTGGGGATGTTGTGATGACTGCCCGGAGTGTGAGCAGGCGGACCTGGTGGAGGATACAACCCCCGATATCACCGACATACCGGCAGAGGTCCAGCCGGACGTGGTGATCGACCCGGTGGTGGACATCCCCGAGGAGGTCCAGCAGGACATCGTGGAAGAGGTCCAGACCGATGTGAGCGATGTGGTGGTCCCGCCGGAAGCGGTCGTCGTGGCGGGTCCGGTATCGGTGACCGGCAGGTACACCCAGGAAGGGCAACAGGCCTTGTGGGGGATCCAGGCCGCCGTGACCTGGGTGAACGAGGTGTATGGTGGCGTGACGATCGACGGCGTGGCTCACCCGCTGGAGTTCCAATACACGGATGATGCCTCCGGGGGTTCGACCGTGGCAGACATCACCAACGCCTACTGTGACGATGACGAGGTGTCCTTCATCATGGGGCCCTACTCTTCGGGTTTCACCAACATCGCCGCACCGATCACCGAGGCATGTGACAAGATCTTGCTGAACGTGGGAGGCGCCAGCGACTCCATCATGGCGCAGGGCTATGAGAACGTGGTGCAGATCTTGACCCCTGGCAGCCAGTACCACCTGGGGATCCTCGAGATGATCGCCCAGGCGGTGGGCACCTCGGACACACTCGACCTGGCGCTGGCATACGAGAACGACGCCTTTTCCAAGTCGGTTGCCGCCGGCGTTCGGGCGGCGGTCGAGGATCACTGGAACTACGACATCGTCTTCGATGGGACCTATCCCGCGGGTGCGGTAGATGAGGCCCTGGGCACCTTCGTCGCTTCCCTGATCGGATCGGATCCGGACGTCATCGTGGGGGGCGGCCACGCCGTCGATTCGCGGGCGCTGACCCGGGTTCTCGATGCCCAGGGATTCCAGCCGAGTGCGATGTCTCTTCTGGTCGGGCCTGCCAACGCCAATTTCTACGAGATGGTCGAGGCCTGCCCCCCGCCCTGCGACTTCCTGAACCACCCGGCAGAAGGGGTGATGGCTCCGGCGCAGTGGGCGCTGGGAGTCACCTACAACCAGGCCGACATCGAGGAGCAGGGCGGAACCTGGTTCGGGCCCAGCCAGAACGAGTTTCTCGACCTGTTCCACGAGGCGGCGGGTCTGGACAAGACCCCTGCCTACCAGGCGGCTCAGGGAGCCGCGGCCATCCTGGTGCTGGTCATGGCCATCGAGGAGGCGGGCAGTCTGGATACCGACGAGGTGCGCGCGGCGTTGGAAGGTCTCGATGTAGTGACCTTGTACGGCGGTTTCGTAGTCGACGAAACCGGCAAGCAGGTCGCCCACTCCATGGTCGAGATCCAGTGGCAGTACGGTCAGATGGCCATCATCTGGCCTGAAGAAGCCAGGACGGGCAACCTGGTATACCCCATGCCGTAGACAGGTCAACGAGGCCAACTGCCTGCAATCTGCTCTGTCGCCTGCACTCCAGGTTCAAGGCTCAGCCCCTGCCTTGCAGTGGACAAGGAATCTCCTTCCCTTCCGGTTGTCATCCCCTGCGGCTTCTAGTAGCTTGGCCGACCGGTCAGCCGACTCCAGGGTCGCACCCCATTAGACCGCAGACAATCCGTGGCCCCGGACTTACCGGAGGCGACTGCATTTCGGATGGGAGAGTTTCGATGCGCCGAGCCCCCTTGTTTTCCATCTTGCTGCTGGTCCTGCTCTCCACGACCGTCCAGGCCAAGCCCCCCATCTACATCGCCTTCCACTGGCACATGCACCAGCCGATCTACTGGCCCTACGAGAGCCTGGTTGCCACCGCGTCGCACAATCCATACGGCTTCGACGTGGTCCAGGTCCACACCGATCGCACCGGGCCCTACACCGCCTGGCCGATCGACGCCGTGGAAAGCGGCAAGAACGCGGGGCTGGCTCACCTGGGGGCACAGGTGAGCTTCTCGGGATCGCTGATGGAGAACCTGGACTCCCTCGCGGCTGCAGGCCAAGGTTTTTCCAACTGGACCAGCCGCTGGCGGACCGGTGTGGGGTGGAGCACCTCGGAGGGCAACCGGCGGATCGACCTGGTGGCCTTCGGCTACCACCACCCTTTGATGGCGCTGGTAAGCCCCCGCGATATCGGCTTGCAGATCGAGATGCACCGCCTGGCGCTCGAGCGGCACTTCGGGGCAACCTCCGCCGACTCGAAAGGGATCTTCCCCCCCGAGACCGCCTTTGCCCCCTGGATGATCCCCGCCCTGGTGGACGCCGGGATCGAGTGGGCAGTGGTCGACAATATCCACTTCGACCGCGCCCGGACCGACTATCCCTACTCGCCGGGCTCCAACCTCTACCCGCCCAACCCCTCCGATCAGCGCAACAGCGGTGGCGAAGCCACCTGGCTTCAGCTGTACGACCTGTGGGCACCCTCTCAGGTGTCGGCACCCTGGGGCTACCAGCCCCATTACGTGACCTACCTGGATCCCGACAGCGGCCAGGAGCACCGGATCATCGCCGTCCCGGCGGCTCGCTACGAGGGCAACGAGGACGCTCGCGGCGGATTTGGCGCGCTGCAGTACGAGCAGGTCCTCTCCCAGTACGAGGCGCTGAACGTCGACGACGATCACCCCATGCTGATCTTGCTCCACCACGACGGAGACAACTACGGGGGCGGTACCGACAGCTACTACCACGGCAACTTCGCCAACTTCATCACCTGGCTGCAGGCCAATCCCAGCCGGTTCGTATGCACCACGGTCCAGGATTACCTCGACCAGTTCCCGCCCGAACACGACGATGTCATTCACCTGGAGCCCGGCTCCTGGAGCGGAGCGGACAATGGCGACCCGGAGTTCCTCAAGTGGAACGGAGATCCCGGCGCCGGTGGCTACAGCCCGGATCGCGTCTCCTGGGCGGTCGTCACCGCCACCCATAACCGGGTCGCTACCGCGGAGTCCATCCTGCCGATCTCCTCGGTGGAGGCCATCGTGGACGGCGACGGAAACCACACCGAGCAGGCCTACCACTACTACCTGAACGCCCAGACCAGCTGCTACTGGTACTGGGACGGCGCCGAGGGAGGGAAATGGGACAGCCACCCGGCCCGAGCCTGCAACCAGGCCATCGTCCATACCAGCCAGGTGCTGACCGGGAGCTTTGCGGACACCGTTTGCCCCAGCATCTACACGCCTCAGCGCGAGCCCTACAACCCGGGCGGCCTGGAATGGGGCACCTCGGCCCAGCCTTCGGACTTTGTGGTCTGGACCTTCGTGGACGACGTGTCTGGCGTCGAGCGGGTGGTCCTGCGCTATCGTGTGGACGACGACGGCCAGGTGGATCCGGACAACCTGCTTCGCTCCGGCTCGGGCTGGCAGGAGATCGCCATGACACCATCTGCCCTCACCCCCACCACCGATCCCCTGCCCAGTGTGATCGCCACCCAGTATGAGGCCGAGATCACCGGACAGTCCCAGACCCTCATCGACTACTACGTCGAGGCGGAGGATACCCTGGGCAACGTGGGGAGAAGCCCCGTCTTCCACGTGTTCGTGGGACAGCAGGGTGCCGCATCCACCGGTGTCGCCTGGACACCGCGCAACCCTTGCCGAGATGACCTCATCGTCGTCTCCGGCCCCAAGCCGGGCTGGCTTCACTGGGGCACCGACAACTGGACCCTGCCCGACGAGCGCTACTGGCCCGAGGGAACGACCGCCTGGTCGGACGGGCTGGCCGTCGAGACCCCTCTGGAGGGCCCGGACGAGGAGAACCGCTACTGGGTCGAGCTTGGCCCCTTCAACCTGGATGCGTCGGTCGGGGTGGTCGACTTCGTCATCCACCACAGCGACAACAGCTGGGACAACAACAACGGGGCCGATTACCACATCGCCATACGAGACACCTGCATCGAGGAGGACATGAGCGAGCCTTCCGGAGACCTCGGTCCTGGGGACGAGACCGGCCCACCTGACGCCGGACCGGACAACGGATCGGATGCGATGGCGCCAGACCTGGGGTTCGATCAAGAGGGGGGACCGATCGAGACCGCCGACGAGGACAGCCCCCCCGAAACCCCAGGTGCTAAGGACGAGGGATGTAGCTGCGGGACAACCGGAGCGGGCGCACCGGAGTGGAGCCTGTGGCTTCTGATCGGGCTGCCGGTCATGATCGCTCGCCGCCGGCGAGCGCGCTGATCGAAAACCACCTGTAGTACAGAGTGCTCTGGCCTTCCCAAGCTGTTTTCAGCGCAGGCGGTCTGGTCTGGATCGGGTGATCGAGGTTGTCTGTGGGAGGAAGGTCGGGGCTACCTGTCGGTGGTAAGGTCGCCTTCAGGTCACTCGAGACCCATTTCGGCCAGAAGAGCCTCGCAGCTCTGTCCCATCGCCTCTCTGGATTCCTCCGCCATCTCGTCGGTGCAGTTGGAAGCCATGGCGCCCAGGAACCCCTCGAAGGCGTCCAGCTGTTCCTCCGCGCACTGGGGGTTATCCGCATGGTCGGCGCAGTAGGCCTTGATACAGCCGAGCATGTGATCGGTCGCCTTCTGGCAGGGGTTCTTGCAGCCAGCCAACCCGAACGACATCACCAAGGACAGAGCCAACAAGATTCCGAACACTTTGCGCATCGCTACCGTTCTCCTTTGGTTGAGAATATCCGCCCCAATCACGCCAGCCATCACGATGCTGCACGGGCCGGAACCGCTGGCAGACGCGAATGCCCTCATATCCCATGAAGCGAGTGGAGACACAAGGGGCGCGGCCGCACAAACAATACCTTTTTCACGGTGTGACGACGGACCAAGGTCCCCATGCGGCACCTGTTTCTGGGGGAGGGCGATGACGGTCACGTTCACGTTCACGGTCACGTTCACGTTCACGGTCACGGTCACGGTCACGGTCACGGTCACGTTCACGGTCACGTTCACGTTCACGTTCACGTTCACGATCACGGGCACGGTCACGGTTAGGATGGAAAGTGGAGGGCCAGGTCAGGCGGTGGGATTGACCACGCGACCCATGAAGAGGATCGCACCCGTCTGGACATCCCGGATCAGAAAGAAGAAGGGGCGATCGACTTGCAGCTCATAGGGCATCGCGCCGAAGTCCATCACCACGGCTGTGGCGGCTGCCGCCTCCGTACCGTGCTCATCCACCGCGATGAACGCCTTGTGGATCACCCGGGAAATGAAAAGGTTGTGCGTGCCATCCATACCGGAGAAGTCGGCCAAGGCATCAAACGCCGTGGGCATCCCCAGGGCTTTCAGGGCATCCCCCAGCTCGAACTCCGAAGCGAAGTCGAACTTGGGCAGCCCCAGCGCCACCGGGGTGATCTCCAGTCCGCCCACGATCTCGTCGAGCAGCTCGGCCGACAGATCGGCCTCAAAGGCCTCGAACTGACCGGCATCGGGCACGATCAGGACCATGGACAGCTCCTCGCCCTTGTAGAGCAGCTCGGCCGCCGAATACCCCTCCCCTTCCACGAATCCGATCCCCTCGAACAGGTGCATCATGGGCACGCTGACCTCGTTGCCGTCCAGGCAATGGAAGGTTCCCTGGGAGGTGGCATCCTCATCAAAGACCAGGCTCCAGCCTGCCTTGAAGTAGATGGCGTTGGTCAGGACCAACCGGGTGAGGGTGCTGATGGCGTTGGGACCGAGCAGATCCTGGATGCGATCCTCGGTCTGTTCGGCGACCCAATCGTTGATGATCTGGCGGGCCTCCTCGGTGGCATTGACGAAGTCCACCAGGTGTATGCCGGCGCCATAGTTCTCGGCGAGGAGATCGAGAAACCCGGCGAGAAACCCATAGTCGATCTGGCCCCACAACGCGTTCACGACGCGCAGCCGGAACTCGGTGCCGTCCTGCTCGGACTGCTCGCCTCGACTGTTGAGCTCCAGGTCGAGCGCGTTGAACGCGGGGTGGAGTCGGGACTCCTCCAGCGTGAAGTGAAGGGTTTCGGCCATCTCGGTCTCGGTCTGCCCCTCTGCCCCGGCATAGGTCATGGCGAGCGCGACGGAGATGCTATGAGGGGAAAAGAACAGGTTTCCGTCCTGCTCTTCCCCCAGAAGGCGGTAGAGATCGACAGCGAACCGGCTGTTCCCTTCGACAAGCGCAGTCAGATCCTCGTCTTCCACCTGGGGGGTGGTGTCCCGCTGCTTGTCGGAATGCAGGAAGTCCCCGGCCTGGGGGTTATTAGGGTCCGGTTCTTCCTGTTGTGGTTGGTCCAGGCTGTCCTCGCATCCAGAAGCAACCGTCAGAAGAACAGCTATCACCAAAGCGATCCATGGATTCCGATGGGCAATCTGTTGGTTCATGACATCCTCCAATCCAGTGTGTACGGGCATGACAATCCGGTGTTCCTCTCGCGTGAATCGACGGTCCGAGGGCAGTTTGCAAGAGGCGATCCAAAGACAGCAACCCAACAAATACAATGGATTACAAAGAACACCCAGAGAGATTTCTGACAGACTCGATGAAATTCTGAGGAGGGGTAACGATTAGAGGTGACAGAGCACGGGGTGATGCCGGACTCGGAATCGGCAGGCCGAACAGCTCCTCACAGCAAACTGATCCCCGCGGCGAACCCGGGCCACAGCTCCAATCGGAGATCCTCGTCCGCTTCGTAGGTCACCACCCCTCCGATATATCCCGGTCGCTCGCGCAGCCGATTGGCTCCCTGCCCGACGTACAGGTTGAGCGCCGGCCCGGCGAAGAGGGAGAAGGCCGGCGTGATCTCCCAGCGGGCCAGAAGACGAGCCACCGAAAGGCCGAGGTAGCCCTGGGAGAAGTCGTGCTCGAACATCACCGCGTGATGGGAGAGATCCATCTCCAGCGCCAGCCGAGGGAAAAAACGGGGGAACTTCACCCCAAGCCCGGCTCCGAACAGCCAGGCGGTCTCCTCGGAGAAGGGGTACACCCCGGCCGTCAGCAGGGTGTAGGTGTAATCGGCATCCGACCGCAGGCCGGTCGAGATCACCGCGCTGTCCGAGGTCCAGAGCTGCGGGTGGAAGCCGCCGGCCCGGGTTCCGCCGATCAGCCCGATAGAGGCCGAGGCCCGCTCGGCATAGTTGAACAGGCCGAACTGGAGCCCATCGACCGTGTCCGTGGCCAGGTTGAGGACCCCTAACTGCAGGCCGTCCACCTCGCCGGCGATGTTGACGGTGGCCAGCTGGACACCCCCAACCTCACCGGCGTAGTTGAGGCCGCCGGTCAGCTGGACCCCGGCGATCGAGGTCCCCGTCGCGTTGACAGCCCCGGAGACCTGAAGGCCCGCAAGAGGCATGGAGGCATAGTTGAAGGCTCCGGCCACCTGCAGCCCCTGGGTCGTCCCCTCGGTCAGGTTGAACCCTCCGGCCACCTGCAACCCCTGGAGCGATCCGTCCGTCTGGTTGAAGCCACCCGCGACCTGCAGCCCCTGGATTTGCCCCCCGGCCAGGTCGAAGACCCCGGCCACCTGCAATCCCCGAATCCGTTCCGCCACGGCCTGGCCCCCAAAGGCGAGCTGCAGGCCGTCCAGTCTGTCCGCTCGGCCGAAGATCCAGTTGAGGGCGAAGTTGTTGAGCACCGGGCGCTCCGCCTCCACCGAGTTGGAGTCGATGGGGGTGAACAGGGAGACGGCCAGGGGAAGATGTCGATAGTCCCGATCCGACTCTTCGACCGTTTCGACCTCCTGGTGTATGGCGATCGGCTCCCCTCGGCTCAGGGTTCCCTCCCGGTCCAGCTCCACCAGCTGGTCGGTAGCCAGCAGGTTGGTGCCGTTCTCGGTGAGCACCACGCAGGCGGTGAACAGCCCGTGCTCGGTGTCCACCCGGATGTCGTAGGTGCCGGGTGACAGCCCCAGCTCGATGCGGCGTCCTGCGGGCTTGTACAGCTCGGCGACCAGAGTGCCGCCAGCGTCCCGCACGAAGAACCGGCCCTGGAGATCCTCACCAATCACCAGCGCCGCCGAGGTTTCGTTGAGGTCGGTGAGCACGATATCGCCGGTACCGACCAGCTCGATGTCGTAGGCTGGATGCTGGGGTCCGCCCCGGGTGGACTCGGTGCTGGCCAGGGTCTCGTCGAAGGCGAAGCGATAGGCTTCATTGAGGGTTACGCGCCGGTCGCCGTTGAAGTCAGCGGCGCCCCGCAACCCCGATACCAGGTAGTAGGTGAAGAAGGAGGCGCCGATGGCATCCGACTCCTGGGCCACCTCGTCGGCCGAGCTGGAGGTCATGTAGGCATGTCCCCTGATGTCGGTCGAGGCGTCAACCAAAAAGGCGGGCTGCCATTCACCGCCCTTCAGGCGGGTGAAGGCGCCCGAGGCGCAGGAGTCGAACACCCCGATGCGGATATCGGCGCTCAGACCATTGACCAAAGTGCGGATCTGCTCGTACTCGAACGGTCCATCTGACAGCAACAGGCCGACCTCGTCCGAGTGGCCTGAGTAGTAGAAGAAGAACTCCACGCGAGAATGCTCCGCCTCTACCTCTCGGAGCCGCCCAGCGATGACGGCGAAGGCGTCCTGGAGACCTGCCCGGTCGGGATCGAGCAGCAGCAGGCTGTCGGTCTCGGCAAGACCGCCCATCTCGGCCATGACCACCGCGAAGGAATGGGCATCGGCTCCAGCGTAGCGCAGAGTGACCCGTTCGGGTCCCCCATCGTTGGCGCCCACCACCAGCGCCAGGCGGCGCACGCCGGCGGAGGGCTGAGCCAGAGCGACAGAGGTGGAGAGGAGCGTCAGAAGAAAGAAGAGGGCAAACAGGTGGGTTCTCATGGCCGCTCCTTTCGCAAGGTGAAGGCAATCTGTTCGAAGGGCTCGGGAAGATCGAGGAAACCCTCGGCCGCTATCGCGGGATCGGCCGCCAGGCGGCGGGCGCTCTGGATCACCTGCTCGGTAGGGAGCAAAGAAGGGGAGGTGACAAAGAAAAAGCGCTCGAACAGCGGCGCGTCGTCCAAACGAAAGGCGCGATCGAGCAGGACCTCTCCGCTCTCCTCCAAGCGGGTCGAGCCTTCCAGACGAGGGGGCAGGTGCAGCGAGACGGCGCCCGCACCGTCGATGGAGACGATCACCCCATACGGCCGGCCGGCTGCGACATACCCCAGGCGGATCACGTTGCCGGCCTCGACCACCGCTCCGTCCTCCAGCCGCTCGGCACCATCTGCACCGGCCTGGCCGCTCTCCATCCGGCGGTAGACATTCAGTGTGGGCTCCAACCCCTTGATGGTCGTCTCCTCCAGCGAGGGGGGCACAGGAGCGACACCGGGTCGGATGCGGAGATCCAGCAGGAGGACAGCCAGCAAGACGGCGGTCGCCGCCGCCATGGCCCCCGACCAGGCGGCGATCCGCGAGATCTTCTGGCGACGGATCCGCGCCTGCTCCTGCTGCTGAAGAAGGGCGGCTCTGCGCCTGATCTCGACAATCATCTTTTCTGAGGGGAAGCGCTGCAGAAGCTCGGCGTTGTGCGACTCCAGCGCGTCCCGGTGCTGGTCAAGCCGATGTGCACCCAGGTGTGCTTGCAGCTCTTGCAGCTCCTCTTCGGGAAGCTCTCCAACCATCAGCTTTTCGAGCTGCAGCACGCCATACCCTTTTTCGTGGCGATCCGCATCTTCACTCCTGACACTCACGGTCTTCCCTCCAGCTCCACCAGCCGACTCTTCAGCTGGCGCAACCGCTTGCGGACTCCGGAAACGCTCATTCTGGCCTCGCGCGCCACCTCCTCCAGCGACCAGCCGTCGACAAAGTGGAGGGCGGCCATCACCCGGGTCGATGTCCGTTCCGCGCCAAACAGCGCTTCGAGCAGCCTTCTGGAGATCGTCGAGGACTCCAGCTCTTCGGCCGCGGCGATGGACAGCAAAAGCTGCTCCCTGCGGTCTTCGGGGTGCCGGCGTTGCCGGCGCAGATAGTTCAAGCTGGTCAAGGTCGCCATCCGGTACAGCAGACTCGCCAGACCACGAGCATCGAACCGCTCCTGGCGAGCCAGAAGGTTGGCAAAGACATCCTGCATGGCATCCTCGGCTTGCCGCTCGTCGCCCAACAAGTACTGGCAGCGGCGGAAAACCATCGGCCCGTAACGCCGATAGCAGCTTTCGACGTCGATCCCCACGTCCACCTCGGCAACCTTCTGGTCAATTATCACCGCGAAGAGGACAACCTGTCACTCGACACCGCGTTTTTCTCAACGAAAGTTGTGGTATAGCTTGACCCCCGTTGGAACCATGCCACCCGGGAGGCGATCATGCTGCTGGGCGCTCACATGTCGATTGCGGGGGGGGTATCGAAGGCGATCGAGCGAGCCCGATCCATCGGGTGTACGGCGATGCAGATCTTCACCAGCTCGGCACGGGGTTGGAAGGCCCAACCCATCGGGGATGAGGAAGCCCGTCGCTTCCGGGATCTGGCACATCAGTTCGGCCCTCGGGCGATTTTGGTCCACGACAACTACCTGATCAACCTGGCCGCCACCAACGAGGGGAACCACGCCCGCTCGGTGGAGGCGTTCGTCGGCGAGATCGAGCGATGCGACCTGCTGGACGCCCCCTTTCTGGTCATGCACCCCGGTTCGGCCATGGAGGCCACCCGGAAGGAGGGGATGGCCAAGATCGCCAGGTCGCTCAACGGGATCCTCGACCGGTTGCCCGACAGCCGGGTCACCATCTTGCTGGAGACCACGGCGGGTCAGGGGACCAACCTGGGCTATCGCTTCGAGGAGCTGCGGGACATCCTCGACCAGCTGGACCGGCCGGATCGCTTCGGGATCTGCCTGGACACCTGCCATGTGTACGCTGCGGGATACGAGATCACCACCCCCCACGGCTACCAGCAGACGTTCGAGGAGCTCGACCGACTCATCGGCCTGGACCGGCTGAAGGGTTTTCATCTCAACGACTCCAAGAACGGCCTGGGCTCCAGGGTCGACCGGCACGAGGAGATCGGCCGTGGGGCCATGGGGTTGGAGCCGTTTCGGATGCTGCTGAACGACGCGCGGTTCTCGAACATCCCCATGAGCATCGAGACCCCCAAGGAGAAGGCGACCGACCTGGAACCGGATGCCAGGAACCTGGAGATCTTGCGGTCGCTGGTCCGTTGACCGTGCCGGGAGATCGGCCGCCAGGGCCGACCGCACAGTGGTAGATCCCAGAGCCACCGCCTGTTCCCCGTGCAATACGTCCGCTTCCACGCCTGTTCTCCTCCGCCAGCTGGAACAGACCACCCGGCAAGAGGGAGCAGGTCGGCCTCGATCGGCGCTAATCGAGGGGGGGGTCGATCGAGCTACTGGACAAGGGGGAACCACGACCACCCCGCTTCCCTCCCGGCGAGATGTCGGGTAAGAGCGGCGAGCGGGATGTTCGAACGCAACGGGCGTTCGAGGAGGGTGGAAACGAGATGGCAAACGGCGTGCTGGATGGGATCCGGGTCATCGAGCTGGGACGGCGCATCGCCGCTCCGCTGGCGGGCATGCTGCTGGCGGAGCAGGGCGCCGAGGTCGTGCGAATCATCGATCGAGGATCGCAAGCCCCAGAGGATCCGGTACTCGATGCACTGCTGGCGCGTGGTAAGGACGAGCTCTTCCTGGACCTCGACGAGGAGTCGGAACGGGCTGCCCTGCGCGATCTGATCGGCCGGGCCGACGTGGTGATCGAGAACCTGGCGGAGGGCGAGCTGATCGGCAGGGGGATCGACCTGGACCGGATCCGCATTGAGGCCAACCCGGGGTTGATCAGCTGCAGCATCACCCCCTTTCCGCCCGGCGACCCTCGCGGCAAGCTACCGGACCACGAGGCGGTCTCGGGCATGGCCGGTTACCTGTACGAAAAGCCGCTGGGCAAGCCGCGTTACCACGACTTCCCGATCGGCTCGGTGCTGTCCGCCCTGTTCGCCGCCAACGGCGTGGTGGCCGCCCTGTTCGCCAGGCTCGAGCATCACCGGGGCCAGCACATCGATACCGCGTTGTACCATGCCAACCTCTTCTCCCAGATCATCCAGATCCTGGTGAAAACGGGGGTACCCAGGGGATTTCTGCCCTTCAAGATGATCGGAACGCCGTTCATGGGTCCCTGGCAGTGCGGAGACGGACGCTACATCTACCTTCACATCACGCTGCCGGCCCACAACGCCCGGATCCTCGAGATCCTCGAAGAGATCGGCTACGCCCAGCCGGTCGAAGAGCTGCGTTCGGTCATGTCGGAGGAGACCCGACGGGACCCCAGCCAGGTCAAGAGCATTCCCGAGGCCAAGCGGATCCGGTCCATCTACGAGAAGGTATTTATGAGTCGACCGGCCCAGGAATGGGAGAAACTCCTGGGGCAGGAGCTGTGCTGCATCAAGATCCGAACCATCGAGGAGTGGCTGGTAGACTCCATGGCGGCGGGCATGTCGGACGCCTGCCAGGTAGAGGACCCGGTATTCGGGCAGATCACCGGACCTGGCCCCGCCATTGTGGCCCCTGATCATCCGCCCATCATCCGCCCACGCCATGTGGGTTCGACATCGGTGGCCGATCTGCTGGTCCGATGGGAGCCACCCAACGTCCAGAACGAAGGGAAAACGGGCCCGGAAAACCGGATTCGACCCGGTCCCCCGCTGGAGGGGATCCGTGTGCTCGACCTCTCGCGGGTGATCGCCGGACCGTGCGCGGCCCGAGTGCTCGCCGAGCTGGGCGCGGAGGTCCTGTCGGTGCAGAGCCCGAGCGGGCTGGACTGGGCGCTCTCTTTCCACCTGGTGTTCAATGCCGGCAAGCGATCGGTGACCCTGGACTTCACCGATGACGAGGGCAAGCGCAAGCTGTGGGCGATCATGGAGGATCTCAAGCCCCACGCCTTCATCCAGAACTACCGCCACCTCGACATCGCCCGGGCCATCGGGGTCGACCCGGAAGCGATGCGAGGCCGGTTTCCGGAGATCGTCTATACCCACCTCAACGCCTACGGCAACGAGGGGGTGTGGCAGAACCGGCCCGGGTTCGAGCAGGTGGTCCAGGCGGTGTCCGGGATCCAGGTGTCCTATGCCGGCGGGGGCCCTCCCCGGTTGGTGCCCACCCCGGTCATCGACATCGGCTCCGGGCTGTTGGGGGCATTCGCCACCCTGCTGGGGCTGGTTCACCAGCGGCGAACCGGCCAGGGTCTCTTCGCCACCACCCACCTGACCCAGATGTCGGTTCTTTTCCAGATCGGCGCAGTGGCCGAGTTCCAGCGGGAGCGTTGCCTCCAGAGCGCCCACGAGCGGGGAGCTCCGGTCGAGGCCGACCCCCAAAAGAGAGTCGTGGGCGGCATTGTTCGGGCGCGGGACCGTTATGCCTGCCTGGTGGGCCATCGAGGGGAGATCGAGCGCTGGTTGGACCACGCCGGTCTGGCCGAGACCGACCGGCTGGCGAGAAAAACTCCCATGGGGCTCCTGGCCCGGTGGCGGGAACGGCCGAGGCCTGGCGGTCCGAGCGGCCTTCCAGGGCCTCAGGCCCCCGACCCGGTGACCGTCGCCGCCCGCTGGATGTGGACGAAACCGCTGTCACACTGGCAGCGCAGCCTGGAGACGGCGGGGGTGGCAGACAGCGTCCTTCTGGTGACCAATGCCGGCATGCGCCAACTCACCGAGGAGATCCGGCGGTTCGATTCCAGCCCCCAGCCGGTAGTGCGCAAGCGGGATTACCCCGGCTGCCCCACTCCGCTCACCTTTGTCGCCAGCCCCATCCGGATGTCCTTGACCCCTGTCGTCGACGTCTCCCCCCCGCCCCAGCGGGGAGAGCACACCCGACAGGTGCTGGCGCACATCGGCGTCCAGGTCCCCGAGGGGACGGGCGTCATCCCCTATCCAGGCGACAAGCCGCTACTGGTGTGGCTGTCGAACCTCGTGCGCTGGGGTTACTTCGCCTGGAGGTCGGGGAACATCTGACAGCGGGAAGCACAGTGGAGTCCAGGATGAACGCCTCAGGCCTGATCTTCGAACCCGATGGAAAGCCCCGCTGCTTCTGGTGCGGCGGCAACGCCGAGATGGTGGCCTACCACGACAACGAGTGGGGGCGCCCGGTAACAGACGACCGGCGGTTGTTCGAGAAGCTGTGCCTGGAGGGGTTCCAGGCCGGTCTGAGCTGGCTCACCATCTTGAGGAAACGGGAGGCGTTCCGCCGGGCTTTTTGCGGCTTCGACTTCGAGGTGGTGGCCCGATTCACCGAACAGGACGTTCAGCGGCTGTTGGCGGATGCGTCGATCGTCCGACACCGCGGCAAGATCGAGTCGGCCGTGAACAATGCCGCTCGCGCCTGCGAGCTGGTCGAGGAGTGTGGCTCTCTGGCGGCCTTTTTCCTGCGTTTCCGCCCCCCCGAAGGGAGCCGACCGGCGCGGATCACCAGGCAGGTGCTGGAGCAGTTGACCACCTCTCCGGTATCGAAAGCGCTGGCAAAAGAGCTGAAGCGCCGGGGGTGGACCTTCGTGGGGCCCACGACGGCCTATGCCTTCATGCAGTCTGTGGGGCTGGTCAACGACCACATCGACGGATGCCACGTTCGATCCCTGGTGGAGACGCAACGTGCCGCGATGGAGGCGCCGACCCCGGGCACCTGAGCCAGCGCATCTGCCGGCAGTCCCCAGCTACCTGCCTTGCGTCGATCCCAGCAGAAAGGGGGAGTCGGGGTCATGTCGGAGCGTTTTGTGCAGGAAATCGGGTGAGTGGCGGGTGGCGTAGCAGTAGACGCAGCCGTGCAGGCAGGAGTCGTTCATGCCGATGTCCCGGCTGATGGCGCAACGGCAGGCGGCACGTTGGCCCGGGTCCTTGGTGGCGGTCAGATGGACACCGAGCGACGCCAGCAGGTCGGCGTCGATGCAGGCGCCGTGACGAACCCCGACCGCAGAGTAGTCGGTCTCCTCGGCGCAGGTGAGCACCTCGATTCCGACAGCCTGCGCAACCTGGGCCATGTGGCCGAGTACCTGCCTCATCTCGGGGCTAGCCTCGGCCTGGTGGTCTATCACAAACCGGTCATCCTTCAGCTCGGCCATGCGCCTGACCGTCTTGCGGTACAGGTCCACGATGCTCACCATCACTCGGCCGGTGGCACCCTGGAGCGATTGGACCAGCCTCTCGAAGGCGGTGGCATGGAAGTCGTACCCCGTGACCGGGGTGATGAGGATCGGGTCGTAGCGCCAGATGACGCGGGCGGCGCCCAGCCGGTCGGCCAGGAGGCGAAAGGTCTCGATCCGCTGCTCGAGGGGCGGTACCGCCGGCTCCAGCTCGATCGGGTAGTCATTGAGGGTGAACAGGAAGAGGTAGAAAAAGCCCCGTTCTTCCAGCTCGGTGAGAATCGGCATCATCGGCTTCGGGTTCTTCGACCAGAACACGAGGGCGTCCACCTCTTCCGGCAGCAGCGATACCCTCCTGATCTGCCTGGTGTTGAACGGGTTGGGGACCAGGCAGAACCCCGCGCGGATCCGGTTCAGCAACCAGGGGGAGTAAAACGCCGGAATATCCGTCCGCCTGCTGGCCGAAATGATCACGAGCTTGACCTTGAACCGGGCTCGTTCCCCTGCTGCGCTCGCCTGTGCGTCTCCATGTTTCCTTCGATCGGATCCAGCGCCCGGCGCTCCACCTTCCAGCGCCAGATACGTCTCTCTTCAAGTTCCGACCGTGGTCCCCACCTTCGGTTTGGCCCTCTTGCTACTTTCCAGCCTTTCTGTGTTTACTGCAGAGCATCGACTCCATCGTGGGGCTGGCCCCGATCGAGGTAGAGAATAGCCCAATGAGCGGCGAGGAATCCAGGACCGGCCGACTTTGTCCCTGGTGGATCGGTCACCTCCTTGCCAGCCGTGTCCGAAGGCTATTCGAGAACCCGGAGCGCATCGTCGGGCCCTACCTCAAAGAGGGCCTGACGACTCTGGACATCGGCTGTGGAATGGGCTTCTTCACCTTGCCGATGGCCAGGCTTGTCGGTCCGCAGGGCAAGGTGATCGCAGTGGACCGGCAGTTGCGGATGCTGGCGAGCCTGGAACGACGGGCCAGCAAAGCCGCCCTGGCGGATCGGATCATCTGCCACCACTGCGAGGCGAAGTCGCTGCGCCTCGAGCGGTACCGAAAGCAGATCGACTTCGCCCTGGCATTCTACGTAGTACACGAGGTACGGGATCCCGACCGCCTGTTTGCAGAGCTTCGCGAGGCGATCAAAGAGGGCGGTCGCCTGCTGGTAGCCGAACCACCGAGAGGCCTGTTCACAGGCGACTTCCAGGCCACCCTGGATCTGGCGCGTGGCTGCGGGTTCACAATCCTCGATCGGCCTGCGATCGGCAGCAGGAAAGACCGCTCGGCATTGCTAGGGTGAAGCTGTTGGACGACCCCCTGTACCAACAACTGGTCAGCCATCTCGTTTCCTGTGGGAGCGTCCTGGTGGCTTTCTCGGGGGGGGTGGACAGCAGCCTCGTGCTGGCGGCGGCTCATGATGCCCTGGGTGATCGGGTGCTGGCGGTGACGGCCCGCTCTGTAGCCTTTCCCGCCGAGGAGCGGCAGCGGGCCATCGAGACGGCGCGCCAAGTTGGGGCGCGCCACCTGCTGGTCGATACCTTCGAGCTGGACAACCCGACCTACCGAGCCAACCCGCCAGACCGATGCTACCACTGCAAACGCGAGATCTTCGCGACGCTGTGCGCCGTCGCCGAAAAGGAGGGCCTCGATACCGTGGTAGATGGCTCCAACGCCGACGATGCGTCCGACCATCGACCAGGAGCCAGAGCGGCCCAGGAGCTGCAGATCCGCTCCCCTCTGGCCGAGCTGAGCCTGGGTAAGTCCGCCATCAGGCGACTCGCTCAGAGCCGCGGTCTTCCCGGCTGGGATCGACCGGCATCTGCCTGTCTCGCCTCTCGGATTCCTTACGGCCAGCCGATCACCGTGGAGAGGCTCTATCGCATGGAGCGGACGGAAGCCGGCCTGCGAGACCTCGGTTTTCGCGTCGTCCGCCTGCGGGATCACGGCGATCTGGCCCGCATCGAGGTGGGTCCCGACCAGGTCGCACAAGCGTTCGATCGCGCGATCCGGGAGGAGATGGTCCAGCTTTGCCGGCAGCAAGGGTTCACCTATGTCTGCCTGGACCTGGCCGGCTATCGCACCGGCTCGTTGAACGAGGTGCTGTAGGGCTGTCCGAGCCACCGGAGGTGGCGGATCGAGGGGTTTGTGCCACCTTGACCGTCTACGGGCCGCCCCGTATATGTAGGCAACTTAATCCGAGCAGGATGAGCCATGCGCCCCAAGCGTCCCTTTGTCGCCTCTTTGGACCAGGTCAAGATCACGCGAGTCGGTGAAGAAGCGATCATCGAGTATGCCGATCCGGGGGTCTGGACCACCCATTTTCGGATGGGACCCAAGATCAACAACCTGTCCGACCAGGAGATCCTGGACCTCTTCAACGAGCACATCGAGGCCAGCGAGCAGCTCCGGAAGCAGTACGAGCACGTGGCCATCGAGATACCCCCTGGCAAGCCTCAGATCGAGTACGACCACACCACTGGCCGTTGGATATCGAGGGGGGATGTGCTGCGCTGTCAGATCGCATCCGATGCGCCCGACATCGGACCGACCATCTACATCGACGAACAGGAGCTCTCCTGGGAGGAGTTCGGACGGCTGCTGGACAGCCACGAAGGTTGGGGCATGCGCCTGGTATTCGTGCCCGACGACGAGCTCCACCTGGAACCGGAGATCGAGGTCCGCGAGCCACAAGAAGAGGAACCATGAACGAGCCGCCTGGTCCGGCCGAGAGCCCGGCTCCTGTGGTGCACGGCATGAACACTCGGCGGCTGCTGGTTTCGCTCATTCCGGCGCTTCTCGCGCTGGCCGTATTATTGTCCGTAGGGGGCGTCTGGTTGGAGCAGGAAAGGTCGGGCCAGGTGGTAGATGATCTGACCAGAGACCACCTGGGTGCCGTCGTGCGGCTGGTGAGCAAGGCGATCCGGGTTGCGTTGTCCATTCATTCCGAGGGGTTTGCCGACCTGGAGGATCGGCTTTTCGCGGAGTCGCGCCTGCTTCTTCAACCGACCTGCGTCGGCGCTTGCCTCGCACTGGCCGATCCCTGGCTGGTGGTGCGAGCCATCGAGGGTGGTGATGAAGCCAGTTGGGCCGAGTGGGGCAATCTCTCGCCGGAGGGGGCGGAGAACCTGGCGGAACGGGCGAGGCGTGACCGCGACCACCTGAGCTTCGTCGAGCTCCAGGAGGAACCGGGGTTGCCCCTGGTATGCGTCGCCGGCGGCAATGGCGTGCGCACCGGAGTCTTCTGCGCCGACGCCTCCCTGCTTCAGCAACGGCTCCAGAGCATCGGGCCGGGCGCCATCCTGCGCGATGTCGAGGCTGGCGGGATCGAGTACGTGGCACTCCAGGACGAGACCGGCATCCTGGCCGCCAGCCCTTCGGTGACCAGCCTGTCGGCAGTAGATCAGGACCCCTTCCTGCGAGATCTCGATCGCTCCGATCCCAACCAGGTGACCTACCGCTATGCCCCCTGGGAAGAAGGGCGGGTGCTGGAAGGGATCGGTCAGATCGATCTGCCCGACGGTAGCCGCAGTCTGATCCGCGTCGGGGTGGACGCCTCCCGGATCGATCTGGCCGTAGCCCAACGACAGGCAAGACGTCTCCGGCTGCTGATCGCTGCCGGCCTCGTCCTGCTGCTGGCCTGTCTGGCCGCCTGGGCTTTGAATCGGCGGCTGAAGGTCCATCAACGGTACCGGGCACAGCAGGAACGGTTCGCCCGGGAAAAGGCACGCTGGGACGACCTAGGCAAGATGGCCGCCATGACCGCCCACGAGGTGCGCAATCCCCTGTCCACCATCCGCATGGCGGCCCAGCGGATCGATCTGGAATGTGAAGGGGTAGAACAGACCAGCACCAAGGAGCTGTGCTCCGTCATCACCGGAGAGGTCGATCGGCTCGACGGGGTGGTCGGGGACTTCCTGTCGCTGAGCCGGCCTTTGACCATCAATCCCCAACCGGTCTCCTTGCGGGCCCTGGCCGACGACGTCGCCCTGTCCCTCGCCATGCGTTGCCAGCGAGACGGACAGACGCTCACGGTGGCGGGAGATGCCCACCTGGATGCGATGGTCGATCCCGCCCGCATGCTCCAGGTACTGCACAACCTGGTTGCCAACGCGCTGGATGCGGCAGGCCCTTCGGGCAAGGTGGAGATCCGGATCGCGCTCGAGGAGACGGCCCCCTTCGCTTCGATCGAAGTGGCTGACAACGGTCCCGGGATGTCCCTCGAGCAGAAGGAACAGGCACTGGAAACCTTCCATACCACCAAGTCCTTCGGAACAGGCCTCGGTCTACCCCTGGTACGACGGATCGTCGAGGGACACGGGGGAGCGCTCCAGCTCGACGACAATCCAGGGGGAGGGCTATGCGCTCGGGTGCGTATCCCCACCGGTGGCAAGAGAGGACCATGAAAACCGGCGAGATCAAATCGACGGAGCGGGTACTGCTCTACGCAGAAGATGACGCGGCACAGCGGCAGGTACTCTCCGGTTTCCTGCGAGGCCTGGGCTGGACCGTCATCGAGGCCGCCAACGCTGCCGATGCGGTGGCCAAGGCCCGATGGCACGAGGGCAGCATCGATCTGCTGCTCACCGATCTGCGCCTGGGTGGCCCCGACGGGGTGACCCTGCTCAAGCAGCTGCGCGCGATCGATCCGGCCTTGCAGGGGATCGTGGTCACCGCCTTCGGCCAGGTGGACGATGCCGTGCGTGCCATGCGGGCCGGAGCCTATGACTTCCTCATCAAGCCGATCGACCTGCGGCGCCTGGAGCTGCTGCTGGAACGCGCCCTGGAACAGGTCTCCCTGGCACGCGAGCGCTCCGTCCTGGTCGAAGCGACCGGACTCGGGCTGGGACTGCCCGATGTGGTCGGCACTTCACCTGCCATGGTCAAGGTCGCTCAACTGGCCCGCCGGATCGCCTCCGCGGCGGCACCGATCATGATCCTGGGCGAGTCGGGCGCGGGCAAGGAGGTCCTGGCCCGCGCCATCCATGCCATCTCCTCCCGCCGGGACGGACCGTTCGTCGTCCTGAACTGCGCCGCACTTCCCGAGTCCCTGGTCGAATCGGAGCTCTTTGGGCACGAAAAGGGAGCCTTCACCGGTGCCGATCGCGCTCGACAGGGACGGTTCCAACGCGCCGAGGGGGGAACGCTTCTGCTCGACGAGGTAGGAGACATCCCGCTTGCCGTCCAGGTCAAGCTCTTGAACGTGCTCCACTCCGGCGTCTTCGAGCCGGTCGGAAGCTCCCGATCGCTCAAGGCCGATGTTCGCCTCATCTCCGCCACCCATCGCAACCTGGCGGAGCTGGTCGCCCAGGGCCGATTCCGCGAAGACCTGTATTACCGCATCGGCGTCTTCACCATCGCTGTCCCCCCCTTGAGAGAACGGCCCGAGGATATTCCGCTTTTGGCACGGCACTTCATGCGGCTGGCTGCCGAATCGATGGGGCGGGAAGATTGGAAGCTGACCGAACAGGCCGAGCAATGGTTGCTCGCACAGCCGTTCAGGGGAAATGTCCGCGAGCTCCGCAACGTCATCGAACGAGCCCTGGTCTTCGCAGACGAGGATCGTCTCGACCTGGAGCACTTCGAGCTGGGATCGCAGATGCGCTTCGATCTGCCCGCCGAAGGCGGAACCGCTCCCGACAGGGATCCGATCGTGCTGGACGACTCCTACCAGGGCATCGACAGCGAGCTGGCACGCCTGGAATCCAGACGGATCCAGCAGGCTTTGGCCCTGTCCCAGGGAAACAAGAGCGCCGCGGCCCGTCTCCTCAAGACCAGCGAACGCGCCATCCGCTACAAGCTCAAAAAGTACGGCCTTGATCCGGATTGAACCCCGGCGTTCGACGATCCGGTCGGCCCTGTTCGACAATTTGGTCGAATTGGAGGCCTCGACAGGCTCGGCTCTGGCATGGGGACGCACCCAACCATTCGTTTTTGTTGGTTTTTACAACAACCGATTTCGGTGGCACAGTGGTTGCTTTTAGGAAGGAGCGTGAACATGGGCTTGATTTGACACAAGGAGCAACACCATGAACCGACCAAGACCTTATCAGACCGTATGGGCCCTGACCCTGGCCGCCCTCCTCTGCCTGTTCGGGGTGCCGGCCTGGGCCCAGGACGACAACCAGGTGCCGGACGAACAGGCGGTGCAAACGGAGGAGGCTGCCGACGACGAGGCGGTGGCCGATGAAGAGGAGGAACAGGAAGGCGAGCAGGTCCAGGTCCAGTCCCGTGACCAGCTGGGCGATCAGGAGGGTAACCTGCTCCAGATCCGCACCCAGACCCGCGCTCAGGACGGAGAGCAGGACGGCGAGCAGCTCCAGATCCGCACCCAGACCCGCGCTCAGGACGGAGAGCAGGCCGGCGAGGCGGCGGGCGAGCAGGTCCAGGTCCGCACCCAGACCCGCGCTCAGGATGGGGAGCAGGCCGGCGAGGCGGCGGGCGAGCAGGTGCAGACCCGCACCCAGACCCGCGCTCAGGATGGGGAGCAGGCCGGCGAGGCGGTCCAGAGCCGCACCCAGACCCGCGCTCAGGACGGGGAGCAGGCCGGCGAGGCGGTCCAGAGCCGCACCCAGACCCGCGCACATGATGCGGTGTTCATCGACCGCGACGGTGATGGTCTGGGAGACGGCGCCATGCGGCGGTTCCGTTCCCAGGAGCGAACCCGCAGCGAATCCGCCAACCAGGATGGATATCAGCAGGGCGAAGGTGCCCGAGTCCAAGAGAGAGAAAGGTCGGAAGCGGCCGAGCGGGGTGACAGGGAGACCTCGGGCGGACTGGGTGGCCACGGCCACGGTTACCACTACCAGGGAGAGATGACCGGTAACGAAAGTGGCAACATGTACGAAGGGGAGGGACCCGCCTACGACTACAGCGGTGATGGCCCCGAGTATTCCGGTGAAGGCCCAGGCGAAGAGTACGAGGGTGATGGACCTGGTGATGGACCTGGTGATGGACCTGGCGGCGAAGAGCCCAGTGACGGGGAATCCGCAAGCCAGGGAGAGTAACCTCAGCGTCCAGGCGGCCACCCTTCAAGGAACCTCCGTGAACCAACCACACTTCCGTAAGCACCATGTGCCCTTCCTGCTGGCTGTCGGCATCCTGATCGTCGCAGCCAGCAACCCAACCGCAGCCCAACCCCTACAGATCAGGCTCGATATGACAGGGGGATACCTGACCAACACCTACCTGGATGACAGCCAGCTGTCGGATCTGGTCTTGAGCCCCCAGGGGTTGGTCATCTTCTACCCGGTCGGGTGGTGGAGCCTCAGCTACCGGGGTCGGCTGGACTGGTACGAGGAGCTGGAGGAGCTGACCACCCATGGACACGAGGCCTACACCCAGATCGCCAAGCACTGGGTCAATGAGCTCGATTTGCTGCGAGAGGTCTGGGTTCGCCTGGGGCTCCAGTCGCTATTCAACTCCGAAGAGCTCGAGGCGCTCAACCACTTGACCCCTCAGCTCCTGCTGGGCGGCACGGTGGACCTGCACGAAATGGTCTCCTTGGCTCCTGTGCTGGAGGTCAACTATCGCAACTTCTTCGATGACCCCGACGAGTCCCAGCTGAACACCTACGCCTGCGGTCAGCTCGGCGTCCACCTCCCGAGCCGGACCACCATCCTGGTGCGCCCCTGCTACGGCTTTCGCTGGTATTTCACGGAGGCCGGCTTCCTCTCCGATGCCCAGTCCGTCACACAGCTGGAAGGAGCCAACCAGGATGCCCACCAGGTCGAGCTGAGGTTGCGGCTGGCGCAGAACCTGGCGCAGCGGTTGGGCCTTCGGCTGGAGTACCTGGGCCGTGTCGTGCCCAGGAGAGCGGAACGGGCGGAAAGCCTGGAGGCGATCGGCGTGCTGCGCTCCGATCTGACCGGCGATTTTCGCTACCTGAGACATCGTCCCAGTCTGAGGCTATCGTGGCTGGCGACCGACTTCCTGATGGCGGTGTTCGATGCCGCCTACGAGCGGCGGGAGTACGACGGCATCCAGGCGCTGACCTATGGGCCGGGCGGCACTATCGTGAGAACGGAGGGGGAGCGGAACGACGACCGCCTGGTGCTGGGGACGCTCTTGGAGACTCGCTGGCGTCCAGTCGAGGAGCTTCGATTCACCTTCGGACTCCAGTACCGATTCATCCAGATCTGGTCTACCTCCGATATCTACACCTCGCCAAGCCACGAGGTGTCGGTTTCCGTGGGGGCCGACTGGACGCCGTGATTTTTGAACAAGCTCGCCTGTGACCAGCCAAATTGCGCTCCGCTGACGAGCGGCACGATCTCGCCAAGCCGATCACCGCTATCGCCTAACACCTTCGCCAAAGGGGTCGTTTGGCGATATGGTAACTGGCGAAAATGACCGGCTTCTGCGCCCGAAGAGCGACAAAACGGGTCATCTCACACGTGGGGGTCATGGCGGGCGGGAAGAATCGAGGCGAGGGACTGCCATCCCCACTTTTGAAGCGAGGGAGCAAGGCGATGATACAGCAGGATAGCGCGACTGCCCTGGCCCGGACCGTGATCACCGCCTTGGCGCTCTCACCGCGGTCGGCGGCGGTGGCTGCCGAGGGGTACCGTTGGGCGAAGCTGTTGGGGGCCGATCTCGTGCTGCTGCATGTCGGTGATGCGGGTGAGGAGACTCGCAATCGGCTCGAGGCGATCATCCGCGAGCAGAAGATCGAGCGGGCCCGCATCGAGTTTCGTTTCGGAAAACCGGGGCCAAAGGTCGCCCGGGCCGCACAGGAGCTGAAGGCGGATCTGGTCGTCGCCGGAGCGCTGGAAAAGGAGGGAGCGCTGTCCTACTACGTTGGTTCGGTAGCCCGCCAGATCGCACGGCAGGCGCCGTGTTCGGTGCTGTTGTTGACGCAGCCCACAGCGCAGCCGTTGGTCTCGCAGCGCTGGGTGGTAACGACCCGCCATGACGATGTCACGCGCCAGATGCTGCGGCTCCTGTCGAAGCTGGCCGAACAGGAGCAGCCGCGGCGAATCGACGTCGTTTCCGAGTACCAGATCTGTGGAGCGGGGCTGGCGCTGGATGGTGATCTGGACGACAGATCGGCCATGACGCAGCGGGAGGGATTTCTGGCTGCCGAGCAGGAGCGTTTGGCGGACTTCCTGGCCGCAACGGCGTTTGGCGGCCCCAATGTCCATCCGGTCTGCCTGTGCGGGAGGATCGGATACGAGTCGGCGGAGTATGCGCGTCAAGTGTCAGCGGATCTGCTGTTCACACCGGCCCCCCGGCGGCTCAGGTTCTGGGACAGGTTCTTTCAGTACGGGGTGGAGTATGCGCTGGAGTCGCTTCCCTGCTCGCTATGGCTGTACCGTCCCGTTCGGACGGAAGAGGGCCAGGGGTAGCGGCTAACCTGACAGGGCGGTGCAATGGATCGGCTCACGCCACACGAGATCGTGGTGATGTTCCTGGCGCTGGGAACGCTGCTGGGGTCGGCTCGCATCCTGGGAGAGCTGGCCAAGCGGCTCAACCAGCCGGCGGTGTTGGGGGAGATCTTGGCCGGCGTCTTGCTGGGGCCAACCGTGCTGGGATGGATCAGCCCGGAGATCTACCAGGGGTTGTTTCCGAGCACGGGCGCGTTGGCGCTGGTGTTGGACGGGATCAGCGTCCTGGCGATCACCCTGTTTTTGCTGGTGGCCGGCATGGAGGTCGACCTGACGACCATCTGGCGGCAGGGTCGGGTAGCCATCGGGGTCGGCCTGTCTGGAATCCTCTTTCCGTTCGCCATCGGCGTTTCCGCTGCCCTGCTGTTTCCTCGGGTGATGGGGCGCGACCCTGGTGCCGATGCCCTAGTTTTCTCCCTGTTCTTCGCCACCGCGCTGTCCATCTCGGCATTGCCGGTGATCGCCAAGACGCTTCTGGATCTGAACCTGTTTCGAACCGACCTGGGGATGGTGGTGGTGGCGGCGGCCATCTTCAACGATCTGCTGGGCTGGATCATCTTCGCCATCATCCTCGGCCTGATGGGAACCGGTGGCGGCGAAGGACACGGATTGCCGATCGCCCATACCATCTGGATGACGCTGGCCTTCGTGGCGTTGATGCTGACGGTGGGACGTTGGATCATCCATCACATCCTGCCCTGGATCCAGGCGCATACCAGCTGGCCAGGAGGCGTGTTGAGCTTCACGCTCACGGCAGCCCTCTTTTGCGCCGCCTTGACCGAGTACATCGGTGTACACGCCATCTTCGGAGCCTTCCTCTTCGGAGTGGCGCTCGGCGATTCCTCTCATCTCCGGGAGGAGACCCGGGCTACCATCGACCGGTTCATCAGCTTCTTTTTCGCGCCCCTGTTCTTCGCGAGCATCGGCCTCAAGGTCAACTTCGTCACCCACTTCGACTGGCTGCTGGTGACGGTGGTCCTGTGCATCGCCTCCGCCGGCAAGATCGTCGGCTGTGGTCTGGGAGGGCGCTGGGGAGGGCTTCCCTGGCGGGAGTCGTGGGCCGTGGGCTTCGGCATGAACGCCAGGGGGGCGATGGAGATCATCCTCGGTCTGGTCGCCCTCCAGGTCGGCCTGATCAGCGAGCGGCTATTTGTGGCCCTGGTGGTGATGGCGCTGGCGACCTCCATCATCAGCGGGCCGATGATGCAACGGCTCCTGCGCGACAAGAAGCCGCTGCGGTTCACGACCTACCTGACGGCCAAGAGCTTCGTCGCCCCCCTGCAGGCAGCCGATCGTTGGGAGGCGATCGACCGGCTGTCGGCCGTGCTGGCCGAGGCACACGGTCTGGATGAAGAGGTGATCCGCAGCGCCGTTCGGGTACGCGAACAGTTCATTCCAACCGGCATGACCAATGGCATCGCCGTCCCCCACGCCCGGATACCCTCACTCACTCAGCCGATCCTGGCTATCGGAATCTCCGAGCAGGGGATCGACTTCGACAGCCGGGACGGCGAGCCGGCCCGGCTCATCCTGATGCTTCTGACCCCATCGGAAGACGAGGGAGCCCAGATCCAGATTTTGGCCGACATCGCCAGGAGCTTCGCCAGCCCTCGCGTGGTCGACCAGGCACTGGCCAGCAAGAGCTACCGGGAGTTTCTGGCGCTCATCAACACCGCCGAGGGGTCGGCCAGGCATTCAACGTCCTGAAAGTGCCGACCCTGCTCCTTGGAGCGCCGGTGCAGAATGAGCCCTGTGGATCAGGGAAGGAGGGCCGCCACCTGCTGGGAAGTGACCTGTCCCTGGAGGACCTCGACCAGTCCTCCGGAAGAGTCCAGAAAATAGATGGCGGGTATCGTCAGAATGGCCCGCATCTGCTGGAATGGGGCGACTTGTTCCCGGTTGGTATCGCTAAAGAGCCGCTCCACCGCAATGTCAGCCCTCCCGTCCAGGGCTGTCTGAAGCGCAGTCCAGGAGGCGTCGATCCGCCTGCGGTTGCAGGCACAGCCTCCCTGCCTGTCCACGAAAACGATCCTGGTGACGGCCGAGGATGTTGCCCCAACTGCTGTTCCCTGTTCGGCGGCTTCTTCCTCGGTCGTTGGGGGGGTGGACTCGGCAGCTGCGGCAAGGGCCGGATCGGCGGTCGGCTCGACAGTCGTTGCAGCAGCCGGATCGGTTGTCGGCTCGACAGCCGTTGCAGCAGCCGGATCGGTCGTCGGCTCGACAGCCGTTGGCAACTCGACAGCAGATGTCTGGGTCGCCTCGGCCGCGGGTTCGGAGGTTGGCCCAGCAGCCGTCTCCACGGCTGTTTCGGCAGCCGGCCCGCCGGCTTCCCCGGCGGTGGTCACCCCCGAGACCGCCTCGGCCGTGGCGGCAGCGGACTGCTGCTCGGCGCCTCCCTCGGCCTGCTTGCAGGATGGTCCGAAGACGGCCGTAATGAGTATCGCACAGATTCCCAGCATCAAAGTGATCGATCTCGTTCGCTTCTTCATGTGATACCTCTGAGAAATATCCCGGAGCCGCCCGGAATGTCGTCTGGCACGCAATGGAAACGGCCCCAGGTTGCACGCCTGTTCATAGCAGACCCCTATAGGCGAAGTACACACCGACGAGCACGATCACTCCGCCGGCAACGCGCCTGGCGATGTCCAGCGCGCGGTTGGTTCTCCTGCTTTCGATGAGCCGTCTGGCGGCCCCCATCGAGGTCCCGGCAATCAGGTTCAGGACGCTGTGCCCCAGCGCGTAGACCAACAACAGCGCGCCGCCCCACACTACCGATGAGCCCGATCCGGCCAGAGCTGCGATCATCCCCAGGGCGGTAAAGGTCATTGCCAGACCGAGAACGAACGCCAAAGAGAACCGTAAAGCCCGGAGTACCCCCAATCGCTCCTCGCGACGTCCCGCGACGACGCTCATCATCCACGGGACCATGGCCAGCACGCAGGGGGTCGAGGCAGCCAAGAGACCGCCGAGGAACACCGCCACCAGCGCCAGCCCAGGGTTGGTGTGGATGTAGTCCCCGACGTTGGCCAAGAAACCCTCGAACATGGTGCTCACCCCCTCCGGTCGCCCTCTTTCTTGAACCAGGCGAGGATGCTGCCCGCGAGCACCAGGCCGAACACTCCTGCCAGGTGCCGCCTTGGCAGGGTTTCATTCCGGGAGAGGTGTTGGGGGCTGGAGGCTGAGGTGGTTTTTGCATCAAGGGGTGGCCTTTGCGGGTTTGCGTCCTATCACCCGCACGCTGGAGACCTTTCCATCAAGCACATCCGCCACCTTGAAGATCTGCTCCCGCGGAATGGGTGAAGAGCCACAGCAGCAGGATCCAGACAGCTCCGAGTCGAGCAGGCCAACGAGCTGCGCATGGTCATAGACCAACCGATCGCGGACGGCGACATCGACCAGACCGACCTGTCGGAGACCTGCAAGGTAGTCGGACTCGGGAATCGCTCCCGATATACATGCCGAGTAAAGCTGGCCCAGCTCGTGCACCCAGTCCGGCATCGGGTCGGCGACGATGTCGGAGATAGAGAACCGGCCGCCTTCCTTCAACACCCGGTAGATTTCGGCGAAGACCCGCTTCTTCTCCGGCGAAAGGTTGATTACGCAGTTGGAGATCACCAGGTCGATCGACTCCGGCTCCACCGGCAGCTCCTCGATGATCCCACTTCGAACCTCGACGTTGGTGAGACCGACCGCGGCAGCATTGGCCCGGGCGCGCTCGATCATGGCCGGGGTCATATCGATGCCGATCACCTTGCCGGTGGGGCCGGTTAGCCTGGCGGCCAGCAACAGATCGATCCCTGCCCCAGAGCCGAGGTCCAACACCGCTTCCCCCTCCCGGATCTCAGCCAGGGCTAACGGATTGCCACATCCGAAGGCGTTGACCAGAGCATCGGCCGGTAGGCCGGCCAGCACCTCGTGACTGTAGCCAGCCAAGGTGACCGCGAAACTCTGAGGGGATGGGCCACAACAGCAGGAAGATGGAGACTTCTCCAACTGCTCCACCGCACAGGTGTAGGTCTCGCTCACCCTCATCCGTATTTCCTCTTCCCTTTTCATGTGGCAACCTCTCGCCAACCGCGGTATTCGCTTCTCCCCTGGAGGGCCAACCGCGCTTCGTCCCTCCCACCTCCTGGTTCGGTCTGTCATCTCCCGTGATGTGGCCACCTCAGGGGGAAGGCTACCCGGATTCCTCCGTGTCGAGTCATGCCTCGGCCTCCCGTCCTCCATGGAGCAGCAGCCAGAGCATCTGTAGCCGCGCCTTGTCGGTAAAAACCTTGATGAACTGGCCCACCTCTTTTTTCATGTTCTCCTCCAGCAGCCGAATTCGTATATCCGGTTGAACGAATACTGTCAAGGTGGGGCCGCTCGGGGCTGGTTTCCTCCGGTTCACCCGGTTCACCGTTTCCGAGCGTACAACCGCGAGCGGCGCTCACCAGTGCTGCGCCGCTCGCCAAGCAGCGGTGGATTCTGGCCTTTTCAGGCAACTGCCACTGGATTGCGCCGAATGGTATCTTTCGGGATGCGTTCATCCTGGAGATCCGTGAAGCAACTACAGCGTCACCGCGCTGCATTTGAAAGGCTGGCGGCCACATGGTAACGATCGAGTTCAGGGATTTCGACGGGGATCTGGAGGCGCTGAGGGCGATGGCCAGCGACTCCTGGTTTTCGGAGTACGGCATCCAGACATGGCCAGACCTCTACAAGCCGGATCTGGCCCGGCACTACTTCGCCGAGGTCAGCGATCCCCGCTATCTCGTGGGAGCGTACGACGGGGACCGGTTGGTGGCCTTCGTCGCCAATCTGCCGCGCACCTACCGGCTCAAGGGAAAGACCTACCAGGCGGCCCAGTCCTGCATGCTGGTGGGGCACAAGGACTATCGGCGGCGCCATCTGGCGCTGGACCTGATTGCAGAGTGCCTTCGTCGCAACCAGGAGATCGGGATCGACCTGGCCTTGCTCACCTTGGAGCGGAAGCACGCCTCGGCGCTGATGTTCCAGAAGCACCTGACCGGGCAGCATCACATCGAACGGGTCAAACGGATGGCGCCCGTCGCCCGCCCCATCGACATGGAGGTCCTGGTGCGTGCCGAGAAGCTCAAGTGGTACGAGTCGATGGTGATGCGCTGTCTGGGAGCGCATCGGCCCATGGTGCTCCCGGACGTTCCCGGTACGATCCGGCCGTACACCGCGTCTGATCTGGGGTCAATTCTGGCCATGCTGCGGCGGTATCCCGACGACGACTGCCTGGTTCGGGTGTTTAACGAGGAATCCCTGGCGCGCCAGTTGGACCAAAAAAACGTCACCTACACGGTCGTCTACGAGAAAGGCGGAGAAACCGTCGGTTTCATCAATTTCAGCCTGTTGGACCTGGTGAACAACGCGGGGCGCTATCGGTGGGCCTGGGTCGATTTCCTCGCCTGGGCGGGGTTGACCTGGAAAGAGAAGAAGGCGCTCATCGCCGGTCTGTGGCAAAACGCCCGCGATCTCGGCTGCGTCTCCATCATGGAGTGGACCAAGGGATACTACTCCATCGGCCCTCTATTGCGCTCCCACTTTGTCACCTATCCCCGTTATCTCGACCTGATGGCGTGGATCTTCAATCCCGACCTCTCATTGCGGGGTGTCGAGAAGATCCTGGACCAGCAGATCTGAACGGCGGGAGCGGATGGAAGCGACAGTCTGGCGCAACGCCATGAGCCTGCGCACAGGCATACCCCCTGTTTGCTCTGCACGTCCGGGACTGCTACATCTAGAGGAACCTGCAGCTCCTCGTCGTCGAGAGGCAGCCAACCAAAGGAAGCGGCAACCATGAAGCGACGCCCCCTTCTTTTCCTGTGCCTTGCTCTGGCATCCGGCCTGGTCGCCTGCGGTTCCGATGAGCCGCAACGACAACCTGCGGTCGACGCAAGCGATGTCGCCCAAGAGACCGATATCGCCTCCGACCCCGACCTGCCCGATGACCCGGCTTCAGACACCTTGGCGGACATCGATCCGGACCGCGACGAAGAGAGCACAGCAAATGACATCGCGACCGACCTCGACGAAAACGGAGAGACCTCCGATACCGGTGAGGGGGCGGACGAGGAGGATGCGGGTCCCTTCGAGTGGCCGGAGGCGCTGCCCTTCGAGTTCACCCGCCCGGTGGCCGGGACGGCGCCGACCAGCGAGGAGATCGCCGAGTTCACCCGGCGGATGACGGGACTCTGGAAGGAGATCGACTACTTTCGGTGGGTGCGGATGACCAGCCACGGCATCGACCCCTCGAACGAGGAGGGATGGTTCGACTACGCGTTATGGTGGCAGGATACTCAGGCCATCCGGGAGGGTGATGCGGTGATCTTCCGTCACTACGGGCGGGCAGACAACCTCACCATGCGCACGAGCAGGATATTGACCGTGGCCATCGCTGGGTACCTGTTGACGGGCGATGAGCAGATGCGCTGGATCATCGAGCAGTACAGCCGGGGGCTGGCCGCCCTCTCCATGGCCATGGAGTTCATTCCGGACGATCCCTACCGCTACCTCCAGGCGCGAGCCCTGTTCACGCGCAACCACTCCTACCAGACCGTGGACGGCAGGGAGGTGATCATCGACTACGACCCGGTGCGGCGCGACGAGGTTTCCTGGAACGCCGCCATCATCCACAACCCGGACAACCCCTACTGGGGCGACATCTGGTTCGTGAACCAGCGCTCCAAGGATGACGTGCCCCACATGTTCAGGGCCGTCCCCATGCTGCTGCGGGCCGTCCAGGATGCCCCCGACGAGTCGGTGCGCCAGGCTGCCGAGCTGGCCCTGGAGTACCTGGGCGGGTTCGCCCGCGACATCGTGGACTCCGGCTACCAGATCCGGACCCGATTCGATGACGGCGAGCCGGTGGTCCCCATGAACGAGAGCGGCCTGGTCAAAGACCTGGCCAGCCTGGTCCTGTACGAGAGGTCGGTTCCCAATGCCGAGTGCAACGGCAAGCTATCCAGTGCGCTGGTGGGGTACGTGGAGCCGCTGGAAAACGACTGCGAGGCGGGCAGCGGGGGGTTGTACGAGACCATCGCCACCATGGGCCACTACTTCAACTACGCCATCATCCGGTACTTCCACATCGCCGCCGTCCATAACGCCCTGATGCTCCGTCACAACGATGTCGCCCTGGAGCTTTTGCAGGGGTTGGCAGCGCGGGCCGACGCCATGGTCTATGACCTGACCATGCCCAACCGGGACGAGCCGACGTGGATGGCCGATGTGGCCGCCTTCCTGCTGGCGGCGGCCGCGGCCGGCTTGCCGTTGACGGGCGACGAGGCGCGTATCGTGCAGGAGCAGTACCTGCTGTCGGTGGATCACTACCTGGCCTTTGATGCCTGGGATCCATGGGACCCCGATTTCCCCCAGGGTGCCTTCAACTACATGCCAGACCGGGGGGTAGCGGTGCGTCCGACCGAGATCGGCTTTCTGCTCGAGTACTGCTACTCCCCCTTCCGCAATCCGGCCGGCGTTCCGGTGGCGGACTGCGAGGTCGTGGCCGATCCGGCGCGCTGGGGGGAGCCGGAGGTCGAAAAATGAGCCGATTTCGCGCTCGACTGCCACGGTGGCTGTCGGTCATCTTCTTCGGCATGCTCCTCTCCTGCGGGGATTCCTCATCCCACCCCGATCGCGACCAGCCCCCAGACGCCGTCGGCGAGGACTTGCCCCCCGGTCTGGATGCGGACGACGCCGCGCTTCTTTTCAGGACGGTGACCATCACGATCCAGGCGGTCGAGCGCTGTGGAGCATGGGAGCCGGAGCACCAGCCTGGCCTCAACTACCAGACCCCGACCCGGATCCGGCTGGGCATCCAGTCTGTCGAGCTGATGCGCAGCCACAAGGACCCCGAGCCGGTCCTGCTCCCGTTGCCTCAACCGATCGTGGAGGTGGATGCCTCTGGCGGAGGAGAGTTGGTCCTGGGAGAAGGGGTGGGGCTCGCTGCGGGCAGCTACAGTCACATCCGGGTGGGATTGGCGTACGCGCTGTACCAGATCGAAGCCACTGCCCACACCTTTCGCGTCGTGCCCGGCATCCTGGAGATGGACATGTCGCTGAGCAACCACGAGCGGGAGCCGGGCCAGGTACGGACACAGGGGCGATACACCGCCACCTTCTCGGCCTACGGAGCCAGCCAGAGCTACTCGGGATCTACCCCGCTGAACTGTACCCTGTCGGCCTGGGGAGGGATCGCCTCCACCACCGGCACGCGTTTTTCGGTTCGCGTGCCGCTTCCGGACGGGGGGGTGACGGTCGATCCCGCCTCGAACCAGGACGTCGCGATCCGGCTGGAGTTCCCGGTGGAAGAGATCTTCTCCTGGCGCGACCGCGACGATGCGGGTTACACAGACGGCGTCTACGATATCTCGGAGCAGCTCGCTCGCTCCGAGCTGCCCGATGCGCTCATGGAGTGCAATCTGCTCATGGCCGATCGCTGCCAGGGCGAGGCCATCGTGCCGCTCCATCCCACATGGCCCATGCCGGACACAGGGGTCAGCTTCTGCTCGGATGGAACGCAGATCGCGGCGGAATGCCCCGTTGCCGGGGAGCCTGGCGATGGTCAGGACGCGCACTACGACGTGCATCCGATGGAGTACGAGATCCATCCCGAGGTGGTTGTTGACCAGGTGACCGGCCTGTGGTGGCAACGGGCGGTGCCAAACGACGAGCTCGACTGGTGGGAAGCGCGCGACTTTTGTGCCGCCCTCGAGCTTGCGGACTGGAGCGACTGGCGCTTGCCGAGCCGGGTGGAGCTGGTGACCCTGCTGGATTTGGACGAGCTGGATCCGACCATCGATGCCGGCGCTTTTCCGGATACACCGAGCGACTTCTTCTGGTCCTCTTCGCCGGTACCCTTTTTGAACCTGGCCTACGGGGTGCGCTTCGAGCTCGGCTTCATCTACGACCACGATCCCTATGGAAGCGGGAGGGTGCGTTGTGTGCGGGGAGCGTACACCGCCCCGGAGCTTCGGTACACGTCTGACGACCTGACGGTCACCGATTCGCTGGCCGGTCTCCAGTGGCAGCGGCAGACTGAGAGCGCCAGGGTCTGGCTGGAGGCGCTGGCCGCCTGCCAGGATTCGGACCTGGGCAGCTTTGAGGACTGGCGTCTGCCCACCCTCAAAGAGCTCCAGACCCTGGTGGACGACCGGCGCCTCCAGCCTTCCATCGACGTGGTGGCCTTTCCGGACACGCCGTCGGAATGGTACTGGTCGTCCACCCCCATCCGGTATCCGCCAGACGAGGGATGGGCCACCAGCTACACCGACGGCTACGCCAGCATCCACGCCTTCACGGAGCAGCACCTGTTCCGCTGCGTCAGGGACCTCTGATCGGATCTTGGGGGGAAGATCAGGAGTCCACCCCCACCTTGAACCCCAGGCTGGGGTCGTACAGGTTGAAGTCGGTCATTTCGGTCCGCCTGGCCGTCAGACGGACAAACCCGACATACCGCCCGCCGTCGCGCTCCAGCGCCTCGACGTCCGAGGGGAAGGGCTTGTTCTTGCCGGTCAGCTCCAGCGCTCGATCGAAATCGCGCCAGTGCCGCCATCCGTCGGGCATGGGTTCGACCTGTACCTCGGTCACCTTGCCGCATCGGTCCCAGAGATCCTGCCAGAACTCGACGGTCTTGAAGCAGCGGCAGGAGTCCTCCCAGAACACCTTGCCGTTGGACTGCGGCTCGACGAGGTGGGCCGGTGGCTGTTTGCCGATCGGCTGCATCAGGCCGACGGCGACCACACCGATGAAACCGCCGGGGCGCACGAATCGGCTGAGATAGTCGAGGTAGAGCTCATCGGTGCCGAAGTACTGGTAGGCATCCAGGCAGATCGCGCCATCGAAGAACCCCTCGGCGAAAGGCAGGGCATGAGCCTCGGCCCGCAGCGGGCACACCAGGTCGGCGCACCCCGTATCGAGGACGCGGCGCCAGTTGGGGTCGGGGTCCATCCACAGGTCGACCGCCCAGACACGGGCCTGGTACTCGCGGGCCAGAAAGATGCTGCTTATGGCCTTGCCGCATCCCAGGTCCAGGATCCGCATCCCCGGTGCCAGCGGTAGGCGGGAGCACAGCCATTCCGCCAGCCACAGGGCGTTGGGGCCCATCTGGTTGTCCAGGACCCAGGTGAGGTCGTAGCCGTTCGATCTGGGAAACTCAGGCTTCACCAGCAGATTGCGCACCTCATCCATGAACACATCTCCAGGTTTTGTAGAGGTGCCTGATACCATCTTCTCCGGGTTCTGGCAAAGAGAGAGGGGGAAGCCGAATCCCCCCACTGGGTCTGCAAGCCGTGCGGCGTGGCAGATCGCTGGCGGGCAGATCGTGGGCGCAAAAGCAGGTTCTGCTCATGCACCGTGGCCGGCCTTCGACAGGTGGCAGGTTCACCCTCTGGCCGGCACCCACACGCGGGCCAGAGCGGCCATGGCCAACAGCAAGCCGAATGCCGCCACCACCGCGGCGCCGGTGGGCAGGTCCCACAGCCAGGAGGCCGCCAGCCCCAGGATGCTTGCGAGGATGGCGATGCCCCACCCGATCAGCAGGCGTGGCCAGATCCGAACCGAGAACAGGCGGCTGGTCACGGCCGGCACGATGAGAAAAGAGAACACCAAGAGGATACCGGCCACCTGGACGGAGATGGTGATGACCACCCCGAACAGCAGGTAGAACAGGAGGTCCCACCAGGCAACGTGGCGTCTTTTCTGCTCGGCCTCGTCAGGTTCCCAGGAGATCTCGATAAAGCGGCGGGCCAAAAGCCCATTGGCAATGCCCAGCACCGCGTAGGCCACAGTCACGAAGCCGACCTGCTTCCAGGTGGTCAACAAGAGGGTGCCGACCAGGATGTCCTTCATGTGCTCGGCGCCATGTGGCGCCCGGCTGAGGACAAGTACCGTCACAGCGCTGGCCACCACGTAGACGATCCCGATGATCGCCTCCTGAGACACCTGCTTCCGCGATTTCCTGGTGAAGGCGAAGATGACGGCCCCCACTGCGGTGAAGCCGAAGGCAAACAGGTAGGGAACGGCAGATCCATGGTGGACATGAAAGAGGGTCGACACCGTTGCGCCCAGCGCTGCCAGTTGCGCCAGCGACAGATCCACGAAGATGACCTCGCGCCTCAGCACGTGCATGCCCAGGTAGACATGAATGGCCGCGATGACCAGGCACATGACCAGCGCCGGTCCCAGAAAATATAGTGCTTCGCTCATCGCTCCCCCATCGCCTGAGTGAAGCTGTCCACGATCACGTCGATCAGCTCCTCGTAACCGGTTGCGGCCTCAGCCCCCCCGACCGAGGTGGGCAGCACGAGAACGCGCGCGTTGGTCCGACTGGAAACCATGTCCGAGGTGGACCGATCATAGAAACTCTCGTGGAAGATCACGGGGATGTCCTGCTGGGTCATCATCCGGATGAGACGCGCCAGGTGGGCAGGGCTGGGAGGGATGCCCGGGCGATCCTCCACGTATCCGCTCCCTACCAACCCAAACTGGTCAAAGAAGTAGTTGAAGGTGCGATGGTAAGAGACGATCCGGGTCCCCGCATAGGGTGCCATCGCCTCCTGCCAGCGGTTCATGGCCCGATCGATCCGGTCGACAAAGCGCTGGAGGTTTTCCTGGTAGTAGGCGGCGGAATCCGGATCCAGCTCGGCCATTCGTGCTGCAATGAGCATGGCCGCAGCCTTGGCGTTCTCCGGATCCAGCCAGTAGTGGGGGTTGCCCAGGGGATGGAGATCGCCCTGGGAGCGGTCGATGGCACCTGCCGGCACTTCGATCGGCTCGATCGCGTCGGCGCTCTCGAGGTAGCCGAGGTTGCCAGGGTTCACCCGCGGGTTGCGTGCACCTTGCAGCAGGGCAGGCAGCCAGCCCACCTCCAGCTCGAGGCCGACCGCGACCACCAGGTCGGCTCGGCTCACGGTGACCATGTAGCTGGGCCGGGCCTGGACATGGTGTGGGTCCTGGTGACCCTGGCAGATCGCCTCGACCCGCACCCTGTCGCCCCCGATGGCACGGACCAGCTCGGCCAGATCGGTGGTGGTCGTCACCACCCTCAGGTCGGCCAGTGCCGGGGTCGCCACAGCGAGGACTATCAAGAACAGAAGGGTTGAAACCCGAAAAGCGTTCATCGCTGTCATCTCCTTGTTCCTCAGTAGGCATGGGTGGGATGGCTGCCGATGGAAAAGTTCATCTGGGCAAACACCTCGTGCACGGGGTCCTCATCGCCTTCCTCCATGGTCTCGTACCCGTACTGGAGTCGAAGTGCAGAATACTCGCTGAAAACCAGGGCCAGCAGCCCCTCGCCACGCCAGGTTCGCCCGTGGGGTCCCGCGGGCAAACCCAACAGGGCACCTCGCGCCTGGATCCACCACCGCTGGGCAAACTGGAACCTGAGCGAGCTGTAGGCGCCGCCGATCTCCTCGCACTCCGGATCTCCCCCGCGGTTCACCCAGGCAACCTCCGACGTCCATTCCAGGCCGGTGTAGCGCTCGGCCGAGACCGGCTTCCACTTGAAGGTCAGATCCCCCATCAGCAGGTGGGTCCACTCTCCCCAACCGTTGCGGCCACCGAGATAAGAGCCGCCCAGCTGAACCGTGCTCGACTCGTCCAGCTCGAAGAGCGTCTCGAGATGCCCCACATAGGCCAGATCTTCCGGCTCGCGGCGGTCTACCTCGAAAAGTTCCTCGCTGAGCCCTCCTTCGAGGATCATCCACTCTCCCGAGAACACCTGCGCGTTGAGCTCGGTGTAAAAAGGCAAAGGGACCAGTAGATCGGCCGATACCCCCACATCGCCCAGACCGTGGCCCCCGAACAGCTCCCGCCAGGGCAGCGGAGCGGTGAGAAAGGGGAAGGCGTGGGTATGGAGCGCGTTGTGCCGACCCAGATCGGCGTAGAAACGGCCGGCCCGAAGATTGAGCCTGGGGATGGCCAAGGTCGTCACGTAACCCTCCTCGAAGTGGATATGCTCGCCATGGGCCGCCAAAGTCAGGTCGGCCCGGAAGTAGGGGTCGACGATGGCGCTCAGTGATAGCTCGATCTCCTGCAGGTGCAGGCCGGTGGTCAGATCACCGCGAGCGCTATGGTCGTGGTGCTCCTCCTGGTCCTCTTCGCCATCGGTCTCGGTCTCGTGATGGTGGGAGCGAGTCGTGGCACCGGCCAGTATCAGCCCGCTGGCGCTGATGGCCGGATTGAAGTAGTTGCTCAGACCTCGCGCCGTACGCACACCACCGGTACCGGTGACCGCCGTTCCAGCGAGCCCGGTCCCGGCGGGTTCGCGCGGTTGTTGGGCGCCGATCCGCTCCAGCTCGGCGGCCAGCTCCGCTTCCAGATCATCGATCTCCGCTCCACCAGTCCCCTCCCCTTCCATCGGTGGAGGTTCGGGCCGATCATCCTGTGCGATCGCGGGAGCGGAAGAGGTCAACAGACCCCCCAGAATAAAAACCTTTAGCATCGTATTCATGCGGCTCCTGTACAGGAAGAACCGGCGTTCCGAACAGACTGGAAGGTCCTTGGACCGCAGGTTCATGGTTTCGTAAACGTCGGGACTACGGGTAGCTGCCGGTGAGGTCGGCTACCCAACAAGCCGGCTCGGGTCCGATCGACCTGGTAGCGCACAGGCAATTCGACCAGCTCGCCCCTCCACCCCGTCCGGCCACGATCATCCCGGCGGAGAATGACTGGGGGCGACGAGCACAAGCTCCATGGGGGTAAGCGACCTGGCAGACCCGGTGAACACCGGTGCCTCCTGCAGGTAACTCAAGAGATCGGAGGAAACGGGGCTGCTCTCGAACCCCCTGCGCTGGTTCAACCAGTGGCAAATCGGGCAGACGTCGCGACCGCAGCCCGACTGGGAAGGAAGCGGCGACTCGTGGCGGACCAGATGTTCCCCTGGGCCATCGGGCGACAACAGACCCCAAAAACCGGACTGACCGGAGAAGGTTGAATGGTGAACGATCTCGCCGGTCTCCCGATCGATGGCATGAGGGACACGCAGGAAGTGCAGAGCGGCAGAGAGGTCCTCGATCAGAGGGAGGAAGACGAGAGCAACCGCAAGGAGACGAAAAAACCGCCTGTGGAAGAATAGAGGATGGCGTTCCGTTTCCCGTGCCCGCATTCGAACTCCGTCCTGGGGGCGTCATGAGGAGGGGACAAGACCTCCCAAGCAGAAAGTGCCATTGCAATCGAGAGTGCTCCCGCTGTCAAGATCCACTCAGAGCAGGAGCGCTCCCTTTGCCGGGCCGAGCGGTCTCCATCGCTTTGGCGAGGCCGCTGGGAGTCGCACCCAGTCGGCTCGTCTGAGTCCACTTCTTCGAGCGCCCAGGCACGCACCACCGGCCATGGAACGCCCTTGGTCTGGAATGTGGCGGATGGGTGCCCCCCCCGCTGCCGCGGGGTCGCACTGACTGGTCGCCGCAGGAAAACGCCAGGATGGACGGGAAGCTGGCGCCTGGCTGGCTGTGCGATTATCCTGTAGCCACCATGAGAAGTTACCAGGCCATACAACTCATTTTATTCGGCGTGTGGATCGGTTGTGGCGGTGCCGCGGTGGTCAAACCCGATGTAGCGGAGACCCCTGCGGTGGTCCCACCAGCAGCCCAGATCGGCGAGATCCCCTTGTTGCCTCTGGACCGAGGGAGCCTCATGGGAGACCTGGGGCCCTGTGACGCGCTGGACGAGGACGGGCGCTACTACGACAGCTATGCGGTCGAGCTGACGCAGGGGCAATGGGTCCGATTCTGGGCGGTCTCGACCATTCTGGATCCGATGTTGCGGGTCAACGGCCCCAGCGATTTTCTGCTGGAGAACGACGACCTGGTCCCCGGTACCCTGATCCCGATGATCCAGTTCGAGGCCCCTGAAAGCGGCATGTACACCATCCGCCTCACCGGCTACCAGGTCGGTCAGACCGGAGCCTATACCCTGGGAGCCTTGCCCTTGACGCCGGCCGCCGAGCCCCAGCGGATGGGGCTGGGCTCCACGCTGGAAGGGATGACAAGCGCCGGGGGGGGAGGACCTGGGCTCAGGACAGGGGCCAATCACTGGTTCGTCGCCCGGCAGGGTGAGCGGGTGACCCTGCGGCTGACCTCTGCGGTCTTCGATACCGTGGCCGTACTCTTCGGACCGGATGGGCAGGTCTGGATCAATGACGACGCCAATGACGTCGGCGAGGATGGAACCGAACGGACCCTTGACAGCACCCTGGTGGTGTTTGCCCCCACAAGCGGGCTGTACCATTTCGTGGTGACCGCCTATGCCGATACCGGAGGGGGGACCTACCGCATCCGATCGCGGGTGAGGCCCCCGGTGATCCTGCAGGAGGGGGAGCAGGTGCCCTCCATGGGCTATGCCGGACAGGATGGGTTAGGTCGAATCCATGGGCTGTTCGTGGGGATCTCCGCCTACCAGAGCATGGGAAACCTGTACGGTTGCGCCGATGACGCGCGTTTTCTGGCGCAGGCCTTCCGAGAGAGGGGGCTTCAGTCGGCAGGACAGCAGACGGTGCTGACCGACGGGGCGGCCACTCGCGGCGCTTTCCTGCAAGCGGCCCAAACCCTGAGCAGGAAAGCGGGGCCGGACGACGTCCTGGTGATCTTCTTCTCGGGACATGGCAACAACCCGGCGGTCAGCACGGGCGACAGCGTGGAGATCGACGGCACCGACGAGTCGATCGTATTGGTGGATGGAGAGGTGACCGACAACGAGCTGGCAGACATCTTGAGGCAATCCACGGCCGGCCTGGCACTGGTGGCGTTCGACTCCTGCCATTCCGGCGGATTTGCACAGGACCTCGCCCCGATCCCCCATGTCGTGGGGCTCTTCTCCTCGGACGAAGATATCCTGAGCGACACGGCAGAATCGCTGGGTGCCGGCGGATACCTGTCCTACTACCTGCGCCGGGGCGTCCTGGGAGAGGCGGACACCAAGCCCCAGGATGGCTCTCTGCTGGTGGGCGAGCTCATCGATTACCTCTACCGAGGGTTCATTGCGTCCCACGACAAGATGAACCCTCCCGGCTCCGACTCCCCCGACCAGCGGCTGGTGATCCAGCGGAGCTCGGTCGGCTGGGACCAGCTCCTCTGGCTCTACCCCCGCAAACCGGACGGCAGCTTGCCGCCTGTCCCCGACCTCCCCCTGAGAACCCCCCAACCGCAACCGAGCGTGGTTCCCGAACGACCAACCACCTGTGCTCCCTGAGGAAAGCGCTCTCCCCGAGATCGCCGGGGGCAACGGATAGTTGGCGCTCCTTTGACATAGGAGAAGACCGTGGAAAAGCCGCTGTTCCATCTGACCCAAAGAGCCCGGAGACGAAAGCCCTCGGCCATCCGGGAGCTGATGCCCTACATGGAGATCGACGGGATGATCACGTTGGGGGGTGGCTATCCCAGCCCCTCCACCTTCGCGTTCGACCATCTGAGGCTCGGTCTGCGCGGAAGCGGCCGGGAGATCCTGATCTCCGGGCAGGAGATGATCCGAGCCAGCCAGTATGGGCCGACCCCCGGCCTGGCACCCGTTCTGGAGCAGATACGGGATTGGCATCGCGCCAAGGACGGGATCGAGCCCGCCGAGGGGGGGCTCCTGGTCCTTAACGGAAGCCAGGAGGGGATCTACATCCTGGCCGACCTGTTTTTAGAGGAGGGCGACGAGGTGGTGCTGTCGGAGCCCACCTATCCCGGTGCGCTGATCGCATTTTCCAGCTTCACCGATCGGTTTCTGACCGTCCCCATGGACGACCAGGGGATGCGCGTGGATCTGCTGGAGGATCTACTCGAACAGCGAAAAGCCGCAGGAGAGCCGCTGCCCAAGCTGATCTACGACATCCCGAACGGGCACAACCCGGCGGGGGTCAACCTGGCCGAATCGCGCCGACAGAAGCTTGCCGAGCTGGCGGTTCGCCATCGGATCCCGGTGATCGAGGACGACCCCTACCAGCTCCTCCGCCTGGACGATAGCCCCCGGGAACCCACCTTGCAGCGCCTGGCGCCCGAGCTGGTCTTTCGCCTGGACAGCTTCTCCAAGATCCTCTGCCCCGGCTTGCGCCTGGGGTATGTCACCGCTCCTGACGAGATCATCCGGGCGATGGCGCTCTACAAGCAGGCGGCCAACCTGCAGACCAGCTCTCTGGCCCAGGCCATCCTGAACGGCTACTTCAAGACCGAAGGCCACACCGGGCTAATGCAACGGGTCGCCGAGAACGTGCGGTTCTATCGCACCAACCGCGATGCCATGGTCCAGGCGGCCCACCAATACCTCCCCCAAGAGGTGCGGTTCGCCGTTCCCCAGGCCGGAATGTTCATCTGGTTCGAGCTGCCGGAGGGGTGCGACAGCTCCCGGATGATCGCCCAGGATTGCGCCGAGCTGAAAGTGCTGCTGGTGCCCGGGTCGGCGTTTGCGGTCCATTCCGATCTGAGAGGCGCCATGCGCGCCAGCTACGCCATGGTGAACGCGGAGCAGATCGAGCTGGGGGTGCTGCGGTTCAGCCGGATGATCGAGAACGAGCTGGCCCGGGCGGCCAGCCGTTGAGCGGGTCGCCATCTGGCGGTTCGATGGTGCCGTAACGTTATTGACCTTTGCTGGCACTGTGATCAGATGCTATTTTACGTGGTTTGGAGACAGGAGTCTGGCTGAAGCTTCGATCACACCACCGCATCGGTGAAGGTCCGAGCCACCCTGTCAGCCCTGCACCATCGACAACCGCAAGAGGAGAGAGACATGTCCTTCACATTGCCCGAGCTACCCTACCCGAAGAACGCCCTGGAGCCGCACATTTCGTCGGAAACGCTGGAGTACCACCATGGTAAGCACCACGCGGCCTACGTGAGCAACCTAAACTCGCTGACCGAGGGCACGCCCTGGGCGGAAAAGAGCCTGGAGGCGATCATCCAGGAAGCCGAGGGAGGCATCTTCAACAACGGCGCCCAGGTCTTCAACCACACCTTCTACTTCAACGGCCTGAGCCCGACGGGGGGAGGAGAGCCGACCGGTGCCATGGCGGACGCCATCGTCAAGAATTTCGGGAGCTTCTCCGCCTTCCAGGAGCAGTTCACCAAGGCCGCCCTGACCCGCTTCGGCTCCGGATGGGCCTGGTTGGTACAGGATGATACGGGGAAGCTGTCCGTGGAATCGACCGCCAATGCCGACTGCCCCATCCGCGCCGGCAAGCGGCCGTTGCTGACCTGTGACGTCTGGGAGCATGCCTACTACATCGACTACCGCAACGCCAGACCTAACTACCTGGAATCATTCTGGAAGCTTGTCAACTGGGAGTTTGTGGCGCAAAATCTGCGGTAAGCTCCAACACCCCAACCCCACACCCGTTCCGGGTGGCCCTATTGGTACCAAGACGACATGGAATTCATCAGTATTCTTCCAATCTGGGCGCTGGCCCTGGTGATCTTCGGTCTGCGGATCTGCGACGTCTCCCTGGGAACGGTGAGGACCATCGCCGTGGTGCAGGGGTTGGCCTATCTGGCCGTTCCCCTGGGTTTTCTGGAGGTGCTCATCTGGGTCGTGGCCGTGGCCCAGGTGATCACCCGGATCGACGAGAGCCTCTGGCTGGTGCTGGCCTACGCCGGGGGATACGCTGCGGGCAATGCCGTCGGTATCCTGATTGAGCGGAAGCTGGCCCTGGGAACGGTGGTGGTGCGGATGATCTCGTCGAAGGCGGGCGAATCGGTGGCCAACCTGCTGCGGGGGCGCAAGCGCCGCCTGACCACCTTCCGGGGTGAAGGCCGGGATGGCCCGGTCACCCTGATCTACACCACCTGTCCGAGGCGGGAGGTGAAGGAGCTGCTGGAAGAGGCGCGAGCCGCCGATCCCACGTTGTTCTACGCCGTCGAGCCGGTCCGGGAGTGGAGCGGTGGTATGCGGCGGTTTCCTCACTACGCCATCTGGAACTTTCCGCTGAAGAAGAAGTAAGCCTTGCTTTTCCTGACCATCCTCCCTCGCAGCCAGCTCTAGCCTCCCATCGAAGGGGCCGAGGAGGAGTACCCGTTATTTCCCGACAGGTAGCATGTTCGGACGGCCTGGCACGGCCGAAACGGCCAGTTTGCGCCTCTCAAGACCGTCTCGCGGCAAATACGGGGTCTCCTTTATGGTTTGAGCGGGACTCTGGTACACTGCACAACAAGGCAAGTGCACTGGGCACTCTCAGGATATCCAGGCGCGTGAGTGGTGCGTCCATGAACCGGACCAGTCTGATCCTCTTTCTTGCTGTGCCGATCGTCTTGGTGTTGAGACCGGAACCGACGGATGCAGCGACCGTCGCCAACTTCACGGTGTACGAGATCACTAGCCTGTGCGCGGTCGACACCAGCTGCGACAATGACTGGGGTACCGATCCGGAGCCCCACTACCGGATGGCCATCTTCGACAACTCCAGCGACTCCACGCTGGACGCCTGTGACGACGGATGTTCCGGCGGGGTAGCCATCTCCCATGATGACTGCAACTATCCCTCCCATCGTTGCGGTTCCTGGAACTTCTTGGACTACACCCTTTACAAGACCATTCCCGCTCGCTCAGGAGCGTACTTTTACTTCGGTCTGTTCGACGAGGATGTCGACTCCAGTGATTCCCTCGGCGACCACTGGGTATGGCGCTCCACCTCCGACGCCAGCTACTACAACTCGACCTGGAACAACAACTACTCGCCCTACTACCCCGGTCACCACCTCGACACGGTCTGCGGCTGGAGTACCGAGTGCACTGGCTGGGCCAACAACTACGTGCTCTGGTATCGCATCTGGTTTACAGACACGACCGGGCCCTCGAAACCGAGTGGCCTCACCCACAACGACGACAGCCTGACCGGCACCTACTACGACAACGACAACCGCCTCGACTTCAGCTGGACCCCCGGTACGGACGCGGATACCGGGGTCAGGCAGTACTTCTTCTTGGAGTACTACAGCCCAGCCAACGGCTACGCCTACTATGGCAACGAGCTGGGGGAGACCACCAGCGACCTCTCCTTCTGCCCTAGCGGCTGCAACTACAGGCTGACGCCGGCCCACAACCAGATCTACCGGTTTCATGTCTGGGCTATCAACGGACGGTATCCTACGATCACCAACCAGGAATCCACCCACACGGAATATGACGTCCCCAGCGTGTTCACCCGGGTAGACCTGATCCCGCCGACCACCGCCATCACCGGGCCGGCGGCCGGATCCTGGCATAGTGCCCCCTCATACACCGTCTCCTTTTCCGATACCGACAACGGGGTCGGCGTGTCCGCGGCCCGCTGGCGAGTGGTGAGCAACGGAGTGCCCCGTTTGAGCGCCAGCCGAACGCGGAACTCGAGTCAGACCGTCACCGTGGGCACCTCCGGCTACTGCAACGTCCAGGGAGCCAACCTTTGCGTGGTCTATGCCGAAAGCGACGACTACGCCCGCAACACCTCGGCCGAGGTTTCCCGCAGCTTCAGTATCGACTGGACCTCCGACAGCATCTCCTCCATCACGGCGAGGACGGTGCCTGGCGGGACCATCATCGGGCAGACCGACTGGACATCCGATCGCGACCCCTACTTCTACTTCACCGCCAACACCACCGGCCAGCTCGCTCCCATCTCCGGCTACTCCTGGGCCGTCGATGCCGATCCGGACTGCGACACCCTGGAGGTGGGGGCAGGCAACAGCGGCTCGGTACAGCTTGCCGCCAACACGCTGAGCGAGGGGGTCCACACCTTTCGAGTGCGGTCCAGGGATGCGGCCGTAAACTGTGGGGTAATCCGCAGCCACACCGTCCAGGTCGACTACACGCAGGATACGGTGGCCAACCTCCGGGCCTACACCCACTCCGGCGGCGGTGAGATCACCCAGGGGGTCTGGCAGAAGGACATCGATCCCTACCTGACCTGGAACCCGTCGAGCTCCACAGCGCCCATCTTGGGATACGCCTACGGGGCGGGCGGCACACCGAACTGCACGGTCCGCACCACCTCGACCAGCGGGACGGTGACGGCCGGCAACGGGATCACCTCCTTGTGGGTGCGGGCCATCGATCGGGCCAACAACTGTGGTCCGGCGACCACCTTCAACCTGTACGCCGACAACACCCCCGACGCCATCACCTCGCTGTCCGCCTACACCCAGCCGAGTGGCGACCCCATCGCTCCGGGGGTCTGGCAGACCGACAACAGCCCCCACCTCGTCTGGCAGGCGGCCATCTCCTCCGCTCCCATCGACGGCTACAGCTACGGCACCGGGTCGACCCAGGACTGCACCATCGAGACCGAAGCCAACAGCGTCTCCTTGACCGGGCTACCTGATGGGGTGACCACCTTCTGGGTCAAGGCCATTGACGAGGCGCAAAACTGTGGTGACGCATCGACCTTTGCCATCCATGTCGATCGCACAGGGGATGCCATCAGCAACCTGGTCGCCAGAACCCAGAACGGGGGCTCTGTGATCCAGGCCAGCACCTGGCAGCAGGACCGGGACCCGCACCTCACCTGGTCGGCCCCTGCCGATCCCATGTCGCCTATCCTGGGATACAACGTGAGGGTGGACGGAACCCCCGCCTGCTCGGTCGCCCTCACCGGCACCTCCTACAGCTTTCCAGCCAACACCCTGAGCGACGGCGTCCACACCCTCAACGTGCACGCCGTCGATGCCGCCGGCAACTGCGGACCGGTCTCTAGCTTCACCATCTGGGTCGACGGAACCGGCGACAGCGTGGACAACCTGACGGTCTATACCCAACCAGGGGGCACCGAGATTTCGGCCGGGACCTGGCAGCCGGATCGGGACCCTTACCTCGACTGGGATGCTCCCGAGTCGCCCGTCTCTCCAATCTACCGGTACACGGTCGGACTCGACGTGGAGCCGCTTTGCACCGGCAACATCAGCAGTACCGACTATACCTTTCCCGCCGGCTCCCTGAGCGAGGGCGACCATACCCTGTACGTGCGGGTCAAAGACCTGGCGGGGAACTGCGGTCCCTTGACCAGCTTTGCCATCCGGGTGGATTCCCAAGGAGACGCCATCCCCGCCCTGGTCGTCTGGACCGAGCCGGACGGCGACGTCATACCGGCCGCCACCTGGCAGCCGGACAATCTGCCCTACCTTCAGTGGGAGGCGCCGGACATGCCCACCTCCCCCATCGACGGCTACTCGCTGGCGGTGGATGGAACGCCGGCCTGCGCCGCGACCATCTCGAATCCTTACTACGCCTTCACCACCGCGCTGAGCGAGGGCACCCATTCGTTGAACCTGTTGGCCAAGGACAGCGCGGGGAACTGCGGCGCCCCTATCAGCTTCGAGATCCGGGTGGACAGCCTGGGAGATGACCCGCGAAACCTGGTCGTGCTGGATGCGCCCGGAGGAACCCCCATCCCGCAGCTCGCCTGGCAGCGGGACCCAGACCCCCACCTGGCCTGGGATCCGCCCCTCTCGCCGACCTCCCCCATCGCCGGCTATGTGGTGACGGCCGACTCGCCTCCGCCCTGTACGGCCGCCTTTACGGGCGAAAGCTACACATTTGCCACCAACGCTCTGGATGACGGCCAGCACACCCTTTATCTGCGCGCCAAGGATGAGGCCGGCAACTGCGGGTTGGCCAACGCCTTCGCGATCTGGGTGGACCAGACCGGCGACACCGTCTCCAGCCTGGTGGTGTTGACCGAGGAGGATGGCGAACAGATCGAGCCGCTGACCTGGCAGAACGACAACACCCCCTACCTCCAGTGGGGGCCACCGGTGGACTACCTCTCCGACGTGATGGGCTATGCGCTGGAGGTGGACAGCGTCCCCGACTGCACCGCGGTGATGACCGGTACAGCCTATTACTTCGACGAACCGCTGGAGGACGGCGAGCATACCTTCCATCTGCGAGTGCTCGACCAGGCGGGAAACTGCGGTCCTCCGTCAAGTTTCGTCCTTTCGGTCGTCACCACCGGCAGCGGGGTACCCAACCTTGCGGCCTATACCCACGCTGGAGGTGCCCAGATCCCGTCCGCGACCTGGCAGCAGGACCGCGATCCCTACCTCGCTTGGAACCCGCCGGTAGCGCCCATCTCGCCCATCGTTCACTTCACGGTGAGCCTGGATGAAGACCTGGGATGCGTAGGGGGGGTCACTGACACCGATTACTCATTCGCTTCCGATTCCTTGAGCAATGGACAGCACACCGTGTATGTCAGGGCCTTCGACGAGGCCAACAACTGCGGCCCGGCGGCCATGGTGGAGATCTGGGCCGACGACGTTGCAGACCACGTCACCGCGCTGACCGTGCTGACGGGACCTTTGGGAACCCCGGTTCCGGTGGACACCTGGCAACCGGATGTGGACCCGTTTATCGACTGGGACGAGCCCGCCGGCATCATCTCACCCATCGCTGGCTATACGGTCACGGTCGACACGGAACCAAACTGTGAAGGCAGCATCCCCGACTCCCACTACGACTTCGCTGTCGCTCCCTTGAGCAATGGGGAGCACACCCTGTACCTGCAGGCCCGGGATGCGGCCGGGAACTGCGGGGACTGGATCTCCTTTCCCATCAAGGCCGACGCTCAGGGCGATGGGGTGCTAGGGCTCGAGGTGTGGACCGAACCCGACGGTGAGGAGATCGAGGCCAGCACCTGGCAGCAGGACAACGATCCCTATTTGGAATGGCTGCCGGTGACGGGATCGATCTCTCCCCTCCAGGGATACGCGGTGGGGGTCAATCTACCCCCGGACTGCACCGGGACACTGCTCTTTACCCCCTCCTACAGTTTCCCCGAGGACTTCCTGGACGATCAGGAGCACACGCTGTACGTGCGGGCAGAGGACGCGGCCGGGAATTGTGGGCCGGCAGCCACCTTCGTCATCCGGGTGGACACCACGCCCGATCCGGTAACCGGGCTGGTCGCCCGGGTGGCAGAGGGGAGCGCCATCATCCCCGAGGACACCTGGCAGCAGGACAACGACCCCTGGTTGCAGTGGAATGCGCCGGGCGAATCGACCTCCCCCATCGCCGGCTACGTCCTGACGGTAGACGGAACCGCTCCCGGCGAGGAGCTCATCCCGGTCGCCAACTGGTCCTTCGATGAGGACGCCCTAACAGACGGGGTTCACACCTTCGCCGTCCTGGCCAAAGATGCCGCCGGCAACGTCGCCGAGCCCGACACCTATACCATCCACGTGGATGCAAGTGGCGACAGCATCGCCAGCCTGTCGGCCTATACCGAGGCAGGAGGAGAGCCGATTGCCGATGGCTTCTGGCAGACGGACAACTCGCCCTACCTGACCTGGACGGTGGTGGGCACCGTCTCTCCCGTCCAGTACAGCTGGGGCCTGGGGTATACCGATGACTGCATCGCGGAGTCGGAACACAACGGGGTGTCCCTCTCCGGCCTGCCGGACGGTGAGACGCGTTTCTGGGTCCGTGCCGTGGATGCCGCCGGAAACTGCGGCGATTCCCGCTCCTTCACCCTCGCCGTGGACCGGGTGCAAGACCAGGTGACCAACCTGCAGGCCTTCACCGAGGCGGGTGGGGCAGCCATCACTCCGCATACCTGGCAGCAGGACAACGACCCCTGGATCTCCTGGGAACTCCCGATCGGATGGATATCCCCCGTCCAGGGGTATGCCGTCGGAATCGACGAGGTGCCAAGCTGCGATGCGGTCTTGCCGGACCTGCACCACGCCGTCGCCGAAGACGCCCTGAGCGACGGACAGCACACCCTCTACGTGCGCGCCCTGGATGCCGCAGGACACTGTGGCCCGGCGGCCCAGATCGAGATCTGGGTGTGGGCGACCGCTCCCACCCTCTCCCTCTCCCTGGTGGCCCCCAACCCCGCCAAGGCGGGTGACACGCTGCTCATCCAGGTGCTCTCCAACCGCGAGCTGGCCACCTTGCCCACCGTCCTGATCGGATCCGGTCACACCGCCAACCACGTGGGAGGAAGCGGCACTACCTTCACCTACCAGTACCTGGTCATGGGAGACGAGGTAGATACCGAGGAACCGGAGGGAGCGCCGGTCACCATCCAGGTTGAAGCAGAGGACCTGGCTGGCAACCCGGGAGAGACCAGCGGCGAGGTGATCCTCGATTTCATCCCCCCTCCCCTGGTGGGAACACTCGGCATCGAGCCGACGGTGGCCACCACTGCCGACGAGGTGACCATCTCCTTCGAGAGCGGCGAGACGCTGCGCACCAGCCCCCGCCCCCAGGTCTTGGTGGACGGCACGATACAGGCCGCCTTCCAGGAGCAAATTGGCAACCGCTACTCCTATTCCCACCAGGTGTCCGGCAGCGAAGGAGAGGGAACGGTCGATGTGGTCGTCACCCTGGTCGACCTGGCTGGCAACCCGGCGACCTACTACCAGTTGTTTTCCCTCGACCTGACCCCACCTCAGGTCACGGTTCTCTATCCCCAGAATCGGTTGGTCCTCGATCTGGGGAATGAGATCCAGATCCGCTGGACGACACAGGACGAGCACCGCGACCAGGTCTCGATCTACCTGTCCTCAGACAGCGGGACCACCTTCGACCAGACCGTCGTCGAGGGGATCAGTGACACGGGCAGCCATCTATGGACGGTCACCGGGGAGCAGACCAGCCTGGCCCGGTTCCGGGTGGTGGCCACCGACAAGGCCGGGTTGACCGGCTATGACGACAGCGACTACGACCTGCGGATCCGAGAACCGGTGGCCGACCATGTCGTCGCCGTGGCAGAGGATTCGACCGCTCTGGTGGAGATGAGTGAACGGGTGTACCTGTCGGTTGTGGACCGCCTGGGCGATCCGGTCGACGGAGAGGTTCCGATCACCGTGACGGTCACCGGTTCCGCCGTGATCCAGGGGACCAGCCTGGAGGATGCCGTCCTCACCGACCAGCAGGCCATCGGCACCACAAAGCCCGATGGGACGGCCACCCTCGATGTGGTCGACCTGGTATCCGAGCTGGTCCAGGTCCTCCCCTCCAATGACACCATGCCTGCCATCGTGCCCCACATCCCCGCCACCATCCTCTTCACGCCGGGCAACGCCGATCACCTGGTCGTGTTCACCACGGACGGTGTGGCCCATGTGCTGGGGAGTGAGCAGCTCACCATCATGGCCATGGATCGCAACGGGAACCACGCTCCGGCCGACATCCGGATATCGGTCCAGACCAGCGGCTACTCGACCTTCCTCAACACCAACCTCCGCATGGCCGAGGGGCTGGGGACCGCCCTGGTATCGGGAGACCTCCAGACCGATGGAACGGCCCTCATCACCCTGACCGACGCCGTTGCCGAGACCGTGCTGGTATCGGCGAGCGCCGCCGATCTCCCCAACCAGCAGCCGGACGAGCCGGCCCAGGTGACCTTTCTCCAGCAAAGCCTGGTAGACTCGATCGAGACCACCATCGAAGCGCGGCCGGGGCGGGTGTTCGCCGACGGCCAGGCCTTCAGCCAGATCGAGGTCACCCCCCGGAACAGCGGCGGTCTTCCGGTCGGGTCGGGGCTGACCGTGCAGGTGACGACCGACTTTGGCGACCTGACGGGCGTCGTCGACCAGGGCGATGGGCATTATACCAGCCAGCTCTCCTCCACGGTCTGCCGGGAGGAACCCGCCTCCATCGGCGCGCTGATCGAGGACGTGATCGCGCAGCGCAGAGCCTGGGTGCTGTTCACCTGCGACGAGGTGGTCCGGGCGACCATGACGGCCACTCCCCAGACGATCGTGGCCGACGGGGAGAGCTGTGCCGAGATCCTGCTCAGGCTGTACGACGAACAGGACGAGCCGCTGCCGCCAGGACAGGAGGTCGCCATGACCGCCTCCTACGGTTCGCTCGGGGATGTGAACGAGACCGACGACGGCGGCTACCGGACCGACCTGTGCAGCACCATCTGCGCAGAGCAACCGATCCTGGTCTCAGCGTCGGTCAACGGGGTCGATCTGGCAGAACTCGACCCCCCCGTGCAGGTGGAGGTCATGGTCGAATGCCTGGGGGTCGACCCGGCCGCCTCCCGACTGGACGTCGATCCGCTCACCCTTCCCGCCGATGGGGTGAGCGCCTCGACCATCACCGTCACCCCGATCGGGCTGGATTCCCTCCCCATGGGCCCAGGACTGGAGGTGAGCGTCGAAGCCAGCCTCGGCTCGGTCACGACCACTTTCGATGAGGGCGACGGAACCTACACCGCCCAGGTCACCTCGGACGAGGCGGGGGAATCGGTCCTCACCGCAGAGGTATCCGGAGTTTTGCTGGACGACAGCGAGATCGTCACCTTCCTCGCCACCCACCCTCCCACCGACTGGGTGTTGCTGCAGGCCGACCTGATCGAGGGGACCGCTGCCCCGGAAGCGCTGATCACCATCCAGGTCGAGCTGGAGAATCGAGCCGGTCAGGAGATCGACGAGGTGTGGCTGAGCCTCCAGGGCGAGGAGGGAACCGATCTGCGCACCGTCCTCTCTACCTGGTCCAGCCAGAGCATCCCGTTCTCTGCGGATCAGTCGGGAGGTTCGTGGCGCATCCAGATCGGCCGGCTGCCGGAGAACCCGTCCCCAGAACCTCTCCTGCTCCTGGTCGGGTTGCGGCTCACGTCGCAGGAACTCCCGGAGAGCCACCTGGTTTTCCGCGCCTGGGTGGGAGAGGATCCGATCAGCCCGGTCGAGGAGCTGGTGTTGCCGTTGGGGGGTCAGCCGGCTGACGAACGACCGGGCGAGGCCTGCTCCTGTCGTCACCGCGCCGATGGTTCCTCCGGACTACTCCCTTGTCTGGCCTTGCTCGGTGTGCTTCTCTATGTGCGACGCCGCAGATAACGGACAGAGCCTGGCCCAAGGAAACCCCATCGACATCGCCATTTCATGCAACCTGTAGGTTCCAGAATGCAGGACACCGACCGCTTCAATCCTGCCGAGCTGATCGCTGTTGAGCTGCAGATCCCCAGCCAGCGCATCGCTGCGACAATCGATCTGTTCGAGCAAGGCAACACCGTACCCTTCATCGCCCGCTACCGAAAAGAGGTGACGGGAAACCTGGACGAGGTCCAGATCCGCGCCATCCAGGAGCGGCAGAGCTACCTGATCGAGCTTGAGGAGCGGCGCCGGGTGATCCTCGAGGCCATTGCCCAGCAGGGGAAGCTCACCGACGAGCTCGCCAGGCAGATCCGCACCAGCACCACCAAGGCGGTGCTGGAAGATCTCTACCTGCCCTACAAGCCGAAACGGCGGACTCGGGCCACGATCGCCCTGGAACGGGGGCTTTTGCCGCTGGCGGAACAGATCCTGAGCCAGCCCACACAGCTGGATGTTGTCCAGGCCGCAATGCCGTTTGTACAGCCCGACCAGGAGGTCCCCGATATCGAAGCCGCCTATGCGGGCGCCCGCGACATCGTGGCCGAACGGATCTCGGAGCGGGCCGAGGTGCGGGCTTTGGTCCGCGAAACCTACCTGTCTTCCGGTGTCCTGGTCTCCACCGTGGACACCAAGGCGGTCGAGGGGCCGACCAAGTACGAGCAGTACTACAACTACCGCGAGCCGGTGGCCTCCGTGCCCTCCCATCGGTTCCTCGCCATCCGGCGAGGAGAGCGGGAGGAGGCGCTCAAGGTCAGCATCGAGGTGGATGGTGAGGCGCTCATCGGGCGCATCCTGCGGGTGGTGGGGACCCAGTCCGACTCTCCCCTGGCCCAGCAGCTTCATCTGGCTGCCACCGACGCCTACAAGCGGCTGATCGCGCCCAGCGTGGAGACCGAGGTGCGCGCCGAGTTGAAGGTCCGGGCGGATGCGGAGGCGGTGGCGATCTTCGCCAGCAACCTGCGCAATCTCTTGCTGGCCTCCCCCCTGGGTGAAAAGAGCGTCCTCGGCATCGACCCCGGCCTCAGGACCGGATGCAAGTGTGCCGCCGTGGATGCGACCGGCAAGCTTTTGGGCCACACCACCATCTACCCGCTGCAGGGTGATCGACAGGCCGAGAAAGCCGGCCGCGATTTTTTCCAGTTCACGCTCCGGCACGATCCCCAGGCGGTCGCCGTCGGCAACGGCACCGGCGGGCGGGAAACCGAGACCTTCTCCCGCCGCATCCTGAAGGACAACGACCTGGGCGATCTCCCGGTCGTGCTGGTGAACGAGGCCGGCGCCAGCGTCTACAGCGCTTCCGACATCGCCCGCGAAGAGTTTCCCGATCTGGATCTCACCATTCGAGGGGCCATCTCCATCGCACGCCGGCTCCAGGATCCGCTGGCCGAGCTGGTCAAGATCGACCCCAAGTCGATAGGCGTGGGGCAGTACCAGCACGACGTCCACCAGCCGCTGCTGCAGCGCAAGCTGGACGAGGTCGTCGAAAGCTGCGTCAACCACGTGGGGGTTCAGCTCAATACCGCCAGTGTTTCCCTGCTTCGATACGTCTCCGGCATCGGGCCCTCCCTGGCCAAGAAGATCGTCCAACACCGCGAGCAGAACGGCGCCTTCTCGAACCGCCAGGCTCTGCTCAAGGTGCCGGGCCTGGGACCCAAGACCTTCGAGCAGGCCGCCGGCTTCCTCCGCCTGCGCGGCTCACCCCATCCTCTCGATGACTCCGCGGTGCATCCCGAACGCTACAGCCTGGTGGAGCGGATGGCCGCCGACCTGGGCGTCGAGCTGAGCCGCCTGGTCGGAGACCCGCCCCTGGTGGACCAGATCGACCTGAACCGCTACCAGGGCGACGGCGTGGGATTGCCCACCCTGCGGGATATTCTCGAAGAGCTCAAAAAACCGGGTCGAGACCCGCGCCAGACTCTGGAGCCGACCCATTTCCGCGAAGACGTCGTCAGCCTGACCGATCTGAAACCGGGCATGGAGCTGAGAGGCGTGGTCACCAACGTGACCGCCTTTGGCGCTTTCGTGGATGTCGGTGTGAAGCAGGACGGCCTCGTCCATATCTCCAAGCTGTCCGACCGATTCATCAAAGACCCTCAC
>JAFGEP010000029.1 GCA_016931535.1 Bradymonadales bacterium
CACAACTCGGCCGGTTGTGGAGAACCGCCGGAGTTCTGACGCATTTTGCGCCACAACTCGGCCGGTTGTGGAGAACCGCCGGAGTTCCGACGTTTTCCCTTTGTCCTTCCGGGACTCTTCCACAACGGGGGTGGCGACCAGAGGTCAGGAGCCGCCGGCGGTGCGGGGATATGGGCGAAGCTCACTTTTCCAGCCGGACCACCTCCAGACCTGGAAATCGCGCGAAGTCCCGATCCTCCGAGAGCAGCCGGGTGGCCCCGTGCTCGAGACATAGGGCAGCGATCTGCGCATCGAAGACGAGGTTTCCCTGCACTCCCGATTCGTCGACCAGCTGCCGGAAGAGCGGCAGGAAGCGGTTTCCCGGTCGAAGCAGCCTCACCGAGGGGCTATGCAGCAGCGCATCGATCTGATCGAACGCCTCCACGGCGGGTGTGGGTGGATTGAAAAGCCGAGGGTGGCTCACCACTCGGACAAACTCTCCTACACAGAAGATCGGTAAGGCCCAGGCCACATTGCCTTCGGCCAGCTCCCGCAGCCGAGTGAAGGCCTGGCGATGCAGGGGTAGCTCCATCCGGTCGGCGTGCACCAGGATGTTGGTGTCCACCGCGATCATGGATTGTCGTCCATCACGTCATAGAGCGATCGCCGGTCGGCGATATCGACGCCACCGAGATACTTGCCCTGGTGGGGGGCCCATCTCAAGACAAAGGGTTTCTGTTCGTCATGGCGGTCTGCCAGCAAGGCAGCCAGCGCCTCCTCGACGATGCGGGTGAGCGTGGTCCCTTGCTCCCGCGCCACATTTCGCGCTCGCAGGAGCAGGTTTTCATCGATGTCCAGGGTTGTCCTCATGCATATATGCATATAGTAAATACACAAAGATGTCAAACGGGGGGCTCACCGCTCCAACCAGCCGGTCAAGGCCTGACGGAGCGCATCGGCCTGATCGCTGGTGCGGTAGAGGTTTTCGGTCTCGCCCGGATCGGCGGCCAGGTCGTACAGCTCGTAGCGGCGGCGGGTCACGTCGTAGATGATCTTGGTATCCCCCCGGATGAGGGAGACGAAATGCTGCTGGAAGTTGGAGTAGGGGAGCAGCTCGCTGACGATGTCCACCTGGGGCAAAGATTGGGGGTCGGGAAACAGCGGACGTCCCATGAACTCGTCGGGCGGTTGGCCACCGGCCAGGGTGACCAGGGTGGGCGCCAGGTCGATCAGCCGGACCGGGGTGGTCACGCGCGTCGGTTGGTGGCCCGGGATCTTGAGGAACAGCACCACCCTGAGCTCCTCCTCGTAGAGCGACTGGCCGTGGAAGTAGCGGCCGTGCTCGTTGAAAGCCTCGCCGTGATCGGACAAGAGCACGAGGATGCTGTCGTCGTACCAGCCGTTCTCTCTGAGCAGGTCGAAGGTTCTGCCGACCCAGATGTCCACGAAGGCGATCTCGCTGTCGTAGTTGTTGATATGGCGCTGTCTCCCGGTGGCCCGGCCGAAGTCGACCACCTCGGGGTGGGGCAGCCAGCTCCCGTGGGGCTCGTAGTAGTGGATGAACAGGCAGAAGGGGCGTTCCAGGGCGCGCAGGTCGTCGATGTGCTCCTCGAGATGCTCGAAGATCTGGGGAGCGGTGATGACCTCGTTGGTCTCGGCGATGCTGAGCGATCCGCGGTTGTCGAACAGGTCGAATCCCTGGTCCATGCCTCGGCGTGGCTCGAAGTAGTAGTGGCTGGCGAGGCCGAGGGTGTAGTAGCCGAGCTGTTGGAGGACCTCGAAGACAGAGAGGTTGCTATCGCGGACCACAGGGTAGTTGAAGCCGGGGTTGCGGAAATTGATCCGGCTGGGGGGGCGCGAGGTGAAGATGGAGGGGATGGAGCGCGGGGTGTGGGGAGCCTGGGCATAGGCTCGTTCGAAGACCACGCTCTGGTGGGCGAACTCGTCCATCTGAGGGCTGATGTCCCGCTCGTAGCCGAAGAAGCCGAGGTGGTCGGGGCGGAGCGCGTCGACCATGATGATGATGATGTCGGGGCGCGATTGATCGCCAGCCAGTGCGATCGTCTCCACCCCGGCGCTGCTGCCGTGGTTAGCGCCGGCGCCGCCGGTGGGATCTCCTGGTTCCGGTGCGACGGCCGGATCGGCACCAACCCCGCTGCCTGCGCGGACACCGTTGCGATCTTCGCCGGCTGGTGGATTCGCGTTGGAGCCATTGTTGGCGACTCCGGTTGCTCCTTGTGACTCGATGGAAGTCCGTTCTCCGGTCTCGATCGAAGCCGGGTCATGCGCCTCGGTCTCTGCCGGATCCGGGTTTGTATCGAGCTGAAGGGGGGCATCTCCACCCAGGCAGTTGTTGTCGATTCCGTCGCCAGGGATCTCGACCGCGCCGGAGTAGACATTGGGATCGGAGTCGTCGCAGTCGCCGCCGGCAAGGAGTGCCGACTGGCCGTCTCCGTCGCGATCGGTCAGCCTGTGGATCAGCCCGCTTGCGGTGGGAGCGAACACCGAGTCTACCAGCAGAGCCTGGGACGGTTCCTCCCAATCGTCCAGCTGGGTAAAGGTCCAACCGGTCATGGCCAGGTACCCCGCCAGTACAGCCAGGCAGAGGGCGGGGTGGCGGATCGCCCCGGCCCAGCGGATCAGCGGACCGGACAGGGTCAACAGCAGCGGGAGCAGTGCCGTTGCCAGCAGGAAGGCGATCCAAGCCGGTGACCAGACGGTCGGGTTGTAGAATCGGGCGAAGAGTGCGGCAACCACCACCAGACAGGCCAGCACGACCAGCGCCAAGGTCGCGCGGAGCAGCCGAGGCTCCCTGCGGCATAGCCGGTGCAGGCCGATGCGGGGCAGAACGGCCGACAGGACCGTCATGCCGAGCGGAACGAACCAGAGCAGAGCCATCAGTGCGAACACGACCACGAGGCCCAGAAAGGCCGCTCCCATGGTGGGGTTGTTCATGTTGCGCACGAAGGTGCGCTGCACCAGGAAGGCGACTGCAGCCGTCGCTGCGGCGATCAGAGGGAACAGGACCGCAGCCGCCGCCCATTGACGCTCCCAGCGCGAGCGATAGTTCTTGTCGTCCCGCAGCCGCCGCCAGGAGCCTGGCAGTGTCAGCCAGCGGACCCATCCGACCAGGCTCAGACCGAACCCTAGCCCCAGCGGTACAGTGACAAAACCGTAGACGGTCCAGCAGGTTGCGAGGTAATGCAGGGAGCTTGTGGCTCCATGTAGCGGCGGATTGGACTGTGTCTTCAGCCGCACCAGCTCGATCAGCGCGAGCAGAAGCCCGGCCAGCAACCCCGCAACCAGGCCGCGGGCATGCCAGGGGGTCCGGGAGCGGATGTAGCCCTGAAGGTCTTCTTCCGTTGTCTTGGTGAAGATGGAATCGGATGCGACAGCCAGGATCTCCTGGCTGGTGATCTGGTTTTCCGACGGGGTCTGCATCGGTACGTCCTTGTCTCCCTTTCGACTCTTGTGTGCTCCGTCCGGCCCGTCCATCACTGCATCATGGTATCGGTGAAGATGGAATCGGATGCGACAGCCAGGATCTCCTGGCTGGTGATCTGGTTTTCCGACGGGGTCTGCATCAATACGTCCTGGTCGCTGTGCCCGGTCTTGTTCGCTCCCTCGAGCCCTCCCAGCGCTGCCGCGGAGCCAAAGGGGGAAGGAGGCGTCCCAAAGCGGCGTTCCTGCCACCGTGGGGGGTCAGGGCCGTGCTTCGATCTGCTTGGGGCGCGCTCCCTTGCCAACCTTGAAGCGGAGCTTCCAGACGTGTAGCAGGGCTTCAAAGAAGATGGCTCCGCTCATCTTGGAGGTTCCCCTCTTGCGGTCCTCGAAGAAGATGGGGACCTCCCCGATGGAAAGCCCCTGGCGGTGCACCCGGTACTTCATCTCGATCTGGAAGCCGTAGCCGGTGGCCGACACGGCGTCCAGATCGATGGCCTGGAGGGTGGCGCGACGATAGGCGACGAATCCGGCGGTCAGATCGCGGGTCTTCATCCCCAGGATGAGCCGGGAGTAGAAACCGCCACCGCGGCTGATCAACTTGCGGAACCAGCTCCAGTTCTCGGTGCCTCCCCCGGGCACGTATCGGGAGCCCACCACCATGTCGTACCGCTCGAGCGCCTGCCGCATCGCCGGTAAATAGGAAGGGTTGTGGGAGAAATCGGCGTCCATCTCGAAGATCTGGTCGTAGTCTCTCTCCAAGGCCCACTTGAACCCGGTGATGTAGGCCGTGCCCAGGCCCAGCTTGCCGCTGCGGTGCAGCGCGAAGATTCGCGGTTCGGAAGCGGCGAGGCGATCCGCGATCTCTCCCGTTCCATCCGGCGATCCGTCGTCGATGACCAGGATGTGCAGATCGTCAGCCACCTGGTGGATGGCCTCGATGATGGCCTCGAGGTTCTCCTTCTCGTTGTAGGTCGGCATGATGATTAGCGTGCTCATATCGCACCATTCTCTCAAATCGGTCAAAGACCGAGCAATGCCTGCTCACTCCAAGGGGAATACGCAATGATCCGCCTCGCTCGCGCAGCGAACCCCTTTGGAAGGGGAGATATACCAGAAGCGGGGTCTCAGGGATACCCGGCCGGATCTGGCGGCCGGATACGTGTGGGAGTTGGCGCGAGTCGAGCGCCCGAAAACGGTCACGGTCACGATGGCGGGTGGGCTCGGCGGGTCCCGGCAATCCTCCCCCGCTTGCCGAGCAAGCGGGAAAGGTGTCGCGGAGCGACGGAGGGGGCGATCCTGGCCTCTGGCCGAGCCGTCCTCCCCCGAGGCAACGCCCGGGGGGGCAGTGGCGCGCGTCGCCTGGGCGTTTCTCCTCGATCACGGTCGCCCACGCTCACGGTCGGTCACGGTCACGTTCAGGTTTACGTTCAGGTTCGCGTTCACGGTCACGGTCACGGTCGCTCACGGTCACGGTCACGCTCACGGTCGGTCACGTTCAGGTTTTCGTTCAGGTTCGCGTTCACGGTCTCGATCACGGTCGCTCAGGGTCATGTTCAAGTTCAGGTTCAGGTTTTCGTTCAGGTTCGCGTTCACGTTCAGGTTCACGCTTCAGGTGTAGAATGGGTTGGATCTCAGCGGTTGGAGAGGCCGTAGCGGTCGCGCCACATTTCGAAGGAGAGGAGGGTCCAGAGCATCTTGCGGTTGTCGCGGCGGCCTCTGAGGTGCTCTTCGACCAAGCGGTCCACCACCTGAGGCTTCAGGAATCCGGCCCGTTTCAGCCGTCCGGAGGCCAGTAGATCGCACATCCGCTCTCGCAATGGTCCTTTGAGCCAGCGGGCGATGGGGATGCCGAACCCCTTTTTCTTGCGGGTCAGGACAGTGAAGGGCAGGGCACCAAGAAATGCCTTTTTCAGCAGGTACTTGGAGATCAGGCCCCCGCGCAGCTTCATGCCTGCCGGCATGTTGGCGATCACCTCGACCACCCGGTGGTCCAGAAAGGGGCTGCGGGCTTCCAGGGAGACGGCCATGCTGGCTCGGTCCACCTTGGTGAGGATGTCTTCGGCCAGGTAGGTCCTGGCGTACTGGTAGCTGAGCCGCTGGAGGCCGGTGGATCGATTGGGGGCCGAGTGGAAGGCGTCGGTGGCGAAGGAGAGCACGGTCTCCATGGGGTACCTGCGGCGCAGAGGGGAGGCCAGCGGGTCGTCCGCCGAGCCGGGGATAGCGCTGGCCAGCCAGAGCATGTGGCGGAGCGGTTCAGGCTGGTTGGCTGCCCGCAGGAAGGACTTGACCAGGAAGTCGAAGCTGAAGTTGCGGGTGCTGACAGACAGGCCGGCGGCCTGTCGTTCCACCAACCGCCGGATCCCGAGAGGGAGCCGGCGGTACAGGCGAGCGGGCGCCTCAGCCTTGAAGGTGGGGTAGCCCAACCACAGCTCGTCGCCCCCATCCCCGCCCAGGGCCACGGTGACCGACTCCCGGGTGAAGGCGCTCAGCAGGTAGGTGGGCAGCAGACTGGCATCGCCGAAGGGTTCGTCCAGCTTGTCCAGCACCTTGGGCAAGGTATCGAGCAGGGCGTCGACGCCGAACAGCCGTTCGTGGTGGCAGGTGCCCAGGGACCGGGCCACGAGGCGAGCCATGTGCGATTCGTCGAAGCTCTTGTCCTCGAAGCCGATGGAGAAGGTCTGTACGGTCTCGGCGGGGCGATGACGGATGGCGATGGCGGCCACGGCGCTGGAGTCGATGCCGCCGCTCAGAAAGACACCCAGCGGCACGTCGGCGATCAGCCGGAGCCTCACCGAGGTGTCGAAGGCGTCGAGGAAGGCCTGTTCCGCCTGGGCGGCGTTCTGGTAGGGGTGCTCGTCGAAGGGGATGTCCCAGTATCGATCGATCCGGATGCTGCCGGACTGGTAGACGAGCCGATGTCCAGGCAGCAGCTTGGAGAGGCCGGCGAACATGCACAGGGTGCCGGGCAGGTACTCGTGGGTGAGATAGGCGGCCAGGGCCTCCTCGTTCACGGCAGGGGGCACATCCGGATGGGCGACGATCGCCTTGGCCTCGGATCCGAAGAGCAGGCGCCCGTCCTGGAGGTGGGCGTAGAACAACGGTTTTTGTCCCATCCGATCGCGCGCGAGTAAGGCTCGGCGCTGTCGGCCATCCCACAGGGCGAAGGCGAACATCCCCACCAGGTGGCAGACGACGTCGTCGCCCCATTGCTCGTAGCCATGAACCAGGACCTCGGTATCGCTCCTGGTCCGGAAGCGATGTCCGAGCGATTCCAGCTGCTGGCGGAGCTCCTGGAAGTTGTAGATCTCTCCGTTGTAGGTGACCCAGATGGTGTCGTCCTCGTTGGACATCGGCTGGGCTCCGCCCTCGATGTCGATGACGTTGAGCCTCCTGTGCCCCAAGGCCACCCCCTTGTTGCGATAGAAACCGCTGCCGTCGGGACCTCGATGCCGCAAGGTCTCGGTCATGGTGGTGACCTGTTTTTCAGGGACCCACTCTTCCGTGGGCAGCAGGACTCCTGCGATGCCACACATGTCAGCCTCCCTGACCGGATTGCGCTGTGGGGGTGGGGTCGAGTTCCGGCTGCGTGACCTCATTGTCCTCCTGTTGCGCCGGTCCGGATGGGGGGCTTGGGGTAGTGGGATGGAGGTCGGACTGCAACAGGTAGATCGGCTTGTTCTGGGCCTCGTGGTAGATGCGCACCATCAGCTCGGCGAGCAGCCCCATCATGATGAGCAGCACCCCCACGGTGCACAGCAGGGTGGAGAACAACAGCATGGTCATCTTGTGGGGCCACTGGTCGATCAGGATCTTCTCCAGGGCCACGCCGGTGAAGGTCAACAGGCCGAGGAAGGCGAACAGGACGCCCAGACCGCCGAACAGGTAGATCGGCTTGGTGGAGTAGCTCCCCAAGAGCTTCACCGTCAGCATGTCGAGCAGCACCTTGAAGGTCCGTCCCAGGCCGTACTTGCTCTTGCCATACCGCCTGGGTCGGTGGTTGACCGCCATCTCGACCACTCGGGCTCCCCTCCAGGTGGCATATACCGGGATGAAGCGGTGCATCTCTCCGTAGAGGCGGGTGCCTTTCAGGACGGAGGAGCGGTAGGCCTTCAGGGTGCAGCCATAGTCGTGGAGCTTGACGCCGGTCCACCAGGAGATCAGGCGATTGGCCAGTATGGAGGGGAAGCGGCGGGAGAGCCACTTGTCCTGGCGGACTTTCCGCCATCCGCTCACCACGTCGTAGCCTTCCTCCAGCTTGGCCAGCAGGCGAGGGATGTCGGCCGGGTCGTTCTGCAGGTCGGCGTCCATGGGGATGACCACCTCCCCCGTGGCGTGCTCGAAGCCGGCCTGCATGGCGGCGGTCTGGCCGAAGTTCCGGGAGAAGGTGAGCACCCGACAGCGCTCCTCTTTTTGTGCCAGCTCCTGCAAGATCTGGGGGGAGCGATCGGTGCTGCCGTCGTCGATGAAGATCAGCTCCGCCTGCCAGGGTTGGCCGTTGACGACCTGGAGCAGCTCTTTGGCCAGGAGAGCCAGGTTTTCTTCTTCATTGAAGACCGGAATCAGGATGCTGACCTTCATGCGGATGTCGCTCCATGGTGGCGGCCTGGTGCAGCCAGTACGGCGCTCTCGGGAAAGGCGGTCGAACGTGGGTCGCCGATCTCTCCGGGACCGGGTGTGGGCTGGACCGGGAGGTGCATCTACTCCTTTGATAGCGGGGGTTGGCCCGTCAAGCCGGTCTGCTCCTGGAACCACTGGACGAAGCTTCGAATCCCCTGCTCGATCCCGACGGCGGGCTGGTAGCCCAGATCACGTCGGGCCCTGTCGATATTGGCAAAGGTGGTGGTGACATCTCCAGCCTGGTTCGGGAGGTAGATCCTGATGGCTTCTTTTCCGGTCACCGCCTCGATGGTCGCCACCAGCCGATCGAGCCGGATGGAGACCGATTCGCCCAGGTTGTACAGCCGGTAGCCTTCGAGCCGATCCAGGGCAGCCGTGATCCCGTCCAGGCAGTCGTCAATATAGGTATAGTCCCGGCTGGAGGAGCCATCCCCGTAGAGGGTAACCGGTTGGCCGGCGAGGATGGCGCGTACGAATCGGTGGATCGCCATCTCCGGGCGCTGTCTGGGGCCGTAGACGGTAAAGAAGCGCAGGCAGGTGATGTCCATGGCGTACAGGGCGTGGTAGCTGTAGCAGGCGAGCTCCCCCGCCTTCTTGCTGGCGGCGTAGGGGGACTGGGGGTCATCGACACGGTCTTCCTCGCTGAAGGGCACCTGCTTGCGGTCACCGTACACGCTGCTGGAGGATCCGAAGAGAAAGCGGCGGACGCCGTGCCGGCAGCAGGCTTCCAGCAGGTTGGTGGTCCCCACCACGTTGACCAGCATGGTCCGCGCAGGCTGGGCGATCGAGTCGCGCACGCCGGCCAGAGCGGCCAGGTGGATGACGGTGTCGGGTTGGAAGGCGAAGGCTTCGTCCAGGGCCCCGGGATCGAGGATGTCGCCGCGAACCAGCAGGAAGGAGGGTTTTTGGGCGATCGCCGCCAGGTTTCGCTCCTTGATGGCCGGATCGTAGGCCGGATCGAAGTTGTCCAGGCAACAGACCGCACTGCCCCTGGCCAGCAACCGCTGGCAGAGATGACTGCCGATGAAGCCGGCTCCCCCGGTCACGAGCACCCGCTCAGATTGATTCATTTTCCCGATCCTGTCTTTTGCGGTGCTTTCCAGCACCGCGCCGCTCCTTGGGCCAACGCGGAACTATCGACGATGGCCATCTGTCACCCCCTAAGGCTCGGTTCCGCCCGGCCCACGACAGGGGTGAATGGGGTCGATCCGCTTTGGTGCACCAACTTCGCCTTGGCCAGGCGGGCCGCCACAGGCAGAACGGCACACCGGGCACCACCCGCCACGCCAGCGGACGATCTCCCACCAGTGGCTAACCTGGCAGCCACCTGCGATAGGGGGGCACGCTACCCAGCCCCAGCCAGCGCAGCAACCAGTTCCAGGGGGAGACCGCCCAGGGTCCGGTCAACGCCGCCAACGCATGCACCATTCCCAGCCCGACGCTGACCTTGAACAGGGTCCAGAGCCTGGGTGACAGCACGGTGCGGTCGGCATGGACCAGCGCACTGTACCAGAGCAAGGGCACCAGGACGAACAACCAGCGCATGCCCATGGCCGTGCCCCCGTAGTTGCGCGGGCCCAACAGGATATACACCGCGACGGTGGCGGTGCAAACGGTTCCGATCAGCCATCCCTCCCCCTTTCTCGTCGGGCTTTTCATCAAGGTCACGATCCCCGGGATGGACCAGCAGAACAACGGTGTCATGGAAAACAGGCCGTGATGCCCCACCAGGGTGTGAAAGGCGTACACCCACCCGGGCTCGGTCAGCGCGTCGAAGTCGCGAGGTCGGTTCCAGTAGCTCCCGGGATAGTCGTAGAGACCGTCCTGCCCGTAGAAAGGAAGGAGGGATCCGGTCAACCGGTAGGTCAGGTGGAAATGGACCAGGGCAGGCAGCGCGGCGCCCAGAAAAAACCAGAGGCAAACCGGCCGCCGGACCCGGACCACCAGGTAGATGGCAGCGCCCAGAGCGAACAGCGCCGCCCCGAAGTCCAGTACGACGGCGCCGCAGGTGACCAGGCCGGTTCCCAGGTAGAGCCACCAGCCGGCCGACCTCTCCTCCCCCAGCCTGAGGGTTCCGATCAACGAGGCCAGGACCAGCAGGGAGGCGAGGGTGTGGTTGTTTATGGTGGCCGAGTAGCCGAACAGGAAGGTCCCCATCGCCAGGGAGAGAAAGCCCCAGAGCCAGACCCGCTCCTGTTGGAGCCGAGCCGCCGAGAAGCGTCCTGCCAGGACGAGACCGCACAGAAACGGCAGCACCTGCATCGCGATCCGCAGGAGGGCGACGACCAGCCGCTGGTTGTGCTCGAAGCTCAGGCCGGTCAAGCTGCTCAACGCCTGGTAGCAGACCGCTCCAGCGGCGGCCATGAGGGGGGGCTTGCTGGAGTAGAACCCGTCCTCCATCTGGACCTTGTCCACGGTCACATAGAGGAAGACCGAGTCGTCGATCCGCCACCGGCCATGGTCGACCAGGGCTTCGATGGATGCCAGCCGGCTGGCCGGATTCCCTTCTACCTCGGTGAGTGCGGCGGAGAGACAGAGGGAGAGCAGCGAGACCAGCACCACCACGCCCGCCAAACGCTGGATCCCGCAGGTGTACCGGCCGCCGGACACCCCTTTGCCGATCCACTCCACGATGCGAAGCAAGATACCCATCAATCCTGGCCTGGGAGCCGGTTGGACGATTTCACCCGGGCCGTGACAACAAGGGCGTTCTTCCGCCGATAACCTCTCCGTCGAAAAGGCGACCCAACGACCTCTGACACAAGGAGAAGCGACATGAACACCATACCGACAGCCAACTCCACCGCGATACAAAGCACAGATCGGGCGATCCAGACAAGAGAACAGCAGAGCCGGCCTCGCCGCTCGATCCGAGCGGAAGGCGCCTTCGGTCGCCTTCTGGAGCGTCTCGGGACCCCGGCCCAGGTCCAGCGTCCGCCGAGCACCAGGCCCCAGAAACCGGTGGATCTTCCCGATCTCTCGTGCTGGCGCTTTCCGGATGGGGGCCAGGCCGACACCCGATCGGACCTGGAGCGGTTGCGTGACATCCAGTCGGAGAGTGAGGTGATCAACCTGGAGCTGATCGAGCTGCAGCAGTCGGTGCAAGCGGAAAACTGCCGCTTCACTACCCTGTCGAACCTGCTCGAGGCCCGCTACCAGACGGCCAAGGCGGCGATCAACAACATCAGGGTGTGACGGCTGGTCGCTGTCAGCTTCCTGTAGTAGGAAATCCGATCATGCGATAAGGTGTGAACAACCTGAGCGTGTCATCAACCTTGGGGATTGGCCATGACAATCGACGGAATCGGCGGTCCCAAGGGTCCGACAGGGCCTGCCGGGGCGGGACGGATCCAACCCGGAGAGGGGATGACTCCCGGACAGAAGGCGGACCGGGTCTTTGCCGGCCCCGAGCTTTCGCAGACGCCTGCACCCGAGGCGGCCCAGGGGGATACGACCGTCACCACCGCCGTGACGGAGGTGGCCCAGGCGATGCGAGCGGGCGAGATCCCCGGTATCCAGGCGGCGGTGGAGGTGGTCCTCGATCGGATCGTCCAGACTCGCTACACCGCCATGTCACCCGTCGAGCAGCGCCGTTTCGCCACCCACCTCAAGGAGATCCTGGCCGGCGATCCGGTGGCGTTCGAGCAGATCCGAACCATGCTGCAAGAGGCGCTGGACAACCTGGACAGCACCCGCTGACGACCAGCAGCAAAAGACCGGTAAGGCGCCAGTTCGGCAGGCCGGTCGCTCGGCTACGGCTCCGACCTCTTTGGCGTTTTCATGTCCTCGATCGGCCATTTTCGACTCCGGGAGTCCTTGTGCTTGGGCCATCGGGGAATCTGGGGAGGAAGCTGGCTCAGCCGGTCCTGGAGGTGGATCAGGTCGGGGTCGTCGGGGGAGAGGGCCAGGGCCCGCGCGAGGTAGTCTCGGGCGGCGGCTGTCTGTCCTTGCTCCATCAGCAGCACGGCCCGGTGGTAGAGAAGCCAGAGCAGGTTTCCCATGGTCTCCCGCTGGTGCAGGTGGACACCGTCGAGAAATCGGGTCCAGAAGGCGCGGTCCACCGAGTCGAGCGGCTTGGGCCAGGGTTTGTGCGGCAAAGGAAAGGGGGCGAGCTGGGTCAGCAGCAGAAGGGGCAGTAGACGTGGGCGAAGCTGCGCCTGTAGGGTCTGATCCAGCTCGAGGAGGATGGGTCGATGGCTGGCCTGTTGCAGGAGCCAGTCGGTGTCCAGCTCCCCCTGGCGGCGGGGCGAGACGAGCGCCTCCGCCAGCTCGGGGTATCGATCGAGCAGGTACCGGTCGTAGCCAGGGTAGGCCCTGAACAGGCGGTGGACGACCGCCACGTCGGGTCGCCTGCATTCGGCGGTGTCCCGGTACCACAGGTTGAAGATGGTCTCAAAGTAGCTGGTGACCAGCAGCGCTCCCGTCGGTGCGGCCTCGAAGATGGCGTCGGCGAAACGATCGGTGTCGCGAAGGGAAGACAGGTCAGCCCGGTCCATGCTGTACGGCAGCGCCAGCGCAGCCGACAGCAGGGCCAGCACGGCGGCCAGGACCAGGGTGAGGCGATAGGCTCGACGGGTTCTTTTGGCGGTCCAGGTCGCCAGCGCGGCCAGGGGTCCGGGGGCCAACAGACCGCAGAGCCACAAAGAGAGCAGGAAGTAACCCGCCACATCGGGATTGGTGGGGTCGAAGTCGAACAGGATCTGGGTGAACAGGTTGGCGGCGATGAGCAGAGCGATGGCGATGGCCAGCCGCGCCTGTCGCCTTGTCAGCAGGATCAGCCCCAAGGCCGCCAACAGGAGCAGGATCGGCCCCAGGTGGTGCGAGAAGAACTCCCCCAGGACCTCCAGGATAGAGCCCGCATCGGTTCGAGACAGGCGTCCGGCTGTCTTCTGAAAAGCCCGCGCGGAGATGATCCAGAAGAAGCCGGCCAGGCTGTCCCCCTCTCCCCATCGGACCGTGGGAAGCGCCCGCGAGCGAACAGGGAGCAACAGGTAGGGCAGCAGGCCGAGCAGAAGTCCCAGCAGGGCCAGGGGGATCCTGCGAACAAACCCCTTTCTGGCCATTGGAACCGACACCAGCAGCCAGAGCCCTGCCGGGGCCAAAAAAAGGGTGAGATAGTGGTGGTTGCAGCAGGCCAGTCCGCTGGAGAAACCGAGCAGAAACCAGTGGTCCGGCCGGCCGGAAGTGGCAGCCATCCAGGCCGTCACCCCCACGGCGACAGCCATCACCAGGTGCAGCGGATAGACCTCGGCGCGCACCCCATGCAGCCAGAACGGGGTGGTGACCGCCATGGCGACCGCGAGAAACAGACCGGGCAAGAAGGCGTTCTCACCCCAGACCCGGATCGCCAGGTAGACCATGGCCGTCAGGGCGGAGGCGGTCAACAAGGCGGACAGCAGGTGGATCTTGAACGCGATGGAGCCGATGGGCAGGAGGGTTGCCGCCTTGCCCACCAGGACGAAGAGGGGATGGCCCGGAGGATGGGTGATCCCCAGCTCGAACGCTCCCGCTGCCAGCTCGCTGCTATCCAGCCAGAACACGGTGGGCGCGCCGGTGAAGGCGTACAGGCCGAAGACGGCAACCAGAAACAGGCTGAGCGCCCTGCCGTGGGAAGGGACCGACGAGAGATCGGCCTTTTGGGGCATGGTTCTTCACCCGCGAACGGTCTTTTGCCTCGGTCCTGTCGGCCGGCCATTGTGCCTGGCATCCAGCAGGACTCAACAGCGCTTCGCGCCGCCTGTCAAACGACGGGGCGGCCACTGTGCAGGATCCACGACCGAGGCAGAGTACCAGATTCTCCAGGAACACAAAGCCCGATGGTTCAATCCAGGCGATAGATGACGCGCTCCTCCTCGTCCGGGCGGATCTGGACGGAGCGGGTGTAGTCGAGGCCGAACTCCTCGTTGACCAGCCTGACCTCGTACTGGCCGGGGGCGAGCTCCAGGTTGCGGATCGGGGTGAAGCCGATATCCCTGCCGCTGAGGTATACTCTGGCCGTCGGCCGGCTGCCGACGCTGAGCCGGCCGGGCAGCGCGGCGGTGTCCGGCTGTTGCACCGTGGCGACCGATGGCTCGCGTTCCGGCTCGGGTTGGGCAGGGGCCTGCTCGGTGGTCGACGGGGTGGATGTGGACGCCTGCTCGGCGGGTTCTTGCGGTGCCTGTCGTTCTCGTTCGGCCCGTTCTCTTTCAGCCCGTTCCCGTTCGGCCCGTTCCTGTTCGGCTCGTTCTCTTTCAGCCTGTTCCCGTTCGGCCCGTTCTCGTTCGGCCCGTTCTCGTTCCCTGCGGTCTTGTTCCCGGCGATCGCGTTCTCTCCGGCTTGCCGAATCTTCCTCTTGCTCGGGCTGCTCCTGGGCGGGCTCCTGTGTGGCTCGGGGTTCCTGGGCTTGCTCTTGTGCCAGGGGTTGGGCCTCGTCCTGTGGTACCTGGGATGGTGCTTGAGCCGTGGTGGCGGTGGAATCCTGGCCTTCGATGGGTCTGAGCGCCAGTTGCAGGAGCCGTTCGGGCTCGCTGGAGGGCTCGATGATCTGCGCCTCCCGGTGGAAGTTATCGGCCTCCACGATGAGCAGGTAGCTCTTGTTGCCGTCGAGGGGAGGGATGGGGTCGGTCACCTGTCCGGAGGCCACCTCGGTGCCGCGTTCTCCCTCGCTCAGCCAGAAGCGTGCCTGAGCCGGCTGGACGTCGAGCACCAGGCGATACTGATCCACAATGAGTCGGCGGTCTACCTGGACCGGTTGGTCACCGATGACGATCGCCTCGGTCACGTCCTGGTATCCCTCGGCAGTCAGGCGGAGGGTATGAGGGCCGCGCTGCAATTGGGTCAACTCGACTGGTGACCGTTGGGGGATCTCGGTGCCGTCGATCCAGATGGTGGCTCCCGGGGGGATAGTGCTGATACGCAGGGGGCTGGGGGTGGAGGGCAGCGGGGTGAGCGCCCAGGTGATGCTGTAGGACTCTCCCCGTCGCAGATCGACCTCCCGGGATTTGGGTTCGTAGCCGTCCGCCAGGATGGTCAGGGTGTGATGGCCTTCCTTCACTCCCGACAAGGTATAGGGGGTGGCTCCCTGGAAGATGGTCTCGTTGTTCAGGAGGATCTGGACCTGTGGGGGCTGGGTTTCGAAGATCAGCTTGATCTTGGAGGGGTGGATGAACAGGAAGTAGGCGCCGCCTGCGCCCAATCCCAGAGCGAGGGCCACCAGTGCAATGAGCAACAGCAGAGAGGAGCGATGACGTCCGGTGGGTGGGACGGGGCGCACGGGGGGGTAGGCGAGCTTGTGCGATTCGCGAACGGGGGGTTCGAGGTCGAGGGTTCTGAGCTCTTGTTGTGAGCCGAGGATGCGATCCCAGGCGTCCTGGTATTCTTCGGAGTGGACCTCGGTGGGTTCGCCGGCGGTCATGACCGGAGGTGGAGGCAGGCTGTCCAGGGCGGTATCGGCTCCTGCGACCCAGTCTTCCTCGCCGGAGTAGTCGAAGTCATCCATGACCACGGCCATGTCGGCCTCTTCCTCGGGGCGATCCCAGACGGTGGTGGGGACCTCGTCCTCATCCCAATCGAGATTCGAGCCGGTGCCGCGTTTGACGGCGGACGGGGAGGCGGCTCCGGTCTGGCGGCGGATGGTATCGAGGTCGAGGGTCTGGTAGTACTCGATCTTGCGTTTTTCCAGTCGGAGCTCCTCGGCGAACATGGTCTGCATGTTGGCGGCGAGGTCTTTGTTGGTGAAGTGGAAGGACTGGTTGAACATGAACTTCTGGAGGGCCTGCTGCATCTCGTGGGCGGTCTGGAAGCGGGTGTTGGGGTCCTTGGCCAACCCCCTGAGCACGATGTCCTCGAGCTCTTTGGGGATGTGGGGGTTGTACAGGGAAGGGGGGGTGACCTCGACCTTGCGGATCCGTTCCAGGGTTTCGAAATCGCTATCGCCCAAGAAGAGCCGTTCGCTGGTCAACAGCTCGTACAGGCAGATGCACAGGGAGAAGACGTCGCTGCGGCGGTCGAGGGTGAGTCCCCGGACCTGTTCGGGGGACATGTAGCTGAACTTGCCCTTGAGGATGCCCACTTGCGTCTGGGTGGACTTCCCGACGGCCTTGGCGATGCCGAAGTCGATCAGTTTGACCTCGCCCTCGTAGCTGACCAGGATGTTCTGGGGGCTGACGTCGCGATGGACGATGTGGAGGGGGTTGCCGAGGGTATCGCCCTTGTTGTGGGCGTAATCCAGGCCCTCGCAGACCTTCATGGTGGTATAGCAGGCCATGTCCACGCCGAGCTTTTTACGGGTGCGCCGGCAGCGGTCGAAGATGGTGCGGGCATCCTGGCCCGAGACGTACTCGAGGGCGATGTAGTAGCTGCCGTCGGCCTTGCCGAGGTCGAAGATCTGGGCGATGTTGGCGTGGTTCAATCGACCGGCGATCTTGGCCTCGTCGATGAACATGGAGATGAACTCGGCGTCTTCGGAGATGGTGGACAGCAGGCGCTTGACGGCCAGCAGCCGCTCAAACCCTTCCACGCCGAAGGCTTTGGCCTTGAAGATTTCGGCCATCCCCCCGGTGGCGATCTTCTCCAGGAGGTAGTACTTACCGAAGAGAATGGGTGCAGGCAGCACTCCCCCGTCCCTCACAAGGTCCACGTTATCGTGTGAAGCAGAATACCGCCGCACGTAAGGGTCTCCCCACAACAGCACGAACATTTTACCAGACCATCTTGTAGTTCAAGCATGCCGGTGTCGCGTGCGACCCCCGCGCCGTCCACCGATGCATCCGCCACGAAGGTCAGTCGCACAGGAACCAGATCCTCCCACATCCGATCAAAAAAGCTAGGATACAACCAGGCCTATGTCAACTCGCCTTTGAGGTTCCGCCCTCCGGAAAAGGGGTTTTTTCACGGGTGGAGCTGCCGGACCGCCAGCAGGGTTCCCTAATCTGCAGAACGGATGCCGCTCAGGCACCATTCCCCACCTTCTTTCTTGGCCGGGCGTTCCTCCCCCGAGCCGGAGGCCGGGGGAGGTGTCGCGGAGCGACGGAGGGGGCGATCTTAGCCGCAGGACAAGCTGTTCCCGCGGAGCGACGGAGGGGGCGATCCTAGCCGCAGGACAAGCTGTTCCCGCGGAGCGACGGAGGGGGCGATCCTAGCCGCAGGACAAGCTGTTCCCGCGTAGCGGGCGGAGGGGGAGCGGAACGGTTGCCTACTCAGCGCGCAGGGTCACGGCCGGGTCAAGCCGACTGGCACGGGAGGCAGGCAGGTAGGCGCCGATCAGCGAGAACAGGAGCCCCACCCCCGCACCGGCGGCGATGATGAGCGGATGAAAGGCGAAGAGGCTGTCCGGTTTGAAAGGAAAATCGGGCACATAGCGCCCCAAGACCCCATCGGCCAGGGCGGCCACGGCCAAGGCCAGTCCCACGGCCAAGGCCGATCCCACCAGGCCGATGACGACGGCCTCGGTCAGGACTACCGTCTTGATGTGCCAGCGACGGGCGCCGACCGCCCGCAGCACGCCGATCTCCTTGCGTCGCTCGGTGACCACCATCAGGAAGGTGTGGGTGATGTTGAGGGAGGCCAGTCCGATGATCAACAGGCTGATGAGGAGCAGGCCGAGGGTGAGGAGGGTGATCATGAGGCTCCCGCGCTTGGCCTGCTCGTAGGCGGCGTCGATGGAGAGGTTGAGGTCGTCCTGGACCACCATGGCGATGCGGGCCAGGTCCGCGCTCTTTTCTGCGACCACCAGGATGGAGTGGTACTCGTCGGAGACCTGTTCCCCCCGGTACAGCATGTTGTATCGGCGGACATACTCCAGCGGTATGGAGACGCCGAGCCGGATGGCCCGCACCGACCAGCCGACCAGGCGGAACTTGCGGCTGACGATGCCGATCTCCTCGACCCGCTCCGACCGTCCCAAAAACCCGCGTCCCATTTCGCCCCAGAAGGTGAACCCCACCAGCGCTTCCGGGGTGACGCGGGGCATGCTGCGGGTGGAGCCGGAGAGCACATTCTGGATGCTGGTGTTGTAGATCTCCATGAGGAAGGGGGAGGCGACCACCGGGATGGGCATCTCGCACCGGCGGGTGTCCTCGGCGCAGTAGCTGGGCGGATCGGAGCAGACGCCGTCATTTCCGGTGAGCAACACCACGTCCACCACCGGAATGGGGAGGCGGCGGGCCCCGCGGCGCTCGATCTGGGCCCTGTGGGTCTGGCGTGTAAGGTCAACGGCGTAGTGGGCGTGGCGCATGGCCGACTGGACGGCCAAGAAGTCGGGCAGGAGCTCTCGCGCCCGGTCACGGTGGAGCTCGGCGACGGTCAGCCGGAAGGGGAGGGGCTGATCCGGGGGCAGCAGCTCGGCGGGCAGCTCCCGAATAGCAAACTGGTATCTCTGGGGGGGGAGCCTGGTGGCCAGGTACTCCTGGGCGAGCGTGGCCAGACGGTGGTTGGGGGCAGCCAGCACCTCTTCCGAGGGGTTGCAGGGCATCTGTTCACATTCCCCTTGCTCGTTGCATCGCCGGCCGGGGGGGCAACCCACCGCCTCTCCGGTGCCGGCTGCACCCGGTGAGGCGCAGGAAAATCCGTCTCCATCCCAGTCCATGAACGCGTCGTAGGGGTGTTCCGGGGGCGGAAGGTCCTGAGAGACGAGGTCGGCGGGGAGCCCTTCGGCGATCAGCTCGGTCATGAGCGTCTGGCCGAAAAACTGTTCGCCCCCTTTCATGATGCTGGGGAAGGAGAGCTGCATCTTGGGGTACACCGCCAGGACGCCAGGGATCTCCCGCAAGTCTTCCACCGTGTAGTCGTCGAGGCCGGTGCCTCCGGCGAACAGGCCTCCCGAGGTTTCGAAGGCGCCCAGGTGGTATCGCCGGGGAACGACCTCCAGCTGGTCCACCACAAACACCCGCTGCAGTACGTTCTGCCTGAGCCCTTGTCCCAGTGCGAGAAAGACGATGAAGCTGGAGACACCGAGGACGATGCCGACCATTGCAAAGGCAAAGCTCCGCCGGTGACGTGCCAGGTTCTTGATGACCAGTCCCGAAATTCTCATGGTACCGGCACCTGGGCGGAGGGGAGCTCGGCATCCTGTTCTCCGGCGGCTTTCTGGTAGCCGGAGGCCGGATGGGCGGGTTGATCCGCAGGGACAATGCGGCCGTCCTCGAGCCGGATGATGCGGTGGGCCATCTGGGCGATGTAGGGTTCGTGAGTGACCACCACCAATGTGATGCCATCCGCCTGGTTGAGGGAGCGGAAAAGCTCCATGATCTGCCTTCCGCTCTCCTGGTCGAGTGCTCCGGTGGGCTCGTCGCACAGGAGGATGCGGGTGCGGTTGAAGAGGGCCCGGGCGATGGAGACCCTTTGCTGTTGCCCTCCGGAGAGCTGGTTGGGCTGGGCCGTCCCCTTATCTTTGATGCCCACCCGTTTGAGCAGCTCCCAGGCTCTCTGTTTGGCTTCCTGGTGCGGCTGGGTGGAGAAGAAGGCGGGCACCATGACGTTGTCGACCACGGAGAGATGGGGCAGCAGGTTGAAATGCTGGAAGATGAAGCCGATGGTCTGGCCGCGGAAGGTGGAGAGGGCGCGGTCTCGCAGGCTCTTCAGCTCGTGGCCGTCGATGCGGACGGTCCCTTGGTAGCGCGCGTCCAGCGCTCCCAGGATGTTGAGCAGAGTCGTCTTGCCCGATCCGCTGGGACCGACGATGCTGACCCATTCTCCGGCCTGGATGGAGGTGCTGATTCCGCGCAAGGCCACGCAGGCGTTGGCCGCGCGTCCGTAGACCTTGTGCAGGTCGATCACTTCGATCAGAGGGGATGGCTTGCCAGGCACGACCGTCACTCCACCGCGGTCAGCGTGAGCAGCCCGTTGACCAACATTCCGCTGGCATCGCTCTCCATGCGGACCACCAGGGTGTCCACCAGCCCCAAGAAGTCCCGTACGACCTGCGGGTAGTTCAAGATGGTGGCCAGTGGGAGGAGGCGGCCGAAGCTGACGAAGAAACCGGTGGCGTTGGTCTGGCTCATCAGCTCCCGGGCTTCGGGTGCCAGGTCGGCGAGCTGCTCCTCACTGGATTCGTTCAGCCGGGCCATGGCCCAGCGATGGACGCGATCGGCGCTGAGCACCAGGAGGTCCCGTCCGATCATGAGCTGGCCGAAGCAGGGGGTGGCCCGCCGACAGGCATAGCGCACCACGCCCGGCTCTGTCGAGCGCTGGTAAGGATCTTCCTCGGTGGCGGCCAGGCCTTCGAGGATCTGCCCGGCGCGTTCCGGCTCTTCGAGCTGAGCGACCGCCACCAGGTTCAGCGCGTCGGCGATGTCGGTAAACCGGGTACCCTGCAGCAGGGTCAACAGAGAGACGCGGTTGATGGTGATGGCGGCCTGTCCCGACCAGATCTGGGTCAGATCGGACTCGATGGTGGCGCCAAACAGCTCCTCCATGGGGCGGAGCCGGCGCCGCAACAGCTCGGCACCTCGCTCCCCCTGGAAATGGAGGATGGTGTTCCACAGGATCCGCGGATTGACCCCTACCCGCAAGGCGATGATGGTAGAAGGGCTCAAGAAGGAGGACAGGTTGGCGCCGGTGCCCTCGGGGCTGTCGATGCCGGTCGCCAGCTGGACCACCTGGTCGGTGACCGAGAGATACCCTCGGAACTGGAGCTGAGTCTCCTCGATCCGCAACCCGGCTCCAACGCCCAGCACGCTGGAATTGAACTGGGAGAGGGCAAAGGCTTCCAGCGGCTCCAGCTGGCCGGCGAGCTGCTCCTGGTAGACGGCGGAGGCTGCCACCGCGTCGAGATAAAAAAACAGAGAATAGTCAGGGAAGCGGGCCAGCTGCAGCTCGAAGTCGGGATTGGTCGCCAGGCTGGCCTCCGGTCCGGTTCCAGCCAGGGTACGGGCCAGCTCGGCGACACTGGGTCCCCCCGTGGCCCGGGTCACCACAAGGGCGATCACCCCATCGGTGACCACCGCCACTTCAGGCGGCAGGTTGGTCCGGCGGGCGAACAGCTGGATCTGGTAGTTGCCCACCTGCTCCGTCTGGATGGGGGCCCTCAGGTTGAAAGGCTGGCGCCGCAGGACCAGCTGGGCCTGCTGCAGGAACGGTTCCGGATCCAGCAGGAAGAGGATCAGGATGGGGTGTTGCTGCACCAGGGCCAGCGCGAAGCCGGCATCATAGGCGATTCCGTTTTCGCGGAAGGTCACCCGCCGATTGAGATCCACCCCGAAGGTATTGCGGATCTCGCTCTCCACGGCGCCCAGGTCGAAGATGTTGCGGATCCGGCCCTTGACCGCCTCAAAGCTGGCGGCCAGATCGCCGAAGCTGTCCACCATCACGGTGACCGGGGTTCCCAGCGGGAGTCGACGGGCGAACTCCCGCCTCCTTCCCGCGGCATCGGCGGGGATCAGTGATTCGGGGCCGGGTTCGGGTTGCCGGGTTCCACAGCCGTTTTCGCAGCCGGAGACCAAAAACAGCGAGCACAGCAAGATCAGCAATGAGACGCGGGGCATGGGTACCTGCGGGCTTGAGTGACCAGGGGGATGAAGAACCACCGGGAGATCGGATGGACCGATGGTCCCGCCTGGAATGTTCATAGAGCGGAAAACCCGGTGGGATGTCAAGGATGGTAGCAGCAGTCCGTCCCGGTAGGGATCAGGGGGTCGTGGGCTCGCCATCCAGTTGGCGCCCGGTCAGGCTGGGCATGACCGTGACCTCCTCGGCGTCATCGGGGGTTGCGATGATGGCCGCCTCGATGGCGCCCTGGAGTTCTCGGACGTTACCCGCCCACTGGTAGCGCTTGAGCAGGGGGTGCAGACTGGAAGCGATACGTGCTGCTTTCTTGCGGTAGCGGGACACAAAGTGGGACAAGAACACCTCGGCCAGCGGCACGATATCCTCCACCCGTTCCCTCAGGGGAGGGAGCTTGATGGTGTTTTCGGCCAGCTGGAGAAAGAGGTCCTTGCGGAACTCTCCCGCCTGGACCATGAAGAAGAGGTCCGGCTCGGTGGAGACGACCAGTCGGACATCGACCGCCAGCCCCACGGTTGCCCCCGCTGGTCGAACCTCACGCTCGGTGATGACCCGCACCAACTTGGTCTGCAAGGTCAAGGGCATTCGATCGATCCCCTCCAAAAAGAGCGTTCCGCCATGGGTCAACTCGAACAGTCCCTTTCTGGCATCGTCTCTGGCGCTGGCCTGAGGGTCGCTCGAACGGCCAAACAGCTCCTGGTCCAGCAGATCCTCCGGCAGGTCGGCGCAGTTCTGGGAGATCATGAGCGCGCCGGCGCGATCGGACAGGTGATGCAGGGCCCGCGCGATCATCTCTTTGCCGGTGCCCTTCTCGCCCTCGATCAGCACCGGGGAGGGGTTGTTCACCAGGCGGTTGACCGCCTCGTATACGGTCTTCATGGCCGGGCTTTGAGTCACCAGCTCCTTGTACAGGTAGTGGCTACGCTCTCGAGCCCGGAAGTACTGGTTCTCGCTCCGCAAAGCCCTGAGCTTCTGCGCGGTGTCCAGACGCTGCAGGGCGCCAAGCAGCAGCTTGCTGATCGCGCTGGCAACGGAAGAAAGCTGTACGATGGCCTGAGTCTTGGGGGCGAGGAAACACCAGAAGCCGACCACTCCCCTTTCGGCGGTGATCGGGACCAAAAACAGGTGGCTGTCCTCGGAGTCGGAGGGGAAAAGGAGGACCTCGCCCTGGCAGAGCCGATCGATGATGCGCGGCCGCCACTCGGCCAGGGCGATCAACGCCTTGGTTCCGCTCATCAAGTGGTGGAAGGCTTCGGGGATCAGGAACTGGGGAGCCTCCCTCGACGTACCGAAGAGCACCAGGCCGGTGGGCGCGCCAGGAGCTCCCGTGAACGCCTCGACCACCGGTTGTAGCAGCTCGGTCAGCTCCGATCGGGTCGTGACCTCCAACGCCTGGATGGCGAACCGGTTGGCCGCCTGCAGGAGCGGATGAGAAGGCTCGCAGGGCTGGTCCATCATCCTGAACAGGGTTTCAGAGCGGGGCTCGAGGTCCATCTCGGCGCCGGTCGAGACCACCTGGATCGACGCGGTCTCCTCACCCGGTCCCAGGAGGATGGTATCACCCACCAGCAGGCCGATGGGGGAGCTGGACTTGATCCGACCCACCTTGTTTCGCTGGACCACCAGGATCTGTCCCGGTTTCAACGGCTCCAGCCAGAGGCGGTTGCCTTGCTGTCGCAACCGGGCGTGGCGGAGGCCGACGTGCTCCAGGGGGACATACAGATCGGTCCGGGGGCTGCTGCCGATCAGCGCTTCGGTGCGGTGGAAGGTGAACTCCTGGTCGTTCTCGTCGCCTGGCAGTCGAAGCTTCACGATCATGGCTGGGCTCCTTCGCCGTCTGGAGATTCCTGGTCGTGTTCTGCATCCGGGACAGGTTCCAGCGCCAGGGTGGCTCGATGGTACAGGCGGATGGCTTCGGCAAGACCGGGGTCCAGCTCTCGTGCCTGGGCACTGAGTAGCTGACACATCCGGAAATCCTCCGCCTCGCAGGCGGCCCGGGCGTTGAGTACCAGCCGCAGCGCCCTGACCTGCTGCTGCCTTCGTTCCAGGTCCTCCACCAGGCCAGCGGGCGGTTGGTGAGCGGAACCTTCGCTCTCCATCGCAACCTGCGCGCCAGGTGGGGTGCTATCCGGCACCTCCGGCCGTTCCAGGACTATCGGCGGTTGATCGGCTACCTGCACATGCCTGGTCAGCCGCTGGTGAATCGACAGGTTGGTCACCACCAGCATGGACACCACCAGCCAGAACAACAAGATGAAGCCGATGGCACCGGCCAGGTCGGGTCGTCTCCTGGGGCTCAACCGGCCGTTTCCCAGATCGAGAGCCTGCTTTCTGGCGGACACCACCGAGTGAACCCAAGGGAACAGCAGCCAGAAGGTCACCGCGTAGGTGCCGGCCATCCCCCTCTTTCCCAGGTACATCTGCCCGGCCCCCGGCGCCAGGAGGCTGAGCAGGACAGTAAGCCAGGGCCTGGGCCGCAGCTCCTCGATCGGAACGGGCTTGCCCGGGCTGGAAGAAGAGGGGTCGACCAGGGCACCCGATGCCGGGAGCTTCAGCTGAGAACGTCCAGAGTCGGCGGGTAGGGGGACGTCATCCACCTGGGGGCGCGGCCGAAGGTCGGCCAACCCGGTGGTTGGTGGTTCCTGTCCCTCGGTTGGATGCAAGTCCTGGGGGACGTCGAGCAGAGGGCTTCGGGTCACAGCAGGCTCGATGGGGTTGTCCAGACGCTGTCCTGCCTGGTCGATGACCTTGAGCTTGGGCTTCGGAAGGACGCCGGGCCGGTCGTCCCAGGGCGGCTCGAACAGGTTCTGAGAGGGTTGCAGAGGTTGGGGTACGAGCTCCTTCCAGCCCAGGACAACGGGGGGGTCCTCGGCGGGCGGGGGGTCTGGACGCCGGGAGGGTTCGCTGGATTTTCGACTCGGGACCTCGGGGGTACGGGAATCGGTACTGCTCCCTTCAGTCCGTGGGGCTGATGTGGTTGGTATGAACCCGGGGGGCGTAGGTGGGGTGTCCGGGTCACCTGTCGTAACCGGAAGCGCAGCGCTGTCGGAGGTCTCGCCGATCGGTGAGGCTGAGGGTTGTGGGATGAGGCCGGTCGGAGCCGGATCACTGTCGGAAGAAGACAGCTCCAGCCGGGTCCAGCCGGGCAAGGTCGTCCTGAGGGGGCCGGACTGGGCTGGTCTGGTGGCGGTTTGCCGCACGAGCTTGGTCGAGAGGGGGAGGTCCCGGAGTGCATCGACGATTTCTTGTGCCCGCGTCCGCGAGATCCCCTCGACCAGGGTGGTTGGTCCGTGTTGTAGGCGGGCAGCAAGCTCTGCCGGTGCCGGAAGCAGCCGGGCAACATCCAGGTCTGCCAACCGATGGAAGATCTGGTGGGCTTGTTCAGTGCCAGCGGCTCCACCCTCACCGGGATCGACGATCACCGCATAGCACACCGGGTCAGCTCTGGAATCATCGGGCATGGTGGCAGACCGGTCCAGTTGTTACCAACCGTACATCTTACCGGGATAGACACCGTCAAGCCAAGGCCGCCTGGTTAACATACTGTGGGATCATTCGCAAGTTGGCGGAGTGGGAGGAAAGCTGGGCCAGGGGCCAGGATCGCCCCCTCCGTCGCTGCGCGCCGGCCCCCTCCGGCGCTGCGCGCCGGCCCCCTCCGGCGCTGCGCGCCGGCCCCCTCCGCCCGCTACGCGGGCACCTC
>JAFGEP010000030.1 GCA_016931535.1 Bradymonadales bacterium
ATGGTGGAGGTGCCGCTGGTGGCCCAGGTCTTGAACGACTGCGGCGAGCTGGGCAGCGCGCCCCTCCCCTTTGTCCCGGTGCGCTGGTACGGCCGCAACGCCGGGGTGTACTTCAATCACGAGCTGACCGAGACCGATCGCTACGGTCTGACCTACAACGACTCCACCTATTTCGGCCGATTCGCCGACCGGGACGGTTTCATCATCGCCGTCTCCGGCTGCGTATGGGGGAGCTTCGCCCTGGACGTGACACCAGGCCCGGCCCGTTACCTGCTCATGGACCACATGGAGCCGGTGCTGGTCACCGCACCTGATGCGGACAAGGGGGTGGAGATCAATATCCAGCTCACCGACGAGTTCCTGAACCCGGTGACCGGTCCCCAGGTGGTGTTCAACCTGAATGTCTGGCACCCCGATTGCAGGCTCGCTACAGTGGTGGAACCTGGCGCAGCACTGGAGGCTGGCGTGGCGGAGGCACTGGCCGAGGAGATTCCTGTCCCCTGCCCCTACTTCGACCAGTTCGAGGGCAATCCCAGCTACATCAGCTACCAGACTACCGCCGTTGGAACCGCTGGAGCCGGTCACTACTCCACGACCGTCACGAACTTCCTCGCGGGGGATGCATACGTATCCATCTATCCGGTAACAGAGGGCATCGAGGGCCGCGGCCTCTGGCACGCCTTCGCCGACAACCTGGACGAGGACACCCAGTGGTCCATGCCCGAGGGCAGCCTGTGGGAGGTGGGAACCCCCGCGGCTGGAGTCGGACCCGGCGCGGCCCATTCGGGGGACACCTGCCTGGGCACCAACCTGGACGGCCCCCTGGCCTTCTCGGTGGAACCCCGTCCCGATGTCGCCAGCCGGCACATCCGGCTCGACCCGACCTACACCGGGATCTGCGAGGCCATCCTGAACTTCTCCACCTGGCACGACATGGGCCGCCCCTGCCCCACCGACTGCACCAACGCCACCGGCCTGGTGAGCTTCTTCGACATGGGCTACGAGTGGCCCTATGGCGAGCCCAAGGCAAACGAGGCGATCATCATCGGCCCATCCCTCGACGGCTTCCCCTATCCCGGCCCGGGGCTGTGCGGCGAAGAAGCTGTCGATGGCCCCGTCATCGCTGACGCCATATCCGATTCGCGGGTGGTGGACGAAAGAATTCGACCCAAGCTCTGGGGCTTCGGCGGGATAAGCAACGGCTGGCGCCCGGTGACAATGGAGCTGCCCACCGGCGATTTCGACTGCGACTATGAGGGTTACCGACTGCTCTACCTCGACGCCGGCTTCCGCCTGTACACCGTCAATGGAGAGCCGCTGGGACCCGGCTGGTACGTCGACGACCTGGAGCTCGACGTCCTGCTGCTCGACGGCCGCATCCCCTTCGAGCCCGGACCGCCGGAGACCATTGAAATCTGGACGGAACAAAATAGCCTGGACAACCTGTCCGATACCTGCCTGTTCCCCTGGATCACAGGGGCCGTGGTTCTTGACTACTGGGGCAACCCGGTACCGGAGATGGAGGTCGAATTCCTGTTGACCAAGCTCACCGCCACCCCACTGGCAGGCGACATCAAGGCTCCGGGTGATGCCGTCTTCCACGAGGCGCTGGAGGGCGACGACCCGCAGTTCGCCGGTGACGGTTCTGCCAAGGTCACCACCTCTGAACGTGGTGTGATCCGCCTGGCGGTCCTCGATGATACGGTGGAGACCATCCGGCTCGACGCCCAGGTCAACGGGATTGACGGCACCGTGTCAGTCCAAGAAACATTCAGCCAAGCCACCCCGAACCCCGGAGAATGCTGCGACAACGCCATCGATCTGGGGGAAATCTATGACTACTACACAGACGTCTTCCTCATTTGGGATTACCTCGACAATGACCAGACCCTGGCGTGCGAGGACATCGAAGGAAGCTACGAAGGGCAGGATCTCGTCTTCCAGTTCACCTCGGCCCAAACCCGCATGGCTTACATCAAGTACTATAACTGCTACTGGTATTCTCCTGGTGAATATTACAGCTGTTCTACCTTCGATGGCTCATACGGCATCGAGCTGCGAGAGGGGACCAGCGACAGCTGCCCCGGCGAGTTCCCCAGCAGCACCCTCCCCGGCAACGAGTGCCAGGTCGGTTACACCCGGCAGTACTTCCTCCAGGAGGGGCAAGACTACCTCCTGACCATCCAGGCCGTCGATCCTTACTATGACTATGTTTACGTCTCCATAAGTAGCAGCTGACCATTCTCCCCCGCTTGCTGTGCAAGCGGGGGAGGTGTCGGCGTAGCCGACGGAGGGGGCGATCCTAGCCTCTGGCCGAGTATTCCTCCCTCGCTTGCCTTGCACCGGGGGAGGTGCACGCTCGCCCCACTGGTTGTCATTTACCGGCACCGTTCTCGGCTCTTCTGGCTCCGCTATCGGGATCGTGGTGCACGCTTTGCCCCTGGTTGTCATTCCCAAGCACTCCCGTTACAATGCCCTGGTTTCCACTCTCGCAACGGCCGCCAAGCCGTGCGTCGGCATCCGATCCGCCTGCCGGCGCGAATCGACGCGGAGATGGAAGGTCCGACAACCCTAATTACTGAGGTAAGAGGCGATGAAGAAGCTCACATTCTGGTCGTTCCCCCTGGCCCTGCTGCTCACCCTCTCCTGGGTCGGATGTGGAGACGA
>JAFGEP010000031.1 GCA_016931535.1 Bradymonadales bacterium
ACCAGGTGTCGGCGAGAGAATACCACACCTGCGGTCTGCGCAGCAGCGACAGGGAGATATTCTGCTGGGGGTCGGACTCGGCCGGCCAGGTGAGCGGTGTCCCCGGCGGAGTATCTTTCGATCGGGTGTCGCTGGGCATCTACCACACCTGTGGCCTGCGTCGCGCGGACGGGGAGATCCTCTGCTGGGGAAACGACAATTACGGCCAGGTGAGCCAGACGCCAGCCGGGATCTCGTTTGACTGGATGGTTGCGGGAGGCTACCACACCTGCGGGGTGCGCAGCTCAAACGGTGAGCTTGACTGCTGGGGCGATGACTCCAGCGGCCAGGTGAGCGGCCTGCCCAACTGGATGTCGTTCGACCAGGTGTCGGCGAGGGGCTTTCACACCTGCGGGGTGCGCAGCAGCAACCGGGAGATCTACTGCTGGGGCTCGGATTTCGCCGGTCAGATCAGCGGAACACCGAGCGGGGTGCCGTTCGACTGGGTGTCGGCGGGAGGCTACCACGTCTGCGGGGTTCGCAGCTCGGACGGCGAGGTGATCTGCTGGGGCTCGGATTTCTCCGGCCAGGTGAGCGATGCGCCCGGTGGGGTGCCGTTCGACCAGGTGGCGGCGGGACAGACCTACAACTGCGGGATGCGCAGCCTGGACGGGGAAGTCCTCTGCTGGGGTCGAGACGATTTCGGCGTCCTGAGCGATGCGCCCGCTGGAGTGCCGTTCGACCAGCTCTCGGCCGGCTACTACCACAACTGTGGCGTGAGGAGTGCAGATGGGGAGGTCCTCTGCTGGGGTCGAGATGGAGATGGCCAGGTGGAGGATGCACCGGCCGGGGTGTCGTTCGACCAGGTCTCGGCAGGGTTCTACCACAGCTGCGGGGTGCGTCGAAGCGACGGGGAGATCCTCTGCTGGGGTCGAGACGAGGAAGGCCAGGTGGCCGGAGCACCCAGCGGGGTACCGTTCGACCAGGTCTCGGCGGGAGGCCTCCACTCCTGTGGGCTGCGCAGCAGCGATCACGAGGTCGTCTGCTGGGGTTGGGACTACTACGGCCAGGTGAGCCAGACGCCGAGCGGAGTACCGTTCGACCAGGTGTCGACCGGTTACTACCATAACTGCGGCGTGCGTAGCGAGGATGGTACCCAGACCTGCTGGGGCTCGATCGTGTGGAACCCTCGCTGAGCGGGGGTCTCTGGACCATCCGCCCGGATCCGATCGAATAGGTCCTCTTCCCTGGGAGCTCTACATCCTGGAACCGATGCTCACCGACGGCCACGAATGGGGGTTGGCGGACATCGTCACGGATGCTGTGCCCAGCCCACGCGGCACCGACTGTTCACGACAGGAAGCGTTTTTTTCCACACCGGCCTGTCGCAGTCGAACCGTGTAATTCTTTTCTCGCTGCATTGATCTTTGCGCGCGAGAATCGGCCCGCGCCTACCCATCCAAGCGGAAATCTCCCATCAATCCAGGCTCTATCCAGGTCGCCAAGTTGGCCTTTTTTGTGCAGCGCCAGATTGTGAAACACTTTCCAACAGATCGGAGGAACCATGATCCATCCGTACCGAATCATCGCGTTGGTCAGCATGCTGGCATTACTGACCTCTTGCTCCGCTTCGGCGACGATCCAGTTGCGCGACGGGCAGACGATCCACGGCCGGATCGAGGGCAGCAACCGCGAGCACATCTACCTGGAGCGACAAGTCGTGGTCCCGCGGGAGGAGATTGTCACCATCCAGCACCCCGGCAACGAGCAGTTTTTGGCCGGTCTGCTGCTCACCACCTTGTCCATCCTTGGGGTTGTTGCCTTGGCGGCACAGGGTGCGTACGACAGTCTTCCCAGCATCCATCCGACGAGCGGGTCCCCGGCCGAGGCTCTGGGAAATATATGCAGCACGCTGGCCACCGTCAGCTCGATCGGCCTGCTTTTGGGTGGCGTGAGCCTCATGGTGCAGGGGGGATTGATCAATAGCAGGTCACGCTCCTTGGCCCGATTCGAGCCTGAGAATTCCCCGGGACCCAATGAGAGCGAGGTCAATGGCACCACACTCCTCGGCATCGGGTTCGCGGTCCGGTTCTGACCACATCACATTTTCCGAACCACATCGATGTAGGGGTCAAGTCGTCGATTGGTGGATTACTTCAGCCAGCCTCTTCCCTCTCTGACTTGACATTTATCTTGGCCAGAAGATCTCCCGCCCTACGTGACTACGGTTCATGACGTGGTGCCAGAGACCGGGCTAGCTACATCGGAGGGGTCTGATCATTCCTGGGAGCGATCCGTCTTCCGATAGTATGTCAATCGACGACTTGACCCCTATTCCTGACCCCTATTCCCCCGCGGACTGTACCGCCTGGACCGACTGACTGTATGGAGCGTACGTGTTGGTCGATGGAAGCCCTTTGGCGGATCGTTAGTGCGCGCCATGCCCCGACGGGACGAGGAAGGCCAGGTGGGCGGAGAACCAGCGGGGTACTCGGCCCCGGCTGAAGCGTGCTAACCTGCCGCCAGTTCCTACCTCGCGATGGAGTTGTCGAATGAAGCTCAAGACCTTCCTGTCGGTGGTCAAAAATGGGCAACTTTTCCTCATCCATACCCTGGTGGAAGCTGCCCGCAACTTCCACCGGATCTCCTTTCTGGGCTCGGGGCTTTCGTTGGGCGCTCTGCAGCTTCTAGCGGACGGACCCGCGACCTTTGATGAGCTCTCGGCGGCTCTGCACATCCATTCGAGTATGCAGGACGCATTTTTGGCCTGGCTTCAACTGGGCGTCGCAGTGGGGGAGCTGTCCGCCAAGGGGGACACCTACGCCTTGCGGGGTCGCCTCGTGCGAGCCATCGTCGATCCCCGCTACGATGCGGTCGCAGCACTGGTCGAGGAGATCACCTGCGTGCACAGTCTGGCCATCCGGGAGTCATCCGAGCGGTTACGGAGCGGCCGACCCTTCACTCTGGCCGATCACGATTCCCACGTCATCGCCCGTTCCTCGCGGGTGGTCGAGCCACTCATCCACGAGGTCATGGAACGCCTCGTACCCACACGCGGCCCATTCCGGTTGTTCGAGATCGGGTGCGGTTCGGCGGTGACCTTGTGTCATCTGGCGAAACGCAATCCAGAGCTCACGGCGTTGGGTCTCGAGCTACAGGAGTCGGCTGCGGCGCTGGCCGCCAAGAACGTGGAACGAGCTCAGTGTTCCGATCGAGTGTCGATCGAGACGGGCGATATCAGGCAACGCAGCCCCGACGAGCCCTTCGATCTGGCCACCCTGCACCAGAATATCTACTACTTCCCCGTGAGCGAGCGCACCGATCTGCTCCGGCATGTCCGCACCTTCCTGAAGCCAGGCGGTAAGCTCGTGGTGACCAGCCTGTGCCAGGGAGGGGGGACATCCACACAGGCGCTCGATCTCTGGTCCGCGATGACCCGAGGTTCTGGCCGTCTTCCGGGGCATGAAGAGCTGACAGCCCAGATGAAGGAAGCGGGGTTGACCGCAGTCGAGGCGGCCCACCTCATTCCTGGGGAGAGCTTCTGGTCATTTGTCGGGACCTCCTGAAGCACCCAGGATCCACGACCTGCCCAGTGAGCGGCGCGGCACCCACGAGCACCGCTCGCGCTCCCGATTCCGATCAGCTCCCTCGACACATTCCGCACGATGATTCCGGATACCTCCAAGTGGATCGGCCCCCTCCTTCCGGCCTGCATGGGCTACGGAGTGGTAGTGATTAAATACCGGCCGCTCTTGCGCTGCAAAAGCTCGATGAGCTGTCGGCCAGACAGCGCCGCCTCGATTCCGCTCCCGTTTTCAGCGGGTTTGCTACCTGCGCCGGCTCCCCTTGGCAGAGGATTCGGTCAGTTGGCACTAAAAATGGTGATCGGCTATCATGAGAATCGTCCACAACGCCCGCTCGCCAGTCAGAAAACGACACCGACTGCAGGTCCATGACCGTCAGGGATGCCGTGGTTTCCGGTTCGACACCATTTTCCGGTTTCCAGCCGGCATTAAGGAGGACAGTATGCGGATACTACCAATCCCCATAGCACTCGCCGCCGCCCTGCTCATCACCAGTCTCGCCTGTGACGGTTCCGAGGAGCCCAGTCCCGAGCCTGACTCCGGTAGAGATACCAGCACGCCCGACAGCGACGCCGCCGACTCGAACGCAGAAGAGGACAGCTCGGTGGAGGACCCTCGGGAGGTGATCGCGGTGGCCATCAACCGCAACTGCTGGGGCTGTCAGGGGGTCAGCGTTTGTGGCCGACCCCCCACCTCCGACATGACCGTCCTGAGCTTTGATGCCAGTCTGAACAACCAGACAGGCTTGCTGTTCGCCTCCGAACGCCAGGAGGCGGCGGGGCGATCGCTGCCCATCGACACCTGTCGGGTGTTCGAGGGTGCCGAGCGAGACGCCGTCGTGGACCCACCTCGAAACGTCAACTGCCTCGATGGAGGCACCCTGACGCTCGATGCCGACATGAGCATGGTGCGTGAGCCCATGGTGATACAGTACTCGGACCTCACCCACAACTACTCCTCCGTCAGCGTCTGGGAGGAAGGGGAGTATACCTACAGCACAGGGGTCGATCTGGCGCTCGCGGCCGAAGGGGGAGCAGACGTATCGGCCTTTTCGCTCTTACAGCCGGCACCTGAGCCCTTCGAGCTGTTGACGCCCCACGTCGACGGGGCGGGTCAGATCGACAACATCTCGGCGGAGGCCTCTCTGGAGGTCACCTGGAGTGGCGGAAGCGACTTCGACGAGGCGGTGATCGTTCTCTTCGGCGAGTACTGCATATATGGGCCAGAGACCTTTGTCGCCTGCCACGTCGACAACGACGGCGCCTTCACCATCCCCCAGGAGATCCTCGAAGAGATGGCCTGGCCCAACCTAGTCCAGCTCCGCATCTCGGCCTCCCACAAGATAGCCTTCTCGGCCGCTGGCCTGAGCAATGCACCCGCGTGGTCGGTGCGCTCCCAGGGCGACCTGTACGTGTTCTACGATGAGACCATCTCGCCACCTGTCCAGACCTGCGACAGCGACTCCATGGAGGAAGGTTACGTTGGCGACCCCTGCGAGGATGACACTGTGTGCGGCGGAGGTTGCTGTCTTTTTGGCATGGATGGCCGCTTCTTCAACAATTACTGCACCCTTTTGGGCTGCACCACCGACGAGGAGTGCCCCGTCGACGGCGTCTGTGTGGAGCAGACCAACCCCTTTGTGCCTATCGACGATTACTGCGCCAGGATCTGTGAGGAAGACGAGGACTGCCGCGACTGGCCCTACTACGCCTGCCTCGATGTGGGCGATGGAAAGAAAGCCTGTGTTCCCAACCTGTTGTGAGGGACGGCCCCTCACACTCCCTGGGTCTGGGCAACGGCCCCAGGCCGGCCAGAAATCCAACAGCCAGCTGGCCGTCTGGCAGGGGTGGGTGAGGGAGCGCTTTGCGGAGCGGGAGCAACAAGCGGATCGGGACCAGCTTGAACCACCGCCGTCCGAAAGGCGGCTGCTCTTGATATCCCCATCATGAGGCACTATTTTGAATCAGGATGAGTCACTTTTGACTCAAAGGAGGACCGGTGAACCAGCTGACCATCAGGGGATTCGACGAGAGGCTGGCCAAGGCGATACGGGATCTCGCCAAGAAGGAGCGGATATCGCTCAACAAGGCGGCGCTTCGGCTTTTGGAGAAAGGCGCGGGTCTAGAAGAAGGGAAGGAGGATGATCGCACGGTAGGCAAAGCCCTGGACCACCTTCTCGGGACCTGGACCGAAAGCGAGGAACGCGAGTTTCTGGCGGCCATCGACGCGTGCGAGCAGGTCGACGAGGAGATGTGGAAATGAAGGTGCTTCTAGACACCAACGCCTACAGCGCCTGGAAACGAGGTCATCGGGGCGTCGCCGGTCACATCGCCAGGTCGGAAGGGGTCCTGATGTCCGCCATCGTAGCGGGCGAGCTGGTGTTCGGTTTCCGAGCTGGAGCGCATTTCTCCAGGAACATCGAGGAGCTGTCGACCTTTCTGGCCAGCCCATATGTCGAGCTCCTCCCGGTGAACCTCGATACCGCGGAACGCTACGGTTGGATCGCTGCCGCGCTGCGCAGGAAAGGGAAACCGATCCCGACCAACGACATCTGGATCGCCGCTCATGCCATGCAGCATGGCGCCAGTCTTTTGTCCTTCGATCCGCATTTCTCCGAGGTGGATGGGCTCGTCTGGTACATGCCCGCAAAGTGAGCCAGCGATCACGGCGACTGGACCTGACCAGACAGAGCGACCTCGATCAAACGGTGACCGACCGGCAGGGCATCTGCTTTCGCGGTCCAGCCGGTGTTCAAGGCCCCCAAAATGTGTCATTGACAACCATCGGTCATGCCCATGGAATCTTTCCCAGGAGTTGCCGCCATGGTGAAGGGCTTCGCACGATTGCCAGGACTCCTCGCTGTCCTGCTCTGCCTTGTTGCCTGTTCGGACGACGAGGATGGAGACGCCGTGTACGATTCGGGTGTGGACGCGGATACCGTCCAAGATGTCCCACTGGACCCGCCCGCCGATCCAGGTACAGGCGATGCCGACGCCCAAGACGGCATTGCTGATGGAGAGAGCGGAGATGGGGGGGAATCCGGTGACCTGGATGGCGCAGGGGACCTCGGGGAGGAACGCGAACTCCCACCTGGCGACGCGAGCCTGGACCTCGACCTGCAAGGGCCTGAACAGCCAGGGGCCTACACGGTCCAGATCCCGTCGACGGTGGGTGACGAGGTCGGGATCGCGGTGCGCGTGTTCTACCCTGGGCTTGACGCCGTACGCTATCCCGAGGGAGCTCCCATCGCCGTCTTCGTGGCAGGGGGGACCGGCACCGCCGGTGTGGACCCCGAGCGCGTGGATCTGGCCGTGGCCGAGCACGGCTACATCCTGGTGGAATACGTTTTTCCGGGTACTTCCAGTGAAGGCGCGACCAGCGGGGGCTTCTTCGACTACCGCGGGCCCAACTGCATCCAGGCCACTACCGATGTCTTGCGATATGCGCTGGGCGATCTGGCAGACACCGACGGCGATCTCCTCACCGACCGCCTACCCTACGCGCTGGTGGAGGTGACGGGCCTCCTCGGTTCCTCCAATGGAGGCAACCTGGCCACCATCGCGCTCGCGCGCCACGCCAATCCAGACCTGGCTGGCGTGGACTGGCTCACCACCTGGGAGAGCCCCATCGGAGACCAGTACGCGCTCGCCGAGCTGGGAAGGGTTGGCGACACGCTCAACCCGACCTACGTGGCCGGAACGGGGGGCATCGACGGCGAGATCGGCTATGCCTGCCCCTGGCCCACCCTGGACGGCCTCATCGCCTTCGATCCCACCAGCCCCTACACCACCCAGGATGTCGCCTACCATCGGCAGGTGACCTTTTTGGGGCAGTTCTTCGTCGATTCGAACGATAACGGCAGCATCGACACGGGAGAGTTCACCTTCGCCCCCCTGGCCGGTCCAGGCACCTTTGTGCAGGGGCAGCATCGCGCCAAGGCGTACCACTCGGTCGATCTGGCGGAAGTGTTGCAGCTGGTCGGGACCGGCCTGTTTCCCGATCGTCCGCCGGTATGGCTGGCTTCCCTGGAAGAGACAAGGTCTTACTGGAGCGACCGGGATGCGAGCGGGAGCATCGACGTGCTCCATGCCGAGATGCCCGACCTCCTGGTCATGCCTCTGGCCACCCAGTCGGACCACGTGCAGGGCCAGCCCGATCACCCCCACATCCGGGGCACCGTCCAGGCCTGGCTCGATGCAGGCCATAGCTTCGTCCGCCTGAACCCCGACGCCGCCTACCTGGCCATGGTCACGGGGGTGGAAGAGAGCGCCCTTGTCGACAACCAGGCCAACCAACCCGTTCCCTTCCCCGGCATCAACGCGGTCCTGTTTCCAGAGATCATCGAGGACCAACACCCTTCGGCCATCACCACGGCCGCTATCCTCGAGCTGTCGGACCGCACCTATCTCGACAACCGGTCGAGCGATCTGAGCGAGGTGCTCTGGCCTCCGAACTGAGCGCTCCCTCGGTTCATCGACGCGGCACCCGCTCTGACCATGACCCGCGTGCAGACGATTGGGAGCCCCTCGACGTCACGCCGTTGCGTGTGACACCCGATCCCGCGATAATGTCACCGATGTACTGATGGGTCCTTGTTGACATGCTGACCTGTGGAAGATCCACACCGGGGCCAAAGGGGGCTTCATGAGAAAGTGTATGCAGCAGCTGGTGTTGGCGTTGCTCCTGTGCTCCGCCGCGAGCTGCGACTATTCCAACGATCCGGGCCCCAGGTCCCGGCAGCCCATCGACTGCGAGACCTTCCCCGAAGGGGCCGTGGGGGCGACCTACACCTTCACTCCGGAGGTCGCCGGCAGTACCGCCAACGACTACCTCTGGACGGCGACCAACCTCCCGCCCGGGCTGAGCATGGATGCCGACACCGGGACCATCTCCGGGGTCCCGACAGTGGCCATGACCTCCCACGACATCACCATCTCGTTGGTTGACCTGGACACCAGCGAGACCCTGGAGGAAACCCTGTGCGGCGAGCTGGTGATCAACGAAAGCCTCAACGCCGATGCGGTGATGACGGAGCCGAACCACTGCCTGGACATCAGCGCCTCCTACGACGACCTGGTTGCGCTACTGCAGGGCGGTGACGGCACCGAGATCACCTGCAGCCCCCTGCCCAGCGAATCCGACGACCCGACCTGTCCGCTGGGGGTCGGGAACGGCCGCTTGGCCCCCGGTGTGACCTTCGATGCCACAAGCTGCACCCACTCGGGCTCGATCACCTCCGACCGCCGCGGGACCTGGGTGTGGATGGTCGAGGTCACCCAGAGCGACTACACGACCAGCGTCCCGTTCTGCGCCACCAATGACGTCGACACCTTTTTCGACATCACCGTCACCGCCCACGGCGACCTGCAGTCCGATCTGGCTCCCAACCTGTTCGAGTACGACGCCTCAAGCGACCTGTCGTTCGGTTATGGCAGCCACCAGTGGGAGATCACCTGGCCTGATACCCCGGACATTGACCTCAACGTCTGGGGTTATCGCTATCAAGAGACCTGCTCCCCCTTCCTGAGGGAACCGCCCTGGGAGATCGACATGCCATTTGTATCCTGGACGGAGGTCTCGATCATCCACCAGTTGAGCGCCAGTGGTCCGGCACCAGGCCCCCCGTACGACAGGAGGCCGTTCGTCACCTCGTTCGATGTCTTCTACTGCATGTCCGACAACTATAACTTCTGCGATGTTTCTTACACCGACCAATTTGAGCAGAACGCGCAGACCAGTTACCACTTCACCCTGATCGGCTACCCGACCAGAGTCCTCGCGCCTGGTGACGAGCAAGAGTAGGTCCTCAGCGTCAGGGGACCTGCCGTGCCGGTATCATCACTGAGATCCAGCTGGCAACGATCTGGCCCATCCCCTCGACACATGCCCCGAGACTGCCGGCATATTGCATCGCCGCGCACCATCTCAACAATTGTGACCAATCTGTAATCTGGAGGCCCCCTTCTCCAAGACAGGAACCCCCTGTGATTGCGATCTGCCACGTAGTTATCGGGGATTGTCGACCGAGTATCTCTCGGGGGTGGGGGGAACTTCGTTTTGGAGCGGCTGTCCGCAACGATAGATCATGGACGGCGGCAGATGCCTGCGCCCGTGGTAGGAGGAACTTCAGTGTAGAGCGGCTGTCCGCGGCCCACTTCACCTGACGAAGTGGCACTTCACTCCAGTGGAAAACGAGCTGGGGGCTCGCCTACTCGGGACAGACGGGGTTGCCCATTTCGTCTTCTTCACAGGGGGTGTCGCTCATCCGTTCTTCGATTTCGCGGATGCTGTCCTCGATCCGATCCACCTCGCGCGGGGTCAGGCAATTGACATTGTCCTGCCACTCGAAGGTGTAAGTCACTTCCACATCCCAGGCGATCCGGTCGCAGACTTCGCCCACGATGTCTCTCATGACGGGATAGCTGTCGTACTGGGAATCCGAACAGGTGTAGTCCAGGTAGGTGTCATACGGCGTGTAGTAACTCGAGAGGTCGTCTGCGGAACACCACCGATCTCCCGAAGGAATCTGGTCGATCTGGGCAAAATAGACCACGGCCGATCCGTCGGGTATCGTCCATTCCATCAACTGGTACCCTTTGGATTTCCAACCGGTGTTGATGTACACGTAGGGAACCCAGTCCTGCGTGTAGTAACCCACGATGATGCCCGCATGATTGGCGTTGCCCAGACCGGCGAGATCGCCGCAATCGCAGCAATAGCCCAATAGTACCGGACGGGAGTGATTGATTGCAGAACGGATATCCTCGAATAGCTCCTCTTCGTTGCTGGCATCGGCCTTTTGCTGCTCGACGGTCAATCCGATGGCATCGATATCGTACCCTCGATCTTCCATGAAGACCGGGATGCCACTCGTGATCGCGGAGGCCCATGTACCGGTCTGTCCGTCATCGGCATCACACCAGGAATCCAGGTAGTCGTTTCTCAACTGCTCGACCAGGACATGCCACCGCAGGGCGCCGGCCCCACCGCGATAGGAGTCGCCGATCAGATTCCAGCCCAGCTGGTCCCACCAGGCCAACAGCTCGGCGGCGGCTACCGGGCCGCAACCCACCGCCACCGGGGCGTCAGGACATTCCGGGTCGTCGTAGTCATACTGGTGCAGTTTGGGGACTCCTCGAATGAACTGCCCATAGCGCTCCGTCCGGGTGTACTCCTGGTGGCATACGCAGGTACATCGTTCGATGCAGTCGCCGGTATCCACGTATGCACGGTCGACCCATTCACAGCACGCATCCCCCGCCGAGTCGCAGGATTCGACCGATACCTCTTCCCCGTCCGGATAGTAGTAGGTGCAATTGCCACAAGTCTGGTCATCACCGTGAAGAATGCCGCTATCGATCAAGTCCCCGATGGTATCCGAACGAACGCGTTCCATGGTGTCGTTGGTCGCCGGATCGCAGCCCGGGCAGAGATCTCCCGGCTCGGCGTATTCGGCCCGCGCCGCCACCCGGCCCCATCGTTCGATCTGTTGACTCTCGATCCGTGGATCTGCTGCGCCATCTGGCAGGTCCGCGTACAGGGTCTGCTCCCGGGGGGCAGCGAGGGTGGACTCCCTGAGCTGTTGTCGAACCGAGCGGTACTCCTCGATGCTCATGACCTTTCCAAAGGGAAAAGCGCTGCTCGGGACCAGAAAGAGATGCGTCGGGTTCAGATCGGCCCCCTCACCGACGCGGTACAGCAATCCCCAGTCAAGGCCGACGGGCATGTGCGGCTGGTAAAACGGTCGGACAGCGATCACATCGCGCAGTCCGACATCCAGAGCCCGTGAGACCTGGATCCGGCCGACCGTTCTGAATACCTGGGGCGGGAGGCCGGTGGATCGGAAGATCAAAGTAGGAGTCGTGGGCCTGGCCCCCACGGCGACGGTCAGGTAGGTATCACACATGGTGATGTCTTCGATGATGTTCAGCGCCAATCCACGGTTCTGGTCGATCGCATTGGAGAACGCTCTCCCCGTGCTATTGAGGTGTTGGGCGATCTCGGCGGGCCGTAGCTGGCCGTCTGCCTGGCGCGCGAAGGTCTCCACGAAGGCCGAGGGGGTTCCGTTGAGATCCTGAACCACCGAGCTGCCGGCCGGCCCTACCGGCTGCGCTATTTCGCCCGGGAGCTGGGCGAATCGCATGGCCACCCGATGGAGGAAGCGCGGTTTGAAGGTCGGCATTCCCTCGCCCAGGCTGTCCCGGTCGTGGGCGCCGGTGGACAGTGCGGACATGACCTGGTCGGTGTCCCACTCCTGGTCGAGCAGCTCGGAGTCGTCGGGGGTGCCTTCGCCCGATTCGGTGCAGCCAGCGGCAAGAAAACCTGAGAAAAGCGCGCAGCTCAGAACGACTCGAGACCATCGAAGAGTCTTCCTCATGAATCATCTCCTGCTACGGGCACCTCGTTACAAGAGGCCATCAGTTGCCCGAGAATGTTGGAGGCCGAGATGGCCGTCCTACTGTTTCTGTCCGAATCCCCTCGCTTCTTCCTGCGAGCGTCACTGGAAAAAAGTGTACGGATCGGATTCTTGAGATATCCCACATAAATACTGAGAATGTACAGTAAGATAACCGGATGCACCTTGTCAAAACAAACCTGTCGTCGAGTCGATTCTTGATGCCTGACTCATCGGAGCTCGCGTCAGGATCGAGCAGCTGGTCGAACGGGTCGGTGCCCGGATCGAACGGCCTCCTTCGAGGCGGCGACCCTGTCAATCGACGACTTGGCCCCTATTCCTCCACAAAGAGTAGCCAGCAACCGCGGACCTGACCACAGGCTCTGGTCTCTGGTTCGCACGTCCGGGTGTATCGACCGGGTGGAGCTGGTTCCGGCCTGACCAGGCCAAAGGGCCGGGTCTGTAGACCTCACTCCGATACCGCCCCGAAATTGAAGGGAAACCTGACCAGGACAACCGTCCCTTCTGATGGTTCCTCGAAAACCATCCGAGAGATCGTCCTGCGAAGACATCCTGCGAGATCCTGGTTCGCGGTGGTGTTGGTTGCGATGCTGGCCTCGGATACCATGCCGTCCGGGGCGATGGTCCAGGTGGCGATGATCTGGCCGGCGAGGCCGGGATCGCGAAGAAGCTCGCGATCGAAGCAGTGACGGATTTGATTGAGGTATCGCCGCACCGAGCTATGGACCTGTTCTTGCGTGAGCGATCCGGTGATCTCTGCATCGCCAAGTGTCACCCTGCTGCGAGGTGCCCTGGGAGCATCGAGCACCCGCGGACTCGTGCCGCCGACGTCGCCGATACCCATGACTCTGCCCTCGCCCGATCCTCCAGTAGCAGAACCGCCACCCCCGCGTTGGCCAAAGAGTTCAGCTATGCTCGATACGTCGCCTGGTCTCGACAGGTCATCGTGTTCTTCAGGATATTCCAGCGCTGAGTTGGCAGCGGCTGCAGACAACGCCTCGGCTAGCTGGCTATGGAGAGGTGCGGCGATGTGCTCCATCCGTCGGGCGAAATGGTCCGAGCGCACTGTGGTCTCGTCGCCATCCTCCTCGATCCTGCCGTACAACGCTCCGCTTCGATCGAGATCCAGCTCTGGTTCCATCGAACCCCCTGATCCTTCCGGCGTCGGGGGAACAGGGCGACTTGTGCCGACAGAGTCGGCTTCGCATGGAACGAGACCGACGGAATCCGGAAACCCATAGGTGATCGAGGGCACAATGGCTGGCATCTCACCAGCAGGCAAGGAAGATGCTTGTGCGCTTGCCGCCGCACCGGATCCCGCTTGGAGACCGATGGATTGTGATCCCGTAGTCATCTCTCGAGTCTGCTCATCCCGAATACAGATCCACGTCCCTCCTGGGCCTTCCCGACAGACGAAGCCCTCCTCACATGGATGGTCCGGAAATCGGCAGTCTTCCCTGTCACCCTGGTCACAACCAAGAAGGAAAGCGATGAGGCACAAGCATGCGAGTGGTCTTTCTATCATGGAATCCATCCTCGCCGTGGGATCGGCTCCAGGTACTTGGGAACTGGTTGGCATTTTTCCTTCTTTTCGAGTTCCATCACAAGGAGTAATGCTCGATCGGGCCCGATCTGGGGGCGTTGCGCACGGCTTGGAGCAGGTTGGTGTCGCGCGGGGATCACATGGCCTGCAACTGTTCGAGGATCAACGCGCCGAGCTCCTTGGGCCGGTCCACGGATTCGATCGCCGTGAACTTGTCCCATCGCTTTCCTTGCCGCGATCATCCATGAGGCGCCCGGTACCGTCAATGCGCTTGGGGGGAATATGGTGCTTGTCTCCTTGTAAGCCACGGTACAGTCCGGTGAAGCAACCGCGTAGGTCGTCAAGACCGTGGTCGATCTTTCGGATCGTGTCCATCGACGAGTCCACCCAGACGGTGAATCTCGAAGCGACCACGTACACCTACCCGCTGGGTTGCGACCGCGAGTCTGAAGGGTCCTACTGCGCCACGGAGACGACCAGCGCCCGCACCATCGCCGCGCCTTGACTCCGGCTGCCGGAGTCCGCGCGTCGGAGACCAGGTCCGGGTCAATGTATGGGTCAGGCCAACCAGGGGTCAATCGACGACTTGACCCCTATTCGGCTCAATCAATGCCTCAAGTGCAACTCCCGGCAACAGCGTCTGTCGCAAGAGCCTCCTGCGTTGCTGTTCCCGGTCGGTTCTTCCGGAGAAGAGCGACTTCTTGTCCGGGATCACCCCCGATATCTGGAGGAGCACCGCCGCACGAATGCCCACCATTGCAGCCACCCGGAAGATGTCCGTAGTTTCCATGTCGACTCCAATGCACTCGTGATCCTTGGAGTGCCTGCGCGCTTTCCCTTTGAGCCCCGGGTGGATGGACTCGTGGTGAACTGGACAAATAGTAGATGTACTCGAAAGGGAGCGATGACGATGAAACTCCCGACCTTCGTGTTTTGTTGCTTCATCGTTCGCGACATGAGCCAGTTCGCCAGGACCACGATTACTCACTATCGCCAGGTTGCCTCGAATCCCACGGACGGCCACCGAAACAGCGCGATTCCCAGCTTGGCCACCTACCTGCTAGCGGATCCCAACGCCGCCTTCCCCGCTGCTGAACAACCGAATGAGTTTCGGAGTATCGGCATCGAGAAGGTCGAGGAGATCTTCTTTCGCGCCCTGCGACTCTATCTGCGATCCACGGCGACCTTCGACGACGCTCGCTACGCGATGCTTCGTGCCTGCGAGGACCTCGCCGAGCTCGGGCGGGCCGGTATCGAGTGGTGGTTCCGCCCCGGCAGAAGCAGAAGGATCCGTCGCCCCTGAAAGTGAAAGAGGTGTCCTTGGATGGCCGCCGATACGTGGTCTGCTACAACGCGGAGCAGGCCAAGAGGGATGCGATCGTCCGCCAGGAGAGCGTGTCCAAGCTGCAAGAGAAACTGAGAGAGGGAGACAAGGCGCTGGTGGAGAACAAGGGTTTTCGCAAGTACCTGAGGTCCAGAGGAGCAGGTTTCGAAGTGGACCCGGAGGCGATCGAGGCCGAGGCACGCCTGGATGGCAAGTGGGTGCTGCGAACGAACTCCAGCTTGTCGGCAGATCAGGTGGCCCTGACCTACAAACAGCTCTGGATGGTGGAGGCCATCTTCAGAACCCTGAAGTCGACCCTCGATACCCGGCCGATCTACCACCGGCTAGACGAGACCATTCGAGGCCACATCTTCTGTAGCTTTCTGGCATTGGTGCTGTCGCGCGAGTTACAGGACCGTATGGCCCAACGCGGCTGGGGTGAGGCGGAGTGTGCGGACGTCCTGCGTGACCTGGACGGCCTGCTGGAAACCGAGGTGGAGACCAGTGACGGCAAACGCTTTTTCCTCCGCAGCAACGCCAACGGCTGGTGTGGCAAGGTGTTTCAAGCTGTCGGGGTGTGTCTATCACCGACGGTGCGGCTGCTCGCGCAGAAGGCATCTGCGCCTGGAGTTGGTGAGGGGTAGTGGCCTCTTTCGAAAGAGAAGGGTTCCGAGTGTAGTGCCAAGGTCTCCTCGCGTCGCGGGAAAACCGTACCGTTGGCTGATGTGCGAAATCGAACTGCAAAAGACCAGCCTGCGCTTCGCAGGGATCGAGCGGACTACCGACAGGTGAAGCGAAGGCCCCAGGACTCGAGTGTTCCGGTGTCATAGCTGTAGACATCGGCCACATCAAGGGTCCAGGACCCGTTGACCACGCTGGCCCCGATGGTCTCGGGCAGGATCAGTCCGGACAGCACCAAGTCGTCGGCGCTGCCACCCTGGCGGTCGCTGAGCACGGCGCGGACGCCCGTGGGATCGGTCAAGCCGACCACGAGGTCGCCCCGATAGGTGTGCTGTATCGTCAGGTCCATGGCCACCTCGACGTCGCAGGGGGACAGGCCGGATACCTCGATCGAGCTCTCGATACCGGCGGTGTCGGCATCGGGAATCGACACACGCTCGGTGCTGTTGAAGCTGCCGCCCGAGAACCCGGTTTGCCAGGAGCACTCGCTTAGGTAGCAGGCCCAGTAACCGGGAACGGCGATGTGCGGGAGATTGGCGCAATCGGACTCGACGGTGCTGGCCTGGCACCACCGCTCGCCGTGGCAGATGCCTGCTCCATTCGCCATGGCCTTGCAGTACAAGCCTTCGGGGCAGGGGTTCGAGTCATCGCAGGCATCACCCTCTTCGGTCACCGGAACCTGGCAAGTACCCGGATCGACACAATAATAGCAGCTACTCTGGTAGGCCAGGATGGTTCCCTCGGGGCAGATGGGGATCATCCTCCGACAGGCGGGCGTGGTCCCGTCGTCGCAGTGGCTGTCGCGCTCGCAGTGTCCGTAACAGGGAGCGTAGGGATTGAAGCAGTGGTGGGGGAAGCAGCTCTCATTGGGGGGGCAGTCGGCGGTCGTATTGCAGCTCCCGTAGGGAAGCTGCTCGTAGTAGCTCACCATGTCGGCGCTGAAACCCCACTTGGTCACGCTGTAATCCGTCTGAAGGTTGATGTGCACCGTGTCCCCGCCGAACTCCGGCGTCCAGTAGTCCTGGTAGGCGCCCGACAGGTTGAGCGCGCGTTCTTCACGGTTGCCGGAGAGCACGAGATAGTCGTAGTAAGCCTCGGTCTCGATCCGCTGGAAATGTACCTTGATCCTCTCGGCGCCTTGGCGCACCACGTCCCAGGTCTGGTCGAAGTCATTGACGTAGGGGTGGGCGCTCTCCACGTCTCTCAGCAAGACCGCGGTCCAGGACCAGGGGCCAAGCTCGGACGGGCCGCAATGCCATGCGCACTGGTTGCTCTCACAGGTGGCATGGCCGACGCACGCCGGATGGATCCAGGGGTTCTCCTCTCCCAGGTCGCAGTCGGACTCGGTCTCGCAGTATCCGTAGGGCCTGCAGGTCCCCGTTCCACCGATACGTCCCGTCGGCACACCCTGGCAGTAGGCGTCTCCGTAGCAGGAATAACCGATCGAGGGGCCGCACACCTCGCCGACCAGCGCCAGGCGAACGGTGCGGTGGCAGTTGTCCCAGGCGATGAGCGCCGGCTCGCCGTTCGAGTACCAGCCCTCGCTCCGGCTGCCGATGGCACCGCATTCCGGAGCGTCGAGGCTGGCGCAGTTTGTCCAGCGGATGAGCTGACCCGTGTCTCCCCAGTACCAGCCCTCGCTGCGGCTGCCGATGGCACCGCAATAGGGGCGGTGGTCGGTAGGATGGGGGGTCTCCTCGATCTCGAAGGAGTACTGGGTCACCGCAAAGCCCCAGCGGGTGATGAGCCAGTCGCTGGTGAAGTCGATGTGCATCACGCTACCGGGTACCGTGAAAGATTGTCCGCTCAGGGTTCCGCTCAGCTCGTGGATCACCTGTCCATCACCCGTGGAGAGGGTCACGAAGTCGTAGTCCTCCTCCGTCTCGAATCGATCGAACACGATGGTCACCGACAGAGCTTCCGTTGGCGCGGTGATGTCCCAGGATTGCTCTTCGTCGTCCAGGTAGGGATGATCGGTCTGAATATCCAGCCCCTTGGGCACGCTGACACGGCTCGACGGCGCGTCCACCTCCAGCACCGCCTCGGCACAGGCAACCAGCTCAGTGGCCAACAACGCCAACAGGATCCAGCAAAACTTTTGATGCATACCAATACCTCCAAAGCCAAGACATCCGCATTGACCAACAGATCAAAGAAAGAACGATCATAACACGGCGCGTCATCAAGGCGACGGCTTAGTACCCCCCTGCGGTGAGAATGTCAACAGGATTTCCCGGGCCCATCTCCTTGTTGTTGCTCATCGACCCCCCGTTCAGGGGGTGGGGATGGCCGATGAGCCAGAGGGTGCTGGCAACACCCCAGCCCATGGACAGGCGCGCCTCCAGGATCCCGTCATTGAGAGGTATCTGTAGGGGGAGCTCGCTCATCATCGGATCATCTTGCGTGATTCTGTGGGATCAAGTGGGACCGGTCATCGGCGCTGTCCAGTTGCCCTCCATAGCCTGAACGGCTGAGGAACGCCCCCGCACTTCCATCCCAAGACAGGACCAGAAAGTTGGCGAGTTTCCAGCGGTGTGGTCTGGGTTGGCTTGGCAATGGCAACCGAACCAGGAGGAGACCACGGCTGGACTCGCTCGCCTCGACGCCCCGACAGCCAGGGAGGCAGAACGGGCACCTCAGTTGAGGTCAGGCAGGTGTGGCAACCTCAACAGCTATGATCGGAGAACGAGGGAATCTCCGTATTGGAGGTGAACGGTTACAAACACCGAGCGTCTCCGGGAAGCTCTGTCTACCATCACGTAACCATTGACCGGTTCAGGTGGCGCCGTGTCATTCAGGCCGCTCAAAGCAATAAAGCCGCGCGGTGTTGTAACAGATACAGGCCCCCAAGATCGTTGGACATTCGCGCCAAGCAGAGCTCGATGGACTGACCTCTCCCAGACAACCGCATTGGCCGGCGGCATTGCCGTTAGTGGTCCAACCGTAACAGCTATCGGTCGGAACACCCTCCCTGGACATTCCCGTCCAGACCATGGTGTCGCTCCTTGTCGTTCCGGTGACGGGCTCGCCATATTCGGTGCGAATCTCGAGATAGGCAGGTAGCTCGACACCGTCCAAAGCCGCTCGATCAGCAAATATCACGGTGTCAGTCCGTACAGCCACCCACGGCCCTTCGCCCAGGATGCGGCTGGATGCGAGGACATCCGAGTAGACCAGCTCGCCGTCTTGTCCAGGGAATATTCCCGGGGTGAGGTACGCCACATAGCTCCCCTCGAGACCGGCCACCTGGGCGGCGATGTTGCACTTGGCGTCTGCCGCCTCCACTCCGATCTCCAGACCTTCCACCAGGCGTCCGTCGTAGGCCTCGCTGGTGACGAACATGCGAAGCAAGGGGTCTCTTGCGGCCGGTTCATCTCCATGATCCGCAACGATGTCATGGGGGACGTCTCTCAGCCTCACATCATCACCGTCCGTCGATGCTCCGTTGGATCCGTCATCCGATTTGAGACAGCCGACATGGAGCAACACACAAGCTGCCACAGTCACGATCGACAAGAATGACAACAGCATGTCGTGGCATCTGGACGGCATGGCATGAAAAGGCGTGCTCATGATCTTCCTACCCATTCGACATCGTGTGCCTGGGGGGAGACAAGCCGTGTGACCCAGATGACCAGGATCTCCCCGATATGCCCTGTTCGATCGGCCCCATGATCGCGCCTGCTGCGAGAAGGACGCTGGCGCCAGGCGACGTGGCTCAACCGATTCCGCCTCTGCGTGTCCTCCGGCCGACAGGTATACGATAACTCGTAGAAACAGTGTACCGTCATCAACCACCAGCACGCCAACGCGCCCAGAACGCTTACTGGAATGTCATGGCGCCTCCCAGGGTTTTGCGCACCACGGCAAGCAGAGCGGTGGTGGCGCGACGAAGGCCAGGGCGGTCGGCCATGACCAAACTCGCAAACAGGCCTGTACGTCCGAGCAACACGCCCGCACACACTCTGCACATCCACCAGCGTAGGCAACATACCAATGGTCATCGCTTCGACCAGGTCGTCGGCAATGGCTCTGCTGGCCATGCCCGAAAACCGTCGGGGTCTCGCCCAACACGCTTGAACACCCGCCATCCAGGCGATAACTTCCCTGGAGCAGGTTGGGAGAACCAGGACCATGAACGGTAACAGCACGGACCGATTGCATGGCCCTGGCAGCCGAGGAGATCGATGATTTCACCCTACCTCGAGCAACCGGCAAGCGCCTGGGTGGCAGCCAACGAGCTGGCGTTCGCTATCCGAGACCAATATCCGGTCAGCCCGGGGCACACCCTCGTGATCCCGAAGCGGCTGATCGCCGACTGGTTCGAAGCCACAGAACAGGAGCGGCAGGCGATCTTCCAGCTCGTCGACGAGGTCAAGCGGCAGCTCGACGACGAGCACCATCCGGACGGGTACAACATCGGCTTCAATGTGGGCGAGGCGGCGGGGCAGACCGTGTTCCATCTCCATGTTCATGTCATCCCTCGCTACCAGGGCGACATGGACGATCCGACCGGCGGCGTACGGCACGCCATTCCCTGGAAGGGAAACTACAGGCGTCGGACGGTACGCGCCCTGTCGACGGATAGCGAATGAGACACCTTCCTGGCGCGGGCCTCATGACTCACCTCACCCGTGCCCACGGGCACCACTGTCGACGGGTGGAGCATAAGAACCATTCCTGGCGCTCCTCGATCCCCCTTTTACCCCTGGCACCGAGGTTGCGGTAACCTTTGCTTTGCAACCAACCAGGGCACCCCCTTCACACCGCCCGGTGAGACCATGGTATCCGGCAGAAGTGCCCGAGTGGTCGGCCACTCCCCGACTTCTGTCGCTATTTCCGACAGAACTGCCGCATCTCGTTCTTGCCCCTTCACCTCGACCGTCCGGCACGAATCGTGCCAACGAACCCTGTACTCTGGGACCGTGGACGCCGAGGCCCAGGCGGAAACGAACCCACAACCACAGGAGATCGAACGGCGGAAGGACTGGCTCGTGGCACGGGGATTTCCGGGCTCGTCACCTGCAAGCCAGGAAAACAGAGGGGCGACCCCCATCACCCTGGAGTAGATCCATGAAACGTCGGAGCGTAGCGAAGGTACGCAAGATGATCGAGCAGCTGCTGTCCATCGGAAACGAGATGACTGACCAGGCTAGCGTGGAGGATGAAGGGGATCTGTACATGGAGTTCCTCTCGATGGGGGACCAGATCCTCGAGGCCTACGGGCTCCAACTAACCGAAGAAAACCAGAACCTCTTCCTTTCCATGGTCGGGTCGAATGACCTGAAAGCTGCTGCCATCACCTTGAGGGGCGTGCTCGATGCGAAATCCGGTAGGCCGGTCAAGATGAGCGCCTTCCAGTACCTGTGCTACGCGCTGTCCGAGGGGAAGTCAGCCGCCGATGTGTTGCCGAGAATGAGGCTGACCAACCACGAGTACCATCAATACCTGTACGATCTCGCAAAAACCCGCCCCGCCCTGCTGGTAGACGTCTACAACGAGATGTGTGCAGCCCAGCCGCATCTCGCTGCCATCGAAGCCCTCAAGTTCGACAGGGACGCCCTGGTCGAGAAGCAGCTTCATTTCCTCGACGCGTACATGAGATCTGACTCCATGTGAGGGGGGACGATGGTTGCCCCCGAACTCCTGGCTTTCCCCGGGTGACGGGGGGTGGATCGGTGTCCGAGCTGCGCGAGAAACTGAACCTTGGCCACAAGTAAGGGCAAGCCGATCGGACCTCCGTCAGCACCTCGACAGGCGGTCTTCCAGCCGGAGCTCATGGAAGACCTCCGGTTCTGGGTCGAGACCGATCGCAAGGTGGCTCTGCAGAAACTGGCGATTGTCGAGGCGATGCTGCGCGATCCGTTCCATCGAATCGGCAAGCCGGAACCGCTCAAGGTCCTGCCGTCCGGCACCTGGTCCCGGCGGCTGACCGAGGAGCATCGCGTTGTCTACCTGGTCCGCTTGGACCGGGTCAATTTCCTGCAGTGCCGATATCACTAGAGAGCTGGATTGATCACCCTCATTTTGGTGCCACCAACTTGATGCTTTGCCATCGCGGCTGCATCGAGATCACCCACGTCGACTTCGACTGGCTGGTGGGGTAGATGGGAGGAAGACGAACGCCCAATTACTAATTTGACATTCGTTAGTATTTGATTAGGATATCGACCAGGCAGTCCGCAGGAGGGCAGGGTCGTGAAAGTGCCCGAGAGGCCGCCCCCGCTGTCATGGTCCAGTCTGGGTGCGTATTCCGGTCAATCTGATCAGGGATTCCGGCGGATGCTGATCACTCATTCCGGGCGAAGGTGATCACCCCGTCGGAGCGT
>JAFGEP010000032.1 GCA_016931535.1 Bradymonadales bacterium
AAGGACACCCCGCTGGGCGCACCGCTCACCTGGCCGTCATTGTCATAGCCCCAGCAGAGGATCTCCCCGTCCGTGCGACGCACCCCGCAGGTGTACTTGCCTCCCGCAGACACCCAGTCGAACGGTACGCCGCCGGGCGCACCGCTCACCTGGCCGTAATGGTCATAGCCCCAGCAGAGGATTTCCCCGTCGCTGCTGCGCAGGCCGCAGGTGTGGTTGCCTCCCGCCGACACCTGGTCGAAGGCGACTCCACTGGGCGCACCGCTGACCTGGCCGTACAGATCTTGGCCCCAGCATAAGACCTCCCCATCAGCGCTACGCAGGCCGCAGGAGTGGTCCCACCCCATCGACACCTGGTCGAAGGCGACTGAGCTGGGCGCACCGCTCACCTCGCCGTGCTCGTCCTGGCCCCAGCAGACGATCTCCCCGTCGCCGCGCCGTATTCCGCAGGTATTGAGGGGTCCCGCCGATACCTGGTCGAACGACAGGTGACAGGCGGCCGCGTTCGGCCCAATGCTCGTCAGTCCGTCGGGGCATGGCGCGCACTGCCGATCCGCCGTTGGGCTTCCATCGACCAGCACATACTCTCCATCCAGGCAGTCGGTCCAGGCGGTGCAGTAGGGGGCGTTGGTGGTCGTGCTGTAGCTTTCCGGGGGGCATGCCTGGCAGACTCGGTCACTTGTCCGGCTGCCGGCCGCCAGGACGTACTCGCCCGCCTGGCATACCGTCCAGGCGGTGCAGGAGGGGGCGTTCGCTTGCGCCGAGTAGGTGCCCGGCGGACAGTCGGCGCAGGTCTGGTCGCCGGTCGCACTCCCGGGCGCCACGACGTGCTGGCCGGCCTCGCAGTCGGTCCAGCCTATACAGGAGGGGGCGTTGGTGGTCGTGCTGTAGCTGCCCTCGGCGCAGGGTTGGCAGACCCGATCATGCGTTGGACTACCATCCGCCAGGACATACTCGCCCGCCTCACAGTCGGTCCAAGCGGTACACGCGGAAGCGTTCGCTTGCGCCGAGTAGGTACCGGGCGGACAGTCGGCGCAAGCTCGGTCGCCGGTCGCGCTCCCAGGCGCCATGACGTACTGGCCGGCCTCGCAGACCGTCCAGTCCGCACAATACGGGGCGTTGGTGGTCGTGCTGTAGCTGCCCTCGGCGCAGGGTTGGCAAATTCGATCACGGGAAGGACTGCCAGCTGCGGAGACGTACTCGCCCGCCTCACAGACGGTCCAGGCGGTACACGAGGAAGCGTTGGCTTGCGACGAGTAGGTGCTCGGCGGGCAGCTGCCACAGACCCGGTCGCTGGTGGCGCTCCCGGGCGCCACGACGTACTGGCCGGCCTCGCAGTCGGTCCAGGCCACGCAAGGAGTGGCCGGATTACCGTCGTGGTCCCAGGTCCCTTGACCGCAGGGTTGAGCCCCTGATTCGCCACCGGGGCAATAAGTTCCGGGTTCGCACCAGGCGCAGGTGGGACCCGCCGTACCGGGAGGGCAGCCTTCGCCCGGCCTGAAGCCCGACAGACCGGTACGGCCGCAGCCGGACAACAGCAAGGTCACCAGCAGACAACCGGTCGCTCGAAGCGTCGAGCGCCACATCGGGGGAGAAGGTCGTGCGACGTGCAGCATGGTCACGGCAGCTTACCTTTTCGCGATTTGCGGTGAACGGTCCAAAGCATCAGCCAACCTGTCGGGTGATGACATTCTCTCCCGCCAGACTACTGGTTGGGCCGGTAAACCTCAACGGGTATTGCGAGCCAGGCACGTACCTTTTCGCACCAGCTCATGGGGCCGGCTCAAACAAGGTGTGGCCGGATCTACTGGAGGGGTCCCGGGCCATTGCACTGCTTGGTTTCAATGATAAATCCTCTAAGTGTCGGAAGGTCCCCGGCTCGCAGCCCGGACCGGTTGTGCCTGTTTAGCAGACTGGGTCCTTCCCGTTTTTCCGCCTCTCTCGCTGCACCATTAATAGTACTTACACAAATGAATGCGGCGCCACATGCTTTGTCACTTCGGTCAACAAGGGGGTGCTCTTCTCGTCTCTTCGTAACACTTCATTGTCGCGCATATTTCTTGATCGGCACTTGTCACAACTTGGTTCCCAGTATAAAAGAGCGTGTGCTGTTCAGTGTGTAGGGCAACGAAGAGGCGGTCATGTCATTGTCGGTCATCTGGCGGATGAGTGTGTGGGCGGCCGCTATCTTTTTCTGAGGTTGCAGCGAGGCAGCCGGTTGCCAGGACGACATCCCCCCGCTGGGGGGTGATTCCATACCGAGAATCGAGATCACCATGCAAGACATACCGGTGGACGAGTGATGCGCACAGAAGGAGGGGTATCACGCCTTTCACCGAGATCACCACAGGAGGGTTCGATGCGAGTTGAAGCGTTGTTCGTAGTCTTGATGTTGGTATTTTCCGCTTGCAGCGACGAGTCGGAAGAGGAGGGCACCGATGCGGCCAGCGATGTGGTCAGCGACACGGCAGCGGACACTCCTTCGGAAACGACCTCTGGCTGCCCTGACCCGGCCGGATACTGCAGCTCGATCGATGCACTGAGCATGACCGGATTCAGCGCAGCCTGCGACGGGAACGTGGTGTCCACGGACGCTCTTGGCGGGGGACCCACCCAGGGCATCTCCTGCACCAATCCCGAAGACCCGACCTGGAACATCTGGGACTCGGAGGGCTTTGTCCAGGAGGATATCGGTGGTCACGTCTGCGTGGCGACGGTGGTGGACGACCACAACACCTCTATCCGGATTCCCGAAGACGATTTCATCTGTAAACGGGGTTACTCCCCGGTGTGGACCGACAGTTCCAACCGTTGCCACCGGGAGGTCCGGGAGAATCACTTCGTTCACTCGCCGAACTGCCCGACCGGTTGGGTGCAGTGCCAGATGTCGGACGAGGTTACCGAGGGCGCCTGCCAGGAGTAATACAGGCTCCACTCATTGTCCTCTCCACCAGCGGTTGCCCAGCGGCAACCGCTCGGCGGGTCCCGGCGTCTACATTACGGATTCGGCGAAAGTCCAGGCTCCGCGAGGGGTTGGCGTCGCCTGGGCATTTATCCTCGCTCACGCTCACGGTCACGCTGGTGGGAAGGCTCGGCGGGTCCCGGCGTCTACATTACGGATTCGGCGAAAGTCCAGGCTTTGCGGTTCGCCCAAACAGGTTTTATTCAGATCGTTTGATCCCAGAAAGCTGGGGGCTCGAATCGGGTCCATCATCCGGTGAGGGGTCGATCCGTTCTTCCAGGGGGAGGTAGTCCCTTCGGGATTGCCCGACATAGATCTGGCGCGGTCGGCAGATGGTGGACGAGGGATCGTCGTGGAGCTCTCTCCACTGGGCGATCCAGCCTGGCAGGCGGCCGAGCGCGAACATGACCGTGAACATGTTCAAGGGGATGCCGATAGCCCGGAGGATGATGCCGCTGTAGAAGTCGACGTTGGGGTACAACCCCCGATCGACGAAGAAGGGGTCGTTGAGGGCTTTTCCTTCCAGCTCTTGTGCGATCTGCAGCAGGGGGTCTTGCCTGCCGAGCTTGTCGAGGAGGCGGTCGCAGGCGCGTTTCAGGATGGCGGCCCGCGGGTCGTAGTGCTTGTAGACCCTGTGCCCGAAGCCAGGCAGGCGGAAGGTGGTGTCCCTGTCCTTGGCCATCCCCAGTACCTCGTCCGCGCTGTGCTCCTTGTCGTGAATCTTCTGCAGCATCTCGATGACGGCCTTGTTGGCACCGCCGTGCAAGGGTCCCCAGAGGGCGCAGACCCCTGCGGCACAAGAGGCGAACAGGTTCGCTCGGCTGGATCCCACCAGGCGAACGGTGGCGGTGCTGCAGTTCTGCCCGTGATCCGCGTGCAGGAGCAGCACCAGGTTCAGGGCGTCCTCGATCACGGGGTCGGCCCGGTACAGCTCATAGGGCATGGAGAACATCATGTGGAGGAAGTTGGCGCAGTAGCGCAGATTGCTGTGGGAGGCGATGAAGGGCAGGCCGAGGGAGCTGCGGTAGGCATAGGCGGCGATGGTACGCACCTTGCTGAGCAGCCGCGCCGCGGCGGACTCGAACTGCTCCTTGTCTTCGAGCTGGAATAGCTCGGGGTAGAAGCAGGACAACGAGTTGATCATGGCCGAGAGGATGGCCATGGGAGGTGCCGTGATGGGGAAGGCTTCGAAGTGGTACTTCATGGCTTCGTGGATGTGGGCGTACTCGGTCATTCTGCGGCTGAAATCCTGGAGCTCGGCCGGAGTGGGGAGCCGCCCGAAGATGATCAGGTAGGCGACCTCCACGAAGTTGGGGGTCTCCCGCTCGAACTGCTCGATCGGGATGCCGCGAAATCGCAGGACCCCATGCTCGCCGTCGATGAAGGTGATGGCGCTGCGGCAGCTTCCCACATTGCTGTAGCTGGGATCGTAGGCCACGCAGCCGGTTTGGTCCCGCAGGTTGGTGATGTCGATGGCCCGCTCGCCTTCGGTTCCCGTGAATAGGGGCAGCTCGTAGCGTTTGCCGTCGAGGATGAGTGTCGCCATCTCTGTCATGGTCGTGCTCCTGTCTTGTCGCCTTGCGAGTTGTTCTGCCCTGTTCCCCCGGTTCGTCTTCTGGCGAGCCCCTGTCTTCAAGGCTCGGCAACAGCCGGAAAAAGGGAACCGTTTTGCACCCAGGACCGAGGGGCCTCTGGTCCATCGGGATCGGTGTCTGTAGACTCCATGTAGTACAGGTGGATTCGAACAGGAACAACCCCCATGACGCTCTCCGACTCGATACCCTGCACGCTCTCGCAGAAGATCTTTCGCGAGCATCTCGGCAGTGGAACATCCGTCCTCCCCGGGGAGCCGATCGGGCTCGCCATCGACCAGTGTTTGACCCAGGACAGCACCGGTACGCTGGCCTGGCTAGAGTTCGAGTCCCTCGGTCTCGACCGGGTGGTCCCCCAGGTCGTGGTCTCCTACGTGGACCACACCAACGCCGCCTTCAAGGGGGAGTCCTCGGACGATCACCTCTTCTTGCAGACCGCCGCCTCTCGATTCGGGGCGGTTTTTTCTCGGCCCGGCAACGGGGTCTGCCACCAGGTGCACTACGAGCGTTTTGGCCGACCGGGCGCCACCTTGCTCGGCTCCGATTCCCATACGCCGACGGCGGGGGGGCTGGGTATGCTCGGCATCGGCGTGGGCGGCATGGATGTCGCGGTGGCCATGGCGGGTGGCCTGTTCCACCTGGAGGCTCCCGTCCCCGTGTTGATCGCGCTGGAAGGCCGCCTACCCTGGGGTGTCAACGCCAAGGACGTCATTTTGGGGGTTCTACGACGGATCACCGTGCGCGGTGGTGTGGGACGGATTCTCGAGTACGGGGGGGCCGGCGCCGACACTCTCTCGGTTCCCCAGCGCGCCACCATCACCAACATGGGCGCGGAGACCGGCGCCACCACCAGCATCTTTCCGTCGGACGGCGTCACCTTGGATTTCCTCCGTCGGCAGGGAAGGGCCGAGCAGTGGCGGGAGCTGCGCGCCGATCCGGGCGCATCCTATGGGGAGACCATCGCGCTGGACCTGTCCCGGCTGGTCCCCCTGGTCGCCATGCCCGGCTCACCGGACCGCGTCGAGCGGGTCGAAGCGGTCGAGGGGACCCCGCTGCGCCAGGTGCACATCGGCTCCTGCACCAACGGCGGCTGGCAGGATATCTACGTCGCCTCGCGCCTGCTCGAGGGTCGCACCATCAGCCCCCACTGTGAGGTCATGGTGGTGCCCGGTTCCCGCCAGGTCTTGCAGATGGCCATCGCCGACGGGTCGCTGGGCCGGCTGGTACAGGCGGGCTGCCGCATCATGGAGCCTGGGTGCGGCCCCTGCATCGGAATGGGGTTCGTGCCCGGCTCTGGCCACCTGAGCCTGCGCTCGGTCAATCGAAACTGGTTGGGCCGCGGGGGTAGCAGCGAAGGTCGGCTGGCCCTGGCCTCGGTCGAGGTCTGCGCGGCCAGCGCCCTGGCCGGCGCCATCGCCGATCCCAGGCGGCTGGACCCCGTGTCGATTCCAGAACCGGACTACCTGGTCGACGACTCCATGCTGATCGCTCCTGCCGGCCATTCTGCGGAGATCATTCGCGGACCCAACATCGTCCCGTTGCGACCTCAGACCCCGCCGCCGGCCATCATGGAGCTTCCCGTGCTGATCAAGCTGGCCGACGGCATCTCCACGGACGACATCCTGCCCGCCGGGCCCCTCACTCAGCACCTGCGCAGCAACCTGCCTCGGATCGCCGACTGGGTCTTCCATTACCTGGATCCTTCCTTTTCCGAGCGGGCCCGGGAGGCCCAGGGTGGCTTCATCGCGGCGGGTGAGAACTACGGGCAGGGCTCCAGCCGGGAGCACGCCGCCCTGGCCCCGCGCGAGCTCGGCATCGCCGCGGTTTTCGCAGGCTCCTTCGCGCGGATCCACCGCTCCAACCTCATCAACTGTGGCATCGCCCCCGTGGTCTGCGACACGGCCGCTCTCCAGCAAGGCGACCTCATCCGGCTGGACCTCTCGGAGGTCGGCAGCGGTCGCGTCCATGTGCGACACCTGCCCAGTGGGTCGGAGATCCCCGCGCGCCTGGATCTCACGCCGCGGGAGCGGGAGATCCTCTTGGCCGGAGGGGCCCTGGCCTACGCTGGGCGTTCTTTGGGCTGAAAGGCCTCACCCGCACAGCGGTTTTTTGTTTCTGCCAGCTTTCGGGAAGGGCGAGCAATCCCTGGGCAGCGCCGTTGGATCGGGATGAGGACAGGCCGCCATGGGTATGGCGACCCAGTCGGGCCGTTTTTTTCCAGTCTGGCGAGGTGGAGCAAGTCGGTCGGACCTGTGACCGGACGTGGCGCCCGAGTCGAGCCGTTTTCGCTGGTCAGTACCGGTCGAGATAGCCCCGGATGTAGCGGGTGACCCTCTCCTTGGGCGAGTAGATGCCGAAATGACCCTCGCACAGGATATCGGCCTGAAGGGCGATGAGCTTTTCCATGGAGATCCGCCAGTCGGCGATGTTGGAGCCGAAGGAGCGGTCGAAGGGGCCGTGGATGTCCTGGCCGAAGAGGATCCGCTGGCCGTCGCGATCGAGCCAGACGACGATCGAGCCTGGCGTGTGTCCGGGAGTGTGCAGGCAGTGGATGGTCTGGTTGCCGATGACCAGCTCGGTGTCGTCGCCCTCGAGCTTGAGATCCACCGTGGTTTCGGGAAGGCGCACCCGGTACCAGTTGGCGGCCGTGCGGATCGGATCGCCGCTTTCGATGGCCTCGGCATCGAGCGCGTGGGCCACGACACGGCAGTGGTAGCTCTGGCGCAGCTCATGCGCAGCCCCGATATGGTCCACGTGGCAATGGGTGAGGACGA
>JAFGEP010000033.1 GCA_016931535.1 Bradymonadales bacterium
AGCAGCCGGTAAGCCCGGCGGGGAAAGATCCACGCCTCCGTGAATCAGGACCCGCAATCAGGATCCGGGATCAGGAAATCGCGCGTCAGGTGAACCAGCGTCTCGTAGCCGTGGTGGAATTGCCGCAGGGTTCTTCGAGTAGCGCCGAAGAAGTCGAACTCGCCCAGTTGCAGCCCGTTCTCGTCGTACGCCCTGGAAAAATCCGTCAGTTTCTTGCGCAGCTCGCTCAGGTGTCGCTGTGGCACGGGAGCATGGATTCGCTGCTCTACCCGTACGTCCGAGGCGATGAATCGTTTCTGCCAGTTGTGCGGGATCGTCAGGACGAGGTCGCCCCCAATGAACTCGGACCAGTGAAAGTGGTTTCTGTAGGCGGCCGCACACAGGCGCGTTCGGTATCCGCGCCGCTGGTAGAGCTCATAGGCTCTTTTCATGACCGCCACACCGGCCCATTCGAGAGCTTCAGGATTCAGAACAAGATCGCAGTTGTTCACCACGACCTTGAGCCAGTCGTCGAGGCGGCCGACCATGACCGCGCAGATCGGTCCCATTCGGGATACCTCGAGCCCTTCGCGTTCGCGCCTGAGCAAACCCCGCTCGATCGCTTCGGCTGCCTGCAGGGCCTGGGAGACTGTGAATGACACCGTGGCGGCTACACTGACCCCACGGTATGTCGCCTCCTCCATGGCTGCGATGCCAGCCCGCGTAGCCGGTATTTTCACGATGATGTTGGGTGCGACGCCGCTCAGGTGGACGGCGTGACCAACCATCCGGCCCGGGTCCCGGAACAGGCGCGGATCGATCTGGATGGCGAGCCTCCCCTTCCTGCCGTCGCCGGCCCGGAAAATCGGCATCAACAACTCGGCCCCGGCAAGCGAGATCTCCTCGATGAGTGCCCAGACGATTTCCTCTTCAGTTCGCTCCGGTGACTCGGCAATCAGCTCGCGAATACGTCCACGCCAGAGCTCGAGCTCCTGTTTGAGCACCGTGGCGACGATGACCGGATTGCTCGTGGCTCCGACCGCGCCGTGGCGCAGGGCGAAGCGGAGCTCGTCGCGGGAGCAGGAGTCATTCCATAGGATCGTCGGCGTCTCCGCCGTCATCTTGAGCAGCGGGCTGGGACCCTCGACCTCGAGCCCGCCTGCTCGCGCGCCACTGCTCACGGTCACCAGGCTCTACTGGCAGGCGGTGAGGCCGCCGTCCGCGAAGATGACCTGTCCGGTGATGAAGTCCGCGGCGGGGGAGGCCAGATATATCGCCAGGCCGGCCAGATCCAGGGGCTCACAGACCCGCCCTAGAGGGATGCGAGCGACAAGAGGATTGTAGAAGTCCGGGTCTTCCAGGTACTTCTTCACGAGCTCCGTACGGGTGAAGGTCGGGGCGATAGCGTTCACGGTGATCCTGTGCCCGGCCCACTCGGTGGCCAGCTGCTTGACCATCAGGTTCAATCCCCCCTTGCTCGAGCAGTAGGACACGTATCCGCGATGAATGCCCAGGAGACTACGAACCGAGGAGACGTGGATCTGCTTGCCGCCGCCTTTCGGCACCTGCACACGGGCTACCGCCTGGGAGAGGAAGAAGGCGTACTTCAGGTTGACGTCAATGATCCGATCCCAGTCGGCCTCTTCGTAGTCGACAGCGGGGGCCTCTTTGTGGGTTCCCACGCAGTTGAAGAGAATGTCGATCCCTCCCAAGGAGCTGGCAGTCTGGTCGACGAGCTGCCGAACCGCAGCAATGTCGGAGATGTCGAGCTCTCGGCCCAGAGCCTCGCCGCCTGCCCGGGTGATTCTCCCGGCCAGGGCCTCGACCTTGGACCGGGTTCTCGCACATACGACCACCCGAGCCCCGAAGGCGGCCAGCCCTTCGCTGATCGCGCTCCCGATCCCGCCGGCCCCGCCGGCGACCAGAGCCACTTTGCCGGAGAGGTCGTACAGCTTCCTGTACTGCTCGAAGATACTCATAGTGCCTTACCCTCCAATCCTGTACTCATGCTTCATTCTGGAGCGCTCATAGAGCTGGTCCCGTCAGGGATCAGCCCGCACCGAGAAGCTTGGCTTCGAAGATCACCTTCAACGCCAGCCGGGCGGCCCGCCCGACTACATCGGGGCATTTCGAAACATGCGCTCCGTCGGCTTCGAAGGTCCGAAAGTCTGCTGGATCCCGCAGGTTGTACGAGCGTCCGAACACCCCCTTCTGGACCTCGCTGCACACGATGGAGCCGAACTCTTTCTGGAAGAGCCGGACAAGTCGCTCCACCGCGTCATAGGCTGTATGTCTGCGGCCGGCTCGATCGGCGAAATCGCTCCGCTCCCGTCCACACAGCTGTCCGATCACCAGCGCACCGCCGGTGAACCCGCCGCAGAGGCCTTCGATTGTAAGACCACAGCCTCCCGAGAGCCCCGATGCGGCCTTGAAGATCGAGTGTTCCTGCAGGTTCAGGCAGTCCTGGAGCGCCGCAACGGTGCACTGGGCGCAGCCCTTGTAGCTCTTTTCGTATTCGAAGCCAAGACGGTACGCCTCGTCGAAAAGCTTGGTTCGTTGTTCTTCATCCATACGGCGACCCTCCGCGTTGGCTTGTCTCCGTGTTCGTCACATCAATCCCGGGAGCCATGTGGAGAGCCCGGGGAAGAGAAGAAGAACCACAATCGTGAGCAGCAGCAGCACGAAGAATGGTGCTGACCCGGCGAAGACCTCCTCGACGGTTACACCGTCCCCTACCGCGCTCTTCACTACAAAGACCGACATCCCGAAGGGCGGGGTGATCAGGCCGGTTTCGATGCAGATCGTGCACATGACCCCAAACCAGATGAGATTGAACCCCAACTGCTGGGCCACGGGCAGCATGATCGGCATCGAGATGAGGAGGATCGAGGTGACGTCGAGAAACGTGCCCAGGATCATCAGGATGACCATCATCAGGGCCATGACCAGCTTCGGGTGAATGGAGAGGGACACCGCGAAGTTGCTGAGCACCTCCACGAGTCCGCTCACGGTCAGCATCCTGCTGAACAGCTGGGCTCCGATGATCAGCAGGAACACGCTGGCCGTCGTCAAGCCGGTTTCTTTGAGGGCCAAGCTGATGTTCTTCCAAGTGAATCTCCTCTTGACGATCATGATCACCAGAGCCCCGATACATCCCACGGCTCCTGCCTCGGTCGGAGTGAACACCCCGGCGTAGATCCCCCCCAGCACGAGCAGGATCAACGCTCCGATCGACGAAGATCTGCCCAATGAGCGAAAGCGCTGTTTCCACGTAATCCGCTCCGGCGTCCGAGGATCACCCAGCATCCGGGGCCGGAAATTCGCCATCAGCAGGATCCCCAGGATGTACACCCCCGCCAGGATGAGCCCTGGCACGATTCCCGCGATGAACATCCTGCCGATCGACTCCCCCGACAGCAGGCCGTAGACGATGAACAGCAGGCTCGGCGGGATCAGCATCCCAAGCGCCGAGCTCCCGGCCACGCAGCCGGTCGAGAAACGCATGTTGTACCCGTAGCGGCGCATCTCCGGGACCGCGATCTTCCCGAATACGGCGGCGGAGGCGATGCTCACCCCGGTGACGGCGGCGAACACAGCGTTGGAGAGGACTGTCACGATCCCGAGACCGCCTTTCGACCTGCCGAACCAGTTGAACCCCGTATCATAGAGGTCCTTGCTCGCCCCGGCTGCGTTGGCGAACAGGCCCATGAGCACAAACAGGGGAATTACCGAGAACTCGTAGTTGAACACCGAGTAGAAGGGCCCGGTGCCCAGCACCCGCACTGCCCGGCCAAAATCCCCGATGATCAGAATGAGTCCGAGCACACTGGTGGAAAGAAGAGCGACGGCGATGTGCACGCCGAGGAGAATCATGCCGACCGTCACGCCCAGCATCACAAGGGCGACAACTTCAGGTGTCATGTGGGCGCCCCGCCGTCGGTGGCTTCTTCGCTTCGACCGAAGGCCCTCGCGATATTGATGAGGTACTGAATCACCAGGAGAGCACTGCCCAGGACCATGATGAAGCGCGAAGGATAGGTGGGCACCCGCAGCTGGACCCCCTCGAACTCGTGTACCTGCCAGGCCCTGACGGCGGCCTCCCACCCGTAGACACATACCAAGGCGAAGATCACGGCCCCCAGCGCCGAGCCGATCACGCTGACCGCTATCTTGGCCTTCCTCGAGAAACGCCGGACGAGCACCGTCGTGCGAATATGGGCGTTTCTCCGCAGCGTCAACGGGACCCCGAGAAAGACAATCGCCAGCAACACACTCTTAATGAGCTCGGTGGTCCCCGGAACCGGGCTGCCGAAAAAGAAGCGCCCCACCACGTCGGTGAAGATCCATGCGGCGGTGAACAAGATGGCGAGAACCGAGATGTAGTTCAGCACCCGCAGGAACACGTCGAACCAGGATCTACGCGGATTCTCTGTCACCTCGTTGCCCCCTCCAGTGTCAGAGGAAAAGACTGCCGGCGGAAACGTCCAGTCCCGCCGGCAGGTTCCCGTGAAGGCTTAGAAATCGGGTCGGAAGGGGAAGGTGTAGCCCCCGTCTTCCAGGGTCTTGATGTACGCTTTCAGGATCTCGGTACCCGGGTATCCGTTGGCATCCGCCTTTTTCGCCGCTTCCCGCGCGACACCGGCGTCGGAGAGCACCTTGCCCCACCGCGCCCGTTCCTGCTCCGAGATCTTGTAGATCGTGCAGCCCGCAGCCCTGAAGGCATCCAGTGCCTTGGCCTCGTTGACCTTATGTCGTTTGTACAGCTCCTGGGAGTACTCGTAGCCCACCTCGTCCAGAATCACCTGGACCTCCTTTGGAAGTGAATTCCAGGTGTCGAGGTTGATAGTGAGATAGCCCGACACAAAGGACCCGAAGCCAACCTCCGTGTAGTACTTGGCCACTTCGTGCACCTTGAAGGTCATGGCCACATCGGCGGGCATGGCCCACCCCTGATACACTCCGGTGTCGATCGAGGTGTAGGCGTCGGAGAAGGCAGACTGCACCCCGACAGCCCCGAGGGCTTTGAGCCAGGGGATCATGGACCCGCCGTGGGCGATCTTCTTGCCCTTCAGATCCTCGATGGTCTTGATCGGGAAGTCCGTGATCAACTCCACGCTCAGCAGGCAGTTGAATGACCGCCCCAGATGTCTCTGGTTGTACTTGGCGAATACCTCGTCGAAAACCGGATACTGATCCATGACCTCGGCGTTGGCAGCGAGCACCTGGCGCAGGTCGGGGCTCGTGAATGGCGGCCACCAGTTGAAGTTATGGATCTCGAGCTTGGCCTGCTCGAAGATGTTGTTCACGATGGCCACGTCCGCGGTCCCGCTCTCGACGGTCTCCAACTCCTCGCCGAGCTTGGCCAACGATCCTCCATAGAAGCCCTTGCACTCGAGCTGGTACCCCTCGGTCCGCTCCAAGACCCTCTTCTGAATCTCGGGAATGTAGAAATCCTCCAGGGTCTGAACCCAGGCGGCTGCTGCATACGGATGGCCCGCGGTCATCCGAAGCGTGATGGTCTTTCTCGGCGCCTCGACCGCGGCTGTGCCGCCAGGCGCCGGCTCCTTCTGTCCCCCGGCCAGCAGCACGCCCGCGCTCAGGAGCAACAGGCAGGCACCGAGCAGACCCCTTCCCACCTTTCTCATCGCAATCCTTCTCTTCATGGTTGGCTTCCTCCTCGCCCGAAATAATGTGCGAACACGGCAAGAAACGCCGTGATGGTCCATTACCAGAAGGTGATGCGTGCACCATCCGATATTCTTTGGTCGATGTCCAGCACCGCGACCGGCACCTTGCCCTCTTCTCCATAGTATATCATGGTGTTGAGCGTGAGCTTCCCGCTGCCGGCGTCGACGAACATCTCGCAGAACCCGCCGTATCGCCCGTCGAGCTCTTCGATCAACTCTCTCAGGGTAGTGGCGTCGGTTTCACACTCTTCCATGAGCTGGTTGGTGATGGGATAGGCCGCAGCAACGTAGCGCAGGAACAGCTTTTTCACGGTTCCACCTCGATTCCGTTCGCCTCGAGATCCCCGGCGATGTCCTCAAGACCCAGCTCGACGAGCTTCTTCCGGGTCGGGACCGTCGTGGTCAGGCTCCAGCCGTTCTCGGAGTAGTACTCATCGAGCATGCCGTCGAGGACCTCTGCGCCAATGCGTTTATAGCCGAAGTCCGGCACGTCTTCGGTCGCCATCCTGTGTGGGACGCGATCATCCTTCCTGCCGTACCCTTCCCGGACATGAAACAGTCGGTCGAGGTTCATGAGCCGCTCTCCGGCCCTGACGAACTCCGGGTACTCGAGCTTGATTCCCGTGGCGGCCTCGAACAGCTTCCACCAGGGCCGCAGGTCGAGCCCCAAGGTGTCTCGGATCAGGAAGACGCAGCTCGGCAGAGCCTCCACCACCGCCCGGCTGATCGTGAACCATCGCAGCAGCTTGCCCTTCTCCTG
>JAFGEP010000002.1 GCA_016931535.1 Bradymonadales bacterium
ACTCTGCCACCCAGCGGCTGCTGCTGTCGGCAGCAGCGCGCCGGGTCCCGGCAGAGAGGGCACCGTCGTCGGAAGACACCGTCCGGCGCTGGTGTGCGTGCTGTGGGGGACGTAGGCGTTGATCAGCTTCAGAGGATGGCTGTCGGTGTTCGGCGCCGGCCGGCATCTTCCTCCTCCTCTGTGCACTCTGCCACCCAGCGGCTGCCTTTTGTTTCCACCCCGACACAGAGGACACGACCCCTCACCGCTGGGCAGGGAACTCGGGGGGACGGACCGGGTAGGCGTCGGGTAGCCCCAGCAGCTGGCCCAAGGAGAAGCCGACGTACTTTTGCCTGGGAACGGGCACCTCGCCTGCCGCTACCCAGAACAGGAGGCGCTCGGGATCGAAGATGACCTGGTAGAGCGATCCGGTGGTCGCCAGGCTCAGATCATCCGCGAAGATGTCGGCCGGGCTCTGCAGGCCGGTGAACGGGTTGATCCGATCGCGCAGGATGGCGATCAGGCCAGCTGGGCCGAGGTGACCGTAGAGGGTCTCGTCTCCGTCGGGGTCCACCAGCTGGCGCAGCCGTTGGTAGCGCAACAGGTTGTTTTCACTGGTCGGGCTCTGGTCGGTGTCGGCGGTCTCGGGGGCCACGAAGTGGTTGGTCAGATAGAGGGTTCCCTCGTCGGAGAGCTGGCGGATGGCGACCATCTGGGCGTTCATCTCGAAGACGGCCGCCTGGCGGTTGGGGCCGTCTGCGACCAGGAAGGCCTCGCAGGTCATGTGATCCTCGTTGGATACGAGCTCGGTCGCCTCATCCAGGCTGTGGGCCCGCTTGAGGATCTGCATGAGCATCTGGGTGTGGCTGCGGCCGAGGCGGTCGTGGTAGCGGTTGTCCAGGGGATGGATCTCGTTGGATTGCGCCGAGATGCCTGCGGCATTGAGCCCCTGGTAGGGGGTCACGTTGCCGGGAAAGCCGATGCCGACATGGGCGATCCCATCGGATGGCTGGCGGATGAAGAGGACCGGGTAATCCAACAGCAGCCTGATCTCGTCCCAATCCATGTTTCGGGCATGATACAGCCGGCCATCCGGGGTGGCCGGCCCCGTGGCGGCGATGCCCACGCAGCCGGGCTGCGCCGGAAATCCGTGTAACACGAACTCCACCAGCACATCGCCAAAGCTCAATGCCAAACACAGGTCCAGGGTGAACCCGGTGCCCTGGGCGGCATCCGCCAACCCCTGGCACTCCTCCAGGGTGTCGGGGTAGGAGTTGGCGTAGGCCAGATCCAGGATCCCCAGGGTACGCGCGAGGCTCTCCAGGGAGGACAGTGTCGGATCTTCTTGCAGGTAGACCATGGCCGCTGCCAGCTCCTCGTATAGCAGCTCGCCATGCTGGTAGCCCATCTCGTAGGGGGTGCCGCTCAGCCAGACCAGCGTGAACCGCCCTACCGTCTGGCGCTGCGGTTCGATGACCTCAGCCCTGTCGAGATCGGGATCGAGCTGCCCATCGCCCGCCAGGTCGGCAAGCTCCCCTGACGCGTTTCCGTCCAGGTCGCCATCCGCGGTGGCGCCACCGTCCCAAGGACCGCTGTCGCCGAGGTCGGTCAGGTCCAACGGCCCGTTTTCCGCCTCCTTACACCCCGAGCCGACCGCAAACCCGGACAGGACGGCGACAAAGCCGGCCGTCGCAAGAAGCACCAGCGATCTTCCCATTCCAGCTCTCTCAAAGAGCATGCCAACTCGCCTCCATTCTCGGGCTCGACCAGCTTGCGGCTGGTACCCGATGATCCACCGGGATGCGGCGTTCTTGCCGACAAGCCAGGTCCCCCCTCTGGCGAGCTGGTCGGAACCTTTGTTCCCGTGAGGATGGGATGTGGTGTGACAACGGAATTCCCTGTCGAACCGGTCTGCACGGGAACACCGCCTCGGGCCGCCACTCGGTTTGTGCCAGCTGTGACAACAAGATACCCTGTCGAACCGGTCTGCGCGGTTCCGTCCGAAGGGAAAAGAGCACGTCCCTTGGGACGAGCCGGCGCGTTTTTCTGGGGGCCGCAAAGAGCCCCCAAACTCGTCGCAAGATAACCTGTTCTGCGGCAGAATGCGAAAAAGGGCTCCAGAGTCCGTCCGGTGGTGTCGTGCGGGAGCCGATCCACGTAGCGGCACCATTTTTGGCGGGTAGCGCTCCGAGGGTGACTGGGCCGGGTCGCCGTTTGGGTTCGCGTTCAGGTTGGCGATCGCGACAACGCCGAGGTGCATGGGTACCTGGACGAACGGCTCGCGACCACCGGGAGCCATCGTTGTCTGCCGCGGCTCGCGGCAAGAAGGAGGGGAGGCCATGAGCAACACATGGGCAGGGGTTGCGATCATGCTCTGCTCCACCTCCTTGATGAACCTCGGTATGGTGCTCCAGAAAAAGGCGGTGGATCGGATGCCTCCTCTCGAGAAGGAGGGGGTTGTCAAGGGCATCGGCCTCGTCTTTCGGGCTCCTCTCTGGCTGGCCGGCTGGTTGATGACCACGGTGGCCATCGTCACCAACATGGTCGCTTTGGGCCTGGCCGACATGACCGTCATTCAACCGCTGAACGGTTTTGGCATGGTGGTTTTGGTCCTGTTTTCTCGATGGATCCTGGGAGAACGGCTGACGCCGCGCACACTGTGGGGGATCGGTTTCGCCATGGCGGGGGTGGTGCTCATCGGTCTTGTGGCCGCCGAAGGCCGTGTTTTCGGCTCGATGGGCGAGGTCTTCGCCGTCTATCGCCGGGGTCCGGCCATCGGTGTGCTGGGGCTTTTCCTTTTTCTGGTCCTGGTCTTGTGGTGGGTCGCGATCCGGCTTCGGAAGCGGTGGTCCGGCATCCTGTTCGCCTTTGTTGCCGCCTGTTCCAGCGTGGTGGGACTGACCTTCTCCAAGGGTTTTTTCACCCTGTTCACCCTGGTGGGGATAGTGGCCACGCTGTCTGTTTGGCCCTCTTATCTACTGTTGGGGTTGGGCGTATCCTTCGCCGTGGTCGCCCTGTTCTTGCAGCAGCTTTCCTTCCAGAAAGGTCGGGCGGTGGTGGTGACGCCGGTGTTCAGCGCGTTTTCGGTGATACTGCCGGTGATCACGGGGCGATGGGTCTTTGGCGAGGAGATCCACGTTCCCATCCTGTTGGCTCTGGTCCTGATCGTGTTGGGAGTGGTATTGCTGGGCAGCCGGGAGAGGGAACGGCAACCGGAAGTGGGAGGTAGCCATGTCGGAGCTGAACTGGGACGCATTGGCCGAGGAGATGATCGGCCACTTCAGGCACTTGATCCAGATCGACACCAGCAATCCACCAGGTAACGAGATCGAGGCGGCCAGGTACATCGAGGGTGTGCTGTGCCAGGAAGGGATCGAATGCCAGGTGCTGGAGCCGTTTCCCGGGCGCGGCAGCGTCATCGGCCGCATCCGGGGGAACGGCAGCGCCCGACCGTTACTGTTGATGGCGCACCTGGACGTGGTGCCGGCCGATACCGAAAAGTGGCAGCATCCGCCCTTCGGGGCCGAGCTGGTGGAGAACTACATCTGGGGTCGAGGAGCGCTGGACTGCAAGAACACGGTGGCGCTCTGGCTGCAGGCCATGCTGGCTGTGAAACGGAGCGGGATGGTGCCCTCGCGCGACCTCATCTTCATGGCTTCGGCCGACGAGGAGGCGGGCGGGAAGGCCGGTCTGGGCTGGATCGTGGAGAACGCCTACCATCTCATCGACGCCGAGGCGGCCCTCAACGAGGGAGGTGGAATCGGCATCAAGCTTCTAGGGAAGACCTTCTTCGCCCATCAAAACGCGGAGAAGGGGAACCTCTGGCTGCGGATCACCGCACAGGGCGAGACCGGCCACGGTTCGGTGCCCCGAGCGAAAAATGCCGTGGTGCTGCTGATGGATGGGCTGCGGCGGTTGATGCAGCACAAGACCAGCCCCCGCATGACCTCGACCACCCGGGCCATGATCGAAGCGATCGCCGCCAGCCAGCCGTTCTACGCCTCCTGGCTACTCCAGCTGCTCAAGAACCCCCGGCTCGCCAGCAAGCTGCTGCCGGTCGCCATCCGCGACGAGACCCTGGCCGGCCTGGTATCGGCTCTGCTGCACAACACCGTCTCTCCGACCGTGCTGGCCGCCGGCAACAAGGTCAACGTCATCCCCTCCGAAGCCTCGGCCGAAGTCGATATCCGCATCCTGCCTGGAGAGGAGGCTGAGCAGTACCTGGCGGAGGTGAAGTCGGTCCTGGGACCGGACATCACAGTCGAGGTCCTGGACCTGAAGTCGGCCAGCGAGTCACCCGTGGACCATCCGCTGGTGGGCTCCATGACCCGGGCCATCCGCCAGCTCAGACCGACCAGCTCGGTGATCCCCATGATGCTGCCGGCCGTCACGGATGGCGCCTACCTTCGGCGGCGAGGAATGGCCGTATACGGCTTCACCCCCTTGCTGCCGGATGAGCATATCGGTCTGATCCACGGGAATGACGAGCGGATCTCGCTGGGCAGCCTGAGGTTCGGGCTGGAGGTCGGGCTGAGGGCCATCCTGGATTTCGTGCGTTGAGCGGTCGGGTTGGGCTCCCGCTACCGGATCTCGTCGGCAGCCCGGACATGCACAGGGGGACGACTTGAACAGGACGGTTGAAGGGTTGATGGCAAGCTCGTGGAAAACGAGATCTTGGGGAAGGAAAGGGGGCCGTCGAGCAGGCATGCGGCGGCTGTCCTGCGGTTGTGACCCTGGTGGCGGGCTGGACCGAACTCGATGGCGGCGGACGGGCCAGACTGTTCTCGTCGCCCTGCTGCTTTCGCTCTCTCAGGGCGCGATGGCGGGCGGCTTTCACATCTCGATCCTGGGGGGGCGCCGCACCGGGATGCTGACCAACCTGGCGGCTCCCGACGACGTGACGGCGCTGTTTCACAACCCTGCCGGACTGGCCGACCTCTCGGGGACGCGGGTGAGCCTGTTCAGCTCGATGGCCTTCTTGAGCCAGGAGTTTCACCTGCAAGCGCTCGATCCGGTGCGGTTTCCCGAGATCAACCCCCAGGGCTGCGAGTACGCGGAGGGCGGCTGTCCCTGGCCTATCGGGGAGGACGGGTACTACTCCTCGGCCATCGGCCCCGAGTCCACCTTCGGCGTACTGCCCTTTTTTGGGGCGAGCTCCGACCTCGCCTTCATCGACCCGGAGCTGGAAGGGGTCGGAGTGGCCCTGGCGGCCTACGCCTCCAACTTCTATGGGGGCACGCTGCCCGAGGACGCTCCCACCGCCTACTTCATGACCAAGGGGTACTTCCTGACCGCTTCCGTGACCGCCGGGGTGGGCTGGCGGATCGACGACTGGATCGCCCTGGGCGCCAACCTGTCCTACAACTACATGCAGATGAGCTACGGCCAGAAGCTGAGCCTCATCGATGTCCTCACCGAGGAGGGAGAAGAGCCGGACATCGTGGCCCGGCTCGCCCAGATGATGCTCGGCGATGTGCTTTTAGACTATACCGGCGTCGATCATGGCCTGGGTTGGACCGCCTCGGCGCTGATCAGCCCCCTCGACTGGCTCTCCATCGGGTTGACCTACAGCGGAGCCACCTCGGCGGCCTTCACCGGCGACGTCACGCTCGAGGCGCTCGGCCCCGAAGGCGATCGGTTCGAGCAGTTCCTGACCGATCTGGGCTACGACCTCCCCTACGGGCTGGAGGTCGAGATGCCCATCCCCCCCTCCTTCCAGGTCGGAATCAACCTGGTCCCGGCCCGCTGGATCGAGATCGGCGTCGATTTCCGGCTGTGGCTGTACACCCTGTACGACCGCCAGATCATCCGGCCGCTCTACCGCGAGGAAGCGGAGGGCGAGCGGCCCATGACCGAGGAGAACCTCTCGCGCGACAAACACTACGACCTCAGCTACGAAGCCGCTTTGGGCCTGCTGCTGCGCCCGCTTGGCTGCTTGCCCGGACTGGAATGGATGGCCGGCTTCGGTTACGATCAGTCCCCTGTCCCTGACGAGCACTTCTCGATCGACAACCCTTCCCTCAACCAGCTGGTGTTCTCGACCGGCATCCGCTGGCAGATCGAGGATCACTGGCAGGTCACCGCCACCTACATGCTGCTGAAGTACCTGGAACGCGATGTGACCAACAGCCAGACCAGCCCGCCGACCAACGTGAGGGGCTCCGGGACCAACCACCTGCCCGCGCTGGAGATCACTGCGAGTTTCTAGCTTGTTGATAGCTAGTGACTACCCGAGTTCCGGTCGATGGCCACGAAGATCGGTTCCATCCCCTCGACCGGATCGAACCTCCCCACCTCCCTGCCGGTGGTCGAGAACACGATGCAGGTGATGGTCCGGTTGGGATCCGGGACCTGGTAGCGGTCGATCAGCTCGCCGTCGTCGGACCAGACATACATGTGGTCGTGCATGTCGCCCTCTATCGACAACCCCATCTCCGCCAGCATGGCGTTCACCCGATCGACCGTGGCTCGCCCTCGGCTCCGCATGACCCCCTCGGCAAAGGGTCTCTCGTAGAAGGCGAGGCTGCGGAGATCGAAGATGTTCAGGAAGAAGACGTTTTCTGCCGAGCGGTAACGGATCGCCATCTCGGAGGTCACCGGCTCCATCGGGTCGTTGGTGTCCATCCCGTTGAAGAAGACCACCCAGATCTGTTCTGACGGGTAGCCCACCTGGAACGGACGGCCATAGATATCGACCGCCGAGAACGCCAGCGGATTGCTGTCGGGGACGCCGCCGGGCTCGTCGGAGAACAGTGCCGAGCGGTCCAGCCGTATGGCACAGGCAGTAAAAACGGTCAGCAGCAGTGAGAAAAGAAGCCCACAATGGATCCAAACCGCGGCGCCGATCCTGGATCGGCGACCATTTCCGACCCCGCCATGGCGAGCAGTGGACATGAAACCTCCTGGCCTTGCTCTCCCCGCCCTCTTATCTACCCAGCATTCCTCGGGGCGGCAAGGACAACTCGCTCGCCGTGTCAGTTCAGCCCACAGCCGGGCGATGCGCGATCCGAAGTGCCCTTGCCTTCACCGTTCTCCCGCTGGCGCGGGAGCGGGGGCGCTGTTTTGTGGGGACCTGTCGGCCTGTCCATCTGTCGGCCTGTCGGTTCCATCGAACTGGCTGATCTGGTTTCTTGGTCATCCCTGGTGTCCTGGCGGCGAATCGGTATGATAGAGTTGTTTCCAGGCGGTCAAAGTCGCTGCCCACCTGTTGGGCGTGGATGGTAAGGTGAGTGGCACCGGTTAGCGGTGTGTAGGAGTCGATCCGGATGAAGCCATCGTCTCACAGCCTTCGAGTTCTGCTGTTCGCGTTTCTGTTGCCCGTGTCCTTGTTCTTGACGAGTCAGGCGAGGGGAGAGGAGTGGAGCCAGGCCTATCGCCACCCCTGGCACCTGGGGCTCGAGGCCGGGTTTGCCGGTCTTGGATCCGACGATGAGATCGTCCACTCGGTGCTGGGATGCGGGGGCTTGAACCTCACCTATACCATCCTTCCTTACCTGAGTGTGGGCATGAGCCATCTGCACCTGGCGACGGCGACGGTGGTGGACAGGGGTCGCTGGGCCTGGGGGCTGGCACCGACGGTCGAGGCGTTCTGGTTTCCGCTGAGCTGGCTTGAGCTTGTCGGGAAGGTGGGGGTGGTCCTGCAGCACCGGGTCGGAGCCAAGCTGGACCCGGTGCTCGGTGTCACCCCGTTCGTGTCCGTTGGCGCCGCCAGTTGGGTTTCTTCCTGGTTCTCGCTGGGGTTGGATGCGCGCGTACTGGTGGTTGCCGGCGATGGGTATCTTTTCAGTCCGCGGATCTTACCCCAGGGAAGCGTCATCGGGACAGTGAACCTGGTCATCGGCTTTCATCTGGGCTCACGTGGGCCAAGCCCCAGCGCCCCGGCGGTGGTTCCGGCACCGGAACCTCCCCCCACCGCCCTTCCACCCCCCCAGTGGGAGGAGCCGGTGCCTGCCGAGCTCGGGGAGCAGGCCGGCGAGGAAACCGGCGGAGAGGAAACGGCAAAGCCACCGGAGCAGCCCGTTGAGATGCCGGAGGAGCCCGGCGAGGAAACCGGAGAGGAGCAGCCCGTTGAGATGCCGGAGGAGCCCGGCGAGGAAACCGGAGAAGAGCGGCCCGGCGAGATGCCGGAGCAAGCCGGCGAGGAAACCGGAGAAGAGCAACCCGGTGAGATGCCGGAGGAGCCCGCCGTCGAATCCGAGACCACCCTCGAGGAACAGGAGTGATCGCCATGCGCCTTTCCATCAACCTGCTGTGCGCCCTGTGCCTCACCCTGACCGGCCTGGGTTGTGTGTTCAATGCCGAGGTCGTGACCCTCTCCAAGATGGCGACCTATGACAGGGTGGACTGGCATACCTTCCGATCTGCGCTCGATGATGGTTCCATCACCGTATTCGGTCACGATGATCCTCGAATGGAGCTGACCGCCCGCATCGAAGCGGTCGTGCTTCACGGCGAGGAGGCGTCCGCGCGCGAAGGGATCCTTGTCGACCTGGTGGCGCGCAACCAGGTGCTCCAGATGGCGCTGGACTGTCCGGACGATCTGGAGGAAACCGTCCAGGTCCGCTCGATCCAGGCGGTTGCGCCTCGCACGGCCTGGCTCGACCTGGAAACGGGGAACTCGAGCATCGCCGTGTTCGGCATGGAGGGGAACGTCGTCGCCGAGACCTCGAACGGGGACATCACCGCTCAGACCGATGGCATGGTGTCTCTTCGCACCTCGAATGGTCGGATCGACCTGGATACCGGCGACGGAGGTCGGGCCGATACCTCCAACGGCGAGATCTTTGCCACCGTCCGCTCCGGCGAGATCGTCTCTCTGCGGTTGAGCAGCTCCAACGGGAGCATCTTCGTCTACTTGCCCATCGATGCCGGTTTCCAGCTCGATCTGGAGACCTCCAACGGGGAGATCGACCTGTCGTGGCTCGGATTCGGGGTCAATGGAGACTCCTTCTTCGGGCCGATTCGGGGAGGCGGTCCCCTGATCAGGGTGAGGACCTCCAATGGAGACATCAAGATCCGTTGACTCGGCCAAAGCGGGTCGGGCAGCGGAACCATCGAACCCTGCCGACGAGGGAGCAACCGGGAACATGACACCGCCCTCGAGGCCAGGCGGTCCCTCCACCGGTCATGGGGCGGTGGTGTCGCCATCGACCGGCCGAGCGGATGCCGGCGAAGGGACGAACAGGTGGAGATCGGCAGACCAGGCCGCAGCAGACAAGGTTCTCCTGGTCCAGGGGGCCCGGCAGCACAATCTGAAGAACATCACGGTGCGCATCCCCCGCGAGAAGCTGGTGGTGATCACCGGGGTCTCCGGCTCCGGGAAGAGCTCTCTGGCCTTCGACACCATCTACGCCGAGGGGCAGCGGCGCTACGTCGAATCGCTGTCGGCTTACGCTCGGCAGTTTCTGGACCAGCTGGACAAGCCCGATGTCGACTCCATCGATGGTCTCTCGCCGGCCATCGCCATCGAGCAGCGGTCGTTGGGACGGAATCCTCGCTCCACGGTGGGTACGACCACGGAGATTCACGATCACCTGCGGCTGTTGTTCGCCCGCATCGGGCACGCCTTCTGCTGGGGGTGCGGCCGGGAGATCGCCAGCCAGACCGTGGGGCAGATGGTAGAGCTGATCCTGGCCTTGCCGGAGGGTAGCCGGGTGAGCCTGCTGGCCCCGCTGATTGTGGACAGGAAGGGCCACCATGCCCGGGAGCTGGAGCAGCTCCAGCGCCAGGGGTTTCACCGGGTACGGGTGGACGGAGCGATCCAGACGCTCCAGGAGCCGATCGAGCTGGACAAGAACCGCCGCCACACCATCGAGGTGGTGGTGGACCGGATCCAGGTGCGGCGCGATCAGGCCGCCCGGCTTGCCGACTCCCTGGAGACCTGTCTGAAGCTGGGCGAGGGAACGGTGCTGGCAGAGCCGGAAGGGGCGGCGCCGCTGATCTTGAGCGAGCGTTTCGCCTGTCCCGATTGCGGCATCTCCTTTCCCGAGATCCAGCCCCGGTCCTTCTCGTTCAACAGCCCCCATGGCGCCTGTCCCGCCTGCCACGGGTTGGGGCAGACCAGCGAGATCGACGCTGACCTGGTGGTCCCGGATCCCACCCTGTCGGTGCGGGAAGGTGCGCTGGTCCCCTGGTCGAGCAGCTCGAGCGAGTACTTTGGCCAGATGGTCGAGGTGGTGCTGCGGGAGATGGGGGGAGACCCGGACGTACCGTGGGAGGCGCTCCCCTCGGAGGTGCGGCAGGTGCTGCTCTTCGGCTCGGGGACGCGCCAGTTCCGGTTCGACCTGGAGAGCAAAAAAGGGCGAGGCCACCACTTCACCCGCCCCTTCGAGGGGGTGGTCGAGACCTTGAGGAGGCTCTACCACCAGACCGACTCCGACAACGCCCGGGAGTACTACGACCGCTACCTGCGCCGCGCCCCCTGCACCCAGTGCGGGGGCCAACGCCTGCGCAGGGAGTCGCTGCACGTGCGGGTGGGTGGCAAGAACATCGCCGAGGTGTCCGCCATGTCCGTCGGCGGGGTGCTGGAGTACCTGGACCACCTGGATCTCACCCCGACCGAGGTGGAGATCTCCAGCCGGCTGCTCAGAGAGCTGCGCGCTCGACTCCACTTTCTGGTCCATGTGGGGCTGGAGTACCTCACCCTGGATCGCGCAACCGCCACCCTGGCCGGTGGGGAGGCCCAGCGGATCCGGTTGGCCACCCAGCTGGGGGCGGCGCTGGTGGGGGTGCTCTACGTGCTGGACGAGCCCTCCGTCGGGCTGCATCCCCGAGACAACGGGCGCCTGCTGGAGACATTGGAGCGGCTGAAGGCGCTGGGCAACACGGTGCTGGTGGTGGAGCACGACGAGGAGACCATCCGGCGGGCGGACCAGGTCATCGACCTGGGCCCCGGGGCGGGCCGCTTCGGCGGGGAAATGGTGGCCCAGGGCACCGCTGCCGAGCTGGAGCGGTGCGACCGATCGCTGACCGGCCTGTACCTTTCGGGAAAAAGGCGGATCGAGATGCCGACCCGCAGGAGACCCCCGAACAAGGGCTGGCTGGTCGTGCGAGGCGCCCGCCAGCACAACCTGAAGGCGGTGGATGTGGCCTTCCCCCTGGGATGCCTGGTGGTGGTGACCGGTGTCTCGGGGTCGGGGAAGAGCTCGTTGGTGCTCGACACGCTGTACCCCGCCCTGGCGCGTCGGCTTCACAGGAGCAGCCTGGAGGTCGGCCGTTTCGACCGGTTGGAGGGGGTGGAGCAGATCGACAAGGTGATCAACATCGACCAGAGCCCCATCGGACGGACGCCCCGATCCAATCCGGCCACCTATACCGGCGCGTTCAATCCGATCAGGGAACTGTTCTCGCGGGTGCCGGAGGCCCGCCTGCGCGGATATGGTCCGGGCCGCTTCTCCTTCAACGTCAAGGGGGGGCGCTGCGAGGCCTGCAAGGGCGATGGCACGGTGCGCATCGAGATGCACTTTCTGCCCGACGTCTACGTCACCTGCGATCAGTGCCATGGCCAGCGGTTCAACCGCGAGACCCTGGAGGTCAAGATCCGGGGCGCCTCCATCGCCGATGTGCTGGCCATGACCGTGCGCGAGGCGGAGGAGTTCTTCCACGCGGTTCCCGCCATTCACGAGAAGCTGGCGATGCTGGAGGAGGTCGGCCTGGGTTACCTGGCACTGGGCCAACCCGCGCCTACCCTGTCGGGCGGCGAGGCGCAGCGCATCAAGATCTCACGGGAGCTGGCTCGACGCGACACCGGCCGCACCCTCTACCTGCTGGACGAACCGACCACCGGGCTGCACTTCGAGGATATCCGCAAGCTGTTGCAGGTGCTTTGCAGGCTGGTCGATGCCGGCAACACCGTCATCGTCATCGAGCACAACCTGGAGGTGATCAAGACCGCGGACTGGGTGCTCGACCTGGGGCCGGAGGGGGGCGATGGCGGGGGGGATCTGGTGGTCTGCGGACCCCCCGAGGCGATCTGCCGAGCGGAGCGTTCCTACACCGGCCGGTTTCTCAAGCCGATTCTGGAGCGCGGGTAGTTATGCTATAAGGACCGATCAACCCCTTTATGTGGAGCGAGCCGATGATCGAGTTCTCTCGTAATTCCGACATGGCCGACGAGCAGGCGCGAGCGGTCATGTATACCCTCATCACCTTCGGGTATGTGGATGGCGACTTCGACATCACGGAAAAGGAGTTCATCCGGGACTACATCGAGCAGATGGCCGAATGGCGCGTGATGGCCGACGATGTGCCCTACAGCTCGCGGCAGGCCTATGCCGATCGCTATCATCGCCACTTTCTGCGGGTGTTCGAAAGCATCGATGCCTATGTCAAGAGCCTGTTTACCGAGGCGGTGGCCAACGGCGAGGATATCCACCACTTCGTCATCTCCAAGCTGAAGGTCAAGTGCTTCGAGCACTTCGAGGGGTTCGACCAGGAGACTCAGGACCACCTGCTGGAGGTCATCGACGGTGTCATCGTGGCCGACGGCAAGGTCCATCCCAAGGAGGCCGAGTTCCGCAAGGAGCTGGCCGGCTACCTCCACTCGGCGCCGGCCATCGTCGAGGAGCAGATCAAGCCGGTCGAGGCGGGAACCTTCGAGGTCACCGCGCCGGTCAAGCTCCGTCTCGCCATGGACGATCACCCGATGTTCCGGCCGCTCGAGGTCCACTTTTCGGCGGACACCAACCGGTTGATGAGCCAGGCCACCCAGGACTACCGGCTCATGGATGCGGCGGCCGATATCTGGCAACGGCAGCGGCGGGTCGGTGACAACATCCTGCGAGGCAGGGATAGCGTGGACGAGCTGGACGGCGAGGACCCCTTCCTGGACGGCCATGTCTACGGGCTATTCCCCAAGCCCTGGGAGCATTACGAGCTGATCGTGCTGGGGGACCTCCACGGCTGTCACAGCTGTCTGAAGGCGGCCGTCCTGCAGTCCGACTTCTTCCGCAAGGTGGAAGCCTTCCGCCGCGACCCCAAAAACAACCCCAATGTCAAGCTGGTTCTCTTGGGGGACTATATCGACCGCGGCATCTACAGCTACAACGGCACCCTGCGCACCGCGCTGCAGCTCTTTGCGAACTACCCCGACCACGTCTACCTGCTCAGGGGAAACCACGAGTACTACATCGAGCACGACAACGTGATCATCAGCGGTGTGGCACCGGCCGAGGCCATCGCCACGCTGGCCCAATACCTGCCCATGGGACACTTCAGGGCCTACAAGGACTTCTTCGAGCAGATCCCGGTCATGCTCCTGTTCGGCAGGACACTGTTCGTCCATGCCGGCATCCCCAAGGACAACACCTACGAGGAGAAATGGGTCAACCTGGGGACGCTCAACGACAAGGACATCCGCCTCCAGATGATGTGGAGCGACCCCAGCGACGCCGCCGTCATCCCCAAGAAGCTGCAAGAGGACAACACCCGCTTCTCCTTCGGCCGCCGCCAGTTCCGGCGGTTCATGGGCATGATCGGGGCCAACACCATGATCCGCGGCCACGAGAAGATCGACGATGGCTTCACCCAGGTCTACGACGACCAGGGCGTTCGCCTCTTCACCCTCTTCTCGGCCGGAGGCCGGAACAACAACGATCTGCCCCAAGAATCCAGCTACCGCGAGGTCACGCCCATGGCCCTGACCGTGACCTACAAGCATGGCGCCCAGAGCGCGACCCCCTGGTACATCGATTACGAGCCATTCAACTCCCCCAGCCGTAATGGGTTCTACCGGAGCAAGCCGGAGATCGAGTGAGAGGATAGAGCCTGGCCATAGGCCAGGATCGCCCCCTCCGGCGCTGCGCGCCGGCCCCCTCCGGCGGCTACGCCGCCACCTCCCCCGGGCGCTGCCTCGGGGGAGGATCGCCCAGTTGTCACGGTCCTGTGGCCAAGCTAGAGTATCGTGGGTGCCCAAACGGGGCTTGCGCTCCTGCTGACAGAGGTTTTGTGTCCACATCCATCATCGCCAACAATCTCCGCATGCCCCAAGTCGGGACGACCGTGGTCGGCCGTTACGAGATCGTGAAGGTGCTCGGTGAGGGGGGCTTCGGCGTGGTCTACCTGGCCAACGACCTGGATGCCGGTGGCAAGGTGGCGCTCAAGGTGCTCGATCCCGAGAAAAGCAGCCAGGAGGATTTTGTCGAGCGGTTCCGCCAAGAGGTGCGGGTCATCCGCTCGCTGAGCCA
>JAFGEP010000034.1 GCA_016931535.1 Bradymonadales bacterium
TGGCCGAGCAGCTGGACGAGGCGGTGCAGCGGGACATCCGGCTGGGGCTCCTGTCGTCGACGGTAGCCCGGGAGCTGGTGCGGTTGCCGCGCGGCAACCAGATGCCGGTATCGGTGGTGGTACGGCAGCAGGGTCTGAGCAGCCGCCAGGCCGCACAGCTGGTGACCCTGTTGCTGAAGACGGATGATCCGGAGGCACAGGGACAGATCCTGGCCGATCCCCTGGCCTATCTGCAGAAGCAGAGCCAGGAGCGGCCAGTGCTCACGGATCCGCGCCTGAGCGCGCTGGGCAACGCGATGCGAAGCAGCCTGCTGGCGATGTCCGGGGTCTGCGATCGAGCGAGCCGAACCTGCGGTAAAGTCGCTCCTGGAAGGATGGCACCACCGGATGCCGAGATCTTGGCGCCACTCATCGAAATAGCGTTACGAGCGGGCAAGACGGCGCTGACCACGCTGAGCCAGCTGTCTGTGTCGTGCGGGCAGGAGCAGGCCCATGGATGAGCGACGTGCCCACCTCGTGTACGACGTGGTGATGCGCGCCGAACGGGGGGAATCCGTGCGCGGGATCGCCAGGGCCCTGAAGGTCAGCCGACCCACGGTGCGCTCCATCTTGAAACAGCAACAACGCCGTCGAGACGAGGGGGAGAACGCGATCGAGGCGGCGTTGCCGCCCAAGCGCGCTCCCCGGGGATGCAAGCTCGATGCCTTCGAGCCGCAGATCACCACCTGGCTGGAGCAGTTTCCCGATCTCACCGCGGTACGGCTCCTGGAGAAGCTGCAGGAGACCGGCTTCGATGGGCGCTACACCATCGTCCGACGCTATCTTAAGCAGTGGCGAGCTCAGAATAAGCCCAAGGAAGCGGTCGAGATCGTAGAGACAGTCCCGGGTCAACAAGGGCAATTCGACTGGTCGCCTTACGAGCTCGAGGGTGGCCTCACCGTGCAGCTGTGGAGCTTCACCCTGAGCTGGTCGAGAGCGAGGACCTTGACGGATACGACCGACACGCGCCAGCCGACCATCTTCCGCTGCCTGCAAGACAGCTTCGAGCGACTCCAAGGCGTGCCGGACGAGGCCGTGACCGACAGCATGCCTGGAGTGGTGGACCGCTGGGAGGGCGGCAGACCGATCCTGAATGTCCGCTTCGTCGATTTCGCCGCCTACTATCGCTTCGTGGTGCACATCGCTCCCCGTGGGGATGGTGCCTACAAGGGCCGGGTCGAGCGTGTCTATCGCTACGTCCACGAGAACCTGATGAATGGCAGGAGGTTTCACAGCCTGGCTCAGTTTCACGAGACGCTCGTCTGGTGGGAGCAGAATCGGGCCATGCAACGACCTCATCCCGCGACCGGGCGGCCGCTGCACGAGATGCTGCTGGAAGAGAGGCCACACCTCAAGCCACTGCCCCAGAAGCCCTACGACGTCCGAGAGGTCCTCATCCGCCTGGTCGAATCCACGGGCTACATCCAGCACGAGACCAACCTGTACCGAGTGCCGGACCAGCACATCGGGGATCTGGTCTACGTCTGCGTGGGTGTGGAGCAACTCGACATCTACGACGGAGGCGTCCACCTCATCGCCCAGCATCCGCGTTTCCCTGATGGAGCCAAGCAGCGGACGCCATCCACCAGTCACAAGCGCCGCTATGACCTCACCCTGCTCATCGAGCGGATGTCCGCCTGGGGCGAAACCGCGGCCGATTTCGCCGACCGGCTGAGACGGCATAAGCGCTATGCCGGGCCGGAGCTGGCCTACATCATCAACCTGCAAGCGACCTGGTCAGCGGACGACATCGTCTCGGCACTGGAACACGCCATGAAGTATGAAGCCTACGACCCACACGCCGTGGAACGTATCCTTCAGGCCCGATTCAAACCGCGTACCCTCGACGACCAGGTGGCCCAGACCACGCGTGACCGGGTCCGGGAAACCATGAAAGACCATCCCGTGCTGGTCCGACCTCTGAGCGGGTACATCGCATTACAACAGGGAGATCGAGTCCCCGGCACGACTATGACGCCAATACAGGAGGAACCACGACATGGCCACGACACCGAAGGACAGCCGACCGCAGAGACAGAGCAGCCGCCGGGGTAAGACCTCGACCCCACCGCGGGACCCACCCTACCCGCCGACCCCTTCGAGCCTTCTGGAAGCACGACTCCCACCGACCCAGATCTCCCCTGAGAAGCTGCTGGAAACCATCGAGAACGCCCTGAAAGATCTGGGGCTGATGGAAATGTGGACTGCCCTCCAGGCGGAGCTCGCCATCGCGCGACCCGACGACACTCGACTGGAATGGCTCTGGCGGATCGTCGAGCCCCAGCTCCGATTTCGCCTTGAGAACCGTGTGGATCGCCGCATCAAGGATGCCCGTCTCCCTGCCCGTAAGACCCTGCAGGGATTCGACTTCGCCTTTCAGGTCAGTCTCGACAGGGACTTGATCATGGAGCTGGCCACACTGCGCTTCATCGGCGAGGGCAGAAACATCCTCTTCGCCGGGATGAGCGGGACCGGTAAGAGCCACCTCGGTATGGCCCTGTGTATGCTGGCGTGCGTGGCGAACCGACGGGTGCTCTATACCACCAGCGCAGACATGCTATCCCGGCTCAACGCCAGTCTGGCGGACGACACTCTTCACCTGGCACTCCGTCCCTATCGCAACGTCGAACTTCTTATGATCGACGAGGTCGGCCTGGAACAAGTGGAACGCTCAACCGCGATTCGCTCGGGGCTGATGCAGAAGGTGCTCCTGCACCGTCACAACAAACGTCTCTCGACCGTCATTACCAGCAACATCCCCTGGGATGCCTGGGGCGACTACCTCGATGACCAACTCGGAGCCGCAGCGATTCTCGATCGCCTCATCCAGCATAGTCACATCATCGTCATCAACGGCCCCAGCTACCGGGAATGGCTCCACAAACAGGAGGTCGCCGCTCGCTCCGAGCAACGACCAGAGGGTCGCTAAACCGCGATTCTCGAACACCGACCTGCCGTATCCATCAACTCCTGGGTGGGTACGAATTCCGCAAGATGTGGTCAATTCTTAAACCGCGATCGACA
>JAFGEP010000035.1 GCA_016931535.1 Bradymonadales bacterium
CGCCCGATTACGCCTACCTCCTGGACCAACCGCTGCGCTGCCAGGTCACCGCCAACTTCAACCTGGACATGGATGCCGACATCGTGGTCTCCGCCTGCCCTGGCCTGGAGCTGCCCTTGCCCGCCGGCAATCCGCATCGGTTCCTCTGCGGAGCGGTGGATCACTTCGAGCGAATGGGCCAGGAGGTCCGCCGATTCGTCCTGGACAACGTGCGCCCCGGCGAACGTCCATCCCCCGTGCGCCTCACCGGACCGTGCGGCGCCGACAACGAGGCGGCCACCCGCAGGCTGACCCGCTTGCTCGCTCCTTGAACCATGGCGGCATCCCGGTTGATCTCCCATCTCCGCCGCCATCCGGCCCAGTGGGTCAATGGGATCGGCGTTCTCGCCGCCTGCATCACCGCCATCCTGCTCGCCCAGCGGCTGCCGCCGCCAGCCACGTCCGAGAGCCCACCACCGGCCTTTCATCGGCCCGGATCGGTCGGGCAGGCCCCTCTGGCCGAGGTCCGTCTGCTTCTACCCCATCCGCCCATCCTGGATCCATCGACCCTCTCGGACTTTGATCCCCCTTCCTTTGCCGTTTTCCTGCCGGCCACCGCCTCGGCCGAGGAGGTCTTCCACCGCGGCCGACCTCTGCGGGACGAACCGCCTGGTGCCCTCCTCCAGCTCGATCCGTCCGAGCTGGTCTGGGGGATCAACCCGATCCAGCTGGTGGGGGCGGACCGTTTCGGGACCCCTGTGGACCTCGCCTGGGCTCTTTTGGTCGGATCCACCGAGCCGGCAGATCGGTTCATCAGCGGTGCGGTGAGGGTCCGGCTTGGCCACCTGGGTTTCGCGGATCGCGACCTGCTGCTCGACGACTTCTCCTCCATCGCTCGCCGATACGTGGAGGAAGCGGTGCGGGGACTGCCTCCGATCGACATCGGCCCGGTGGTCGCCAGCAACTTTCGGGTGGGACGAACCCGCGTGCTGTTCCAACCCCGGCAGGGGTATATCGAGGGCAGCTTGCACCTGGACCTCAACCACGTGGACCTCGAGGTGGGGTCGGTCCTCACCGTCACCCACCTGCCCATTCATCGCCTGTGGCTCGACCTCGAGGTGGAGGTCGGCACCACCCCCGAGGGCCGCCCTACCGTCCGGCTCAGAAAGGCGGAGCCCCACATCGACCTGGTCCGAACCGGTGAGGGAGCCTGGGCCTGGGTGCTGGACCACGCCGCCTGGTTCCTGGAGATCGCGGGGGAGCTGGCGAGCGAGGAGCCGCTCCGCCGGGCGATCACCCGCGGCATCGACGAAGCGCTGACCCGCTGGGTCGATCGGGTGCAGTTCCAGACGGTCCCCCCGCTCCAGCCGGTCGCCATGACCGCCGAGTATCGTTTCTCCCAGCTGATGGTGGACGAGGAGGGGCTGACCGCGCTCATCGACCTCCGTCTGCGCTGCGACCAGCCCTCGCACCGAGAGATCACCACCATCGTCCGCGAGCTACCCCGGCGTTTTCCGGAGCTCGAGGCAGCCGGCAACCCCGATTCGGTGGTCCAGATCGGCCTGCATGCCGACGCCCTCAACGCGGCACTCCACGGCCTGTGGCGCTGTGGCGCCCTGGACACCGAGGTCTCCTTCGCCCAGGCTCACAGGCGGCTGCCCATCGCCATCCCCGAGACGGTCCGCACCCGCTTCACTCTGCCGGCCTTGCTCCAGGCGGGAGCGGGGGGCGAAATGGTCATCGGGGTGGGTGACCTGCTGGCTGAGCTGAATTACGGCGACAGCAGATATGCCGTCCGGGCCAACGCGGTCCTCCCGGTCTACCTCTCGCGCGCCCAGGACGGGCGTAGCCTCCAGGTCGGGTTCGACCCCGTGCCCGAGCGCACCCTCCTGTACACCGACTGCCTCGAAGCCGACGGAGCAAGCTGCCAGGACAACCCCCTGTTCGACCGCCTGGCCTGGATGGCCATCCCCTGGCTGCCTCCCATCGGCGCCTCCATCCCTCTTCCCGACGTGCGCCTGGGGACAGGCTCTGACGGGATCATCCGGCTACGGATCGATCGCATCGAGTGGTTCGGAGACAGCGGGATGATCCAGGTGGAGGGCGGATACGAGCAAAGCGACGATAGGTTCAACCGATTGGAATGAACACTGTTTGGGCGAGCCGCCCCGTGTAACCAACGCAATCGTTTTGGGCTGAAGGCGTTCACCTCTGCATCGGAGCCAGCACCCGGTGTTGCCGCACCGTCACCTCGCCCGCAGGCCAGCGGACGGTGAAGAGGTCGGGACGATAGCCGGGAAGGCGCAGCATCACCCGGATGCCGTCCTTGCCCTCCAGGTTGATGTTGGTGAGCTCGAAGGGGGTTCTCCCCACCACCTGGTTGTTGATCAGGATCTCGGCGCCGGGCGGAGCGCTCTCGACGATGGCGGTATAGCCGACAGGCAACAGCTCCAGCTCCACCTGCCGCCACTCGCCGGGAGAGAGGGTCAGATCGGTGGCGAACGCTTCCAGGTAACCGGGAAGCCACACCCTGACCTCGTGCGGCTCATCCGCGGGCAGCTCAGCCAGGAGCGCCGGCGTCGTCAGGTCCGTGGGAAAGCCATCGAGAAACACCTGAGCTCCTTCGACCGGCGTGGTGATGACCCAGAGATTACCGGTCGGCGGCAGAGGCGGGGCCTGCCTGCCCACGGCCAGGACCAGCAGAACGACGAATGCCGTTACAGCCAGGATGGCGATGGTCACCAGGGCGATCACCTGGGCCCGGCTGACCTTTCGTTCCACAGGCTGGATCCGAAGGGGTCGGGGACGAGGAAGCGCACCCGGCTCGACCTGGACCTCGGTGGCGGTGTCGAGCAGGTCGAGATCCGAGGGGACCTGTGCCGGTCTGGCGAGAGGAGCTGGCGGCTGGGGCGGAGGCGGCGAACCGCCGGGCTGGACGGGGTCCTTCAGCGTGGCCGCCACCTCTGCCATGTCCACGGTGGGCTCCCAATCTTCCGGCGGCGGAGCTTGCGGGATGGGAGCCCAGGGCTGGCCGGGACCCCCGGCGTCGGAGGGTCGGATGGAAGGCCAAGATGCCTGGGGCTGCCGTCCACCTCTTGCCGGAGAGCGAACACCGCGTTCAGCCAGGTACCGGTCCTTCTCCTGCTGCGCCATGGAGTGGATGATGTCGGGGGGGATCTCCTGTGTCGACACCTGCCCCTGGGCCTCCGGCGGCCCAAGGCCGAGGCCGGCGGAGACGGCGTCGCGGATCCGCTGGCGGTCCTGGTCCGACATCTCCTGGCTGGCCTCCTGGCCGGATCCACCGGGCCAGGGAGCTCGACCTGACCGATCGGACCCCATCCCCGCCACCGGTTGCGCCGGTTCGACCTCCTGGAAGCCGGGCACCTGGCGTGGACTCACCCTCGAATCAGGGCTCACCCCGGAGACTGCGCTGTCCTGGGGGACAGATTCCCGCCAGGCAGCCAGGGCGGCCCGGAGTGCGGAAGGGGCGGGCTCGGGAGTGGAAGCGGATTGGTCGGGGATCGAAGGGGGTGGCGTTGGGGCCAGGGCGGTTTGCACCCGGTACAGGTCGGCGGTCTTCTCCTCCTGGACCGATGGCAAGCCGGCGGGCTCCACTCCCGCCATCTCCTGCAGCCGTTCTCTGGGGCGGGTGTCGAAGGCATCCGCCTGGAACGGCTCTCGCCCCCGGTCGGGTGCCGCTGCCGCCTGGCTGATCCGGCGACCGGCCGACAGCTTGCGGCTGCCTTCGGGGGGGGTCAGCGGTTCGACCTCCGCGGCGCGGCCCTCTTTGGAGGTCCGGTAGATCACGCTCTGCGTCGGGCGAACCAGAAAATCAGCCCGCCCCATGGCGGGGAGGTCTGGCTGTCGGGGCGATTCGACCAGCTGCTTGAGATACTCCGCCAGGCGATGGCGGCCAAAACCGGGAGAGTGCCGGCGCAGCCAGCTGGTGATGTCGGCCCGCATCAGGTGGGCGGAGGAGTAGCGCATCTCCCGGTCGCGGGACAGCGCTTTCAGGACGATCTCCTCGATCGTCGGCGGAAGATCGTTCCGCAGGCTGGACGGCGGTAGAAAGGTGGCCGCTCTGGCCATCCGCAGGGCATCTCTCGAGGAGTCGGTATCGTACATCATGCGGTTGGTCAACAGCTCGTAGCACAGGATGCCCACCGCGAACAGGTCGGAACGGTGATCGAGAGGCTCGCCGCGGGCCTGCTCGGGAGACATGTAGAAGAACTTCCCCTTGATGATCCCCTCGCCGGTGGTGGTGGATCGAGCCCGGGCCTTGGCGATCCCGAAGTCGATGATCTTGACCTCGCCGTCGTAGCTGACCAGCACGTTCTGGGGGCTGATGTCGCGATGGATGATATCGAGCGGCCGTCCCTCCTCGTCTCGGCGGTCGTGGGCGTACCCCAACCCCCCACAGATCTCGGCGATGATGTGGCAGGTCACGTCGAAGGGCAGGTAGGTCTTGGTTTCCCGGCAACGTCTGAGCAGCTGGTACAGGTCCAGCCCTTCGACGTACTCCATGGCGATGTAATAGCGATCATCCTGCATCCCCAGATCGAAAACCTGGGCGATGTTGACGTGGCTGAGCCGGACGACCAGCTTGGCCTCCTGGATCAGCATCTCGATGAACTCGGGGTCCTGAGCGTACTTGGCGTGGAGGACCTTGAGCACCAGTCGTTTCTCGAACCCCGCCAGACCGGCCACCTTGGCCAGGTAGATCTCCGCCATTCCGCCGACCGCCAGGCGGCGTACCAGGGTATAGGGACCGATTTTCGCCAGCGGTTTCATACAGGCCGGTCGTCTCAGTCCAGGTCGAAACCCAGGATGCCGGTGACCGATCCCATCGGCGATCCTCCGGACATCGCAATCATCCTAGTCTGCTCCGCTCGACTTGCCAAATATCACCGTAAACCAGGGGCACAGACCGCTCGATCAAGGGGACGGCCTACCGGAGGGGCAGTGGGGCACTCGCATCAGCCTCCTCACAAGGCTTCACCTCCACCGAGGCGATCTGCTGGCAGCTGGCGGCATAGCGGTACAGGCAGTTCTCTCTCCCACCGGGCCCGCTGGCCGTCCCCTCGTAGATGGTGATCTCGCCGCAGTTCTGGACGATGACCTGGTAATCTACCGGAACTCCGCCGACGCAGTTGGCCCAGTTGTCCACCCGGATGTGGTAGGTCCCTTCCGGCACCTGGCCCTCGGGCCAGAAGATGTGCTCGTAGCGGACGTTGGTGTGAGCCCGGCAGGCGGCATTGGCATCCAGGTCCAGCTGCCCGTTGGTCCAGGAGCGCATGTTGTTGTAGTAGATGACGTTGCCGTTGGGCTCCACCACGTAGAGATCCAGGTCGGTCGCCAGGCTCATGCTCAGGGTCACCTCCAGATCGCCTCGGCCCACCGGCAGCACGTGAAGCTGCTGCACCACCGGCGCGCTGACCTGCCGGTTCCGATCGACAGCCCATACCCGCATGAGGACATCGAAGGGCTGGTCCAGCCGAGCCGCCCACTGCGAGTCGCGCACGCCGGGCGGGAACACCTCGTCCATGAAGAACCCCAGCGAAACCCGGCCTCGCTGCTCGGCACCCGCACCGAACACCTCGCTGTCCAGCTCCGACGGAACGAAGAAATGCCCGGGATACCCCTCGAACTGGACGAGGTACCCCCAGATCTGACCGGCTCCCAGGGAGTGTTCCAGCACCAGGTTCAGCACCTGGGGGACACGGCGGATAATATCGATGGTGCGCGGCTGTACCTGGCTCAACCGCGGCGCCTCCAGCCCTCCCACCTCTGGCGGTAGAGCCGCCGGTTGGGCGTCGTACTCACCGCCGGCCACCACGAACGGATTGGCCAGCGAGGGACGCCACACCCTCACCCGCTCGCCGTTCATCCGGAGCTCGACCTCGCGGCCGGTGGCGCCCGTCCCCGTTCCCTGCCCGGTCAAAGGTCTCGTCCAGGTCTCTGATGGCATGGGAGGCTCGACCGGTGCGGGGGACACCGGATCGCCGGGAGCCGTGGGCTGCGGCTTGACCACCAGCTCGCCTGCCCCTCCCAGATCCAGCTTCCCTTCCACGGGGGGTGCGGTAGACTCCGGCACGACGCGCCGGGAGGGCGCCTCTTCGCTCTGACACCCCCAGGCCGGCGCCAGCGCCAGAAGAACGAATATCACTCCAAGCCGCATCGGGATTACCACCTGCCGGCTCCGCTCGTGGAAACCTGCCGGCCACATACTAGCATGGTAGACGCCCCGGCCCGAGGGGAGATTCACCTGCCGGTCCACCCCCATCCAGGGCCCGATCGCCTCCTTCCCCCGAGTGGGGGCTGGCCGGAAGCCCTTCTGCCTGGTCTATCACCCTCATCCCCTCCTGGGTGTATAATCGCCCAGGGTTGGCAAATATGCCGTCCCACAGGGCGCCAGTAGGTGGAAAGGTGGCGGGATGACCGATCAGAGCACGCTCGACATCTTCGGGGGCCAGGACACCTCCCCGGTCGACTCCGGCCAGCAGAGCCCGCTGGCCGACCGCATGCGTCCCGTCACCCTGGAGGAGCTGGTAGGGCAGCAGGAGATCCTCGCTCCCGGTTCCTTCTTGCGAGAGGCGATCGAGCACGACCAGATCCCCTCGCTCATCCTCTGGGGCCCGCCGGGCTGCGGGAAGACCACCATCGGCCAGGTGATCAAGGCCAGAACCCGGGCGGTCTGCGAGTCGTTCAGCGCGGTGCTCGGCGGGGTCGCCCAGCTGCGAGCCCTGGTCGAGCAGGCCCGGATCCGGCAGTTGTCGGGGGTGGGGACCATCCTGTTCGTGGACGAGATCCATCACTTCAACAAGTCTCAGCAGGATGCCTTCCTGCCGCATATCGAGCGGGGAACCATCACCCTGGTGGGGGCCACCACCGAGAACCCCTCCTTCTCGCTCAACAACGCCCTGCTGTCCCGCTGCCGGGTGATCCGGCTCGAGCCGCTCGCCCCAGAGGAGATCCGGCTCCTGCTCGATCGGGCACTGGGCGACCCGGAACGCGGCCTGGGAAGGCTCGAGCTGCAGGCGGACGAGGAGCTGCTGCGGGTTATCGCCGAGATGGGCGACGGAGATGCAAGGCGTTCTCTAAACCTGATCGAGCAGGTGGCCCACCTGGCGCGGACCGAAGGGAAGCAGCGCATCGACCTGGAGCTGTTGCGCCAGGTCCTCCAGCAAGCCCCGTTGCAGTACGACCGCCTGGGAGACGCCCACTACAACCTCATCAGCGCCTTCATCAAGTCGATGCGCGGGTCGTCGCCGGATGCCGCGCTCTACTATGCGGCCCGGATGATCCATTCGGGGGAGGACCCCCTGTTTCTCCTGCGCCGGATCCTGATCTTTGCCAGCGAAGATGTGGGCAATGCCGACCCTCGCGCGCTCCAGGTGGCGCTGGCCGCCATCCAGGCCTTCGAGCGCCTGGGCATGCCCGAAGGTCGCCTCGCCATGGCCCAGGCCATCACCTACTGTGCCACCGCGCCCAAGAGCAACGCTTCTTACCTGGCCTGGGAGGAGGCAGCCCGTGACGCCCAGCAGGCGGGCAACCTGGACGTCCCGCTGCACCTGTGCAACGCCCCCACCCGACTGATGAAAGAGCTCGGCTACTCCAAGGGGTACCGCTATCCCCACGACTTTGCCGAGCACTTCGTCAAGGAGAGCTACCTGCCGGACAAGCTCCGGAAACGGCGCTACTATCGCCCCACCACCCAGGGGTACGAGCGGTACATCGCGGAGCGCCTGGCACGCTGGTGGGGAGAGGGCTCCGGTTCGGCCGATCAGAACCAGACCTCCACCCCCAGCCCGAAGAGATCGAAGCTGCCGGAGTAATCGCCGTTGCCGACCACGACGGCCCCCTCCTCGAAGGAGGTGTTGGACTGGACCACCAGGCTGTCGGTGATGCGCCGGCTGCTCAGAAACAGGTGGGTGTAGGCCAGGTCCACCGCCAGGTGCTGCCGTGGCGCCAGCAGGGTCAGCCCCACACAGGGGGCGACCTTTTCCAGGTCCATCTGGAAGACGTTGAGCCGCTGGTCCGGTATGGCCGACTGCTCGTACAGCAGTCCTCCCCTTACCTTCAGCAGGTCTCGCAGGATCTCGACCTCGCCTCCCAGGTGCACCGAGATGGTGTCTTCCCAGCCCATGACCATCTCGACCGGGCGCACCACGAACTCGTCGATGGCCGGCAAGCCGGTGAGGACGATCCCTTGCGGCTCGAAGGTGATGGCGTCGTGGACCGACCAGTCCTGCCAGACCACGTTCAGCTCCACATCCCACGTCGGTTGGTGGTAGCGGACTCCCGAGCGGATGGAGGTCGGCAGATTGAACCCGCTGATCACCCGCTGGCCGCTCACCTGTGCCGAGTCGAACAGAGGATGCAGCGGCAGCCGCATCTCGACCGTGGCATCCCGGTCCTCGATCCGGGCGGGCAGCTGCACGGACAACCCGAGCTCCAACCCCTTGTACACCTCGGCCACCACCCCGACATTGCCGGTGGGGGTGAAGGGGTCCACCAGGTGGATGCCCAACAACGCGTCCCAGTCGCTGTCCTCGGGTTGCCCCACCACGCCTGGCCAGGCGCTGGCGATCGTGTAGCTCAGGCTGTCGAAGTAGATGTTCTGGAAACCGGCCCCCACGCTCAGCCAGTCCAGTATCTGCACGGCCACCGCCAGCTCCATCACCATCGAGAGCGATTGCCCGTTCTCCACCGCCGAGTATCTCTGGGGTCCGTCGAGCGGATAGTTGTAGCGATATCCCATGGGAGGAAACAGGCCCAACCCCACCGTGATCCGCTCCAGCCCCAGATCCCAGGTGGCGATGAGCGACGGGAGCAGGTCCGGCCCCTTGCTGTTGTGGACCTCGGGGTAGACCAGCAGATCTCCGTTCGGCTGCTCGCTGGGTGCGCGCAGAAAGGAGGAGCCGAACCGGTTCACCACCAGGTCGGCGGTGATATGCCAGCCTTCCAGCTCGGCCAGGGCCGCGGGGTTGTACCAGATGGCCCATGGGCCGCCCCCCTCCACGACCGTCGCCCCGGCCCGGCCGGTGGCGCGGATCCCCTGGAGGGGCAGAAACAGCCCGGAGGCCCGTGCCGCCCCCCCCGACAGGATCAGCAGGCTCATGACGACCAGCAGGGCGAACGAGACCGTGAAGAACCGACCGTCCGATCCGCCGCTGGCCTCGATGCTCCTGCCGCTCTGCCTCTGCCCTTCCCCTCCCGCTGGCCGTGACCGGTCGCGTCGATTGTGCCCTTGGTTCATCATACCTCTTTGGTTGGAACCCTCCGGCGATCCGCTCGCCCGTTCCGTCTCGAGCCCCACGGCTCCGATTGCGTCTCGCGCCCCCTTCACGATCCGGTCACCTCGCGCCCTGCGCGTCACCTCCCCAATGGTCCCCAAGGAACCGCACCAGGATGGCGACGGCCGCCGGGCGCCTGCAGGCCCCCTCACGGCTCGGACCCCGCCGGACCTCCTCGTCCCTGGATCAGGCCGATCAACCTCTCCAGCCCTCGCACGTCGTCCCGGATGAACCGGACCAGCGCTCCCATGATCTCTCCCAGATCGGCGGCGCTGCAGGGATCGGCGGAGCCTGGCGCCATCCGGTGGATATCGCGCACGACCCGGATCAACACCGACAGCGGGCTGTCCTTTGGTGCGTACTCGGCCAGAGTGCGGCGGATCAGGTCCAGACCGGCATCCTGGTCGTCCAGCTCGAGCATCCTTCCGACCAGGGTCGCCAGGTGGCTGACCAGCGGCAGGTCGGGGGTCGAGGACACGGCGAAGGAGCGCTGGGGATCGAGGACATGGGCCAGCAAGCGGGCAACCTCCGGGTAGCCGAGCTGGTCGGTGGTCACAAACAGGAGGGAGTAGAGCAGCTTGAGACCGGCAGATGGCGCCGCCTCGTCCGCCTCCATGAGGAAGAGGAGCAGATCCTCGACCAGCGCCATCTCCTCCGGATCCGAGCGTACCTCGCGCAACAGCTCGACCAGGGCGGCAAAACCCCGGGAGGTCAGCAGATCCTCGAAGTACTGGGGGTAGTCCGCCTGCATCTTCTGGTGGAAAACCCCCTCCTCCCGCAACCGGCTGGTCTGCCGGTGGGCATGGGCCGCTGCCACGCTGCCCAGGGCGGGGCCGCCTCGATCCGCAAAATGGCCGCGGCCCTCGGCGTCCTCCTCCAGCTCCAGGAGCAGATCGACCAGGGTATCCGCTGCCCGTTCCCAGGCCGCCTCGGTCTCCGGATCAGCCTGGACCGCCTGGTCGAGGGCATCGAGCGCGCCTTTGAGCAGGTAGAAGCGGGTCATGGGGGTTGGCTGGCCATCCCCACGCAGAGCCGTCGTTTCTCCGCGCCGGTTCGCCAGCCCTGCTCCCGGTGTCAACGCCCGAGCCGCAAGCTCCTGGATCACCTCGTGAAACGGCTTGTCGATGCTCAACGGGACCGACAGGAGCGCCCCGGCCAGCTCGACCAGCGTGGGCGCCAGCCGGTCGTCCCGGAAGATCTGCACCAGAGCGGGCTCGTATCGCCTCATCCCCGAGTAGGGGAGGTCGGCCCAGGTGCCATCGGCGATCTGGTAGGACTGGCTGGGTTCGGGATAGTACCGGTACATGTCGCCCACCATCCTCCCCAGAAGCGGTGTCAACTCCCGGTCGCTGAGCGGTTTCAGAAGCGGATAAAGCGCCTCCAGGGCGCCGACCGCCTCGGCGGCGATGAGGGAGTCCACCACGTTGTGGCTGAAGACGAAGCCCTCGCCGTCGAGGGGAGGGGCCAGCCGCACCACCAACGGTCCGCCCCGGATCACGTACTCCGGCAAGTTGAAGAAGCGCAAGGTCTGGTTGGCGGTGGGACACTCGTCCAGGTGGACCCCGATCTGGTCGCTCAGGGTCACCACGATGTCCACCACCAGCTCGGCGAAATCGCCCTCGGTCTCGGCCAACCCCAGCAGCTCGGCCAGCAGCCTGACGGATGACAAGAGCTCGTCCTGCTCGAAAAGCTCCATGTTGACGTAATCGATCAGGCAGAAGTTGCCCACCACGCTGTCGAAGAAGGAGGCCGCCGTGTCCGGCACCCAGATGATCGGTCCCAGGTCCTCGATGAACGGCTCCCCATCCTCGCTGAAAGCCACCGACTCGATCACCATCTGGTAGGGGGTCTCGGAGGCGACATAGATCAGGTGCACCAGCCTCTGGCTCAAGCTGATGCTGGCTGGACCGGTTACGGCGTCATGGTCGGTGGGAACCTCGAAGATCTCGTCGCGCGGGATCGTGCGCAGACAATGATACCGATCCAGGGTACCCCCCGATGTGGTCGCCAGGCAGAGGTCGGCCGCCTGGAAGTAAGGGCTGTCCGGTATATAGGCGATATGCTGTTTGGAGTAGCTCATGAGATCATCCATCGCCTCGAACAGCATGGCAAACACCGGATCCTCCATCCCCTCCAGCAAGGCGGCGAGTAGCCCTTCGGTCGCCATCGCCTCGTCGAGATAGGGCAACACGTCGTCGACCAGGGCGTTGTCCGGTTCCATCTGGCAGCCGATCTCCTCGACGATGTCCCCGGCGTCCTGGATGACCAGCAACAGGGTCGCCACCAGCTCCTCGTGGTCGGTGAGCAGGATCGCCAGCCCCTCGGCAAGCTCCGGCAACCAGTCGAAGTCCAGCAGCTCGAAGGCGGCATCGGTCAGATCCAGAAGAGGGGTCGCCGCTGTGAACCGCGGAAACTCCCCGCTTCGGTCCAGCTCCCCTAGCAACCCGTCCAGACCCTTGGACAGGTCGGACAGCAGACCTTCCCCTACCAGGTCGGGAAGCCGGCGGACCAGGTAGCCAACCGCCGTCCAGTTCAGGTCCACGTACTGGTAGATCAGGTCGTCGCGAGGATCGCGCGCTCGCCCCAGATCGTCCCGAAAGACCACCACTCCCGGCGCGATCGCCTCCGATCGGAAGGGGGTGCCAAAGGGCGCCACCCAGAACGGCTGGCCGCTCGAGCCCCCAAAAAGGCCCTCCGCGTCGATGTCAGCCAGGTCGTCCCCATCATCGTCCCGAAAGAGGTAGTTCAGGCTGCCCTGATCGGTTCGGGCCACCGCCGCCAACCCCCGGAGATCCAGCCGGACCGCCCAGGCCTGGCTCGGATCGGATGGGGCAGCGAACCTAAGATCCTCCTGCAACAGCAGCTCGCTGAGCAGCACCATGGTCCGGTAGCGGTCGGCCGGATCGGCCGGGTCCAGGAGGCGATCGCGGGCGCTCAGCAGCAACCGGCGAAAGATGTCGTTCTCCTCGAGAGCGGGCTGGCCATCGCCGCTCAATCCGTCGTGCTCCCTCACCAGGTCGGTGGCGACTGTGGCCAGGTCGGACAAGCGGTCGAAGCGCGCGACCCGATCCAGCAAGGCGACGGTGGCATCGGGGTGCAAGAAGTCTCGGCGAACCTTCAGAGTCCGGCTCCAGGCCGCCAGAAGCGGCTCACTGGACTGCACCTCTTCCAGGACGAAGGCGACCTTCCGGATCAGGTCGGGCAAGCTGTCGTCGTCCCACAAGGGAAGCAGATCCAGGAGAAACCCCTTGACGGCATCGCCCTGGTCCGCCGGTATCATGGTGTCGATCGCCCGGACGAAGTGCTCCTCTTGCGCCAGAAAAGCCGCGGCCTTGGCCTCTGCCTGGTCCGGGCTCCGTCGGAGGTCTCGAAGAAAGATGGCGAAAAGCTCCTCCCCCAACGTCCCTCGTTCCATCGTCGGCCGAGTCAGATCCAGAGGCTCGGTACAGGCGGTGAGGAAAAGAGGAACAGCCAGCAGAACAACCAAGGGTTCCAGTCGGATCCGGGGCACGGTGGACCTCCCTGCTCGTTTGATCGGCAGGAGTATAACCGATTCGCGTCGATTCGCACCGACTACGTGCAGGGAATCTCTCTGATCCGTTGACTACCGAAATCCTGGCTAAACTTCCGGATGGGACATGGTAGCCGGATGGAGGATTGGCCAGATCGAAGAGGGTGCTCGCTTGTCGCTCAGAATCCACCCACGAAGGTGAGAATGATCAGGACAATCAGCACCAGGATACCGGCCCCCAAGAGGATACTCTTGGCCCAGGCGGCAAAGGCGGCCGGTCCCAGACCGACGAACAGCCCGATGAGCAGCAAGCCTCCGGCGACACCGAAGACCTTGAGGGTCGTGATCCGCCTGGACCGAGGCCGCACCTGGGTGCTCTGGCGCTTTTTTTCGGCCATCCGGCCCTGCTGGCCGCCTGAGATCAGTGCCCCCTCCGCCATCTCCTTGCCCTCACCGGCTTCCGACAGCCCTTCGTCCAGCATGCGCAAGGCGTCCGCTGCCGACTGAGGGCGGTCCTCGGCCGCTGGTTCCAGCAGCGCTTCCAGCAGGTTGGCCAGGGGATCGGGCAAGTTCAGAGAGTCTCGAAAGAGGATCTTCAACCGTTTGTTGGGGAAGCTGTCCGGTTCGCGTCCGCTGAAGGCGCACAGCAGAGTGGCCCCCAGAGAGTACAGGTCGCTGGCCGGCGAGGCGATCCCCTTGAGCATCTCGGGAGCCATGTAGCCCAAGGTTCCGACGATCGTGCCGCTGGCCTCGCCTTTCAGCAGCGCCTTGCCGCAGACCGCGCCGAAGTCTACCAGGATCGGACCCGAGTGGGTCAGGATGATGTTGTCCGGCTTGATGTCTCTGTGGATGACCGGAGGATGCAGCCCGTGCAGGTAGCGTAGGGCGTCGAGCAGGTTTCTGGCCAGCTGCTCGGCCTCTCGATCGTCGAAGCGCAGACCCTTCTGCACCGCCTCGGCCAGGTTTTCGCCTCTCACGTACTGCTGGACCAGGTAGGGCATGCCGTCGTCACACAAGCCGCTATCCAACAGGCGCGGGATGGCTGGATGGTGGAGGTGGGCCAGGACCCCCATCTCGCGCTGGAACAGCTCCATCGCCTTGTCATCGATGATGTGGTCCAGCTTCAGGCACTTGATGGCCACCCGATTCCCCTCCGGGTCGGCCGCCAGGAACATCTGGCCGTGGCGACCCTCTCCCAGGACATCGAGAATCTGGTAGGAGCCGATCTTCGTTGTCGTCCTGTCTGCCATCGACCTTCTGTGTCTTGACTGGTGGCTGCCTGCTTATGCGATCCGGATCCCCGAAAGGGGACTCAGCCGGCCATACGAAACGGCTCCCGTCCCGGTAGATCCACCGTCAAGGTAGCACCGTTGGTGGTCCCCGTCCATCCACGCCCATCGGGGGAGTAGATGAGAACGGCCGCGTTGGCGTCGGTGGTACCCTCGGGTAGGAACTGGACGGCCACCACGTGGGATCCGGTCCTTCGCTGGAGGCGAAGGGCCATTGTCTTCATGAGGGTGAACAGCTCGGTGTCTTCCGGCTCCCCTCCGGACACGGTGAGCACCAGCCGGCTGCGCTGATTGGCATGGATGGTCTCCATGCTGACGACGGTCAAGTCACTCCTCAGCCCTGTGGGTTGACCAGCCGGATCCATGCGGACGAACTTTCCGGGAAGGCAGGAGTACCCGGGGACCGGCCCTCGGGTGACCCGCCGGGCAGCATCCTCCCACCGCTTGCCGGCCACTTGTCCCCGCCTTCCGAGGTACAGGAAGAAAAGGGCAGACAGTGCCAGGATGAAGAAGATGGTCATGCCATCGGACACGGTTCGCATCCCCTGCGTTGACCGGAATCCTCCACTTGCCCGGCCAGCGGCGCGGCACTGGTAAGCGCCGCTCGCGGCTGTCCGCTCGGAAACGGGGTTCGGGGTGACCCGTGGGAAACTGGCCTCCAGCGGCCCTCAGCGAGGGGCAAAGGCGTGATCGAGCCGCCGGAGGTGGCGGATGGAAAGTGACAGTAGGACTTGAATCCCTCGAGCATCGCGAGTAGTGTAGCCCCCACTGATTCGGTCTCCATATCAACGCCTAGCGCTCAAAGAGGTTGATCATGCCCGTGATTACAGCAAAGGACGTGAAGGTTCCAGCCAATGTGTCTCCCGCGGCCAGGGAGCAGTATGTCGAGAACTTCCTGCGGATCACCCGAGGAACAGGAAGACTGGCGCTGTTCGCCGGTGACCAGAAGATCGAGCACCTCAACGAAGACTTCTATGGCCCCGACATCCCCCTGGACGATGCCGACCCCGAGCACCTGTTCAAGGTCGCAACCGCTGGCCGACCTGGATGTCTGGCCGCCCAGCTCGGGATGATCGCACACTACGGTCCGGACTACCCCGATGTCAACTACCTGGTCAAGCTCAACTCCAAGTCCCACCTGGTCAAGACCAGCCAGAAGGATCCCGCCAGCCTGTGCATGAACACCGTGGACGATGTCCTGGACGTGAAAGAAGCCAGTGGGATCAACGTCGTCGGGATCGGTTACACCATCTACACCGGCAGCGAATTCGAAGGCGACATGCTCACCGAAGCGGCCCAGGTCATCCACGAGGCCCACATGAACGGCCTTTTGGCGGTGGTCTGGAACTACCCCAGGGGCAAGGCGGTCACCAACGAGAAGGACGCCAACCTGATCGCCGGCGCCGCAGGGGTCGCCCTCTGCCTGGGAGCCGACTTCGTCAAGGTCAACTATCCCAAGGGAGAACCCAGCCGAGCCGAGGCGCTCAAACAGGCCGTGCTGGCTGCGGGACGTTGTGGCCTCATCGTCTCCGGCGGCAGCAGTGTCGATGTCCGCAAGTTCCTCCAGGACCTGTACGACCAGATCCACATCTCCGGAGCTCGAGGCAACGCCACCGGCCGTAACATCCACCAGAAGAGCTTCGATGAGGCGGTCCGGATGTGCCAGGCCATCAACTCGATCACCCTGGGTGACAAGGACGTCGATTTCGCGCTGCGCGTCTACCAGGGCGAGGAGACCTTCGAGCTCGACACCGGGTATTGACGTCCGCTGTCCATCCGGTATGGTTCCCACCTTGCGGAACCGACGCACCCGTTTTCTACCCCGTTCGGCTGAGGTTCCAGCCGCACCTGTTCCCTGTTCACACGAGGAGTTGGCCAACATGATGAGCTTTCGCCATGTGGATCGCAGCAGTAATCGCTGGCCGTCGTTCTGCCTTGTCTCCCTGCTGTCCCTCCTGCTCGTCGCTCCCATAGCCATGGCACAGGAAGCTGACGAGCAGGCACAACCTGCCGCCACACTCGACGAACAACCCGACCAGGGCGTCGCCGAATCGGCACAGACCGGCACGGCCGCTGCCGAAACCGCAACCGAAGCGACCCAGGCCGAGGAAGGCGACAAGGAGGAGGAGGAGGAGGGACCGGATATCGGCCCTGCGCTGGGGCTTAGCGTGATCGGGGTGACCTCGCTGGTCGGCGGTGTCCTCTACCTGGTCGACTCCGGTGCCACCGAGGACGACGCCGATGCCGCCCTGGCCGCAGGCGAGACGCTGCGCGAGCAGAACCTGCGCGACCGTGCCGACAGGGAAATGGTGCTGGGCAGCGTGTTGACCGCCCTGGGGGTTGCCGCCATCGGCACCGCCACCTACCTGTGGATCATCGCCTACTCCGGCGATGAGGCACCGGAAGAAAGCAGCTCGCCGGATGTCACCCTGGTGCCTTCCATCGGACCGGACGGCGGTGCCGTCTTCTGGCTGCAAGGAACGTTCTGACCACCACCGATCCGACCTGGATCCGACCGAAGCGCCAGATCACACCTACAGCCCAAAGGCCTTGACCAGCGAGATGCCAGGCACGGCCTTGTCGTACTGGCGGATGATCTCGATCAACCTGGGGCCCGCCTCCTCCGAGATCTTGGCGTTCAGCTCTTGGCGGATCTTCTCCATTCGCACGTTGGGGACCCTGGCGTTCAACGCGCTTCGATCCCCGGCCGCAATGGCGAACAGGGTGAACAGGGCGACCACCCCCTCGGCGGCCCGCTCCACGACCAGGTCGTAGTCGAGATCCAGCTTGCCACCGGGCAGGATGGTGACGCTCCGGATCTTCAACCCCTGCAGGCTGGCGGCAAACCCCTTGATCTTCTTGACCTCGATCTCGTCGGAGGAAGCCCTCAATGTGATGGCCCGCACCTGGGGATGGGTCACCGGTCCCGTGAGGTAGCCGGACAGGTCGAAGTAGGTGCCCGGCTTCACCGTCATCTCCGCTTCGCCTCCCAACAGCGGGATCTTCAGCCCACGGCGCAGCGAAAACCCCACGCTGACGGAGAGATCGGTGAAGTTCTCCGCCTCCTTGCCGGCGGGCCCTCCGCCACCCGGCAAGCCGTCCAGGTCGATGTCGAAGAGGCCGGCCAGCGACTTGAAGGTCTGCTCGGGGTCCGGATCCTCCTTGGGGTTGTATCCCGCCGCCTGGATCTTGGCCGGCAGCCTGGGTTTGTAATACTTGTTCGCCGCCCAGGAGACCGCCTTGCTGTACAGGAAGTCCGGGCCCACCCCTTCGGCCTCCACCGTGAAACGGGCGGTGTCGAAATCGTAGACCAGCCGGTTGATCACTGTGTCCGGCAAGTACTTCAGCTCCGCTACCAGTCCGGGGGAAGCGTCGATGCGGATGTCCGATGGGGTGGCATAGGCGCGCAGCCGGGTCCCCGCCAGCATCTTGAGGGTCACGATCCCCTCGGTAGCCAGCACCTCCCCTTTCTTGGCGGTCACCGCCACACTGGCAGAGCCGAGCGATCGCTTGATCTCCTCGGGCGTCTGCGGAATCCCCTCGGGCAGACCGGCCTTCTCCTCTTCCATCTGCACGGCTGCCGCCTGGTCTGGAACAGCCATGGCGAGTAAAGGCCGCTCCGGCTGAAGCAGCGCCTTCTGGTCCGGGTAGGGCAGCCCGGCCAGCGCCCGCTTGAGCTGAATCGCCTCCAACGGTTCGCCTGACTCGCGTCGGGCTTCTTCGGACGACCTGCCTGGGAGGCGTTGGTAGTCTCGCATCGCTCGTTCCCTCGGAGTTGATCGAGCCTGGTCCGTTTGCATCTCGAACAAGTAGATCGTAACCATTCCCGCCAGGGTCCACAAGTCAGGGCTCGGGGCAGGGTTCGCTAGCACAAGCCCCGGGTTCCCTTGCGCTCCCTTGTGCATCGAAGCTAGACTCAAGGAACAGTCACGACCTCTACCCTTTTGGAACAGAACCAGCATGATGACCTCCAGGCTGCTCTTACTCGCTGTGCTCGTGCCCTGGCTCTTCTCCCCCCTGGCTGTCTCTTGCGGGGGTCAGGAAGAACCTTCCGCTTCGACTGTCGACCTGGTGGATGACCAGGCGGACGGAATCGAGGAGGAACCGATAGAAGAGGTTTCTCCGGAGCTGGGGACCGATCCCATCCCCGATCCCATCGAGGTCCTCCCCGATGTCCTCGATCTGGATCTGGTCGACCAGGAGCCTCGGTTCGGGGAGATCATCTGCCGGCCCTGCCTCGACTCCAGCCAATGCCAGGATCCCGGGAATGTCTGTCTGACCCTGCCTTCGGGTGAGTCGGTGTGCGGGTTGGATTGTAGCGACGACCCGGACACCTGCCCGGCAGAGACCTTCTGTGCCGAGCTGGAAGACGAAGAGACCGTGGTATACCAGTGCGTGCCGGAGCGGTTGTACTGCGTCGATCTCTGCGGAGAGCCGCCCCGGGAGTGCTCCGAACCGGGCGACCTGTGCGACCCGCTCACCGGCGAGTGCCACCCGCCCTACGATCTCTGCCAGGAGTGTCAGCTGGACCTGCAGTGCGGCCAGGGCAACTACTGCTTGACCTTTCCGGATATCGACCAGAGCCGGGCATGCGGTCGAGCGTGCACCGCTATCGGAGGCGAATGCCCCGCGGGGTTCGGCTGCGCCATCATCGACGAGGCGGGGACGATTCGCCAATGTGTTCCTCTGACCTTCACCTGCATCGAGCGGTGCGAGACGGTGATCTGTGAAGGCGACACCTACTGCAACCCGCTGACCGGCCAGTGCGAAGCTCCGCTAGGGCTGTGTGAGCCGTGCCTGATCGACCTCCAGTGCGGGGGCGCCACCGACCTTTGCCTGGGGTTGCCCGATGGCTTCAGCTACTGCGGACAGGACTGCGGGGCGACCGCCGGAGAGAATGCAGGGATCTGCCCTCCGGGTTACTACTGCTACCCGGTGGGGACAGGGGTCTCCCAGTGCATCCCGATCACCTTGGCCTGCGTGGACCACTGCCTGGTTCCCGAGCCGGTGAGCTGTCCAGAAGGACACAACTGCGATCCGATCGACGGGAGCTGCCATCCCTCCCTGTATGGCCTGTGCCAGGGTCCCTGCCAGTACAACTACGAGTGCGGAGGGCAGAACGACCTGTGCATCAGCTTCTCCAGCGTCGGCGGGACCTTCTGCGGCATGGACTGCGGCCCGGAGACCCCCTGTCCGGTAGGCTATACCTGCTACCCCCTGTCCGACGAGATCTCCTACCAGTGCGCGCCCTCCGACTACGAGCTGGCCTGCGTCCCCTGCGATTCGGTGGAGTGCCCCCAAGGGGAGTTCTGCCGCCCGGTGGACGGATCGTGCCTGCCTCAGCCTGCCTACTGCACCGAGCATGCCGAGTGCCTGTCCACCGAGGTGTGCAACTACTGGGACGACCGTTGCGAGCCGACGGGACTGGTCTGTCGCTATGACGAGTACTGGGACTGTCCCTATGGCACAACCTGCTCGGCGGCCAGCGTGGGGATGTGGGGCACCTGCCTGCTGGAATGTGCGACCCGGCCCGAGGGATGTCCTGACACCGCACCGGCCTGCGGCGATTTCTATCGGCCCTGGTGGGATGTGTGCGTCGAGCGGGGATTGGGGGGAGCGGAACGGTGTGGCTGGCTGGTTGACTGGGACCAGGAGGTGGGCCGTCCCTGTCCCTACTCGGAGAGCTACGACGGCTGTCCCACCGCCGCCTCCACCTGCCTCCAGGAGGTCGTGGAGGGCATCCCCGGCTTCTGCACCGCTCCGTGCAACCCGCTGGATGCCGACCCCTGCCCTGCCGGCGGTCATTGCCATCGGCCGCTGGGGCTCACGGAGTCCTACTGCATCCCGGTGGAATGCCGATGCCTGGTCGAGCCCGAGCTGGAGCCCGGCGAGACCGACGTGCTGCAGGCCGCACTGGATCTGCTCGACCTGATCCGCTGTGAACTCGCCTCGACCTGGAGCGAACGGGTGACCGCCGGTCCCCACCTGGCCAATGACCCCTACCGCCTGGAACGGGTGGGGCGGACGCGCAACGAGCCGCTGTCAGCCGCCCCGCTGGTCGCCGAGCTGCTGGCCGCCCTGTCACATCCCGCCTCCCTGGTCGAGGCCGTCGAGCTGGCCAGCGGAAACCTGGGACAGACGCTCGCGTGGGAGTACATGCAGTTCGATGGCTATGACCTGTGCAGCGCGATCCAGGGGCTCTGGTTCGGCCTCGAGGAGACCGCCCCCACCTGCGAGGAGCTGGCCGGGCTGGAAGCCGCCATTCCGGAGGAGATGCGGGGACAGCTGGCGCGGATCATCGCCTCGGCCGGATTCGCCTCCCGCCAGCGGAACAGCACCCTGCCCACGACCCTCGATGCTGCCGGCTTCGATGCCCTGCTCGCCTCTCTGCATCGGCTGCTCATCCGCGAGCCGGAACCCCCTCCGGCCCTGGCCGAGCTCCGCGAGATCCTGCTGGGAACCGACTACCCGCTTCTTTTCTGGGCGGCTGCCAACCTGGCCAACGCCATCGAGACGGAGCTACCGGCGCTGCTGGCGATCGAGCCCGCATCACCCCGCACAATCGACGTCCTCTATGAGACCCCCCTCGGCACCATCGTCATCCAGGGCGACGAAGACCATACCTACTGCGACCGGCCCGCCGACTGCGAGGGGGTCGCCGGCGGGGTGACGGTCGAGGACCCCATCCTTCTCCTGGTGGATACCGCCGGCAATGACACCTATCTGCTCCCGGCTGGTGCGACCTTCGGTTCTGCACAGGCGGTCTCGATCCTGCTGGATCTCGCCGGTGACGACCTCTATGGCTACCCGCCGGCCCCGGACGACCCCCACGCCGGATCGCTGTACCCGGATGACGGCGCGGGGCGGGCGCAACCTCCCGATCCTCCCATCAGTCTCTCGACCGTGGGGAGGCAGGGGTCCGGCCGAGGCGGGATCGGTTTTCTGTTCGACCTGGGCCTGGGCAGCGATCGCTACGAGAGCCTGCGCATGAGCCAGGGCTTCGGCCTGTTGGGGGTGGGCGCGCTGGTCGATGACGGGTGTACACCGGCTGGAGAGGACAGTTGCCAGGATAGCTTCCGCAGCGAGGCGCTTTCCCAGGGAGCCGGCCTGTTCGGGATCGGCGTCGTGCTGTTGGGCCCCACCGACAGCCTGGTCGAAGGCTACTCGCTGGTCCAGGGCGTCGGCGGCCCGTTTGGCATGGGATTGCTGATCGACGAGGGCGGCGATGAGAGCTACATCGCCTGGCCGGGCGATCCGGACCACCTCCTCTATCCACCCGATGAGCTGAGCTCACTCGGCAACCACAGTGCGGCCCAGGGAGCCGGCATCGGCGTGCCGAGCCAGGACCCGGCCGCTGGCGGCAACCTGTCGGGTGGCATGGGTTGGCTCATCGACCGCGCCGGAGAGGACAGCTATGTCGCGGGCGTGATGGCGCAGGGTGCAGGCTACTGGCACGGTCTGGGGGTCCTGATCGACCAGGAGGGGGGGGATGACTACCAGGGGCTGGGGTATCTCCAAGGGTTTGGCCATCACTTCGGCATGGGGCTGTTGGTCGACCAGGGAGGCGACGACAGCTACGGCTTCACCGGCACTGCCGGCCGGAACCTGCTGGGAAGCGGGGAGGATTTTGGGGTCGGCATGGTGATCGAGGAGTCGGGAGCGGATCGCTATCACGCCGGCTCTCGCTCGCTTGGCTTCGGCTTCTTCAATGGGACGGGGCTGTTTTTCGAAAACGATGGGAACGACGGGTACACCCTGACGAGTGCCGACACCCTGGGAAAGGCCACCCTGTCCATCCTGGGAAGCGAGCCGGACGACAACCCCCGACGAGAAGCGAAGACCATCGGCCTGTTCATCGAGGCGGGGGGGACGGACACCTATTCCGGCCGCGACCTCGGGAACCCACCCATCGGCAACGGCCAGCTCTGGATCCAACAGACCCCGGTCCAACCAGGGGAGCAGCCGCTGATCGAATGGGGATTGGGAGCCGACGCCGAGGGATCGAGCACCATGTCCACCTTTCCCTGATCGCCCACCTGCAAGGACCGTCTTTCCCACGGCCCGCAAAGATGCGATGGCCTCGGGCTCGACTCCGGCCATCCCCAGGGACGAGAATGGCATCGCCATCTGTTCTGTGGATCGGAACCTTCCCCGACAGCCCTGCTCCGGCTGGTCGGGCGGTCCGATCTGCCGGCCGTCGCGACCCGGTGGACATCACCGGTGAGCAAACGCAGTTTTTAGGGTACACTTCCCTGGGATGACGCTTACGAACCGAAAGGAGGCTTCCGATGTCCCTCAATAAATACGCCGCCAACGTGCTTCTCATCACCCTTACCCTGATGGGGAGCACCGCCCATGGCCAGGACCAGCCGGCCGAGCCCGCCCTGGAATACCAGCCCGCCCCCACTGCTACACAACCCCTGCCAGAAGTGGCACCCCCCGTGGCTTCCATCGACGATCTCGATCCGAACGTGCTGGACCGGATCACCACCTTGCTCAGCGGCTACCACTACTTTCCCACGGCCGACGATCTGCTCCAGGTGACGGACGATCCGGCCAGGTACTTGCTGGCCATCGTGTACAACTCCCCTGACCTTTGGCCACCCAGCCAACAGCATCGGGCCATGGACGCACTGGCCTACTTCCCTTCAGAGCTGACCCACGCCCACATGACCTACCTGCTGCAATCCGGACAAACCCCGGAGCTGTTGAGGCATCACGTGTTGACCACGCTGGCGCGCGGGTTCGGCCAGCAAGCGTTGGATGAGATCCAGCCGTTTCTGACCAGCGCCGACGTCCAGCTGCGCCTCACCGCCGTGTCGGCGCTGAGCATCATCCCCGAGGCACGCTCGACCGAGATCCTGCGCACCGCCCTCGGCCTGGAGGAGAGCCAGCTCGTTCGAGAGCGCATCGAAGAGGTGATCGAGACCCGGACGGGCGATCAACCGCCCCTGACCTACTAGCGGCCACCGGCCAGGGAGTCCGTCATGAATCCACGCAACCGCGTCGTTGTCGGGGCAATCTTGTTGGTTCTCTCCCTTTACCAGGGGATCTGGGGGTGCTCTACCGCCCCGCCTGCCAGCAGGAGCAGCCAGGAGCTGGATCGGTTGCGCGAGCGGATGGCGGAATCCGAATCCGCCCCGACCACCGCTCAACAGCCTACCCGGACCACACCCCCGGTACCGGTCGAGCAGTCTTTGCTCCTCCCCTTCCGCTACTACGGCGGCCTGCCGGACGACGATCCCCGGGTGCTGGGGGTCTTCCGCTTGCGGACGCACCGCGATCCGATCGTGGACGGAGACACCATCGCCGTCTACGGCCTGGACGCCTCGCTCCGGCTGGTCGGGATCGACTCCGAGGAGATCTTCCACGGCAACGAGGAGCTGCGACTGCGGGCCTATGCCGACTTCGAGGGTTACCTGAGAACCATGTACGAAGGCGCCAACCGGTTTCCCAAGTTCGGCACCCCGACCGGCGAGCTCGCACGGGAGTTTGCCCGGCAGTTCTTCTCCGGCCACACCGAGGTCCGTCTCGAGTACGACGAGGTCTTCCGCACGCAGGGCTACTTCGGCCGCTACCTGGTCTATGTCTTCATCCTGCACCAGGGTCAGTGGGTCAATTACAACCTCGAGGCGGTGCGGGCCGGCATGACGCCCTACTTCCAGAAGTATGGCAACTCCCAGCGGTTCCACCGCGAGTTCCTCGAAGCGCAGCAGGAGGCGCAGGATGAACGCCGAGGCATCTGGGATCCCTCCTTGCGCCACTACCCGGACTACCCCGAACGACTGGTCTGGTGGGAACGCCGAGGTCGAGCCATCGACCACTTCGAGCTGCTCTACGGAGAGGACCCGACCTACATCAACCTGTCCAACGACGACGACTGGGAACGGCTGGCCGATCTCGAGGGACAGACCATCACCGTCTTCGCCACCATCGCCGACTACCACTACGACTGGACCCCCGCCCGCATCCTGTTGTCCCACCGGGTGACCGACGACTTCGCCCTGATCAGCTTCGATGCCTCCGATTTCGAGCCCTTCCATTTCGAGCAGTACGAGGGCGAGTACCTCTATGTCAGAGGGACCCTCCGTTTCTACGAGGGAAAACCGCAAATGTACGTCAACCGACACCTGGAGGTCTGGATCGAACCCTGATCCCCCTTCTCGGTCTCGGTGGTCGGTTGTTTCCCTCCTTGCTGATATCAAACGGCGTCAAACCAAGTCGTCCGAGGAGGATTTGCGGAAGGTCATTTGCGTAACTATATTCTCATCAGAATTTTTGATGCATCGAGCTGAACATTGAGACTACTAAGCTACAACGTGCGTTACTTCGGTCACCGCTCGGGAGGCCTGGCTTCACAGGACAAGACCATCCGGGATGTGGTCCGGGCGTTGAACCGCCTCCCTGGCGGGTTACCTGACATCATCTGTTTTCAGGAGATCGAGGCCCGCTCCCTCAGAGCGGATCTGAGCCGAGGCAGAAGGGGGTGGGACGGCAGCCAAGGGACCCAGCTGGAGCGGTTCATGGAGCTCTTCCAGGCCGAAGGGGGCGGAGACGGTGAGACACCCTCCTACCAGGCGCTCTACTTCCCGGCCCATGTCTACCGCTTCAATCGGCAACGCAACCTCTACACCACCGGCCTGGCGGTCCTTGTCAGCGACCGTTTCCAGGTCCTGTCGCACAACGCAGATGCCCCCTTCGATATCACCCATCGGCGGTTCAGCAGCCTGGCGCGCTGGAAGCAGACCCGGGTGTGCGGCCATGTCCGCCTGTGGAGCCGGGAAGAAGGAAAGCTCGACCTGTTCAACACCCATCTCAGCCTGCCGGCTTTCTTGACCCGCGACCTGTGGAGCTACACCCAGAAAATGGGGTTCGGGATCAACCAGATGGAGGAGGTCAAAAACCTGTTGACCTTCATCGAGGAAAACCGGGATCCACAGGCTAGCACCCTTCTGGTCGGGGACTTCAACTCACTGCCGGGGTCGCCCGTCTGGAAGACCATCACCCAGCAGTATCGCCTGACCGATGTCGTTCGCCAGAGGCAACAGCCCAAGACCGAAGGCGAGCCCATCCTGGCGACGGCCGGTGTGCTCGGACTTGCGCTTCCCATCGACTACCTCTTTTCGGACCACCAGATCGACTGGCTCGACACCGAGGGGACGGTCCCCATCGGCACCAGAGATGGGTTGTTCCACGGTCTCTCCGACCATGTCCCTCTGGTGGCACGGTTCCGCCTCGCCCGGTGTCTGGCGGCGGTCGGCTGAACACAATCGCCGAACACGGTCTGCTCTGCGCCGCTCCCGGGGTTGACCGCAGGCTGCTGCCATGGGTATGCTGCTAGTCCATGGCCTACGGCATCTGCAAGAAATGCAAGCGCGAAGTAACGGCAGGGAGCGATCGATGCGCGCTGTGTGGAGAGCCGTTACCCCTCCTCGGTTCGCCCCACCCGACCGTCCGTTTGCCGGCCATCCCGGTCGACCGGGGGGGCCAGGGAGACCTGGTTCAGGGGAAAGACCCGCAGCGCCCCATTGTGGGTCTTGTCAACCCCTCCGCAAGCTCGATGTCGACAGGGAAACCGGCTCGCCCGGTCGATCCGCGCATGACCCTGACCATGGACGAGCTGGTCGATGCGGCCGTCCTTCGGAAAAATACCGCCATGCAGGCCAAGACAGCGGGGGGAGGCTTCGAGGTCGCTGCCGGAGCGATCGACGCACCGCTGGCGGATGACCGCGGATCGAAACCCGTTCCTTCCCCGTTTGTCGGGGAAGAGATCGACTCCTTCGACATGAAGCGTCTCCTCGCCCAGACCGAGCCTCCCGTCGAGCAGTCCCTGGGGGAGCAGGTCAAGTCACCCACGGTCGAGCTTCCCAGCGTGAGCCGACCGCTCTTCGAGACCAACATCGAAGGGTTCGGCGCCGTGGGAAAAAAACGGCGCATGAGCGGTCACACCGAGGACCAGCGCCGCCACAGTCTGCTTCGCACCCTCCCGCTTCTGGGCGTCCTCCTCCTGGTTCTGGCGGGCCTGGCACTGGCCGGAAGCCTGATCAACCCCGGAGGTGGGAACCGCTTGACCGAAGGGGAGCAGGATGCTCCGATGGTCAGGCTGGCGGCCGGCCAGTACCTCGTTGGGCTGAGCGAGGACAACAAGGAGACCGTCCTTCAGGCCTGCTTTCGACTCAGCGACAATCCCAACCACGAGTGCAGGCGGTCCTACCTGACCGATATCGGAGAGTACCCCGCGGAGTTGGTTGACTTTCCCGCCGTTCGCATCGATCGCTACGAGGTCAGCAACGCCCGCTACCAGGCCTGCGTCGAGAGCGGTGCCTGCCGGCCCGTCGACCTCGACTCCTGCCAGTTCCACACCCACCGGGGTTACCAGCTGAACACCCCGGTCCCCGAACGGATGCTCGGGCCGGACATGCCCGCCATCTGCATCACCCGTGACGAAGCCGAGAGCTACTGCCGCTGGGCCGGCGGGCAGTTGCCGACTCCCGAGCAGTGGGAGCGGGCCGCTCGAGGGGGCGACGACCGGCTGGCCCCCTGGGGGACGCTATGGGCCAGCAACCTGTTGAACTGGGCGGAGTCGGACATGGGGGGCTTTCCGGTATCGGGGCGGCTGGACGGATACGATCTCACCGCGCCGGTCGACCGCTTCCCGGACGGTGCGACGCCAGATGGGCTCTACAACATGCTGGGCAATGTCGCCGAATGGGTAGCCCCCTCCGAGCGGTATCGGGATGGCACCCGGGGAGGAAGCTATCGGGACGACCTGCGCGACCTGCGCATCACCTACCAGAGACCGCTGCAACCCACGGCCCGCCGTTCCGACGTGGGGTTTCGTTGCCTGGTTCCGGTAGAGGAAGAGCGGTGATCCACCCCGTCCGGATCCTTCGATGGTCCTGAGGTGGACAGATCGAGTTGCGACTGGAGGACCGCCCCCGCAATCGACAGGCCACCGTCCCCCCGAGATCAGTCTGTCCAGAGCGGGAAAGGGACTCAGCCACTCCCGAGCTGTCCCGAGGCGATGCGCCTGCGAAGCGCTTCCTGGACCCGCCTGACCTCCCGCCGCCCACCCAGGGGATCGAACTGCAGGTTGAGGGTTGGCGTGTGGCGGATGAACTCGCTGGCCAGGGTTCGGATGCGCTCATCCCGGTGAGCCACCCCTTCCAGCAGCCATTCGTCCCTGGACTGCATCCCGTTGCGCTGATACCAACGGAGCCAGCGACTCTTCTGCGAGCCAAAGGACTGAAAGACCATCCGTTCCAGCGCAGCCTGTGCAGCGCTGGCGACCCGTACCGATCGGTTGTCCACCAGGTCGATGAGGATCGGGATGCTCTCCTCGTCGAATAGCACCCCGATGGCCTCGGCGGCGGCGGTCTGCTGGTTCACATTGCTCTCCGCCAGCGCCTTGCGCAGGGCCACGAAGACATCCTGGAACTGGCCATGCCTCCGGTAGCCATCCAGGGCATCACAGGCCATCTTCCGGATGATCGGATCGGAATCGAACAGCCGTTCGATCAGGGGATGAAAGAACTTGCTGTACCGCAGGTCCTGGGCGCACAAGGTGGCGTACAACCGTTGCTCGCGCCACTTGGAACGCATCAGGTCGATCAGGCGATCGGCGAAGCCGGGACCCAGCTCCACCACAACCGCCAGCAACGGGCCGTACTGAGAGGCGAACAGGGGCGAGTTGGGCAGCCCGGGCTCTGCCAGCACCGGACCTGGAAACCGAGCCTGCAGCTCGTCCAGTACCTCCTCCTCGGCTAAAAGGACCTCGGCCTTGGCCCTGAGCACCTCCCCTTCCTCCTCTGACTGCAGGGCATCCAAGAGCGAGCCGGGGTCCGGAAATGCACTCTCCAGCATGCCTGCCGCAGCGGTCTCCCCCTCCGGGTAGCCCCTCGACGGCTCCTCATCCCCCAGGCCCAGGTCGAAGCTGTCCAGGTCCCCGAAGACCAACTTATTGGGCGGGCGCTCGACTGGAACCCGATCCTGGCCTTCCCTCACCTGGTCGGCTCCCGCTTCGGAACCGACGAACATCCCTGGCAGCTCCTCTGCCCTGCCAAGAGCGGTGGAGGATGAGCCGGCGCCGGACCCCTCCCGGAATAGAGGACGCTCCTGGATGTGCCTGGCCTCCTCGGGGGTGAAGGGCGAGGGAGGCACCAGCGGCGCAGCGGAAGTGGCCGCAATGCCTTTGGGGGGGGCGTCGAAACGCCGGGTGGCGATGCCCGGCGAGGTATCGACCACCGACGCGGGGGTCTCTGTATCGGACCGGCGCGAACCGCTATCCACCGGAGACCTGGAGCTTCCACCGTCTGCCGGCTCCAACGGACCTTTTTTCCCCTCCCGCTCCAGGACGCGGCTGGGGACGCTGGGTACGGTGGCAGCCACCTCGATGAGGCGGGGCTGCTGGTGTCCCGTCTGCCCCGATCTCTTCTGCTGGAAGACCAACCGCGCGAGCGCATGGGCCACCTGACCGGTTGCCCTCTCCAGGTGGGGAATGGCGGTTCTGGGAACGGGGTGACCCTCACTGTCAGCGGTCCAGATCAGCACCGGCCTCCGCCGGATCTGGATGACTCCGACCACGACCTCGGGCGGCACCGAAACGCCGTGGGCACGATACAGAGAAACCAGGCCCAGATCGTGAGGGGTATCAATGGCCGTCGTGGAACCCCATGTGCCCTGGACCTTGGCGAGCACCGGCGCGGCCTCGAACCGGATCGAGCGGATGAGATCGGTCGAGGTGGATAGCCCCTTTTGCGTGTACCCCTTCAGCTGGCCTTTGTGCACGGTGAGCAGACAGCTCCGGGGACAGTAGTTCTGGATGAAGCCCAGCAAGGCCTGGAGGATCAGATCCCGGTCCTGGCAGCCTTGCAGAAACGCTCCCAGCTGGTCCTCGGTCCAGGCTTGCCCCAGGGTATCGAGGTCCCGAGGCAGCTCCATCGAGACGGATGGAGCCGCCTCGACCGGTGCGGCCTCGCCGAAAGCCGGTTCTTCCTCGGTTGCGGGCTGCCGGGTCGCTTCCACCGGCAAGCCCATCTCGACGGCCGATGGAAACACGGCGGGACCGGCCTCTGGCCCGATCGGGACCGGCTGTGACCCGGGTGGCCAGACCTCTGGCCGTGTCTCGACCGGCTCGACAGGCTCCTGAGGCTGGGCGACCACCTCGACCGGCCCGGGTGCTACCGCAGGCTCTCCGGGCTCGACCGCTGCCGGCTCCTCAGACGGGGCGGTAAAGGGAGGTACCAGGGCAACCGGGGCGACTTCAGCCTGCGCCGTCGGTACACCAGCCATCTCCTCCGCCTGGGGCTCGGCCGCTCCGGTCACCGGGACCTCCGGCTGGCGCTCGGCGACGGCCTGCATCTCGGCGGTGTCGGCCTCCTCCTCCGCGGCGATGGCGCTGGTCAGACCGATTCGCCTGGGAAAGCGGGCCACCAGCTGTTGAATCCGCTGAGACAGGGGCAACCCGTAGAGCAGGGAGAGCAGGTGCTGAAACCGGAACTCAGGGATGATGTGCGGGCGTAACCGATGTCCCGTCCGCTTGCAGAGCAGGTCTTCCCGCTGCGGTTCCATCGGATCCTTGACAGCCACCAGCAGCTCAGCGCCCCAAGTAGCCAACGGGATGACCCCGAAGTTGGCCGCCTCATCCACGTCCAGGTAGTGCACCGCCGTGGGATCGATGGCTTCCAGCAACCTAGCGGGTGGCGAGGGCAGCTCTCGCGAAAGGCTCAGCCCCTCCTGCAGCTTGTCCTCATCGAGAACGTCGATCTCCAGCAGGTTGGTACCCAGCCGTCCGCCTTCCCGGTCCTTGTGCCGGAAAGCGCGCTCCATGGTCGCGATATCGACCATTCCCTTCTCGACTAGCACGCTGCTGAGTCGTTTTGCCATCGGTTTCACTAGGTAAGCAGGCGATGTGATGTTACCAGATGTTCTCCGGAAGCGTCAAAGGAGCTGACCTTGTTGGGTGTGATCGCCGTTTGATGCTCCCAGCACGGACCCGTTGGGGTTGCTGGACGGGTCGTCAGCAACGAGCCCGCATGCCAGCAGGGGTTTCCACACCGCGACGGAACATCCGGAAACCTATCCCCCCCGATGATAGGGCTCCCCTCGCCAGATGGTCATCGCCCGGTACAGCTGCTCCAACAGGATCAGCCGCGCCATCTCATGAGTGAAGGTCATGGCCGACAAGGACAGGGCCATTCCAGCCTGTTTGCGCAGCGCCGGAGCCAGTCCGGCTGGGCCGCCGATGAGAAAGGTGAAGTCCGACTGGCCGGCGTTGGTCCGCTCCTGCAGCCACCGACTGAGCTGTTCCGAGGTGAAGCTGCGCCCCTCGCGATCGACCGCCACACAGAGGCTGTTCGCAACAAGACGTCGGGAAAGCTCCTGCGCCTCGCGCTCCATCGTCAATTCGGGGGTTTTGGCAGGTGAATCACGCACCTCTTCCAGGCGGAAGCGGGCGTATCGCTCGAGCCGTTCGACAAATTCACGGCACAGGGCGCTCAGGTGGGGATCGCGGATCTTCCCCACGGCCAGCAGGGTGAGACGGATCAATGGGCCAGGTAGGTTGAAGGACGCTCCAGCCCGGCAGGCGTCTCGATCGGCACCGTCGGGGCGTCAGACCAGATGCTCTCCAGGGCGTATACATCCCGCTCGGGGTCGGCAAACACGTGGATCACTACATCTCCATAGTCCATCAGCACCCAGCGACCCTCTTGCCTCCCCTCGACTCCGATCGGGCGTTCGCCTTGCACGTACAGGGTCTCCTGGATGGCATCGACAATGGCCCGCACTTGGCGGTCGGTATTGCCCGAGCAGATGACAAAGAAATCGGTGTAGGATACGAGGCCGCGCATGTCCAGGATGGTGAGTCCCATCGCCTTCTTGTCCCAGGCCGCTTCGGCCACCTGCAGCGGCAGGGAGATCTGTTCACTGTCCGGTTTTTGCTCCCTCTTGGTGTCGTGGACGACCGAGTCCATTTTCATAAGTTGTTGCCTTCTCCTCTGGTTGGGTTTCGACTACCGTTGTACTTGACTACTACCTATAGACTAGCAGTTGTGGGGTGTTCACGACAAGCTGCCCTCTTCACCTTCTCGTCTGGCCGTTGCCCAGCACCACGAACTTCCTGGCGGTCAGCTCCTCGAGCCCCATGGGGCCGAAGGCGTGCAGCTTGGAGGTGCTGATCCCGATCTCGGCGCCCAGTCCCAGCTCCCCGCCATCCGAGAACCGGGTGGAGGCGTTGACCAGCACCACCGAGCTGTCCACCCGCTCCATAAACTCCATGGCTCGCCCATGGTCCGCAGTGACGATCGCCTCGGTATGCGCAGAGCCGTACTGGCGGATGTGGGCCATCGCCTCCTCCAGACCATCGACCACGCGGACGGCCAGGTCCAAAGAGAGGTATTCCGCGTACCAGTCCTCCTCGGTGGCATCCAGTACCGGCAGAGATTCCGCTTGGAGAATGGCCCGGGCACGAGGACAGACGTGCAGGGTGACGCCTCGATCCACCAGCCGCCTGGCGACCTCCGGAAGCAGCCGGTCGGCCGCGTCGCGATGGACCAGCAAGGTCTCCATGGCGTTGCAGACGCTGGGCCGCTGCACCTTGGCGTTTTCGCAGAGCGCCACCGCCATCTCCACCGGGGCGCTCTCGTCCAGGTAGATATGACACACCCCCTTGTAGTGCTTGAGGACCGGGATGCGGGAGTGCTCGGCGACGAAGCGGATGAGCTGTTCTCCTCCCCGAGGGATCACCAGGTCGATGTACTGGTCGAGCTGCAAGAGCTGCGCGAGCTGCGCCCGATCGCCAAGCCCCACCAGCTGGACCGCTCCCGGCGGCAAACCGACCTGAGCGAGCGCCTCGGCCAGCACCTGGGCGATGACCTCGTTGGACCGCTGGGCATCGCTCCCCCCCTTGAGGATGACCGCGTTGCCCGCCTTGATGCATAGCCCGGCCGCGTCACTGGTCACATTGGGGCGCGCCTCGTAGATGAAGGCGATCACCCCCAGGGGGATCCGCATCCTGCCAACCCGCAAACCGTTGGGACGCACCATCAGCGAGTCGATCCGCCCCAGCGGGCTGGGGAGCGCGACGACCTCGAGCAACGCCTGGGCCATGGCCTCCACGCGCGGATCGTCCAGCCGGAGCCGGTCGAGGAAAGCAGGCGCGGCCCCGGCGGTGCGGGCCGCCTCGACGTCGGCCGCGTTCGCTTCCAACAGCCGGCTTCGAGCTGCCCGCAGCCCCTCGGCCATGCGAGCCAATCCTGCGTCCCGTTGGGCGGCCGAAGCCCTGGCCAACAAGGGCACCGCCTGGCGGGCGGTGCTGGCTACCTTTTCGAATGGATTCATGGAAAAAACCCCGTTCTGTCCAGTAATGACAGGGTAGTGGGTTCTCACGCCGGGGGTCAATGCCAACCTCTCGCCGGCCCCCCAGCTGCCCGGCGACGCGCCACTGACGTGCACTCCCACTGTTTTTTTGGCCGATGTGAGACCAGGCGAAAACAGACTGATTACTTAACACTTTACCTCCAGATACGGTATGCTACCCTTCGTGTGTGCTGCCGGAGCCACGGCCAGAGCGGGAGACGGTAACCCTCGGCCAGGGAGGCTTCGTCGGGACAGTGATCGGCTGCCAACCTGCTGAGGTTTCCTTCTCTCCAAAGGCGACCGATGAGGCTGGACATTTTGTGGAAAAAGAAAGGGGGACCAGTCGGTGATCCAACATCAACACACCAGTTGTCCGGGGTGGGTGCGCAGGCCAGTATCTCTGGTAGCTGCGCTGGCTCTGGTCGTCCTTGGCTCGACGACAGCCGCCCAGGAGCGCTTCGACATCCAGCAGTTCAACCCGACCGTGAGCCAGTTCACCGGCTTTTTCGCCCAGCCCTCGGGACGGGTGGTGGAGTCCGGCCGCCTGGAGTTCGGCCTGTTGATCAACCACGCCGACGACCCGCTCGTCTTGTACGACAATGATCTGAACCGGACCCAGAGCCTGGTCTCTGCCCAGCAAACCGTCAATCTTCTGGGGGTGGTGGGCATCGCCAACTGGCTCGACATCGGCTTCGATCTGCCGGTCATCCTCTACCAGTCGGGCGACTCGGCACCGCTCCTTCCTGGCGCAGAGGCGGTCGACGCCAGCCTGGGCCTGGAAGATATCCGGGCGGTGCCCCGCCTCATGCTCGTCGGTCCCCGCAAGCCGATGACCAACCAGGGGACGGCGCTCGGCCTGCTGGTCGACACCCGGATCCCCACTGGCGACCGCGATCGGTACCAGGGCGAGCCCTTTCGCATCGAGCCCGGTCTGGCACTGGATATCGGCTGGCAACGCGCCCGACTGGGGATAACGGCCAGTTATCTCGTCCGGCTTGAGAAGTCGGTGATCGAGAACGCCGAGGTCGACGATTGCCTGAACTGGGGGCTGGCGGCAGCCTTCACGCTGATCGAGGGGCTGCAGCTGGTGCCCGAGGTGCGTGGAGGGGTCATGCTGCTGGCCGATGAGCTGGACCTGGAGGAGCTCCCCCTGGAGGCCGCGCTGGGCCTCAAGTGGTTCGCCACCCCCTCGCTGCTGGTGCAGGCCGGGGGCGGCGCCGGCCTGATCCGTGGCGTGGGAATCCCCGATTTCCGAGTGTTCGTGGGGATGAGCATCTCGCCGGAACCGGATCGAGATCGCGATGAAGACGGCGTCACCGATGCCGAAGATGTCTGCCCTGATACCGTCGGCACCCGTGAGGACGGCTGCCCCGACCCCGACCGCGATCAGGACGGGGTCTGTGATCCCTGGGTGGAGGAACACAACCTGAGCTGCACCTTCTGGTCCGAGTGCCGCTCGGTCGATATCTGCCCCGACCTGTTCGGCGATCAGGAGGACGGCTGCCCCCATCCCGACCGAGACGAAGACGGCGTGTGCGATCCCTGGGTCGGCGAACAGGACATGGCCCAGCATTACGCCGAGCAGTGCCAGGGGATCGATGCCTGCCCCGACCTGCCCGCCGATCGGGAGGACGGCTGCCCCGACCCCGACCCCGATGCAGACGGCGTGTGCGATCCCTGGGTCAACGAGCACAACCTGGGAGAACAGTTCGCCTCCATCTGCCAGGGGATCGATCTGTGCCCCGAGGTCTACGGCGAAGACGGGGAGGGCTGCCCTGTAGTCGTCCGGGTGACCTGCACCGCCATCGAGATCGAGGAGCGGATCTACTTCGAAACCAACAGCCATATCATAGACCCCGTCTCCTTCTGGCTGCTCAACAAGGTGGCCGAAGCGATCGAGGAGGCGACCTGGATCGGGCGCGTACGCATCGAAGGCCATACCGACAACCGGGGTGGAGCAGCCTTCAACCTGGATCTCTCGCAGCGGCGGGCCGAGTCGGTGCTCACCTACCTGGCCGCCCGCGGAATCGCGCGAGAGCGGCTGGAGGCGCAGGGCTTCGGCCTGACCCGGCCCATTGCCGACAACGACACCGAGGAGGGGCGCGCCCTCAATCGCCGTGTCGAGTTCGTGATCACCGAACAAGAGGAGTGTCCAGAACAGTCAATCGTGGAGTAGTCCAAAAGGGCTCTGGCCCACCGCGGCGGCCGGAAGGCCACATGCCAACCGGCCGGCCAGTTCCGGAAGCAGCGGCACCATCGGGCCGCCACCCCGGAGGGAGATGTCGATGTCACCTTCACCAGTTCGCCACAGCAAAACGTTCTCGAGGAGCTCCGCCGCTCTGGTCCCTCCAACCCCCCCAAGAAAGCGCACCGATCGACGAAGACGGCTCTTGAAACCTCTCTGGGGGACCCCCCTGCTTCTCCTCCTGGTGCTGACGCAGGTCGGCACCCCGGTGAGCAGCCAGGAGGAACCGGAACCGACCGTCATCCCGGAGGTGACCTACGACCTCAACGCCGACTGGGCCCAGGGATACCTGCTCAACCTGAACTACAACACGGTCGACGATCAGCTCCAGCTCAACCAGACGACCACGCCCTTCCCCTTCGTGAACATCGCCCTCTCCGGCCGCGGTAGGATCATGCGTATCAACGTCAACACCGGCCAGATCGTGGGCGAGTACTGGACCGCCCCCCAGGGTATGGGGCTCAGCCCCTCGCGCACCACGGTCGACCAGGCCGGTAACGTCTGGGTAGGCAACCGCGACGAGAACGGCGTCTCCCCACCCGACAGCGGCATCCAACGCGGCTCGGTGACCCGCATCGGGCTCGTCATCGGTGGGACCCGGGTCACCGGAGGAGGCGATGAACACGAATGGGGCGAGTACCTTCTTCCCCCGTTCGACTACAATACCTGCGTCGACAGAGACGGGGACGGCCGGATCCGAACCTCCGGCAGGCTCTGGCAAGTCATGGATTGGTCCAATGAATACGGCGCCGACAGCCACGGCGGCGTGTCAACCGCTCTGGACGAGTGCATCCTCGACTACACCCGGGCAGGTGGAGGTGGAACCCGCGCGCTGGCCATCGACGCCAACAACAACCTCTGGGTTGGCGGAGGGTACAGCGGGCTCAACCTCGGCTTCCACGAACAGGTCGATGGGATCACCGGAGAACGAACAGGCGCAGCCTTCAAGAGATTATGCCATCCCTTGGACGAAAAAGGCGTCGGCGGCTATGGCGCCGTCATCGACGCCGAGGGGATCCTGTGGTCGGTATCCCACCACGACACCTTCCTGCGCCATGAAGATCCCCCGGAGGGCACCTGGGAATGTCGAACCGATGTGCCCGGGAACTACGGCGTCGGCATCGACCCCATCACCAACCGCATCTGGATGACCAACAACGTCGACCAATTTGGCAACGTCGATGTGCGGTTGATCGAGCTGGAACGAGATGGCTCGCTCAGAAACAGCTATCCCCTGCAACCCTACATCAACGATGGCATGCAAGGGGTGGTGGTGGATGAGAACCAGCACATATGGGCCGCACCCCGTTACGGAACCTGGATCTATCACTATGCGCCCAACCCTTACTACGACCCCGACGACAAGTATAGTGTGGAACACGTTTTCGTTGGAGCGGTCAGTGAGTGCACGGAAGGCGTCGAGCTCGTGAGCGACAACCCCGACTTCACCTCCTCTTCCCTGAACGGCGCCACCGGCTTCGCCGTGGATTCCAACGGCAAGATCTGGGCACCGGAGTTCCACACCAACCGCGCCAGCCGGATCGACCCCAACCTGGGCCCGGAGGTCTGCTTCTACGCCAACGGCGCGTCAGCGGTGTGTGGAGAGGGCCATGTCTTCTCCTACCACCTTGGCGCCATCGACATGCAGGTCGATCTCGGCGGGGGGGCCGCCCCCTACAACTACAGCGACATGACCGGCTTCGTCGCCCTGGGCGCCACCACCCGCATGGGCTGGTGGACCGTGGTCCGCGACAGCGGGGTCGAAGACGCCAACTGGGGAGTCATCTCCTGGAACGGCTCCCAACCGAGCGACAGCAGTATCACCGTTGAGGCCCGAGCAGCCAACGAACAGACCGAGCTCACCAGCTGGACCTTTGTACCCGTCGAAAACGGGGTGCCCTTCGACGTCAACGGCCAGTTCATCGAGGTGCGCGTCACCCTGAGAGGCGATCGCAACGAGTCGGGCGTCACCATCAGCCCCATCCTGTACGACCTCACCATCGCCAGCGAGTACTGCGGCAACGGCGTAGTGGTCGACCCCGAGGTGTGCGATGACGGCGCCCTGAACGGAATTTCCTGCTGCACCACCAGCTGCACCCTGGCCAGCCCAGGCGCCGCCTGCAGCGACGGCCTCGGCCAGTGCTCACTAGACGAGTTCGGCTCGATCTACTGCCAGTGCACCGAGGACGGGTATCGTCTCGTAGATGACTACTGCCAGGACATCGACGAGTGCTTCGAGGAAACAGACGACTGTGACCCGCTGGTGTTGTGCGAAAATACGCCAGGCGGCTACCTGTGCGGAGACTGCCCCGACGGTTACACCGACCTGTACGATGACGGCACCTACTGCGAGGACATCGACGAGTGTGAGCTGGATCTGCATGACTGCTATTCGGTAGAGTTGTGCCAGAACACACCGGGTGGCTGGATATGCCTCAGCTGTGGCGACGGCTACCTCGACGTGTACCAGGATGGAACCGTCTGCCTGGATATCGACGAGTGCCTCGAAGGCACCCACAACTGCGGCGACAACGCCACCTGCATCAATTCGACCGGCAGCTTCACCTGCACCTGCAACCTCGGCTACACCGGCGACGGCGTCACTTGCACCGATGTCGACGAATGTACCCTGCTCACCGACAACTGCGCCGACAACGCCACCTGCACCAACACCGTCGGCTCCTTTGACTGCACCTGCAACGACGGCTTTGCCGGCAACGGCGTCACCTGTGCAGAGGTCGACGAGTGCGACCCCAACCCATGCGGTGAAGGAACCTGCCAGCAGATCCCGATCGAAGAGTGGACCTCGCCCGGCTATGCCTGCACCTGCAACGATGGCTACCTCTTCGAGGAAACCACCTGCCTGCTGGACAACGAGTGCGACGCCGGCCTCCACAACTGCGCCGAGAACGCCATCTGCACCGATCCGACCAGCGCCGTGGGTGACTTCACCTGCGCCTGCCCGCCCGAACATCTCGGCGATGCACTGGCCGAAGGCACCGGCTGCACCGACATCGACGAGTGCGACCTCCGCACCGACAACTGCAGTGACTACGCTACCTGTACCAATATCCCCAGCTCCTTCACCTGCACCTGTAACGACGGCTACTCCGGCGATGGCATCACCTGCACCGACATCGACGAGTGCGACCTGGGCACCGACAACTGCGACGACAACGCCACCTGCACCAACACCGACGGCTCCTTCGACTGCACCTGCCCCGACGGCTACTCGGGCGATGGCCTCACCTGCACCGACATCGACGAGTGCGACCTGGGCACCGACAACTGCGATGACAATGCCACCTGCACCAACACCGACGGCTCCTTTGACTGCACCTGCCCCACCGGCTACACCGGCGATGGCCTTGTCTGCACCGACATCGACGAGTGCGCCCTGGACACCGCCGGATGCGACGACAACGCCACCTGCACCAACACCAGCGGTGGCTTCACCTGCAGCTGCAACCCGGGTTGGTCCGGCGACGGCCTCACCTGCACCACCTTGTGCGGGGACGGGCTGATCGTGGCCGACGAGCTGTGCGACGATGAAAACTCGACCGGCGGTGACGGCTGCTCGGAAAGCTGCCAGGTTGAAGCAAACTGGGTCTGCTCCGGCACGCCCTCCGTCTGCCTCCCCGACATGGACGGAGACGGCGTGGCCGATGCCACCGACAACTGCCCCAGCGTCTATAACCCCGACCAGGCGGACAGCTCCGGCAACGGCGTCGGCGATGCCTGCCGGGTGATCGTATCGGGTGGCGGTCCGGGCTGTAGCATCGGCTTGCTGCCCGGATCGGCCGGCCATCAGCTCTGGTGGCTGGCGGGCCTGGGGGTGGTTGTCCTGGTTCGAAGGCGGCAGCGCTGAGCCGATCTGACCTTCCTCCCCTTGATTTGAATCAAACATTCTGCAAAGATACCGCATCACTGGATGCCCCGCTGGCATCGCGGCAAGGTCTGGAGTACAAATGCCCCGAGATTGGGCGGTTGCTTCGAGCACGAATCTTACGAAGCGAAGCGCTATCTCTCCGCTCCTACCGCCTGATCGGGGGAGTCCAAACAAAAACAGTGTGAGAAAAGGGGGACTGGTCGGTGATCCAACATCGCAACATTCATTGTTCGGCTCGGGCGCGCTGGCCCATGTACTTGTCGATCGGCGTGCTGGCCCTGGTCGTCGGCAGCTCGCCGGTGTTCGCCCAGGAACTATTCGACATCCAGCAGTTCAACCCCACCCCAAGCCAGTTCACCGGCTTCTTCACCCAGCCCTCGGGCCGCGTTGTGGAAGGCGGACGCTGGGAGATCGGCTTGCTCTTCAACTACGCCGACGATCCGCTCGTCCTCTACGACTACGATGACGAACGGATCGCCAGTCTGGTTTCCGCCCAGCTCACCGGCAACGTGCTGGCCGCCGTGGGAATCGCCAACTGGCTCGATATCGGCCTCGATGTACCGGTCATCCTCTACCAGACCGGCGAGGAAGGGACACTGCTGCCCGCTTACGAGGCGACCGAAGCCAGCCTGGGGCTCGGCGACATCCGGGTGGTTCCCCGCCTGATGCTGATCGGCCCTCGCAAACCGATGACCGATCGAGGCGTGGCCCTCGGCCTCCTGGTCGATACCCGCATCCCCATCGGCAACCGGGACCAGTACCAGGGAGAGGGCTTCCGGATCGAACCCAAGTTGGCGCTGGACCTGGGCTGGAGCCGATTCCGCCTGGGGGGCGCGCTGGGCTACTTGATACGCACCGACCCGACCGAGGCCTGGAACGCGGAGGTGGACGATAGCCTGAACTGGAGCCTGGCGGCCGGTTTCACCCTGGCCCGGGGGCTCGAGCTCATCCCCGAGATCCATGGCGGCGCCATGCTGCTGGCCGACGAGATCGACCTGGAGGAGGTCCCGTTGGAGGCGGCGTTGGGGCTCAAGTGGTTCATCACCCCCTCCTTCTTGCTCCAGGCAGGTGGCGGCGCCGGCTTGATCCGGGGGGTGGGAACCCCCGACTTCCGCGTCTTTCTGGGGATGAGCTTCTCTCCCGAGCGGAAGGCCGATCGCGATCGGGACGGCGTGGCCGATGAGGACGACGTCTGCCCCGATACCTACGGCGAGCGCGAGGATGGCTGCCCCGATCCCGACCGCGACGACGACCAGGTATGCGACCCCTGGGTGGGCGAGCAGAACCTGAATGAGCACTTCGCCGCCGAG
>JAFGEP010000003.1 GCA_016931535.1 Bradymonadales bacterium
CGTCAACGTCGTCTTGCCATGATCCACGTGTCCGATCGTTCCCACGTTCACGTGGGGCTTCGTTCGCTCAAACTTCTTCTTGGCCATGATAGCTACTCCTCTCCCCCCTCCCTCGGTCGAACTGCTGGAGCCCACGACCAGAATTGAACTGGTGACCTCATCCTTACCAAGGATGTGCTCTACCGACTGAGCTACGTGGGCGTACCTTCTCCTCACACCAGTGCGAAAGGAAGCGGGAGACGGGATTCGAACCCGCGACCCTCAGCTTGGAAGGCTGACGCTCTGCCAACTGAGCTACTCCCGCAGCGCCTCGCACCCAGACACCGCCGGCCGTTCTTGGCGCCCGAGACAAGCCTCGGACCCCATCCGACAGCCCCGTCTCGGTCCAGGGGGCCGGACTTCGATGGAGGGGGAAGGATTCGAACCTTCGTAGGCGATAGCCAGCGGATTTACAGTCCGCCCCCTTTAGCCACTCGGGCACCCCTCCAAAAACCGGTTTCGCTCCTCCAGGCGCGCCAAGAAGCTGGCGATGGGACTCGAACCCGCAACCGGCTGATTACAAATCAGCTGCTCTGCCTATTGAGCTACGCCAGCGTACAGCCCCTCGCGCGGCGACGAGCGGAACAGCGGTACCTTATGTATTTGCTTTCCGCTGTCAAGGACTATTACGCATCCGATGGGCCCGGTACAAGATTATCCCTGCCGCCACGCTCACGTTCAAGCTCCCGGCCACCTCTTCCATCTCGATCCGGAACACCTGGTCGCAGGCTGAACGAACCGTTGGCCGCATCCCCTTGCCCTCCGCTCCCAGCACCAGCGCAACTCGACCGGAAAGATCCATCCGCTCCAGGACGGTCTGGCCATCCAGAGCCGTCCCATACACCCAAAACCCGGCCGCCTTCAATCGATCCAAGGCCTGAACCAGGTTGACCACCCGGCACACCGGGACCGTTCCGGCCGCCCCGGCCGCAACCTTGACCGCCGCCGGCGTCAATCCGGCCGACCGGTGCTTCGCCACCACCACCCCATCGACCCCGAACGCCCAGGAGGCCCGAAGGATCGCCCCCAGGTTGTGCGGATCGGTGATCCCATCCAGGATCACGACCAGTCGAGGGGGCGGATCGCGCGCCAACAGCTCATCCAACCGAAGGTAGCCCATCGCCGCCAGGCGAATCGCCACCCCTTGGTGCCTGATCCCGGGAAGCAGGGCATCCATCTCCGGACGAGACTTGCTGTGGACCTTGATACCGGCCTGCCTGGCCTCATCGAGGATGGCCTGTCCCACCCGCTCCCCACTTCGGCGGGCAAACCAGACCTCCAGCACCTCCCCCGGCCGTTCCCGCAACACCTGCAAGACGGCGTGCAAACCGCCGATCCACTCCTCCGAGGCACCAGCCTCGCTCTGACAGCCCGATGACACGGCTGATGCCACTCCTCAAGAACTCGGTGGAAAACGGGACCCCTGCTCGGCCGACGGAAACTGCCACCGGTTCCCCGACCCAGGCGGTCTCTCCCACCAGCGGCCCACCGGCAAAAAAAAGGCGGACAGCGACCGCGACCCCTCAACGATCCGGCATCATCCGCCGGACCCGCTCCCCGATCTCCGACACCGCCTGTCGAAGCGGAACCATCTCTGCCTGGTCCGACCCCCGCAGCTTGATCTCCACCTGGTCGGCCTTGAGCCCCCGGGTGGACACCGTCACCCGGAGCGGGATCCCGATCAGATCCGCATCGTTGAACTTGAACCCCGGCCGCTCGTCCCGGTCGTCCAGCAGGACCTCGATCCCCACCGCTTCCAGCTCGTCATGCAGTTGCCCAGCCGCCGCCAGGACCGCCTCGTCCTGGTACTGCACCGGCAACACCAGCACCTGGTAGGGAGCCAGTGCCATCGGCCAGATGATCCCCCGCTCGTCGTGGTTCTGCTCGATGGCCGCCGACACGATCCGGGTGATGCCGATGCCGTAGCACCCCATCACGAACGGTCGTGCCTCCCCGTCGGCGTCGAGGAAGGTGGCCTTCATCGGTCCGGAGTAGCGTGTGCCCAGGTAGAAGACGTGCCCCACCTCGATCCCTTTGTATCCCTCGAAAGCCGCGCCGCAGCGCCCGCAGGGATCACCCGGCCGCGCCATGCGGACATCCACGAAGGAGTCCACCTGGAAATCCCGCCCCCAGTTGCATCCGGTCAGGTGCGCATCCTCTTCGTTGGCCCCGACCACGAAGTCGGTCATGGCGGCCACCAACGAGTCGGCGTGGATGGGGATAGTCAGGCCGACCGGGCCGGCAAACCCGACCGGCGCCGAGGTGACCTTGATCACCTCCTCCTCCTCCGCCATGCGGACTTCGACCGCATCCAGCGCCCGCTTGATCTTGATCTCGTTGGCCTCGGTGTCGCCCCGCACCAGGATAGCCACCGGCTGCTCGTCCACCATGTAGATCAACGTCTTGACCAGCCTGTCGGCTCCGACCCCCAGAAACCCGGTGACCTGCTCCACTGTCCGCATGCGCGGCGTCTCCACCCGGGTCCGCTCTGCCGTCCCACTGGTGGGCCGTGGGGGAACCCCGGCCAGCTGGGCCAGCTCCACGTTGGCCGTGTAACTGCAGGCCGGACAGCTGACGATGGCATCCTCCCCGGTATCGGCCAGCACCTGGAACTCATGGGACATCGACCCGCCGATGCTCCCCGTGTCCGCCTCCACCGGGCGAAAGGTGAACCCGCAGCGGGCAAAGATCCGGTTGTAGGTGTCGAACATCCGCCGATAGCTCTCGATCGCCCCCGCTTCATCCCGATCGAAGCTATAGGCATCCTTCATCGTGAACTCCCGGGCCCGCATCAGCCCGGCCCGCGGGCGCACCTCGTCTCGAAACTTGACCTGGATCTGGTACAGGATCACCGGCAGTTGCTTGTAGGATCTGAGCTCGTCCCGCACCAACCCGATGATCACCTCCTCGTGGGTGGGGCCGAGGCAGTAGGGGTTCCCCTTGCGGTCGTTGAATCGCAGAAGCTCGGGGCCGTACTTGGTCCAACGGCCCGACTCCTCCCACAAGGAGGCCGGTTGCACCGCCGGCAGCATCACCTCCTGGGCTCCCGCGCGGTCCATCTCCTGGCGGACGATCTGCTCCACCTTGCGCACCACCCGCCATCCAAGCGGCAAAAACGAGTAGATGCCCGCCCCCACCTGGCGGATGAACCCCCCCCGCAGCAACAGCTTGTGGCTGATCACCTCGGCATCCGCCGGATCCTCCTTGCGGGTGGGTAAATAGCTTTGCGTGTATCTCACGGCCTGATCTTCCTCCTCGACCCCTGACGGCTCGAAACCCCGGCCTGCTCTGGGCGACCCTGCGGGGCCTCTCCTTCCCGCGGGCGCCTCCTGGTCGGCCCGCGCCAACTCAAACGCGCCGCAACCCCGCCTGCCAACGCAGCAGGTGCTCCTTTCGCTGCTCCACCGAGAGTCCCGGCGTGAACCGCTTGGCCTCCTGCCATGCTCCCCGCACCTCGTGGATGCCAGCGTACATCCCACAGCCGATTCCCGCCAGCATGGCCGCTCCCAATGCCGTGGTCTCGGTGATCTTGGGGCGGATCAACGGTACCCCCAGCAGATCGCTTTGAAACTGCATCAACAAGTCGTTGTTGCTGGCTCCCCCATCCACCTTCAGGCTCTTCAACGGCTCCTCCAGGTCCTGCTGCATCGCCCCCAAGATGTCGGAGTTCTGAAAGGCGATCCCCTCCAGCGTCGCCCGCGCCACGTGTCCCTTGGTGGTACCCCTGGTGATGCCCCACAGCAGACCGCGCGCATCGGGGTTCCAGTGCGGCGCTCCCAGCCCCACCAGGGCCGGCACGAACACCACCCCCCCCGAGTCCGGCACGGAGCGCGCCAGGGCTTCGATCTCGGCCGAGCTGGTGATGAGCCCCAGCCCATCTTTCAACCACTGGACGGCGGCGCCGGCGATGAAGGCGCTTCCCTCGAAGGCGTAGGTCATCTCGCCATCCAGCCGCCAGGCCGCCGTGGTCAAGAGCTTGTTTCTGCTGGGCAACGGACGGTTTCCGATGTTCATCAGGAGGAAAGCCCCGGTGCCAAAGGTGCACTTGGCCTCTCCGATGTCGAAGCAGACCTGTCCGAACAGGGCCGACTGCTGATCGCCGGCCATGCCGGTGATCGGGATCCCATCCGGCAGCCCGGGAACCGAGCGGGTATGTCCAAACACCGCCGTGCTGGCCTTGATCTCCGGGAGGATCTCGGGAGGCACCCTCAAAATGCCGCACAGCTCGGGATCCCAGCCTCCGCCGGCCAGGTCCATCAGCAAGGTGCGCGACGCGTTGCTGACCTCGGTGGCGTGAGCGGCGCCCCCGGTCAGTCGCCACAAGAGGTAGGTGTCGATGGTGCCAAAGGCGATCTCCCCGTTCTCCGCCTGGATCCTCGCCCCTTCGACCTGGTCGAGCAGCCACTCGATCTTGGTCCCCGAGAAGTAGGCGTCCACCACCAGGCCGGTCCGCTCCCGGAACAGCTCGTTGTAGCCCTCCGCCCGCAGTCGATTGCAGCGCTCGGCGGTCCTCCGGCATTGCCATACGATGGCGTTGAAGATGGGCGCACCGGTCCTCCGCGACCACAACACCGTGGTCTCTCGCTGGTTGGTGATCCCGATGGCAGCGATCTGCTGTCCCGAAACCCCGCCTCGCTCCAGCGCCTCCTGGATCGAATGCAGGGTCGAACGCCAGATCGCCTCGGGATCGTGCTCCACCCACCCCGGTCTGGGAAAGATCTGCGGAAACTCGGCAGATCCATGGCTTTTTACCGTCAGCGTCCGATCCAAGATGACCGTCCTGGTCGACGTGGTTCCTTGATCGATGGCCATCAGCAGCTCAGGCATCTTCACCTCCCCTGGCGAAACTGTATGGGAGATACCGCCGGTTGTCGGGCTGTTCAACCCTTTCGCTGCCGGCAGCCCGTCTTTTCGACTTTCTTGCCTGGGCCGCTTCAGGGAAGGGAAGTGCCCACCGCCTGTTGGGCGGATACCCGCTCTCGCAGCCAGGGCAGCATTTGCGGGTTGGTCCGGTCGAGTCGGGTTTCCAGCGCCTCGAACACCGGCTGGCGCTCGAACGCAGAGGGAAGGATCCGCAGCAGCCGGTCGAACAGCAGGCCGGCGAGTTCGGGTTGGCGGACCACTTCGAAACCCTCCAAGGCGGTCTGAAGTGCGCTCTCCCGCTTGTCCAACGCCAGCAGGCAATCGAGCCGGCCCAGTCGAAACCGGTCGTTGGTTGGATCGGCGTCCAGCGCCATTCCCAGGATCCAGCAACCCATGCCCGCCTGGGGACCGTCGGGGAGCGTCTGGTAGGCCTGCCCAATGGCAAACAGGACAGCAGGGTGGTCCAGCTGCTGCTCCCGCAACCGCTGCAAGAAATCCCAGGCCTCGGCAGGCTGACCGGCAGCAGCCGCGATCCGGGCCCCGATCAGCTGGGTTCTCCAGCTGCCGGCTGGATCGCGTTCCCCCAGGCGCGCCAGCAACAACCAGGCACCGGGTGAGGGCCAGTCCTCCAGGGTAGAGATGGCCCACTGTCGAGGATCCTGCCCGTCGGGGCAGATGGCCTCCAGGGCCGCCAGAGTCCGCAAGGCACCCTGACTGTCCTGGCGAGCGATCTGTAACATCAGCAACAGCCGCCCCAGATGGTGATCGAACGGATCTGTCGCGAACCGCTCCAGGTAGTGATCGACCGCCCAGTCAGCCAGGCCCAGCTCCTCGAGGAGCCGATAGTAGATGGCGAAGGCCTCCTGTACGGCGAACCGATCCGAGGACAACAGCAGCACCTCGCGCGAGGCCTCCAGGGCCTGCTCCATCCCCTGACCTTGCACCAACCTCATCCAGGTCACCGCCAGATCGGGAGAGTCGGCAAACCGGTTCCGCCCCTCGATGGCCACCTCGATCGCCAGATCGGTCTCCTGGCTCTCGGTGAGCAGCCCGATCAGCTGCAGGACCTCCTCCTCCCCCCCTTCTTCGAGCAACCGTCGTAGTTCCGGCTGCATTGCATCGCACCGACCGGCAGCCAGCGAATCGGCGACCAGCGCCAGGTTGACGCTCATCTCCGCCCCATGATGTGCCATCAACCGCTCGGCAAGCCGCCCGGCGGCCTGGTCGTCTCCAACCCGCCGGTATAGCTGCATGATCCGAACCAGAACGCCGGCATCATCGCCAACGAGGTCCTCCTGCGACCTCAAGAGGAAGCTGGCGTCGAAAGGCCGCCCGCTCTCCAGGTAGCTTTCCACCAGCCGTTCGATCAACGGGAGATCGCCAGGCCATCGCCCGATCGCCTCCTCCAGCACCTCGATCGCATCCTGGTTGTCGCCCATGCGCTTCAATAGCACGGCGAGCTCGATCGGGATCTGATCATCCCGTGGCCACAGGAAGATCGCTTGTCGATAGCTGGCCACGCTTTCCTCCAGGCGGCCCAATTCCTGTAGGATCCGGGCTCGTGCCACCGACGCGAAACGATCCCGGCCGGCGCGGGCCAGGCGGTCGTCGAGACGTTCGAGAAACAGATCGAGCCGCCCCCAGCCGCGATAACTGCGCTCCAGGCCGGCCTGCGCTTCTCGTTCCAACCAGGTCCCCCCCCGGGTCAGCCCCAGCAGATCGTACCAGCTCTCGATCGCCTCACGGTATCGGCCCAGCTCCTCCTGGAGCACGGCCAGATCCCGCAGGAACAGCACCCTCGCCCTGGTGTCGGTTCCAGCCAGCCTTACCAGCTCGGCCGCCTGGATCAACGCCTCCTCCTCGAAACCCGCATCCACCAGGATCTCCACCAACTCCTGCCGAATGGTGCGGTCCAGAGGAGCCAGGCGGGCCATCTGCCGTAGACTCTCCAGCCCCTCCTCCCGCTGTCCCAGTGAGATCTGGATCTCCCCCAGGATGCGCAGGATCTCCAACCGCTCCGCCTGTCGCCGGCTTCGATCGAGAGCCTGGCGACAGTCCGCGATGGCCCCCTCGCCGTCACCCAGCAGGCGCCGCAACCGGGCCCGCAGCACATATGCCCGAGCCTGCTCGCACCCCAGCTCGATGGCTCGATCGACAGCCACCAGGGCCGCCTCCGGTTGATTGGCCTGGCTCCTCAGACGGGCCAGCAGAAGGTGGAGCCCACCGTTTTCGGGATCCTCCGAGATCCTGCGCCCATAATCCCGCTGCAAGGCCGCCAATCCACCCCTGGACACGTACTCCCGCAGCAGCCCCGTGAACGCCTGCTGGTGAAACGGGTCACCCTCCAGGATTCGGTGGTAGCGCTCGATGAGCTCGGCGCTCCCTGGTGGTCGTTCCGGTTGCCAGTCCTGCGCCTGGGCAGAACCGACCGCGAACCAGCTCAACGACAACAAGACCAGGCCGACTTGGATCGGGTAGGGGTGCATCGACCTCACAGTCGAGCCATCCGCCCCTGCAGTCAAGCGAATGGAGCAACGCCCCCCCAACAGCGGCCAACACCTACGGGAGACTGGCTTTCCCGCAGGGCCGTTTGGCTCCCCACTCCAGGAGAGTTCCCCAGGTGTTGGATCTCGACCGCCTCTCCGGCGCCGTGGAAGGTTCTGTTCGGATCGGGACCGGGCAGGGGGATTGACGCTGTCGGTGCGATGGGTTCTACACTGTATAAAAGGATCAACCTGCTACAACCGTCCACACGCCGCAGGTCTCTCTGGAAAGGGCGTTAGGGGGAACAAGCCATGGGGGTAACCGATCACGTGCTGGAATCCATCGCCCGGACCACACCCCGGGTTCTCCTTGCCTTGCTGATCCTGGTCGTGGGCTGGATCGGGGCGCGGGTTCTGTCGAAGGCGCTCTTCATCTTGCTGGCCCGCACCTCGCTGGAGGAATGGTCCACCAGGCGCCTGGGCGTGCGCACGGGTGGAAAATACGGCCATCGGGTGGAGCGGATCGTCGCCAGGTTCGTGTTTTACACGCTGCTATTGATCCTGGTGGTGGTGGTACTCAGCGTGCTCGACCTGGAGAGTATCAACCGTCCCCTGATCAACCTGGTCGACCAGGTCCTGTTGGCGCTACCCAAGGTGCTGTTGGCCGTCTTGATCGTGCTGGTCGCCTTTATCTTGGGCAAGGTGGCGAGCTTTGGCCTGACCAAGGGTCTGCAGGCGATCCGCTTCGACGAACGCTTCGGACGGTTCGGCGGCATGGCCGACAGCGAGAAGCTGAACCTCTCCAGAAACGTCGGTGATCTGGTCTTCTGGTTCATCCTGGTGATCGGGGTGATCCAGGGGCTATCCGCCCTCGACATGCAGATCTTCGTGGAGCCGCTGCAAGAAGCCCTCAACCGGCTGGGCCAGCTGTTGCCCAACCTGGTTGGAGGGGCGCTCATCCTGCTATTGGGCATCCTGTTGGCCCGGATGGCCGGACGCCTGGTGACCAACCTGCTGGCCTCGGTCGGCTTCGATGGCCTGGTCTCCCGCATCGGCCTGGTCCCCTCCTTGCCGTCCCTCTCCAAGTCGCCGGCGGACACGACGGCGCCCCCCGCCGACACCAACCCGCAGACCGATGAACCCTCGGGTGTAAACCCCTCGAAGCAAGGATCCGCAAAGCCCCCGCGGGCGACTGAACCGCCTGCGTCCGCACAACAAGAGTCAACCAGCGCAACCCCCGAAGAGAAGCACCGGACAACCCTTGGGTTCCTTCCTGCCAGTCCTTCCAAGATCGTCGGGCTCGCGGTCGCCATCGTGATCTTCCTGCTGGTACTCACCCAGGTGCTCTCCATCCTCCACCTGGACCACCTGGCCTCTTTCCTGCCGATCTTCATCCTGGTTCTGGCCAAGATCGGACTGGCCCTGGTGATCCTGGGGGCTGGTGTCTGGGCGGGTAACTGGCTGAAGGCCCGGATCGACGCCCACCAGGCAGCGCGGGTTGGGCTGCAGCGTTACCTCGGAACCGGTGCGAGGGTGACCCTCATCCTGTTCGCCTCCGCCATGGGACTGCAACAGCTCGGGGTGGCGCCAGCGCTGATCGTGACCGCATTCGCCATCCTGTTTGGGGCCCTTTGCCTGGCGCTGGCCCTGGCCTTCGGCCTGGGTGGCCGCCAAGTGGCGGGAGAGCTCCTGCAACGGGAGGTAGAGCGAAACCATCCCGGCACCACGGGACGGACCGGGCGGGCAGGCAAGAAGAAGGAGACCCCGTAGGGTTCGCGACCGCCGGCCCAGCAGGGCTGCCCTGGGGAGAACGCCCCGTCACAAGTACCACCCCCTCACCCTCCATCCGCGTTTTCACCCTGCTCTGCTTCTGCTACTCTCATCCGCCAACAGGAGCGCGATCATCCACCTTGAAAACCGGATCGAGGGGGGTCGATCCGAAAGGATCCGTGAGGTCAGCCATGAAGCCAGACCGCGATCACCTTCACGCCCAGTTCGGTACCCGCCATAACCTCTTGACCGACCAGCGTTTCACCCAGGTCATCGAGGAGGCGGAAACCTTCTGTGGCGCCCCCTTCACCCTGTGCCGTTGCTCGGCGCTGGGAAAGGACACCATCAACCTGACGGGACTGGTGCGCAACAAGCTATGGGAAGGCCGTTGGGTCCCCGACTCCGGTTTCGTGGAGCTGGGTGTGCTCGCTCCCGCCGATGGCCTCTGGTTCTCCATCGACATGAAGCTGCCGCTGGAACCCGCACACCTGGCGGAGATCCACTACCGCCTGGACAATGCCTACGTGGAGCCAGCCCACCTGGAGGCCACCGTCGCCTTCTTCAAGAAGATGGCGATCTGGTCCCGAGCGGAATATGGCTACGTCCATCCAGCCGCAGACGAAGTGGTGCAGGACACGGTCGACGCCAATATCTATCGTTCCCTCACCGGGATGGATCCTCCCCTGGTACCCATCGATCCCCGCAACAATCCTGGCCGTTCCGTCTGGGTAGGCCAGCATTTGATCACCTGCCGGTGGCTCAGCTACTTCGGGGGAGAGCTGGCCGCCTCCATCGGCCGGGCCCGCCTGCTCGATGCACCTTGCCACCACGAGAACCTGGAGGGACGTGGGATCCTGCTGCGGCTGTATGATGATCCCCTCTCCTGCGATCGCCCCGAGCAACGGGCCATCCAGTCTTCGGTCCGGAGCCATCTCCGCCTGGATGAGCTGGCCGAGACATTCCCTTCAAGACCGGCGGAGCAACGCCCTTCGCAGGAGGTCGCTCCCCCGGCGGAGAGCACCCTTCCTGACGCAAGCACACCCCGTACCCCCTCCCTCAGACGATCCGAGCCAGCAGAGGAGAATCTGCTTTGGTTGTGGGCCGAGACCTATGACCGCGCTTTCTACGGATTACCCGGTGAAGAACAGTTCTACACCGACATGGCTCGGCGGGGTGCCGGCAAGGTCTTGAAGATCGGCTGCGCCACGGGGCGCATTCTCATCCCGGTGGCCCGGACCGGTGTGCCGGTGGTCGGTGTTGACCAGTCTCCACAGGCGATCGCCCAGATCAGATCCCAACTGCAGAAGGAACCGTCTGCTCTGCAGGGTCGGACCACCTTGCTGCTGGGAGATGTCCGTCACCTCGACCTCTCCTCCCATGGCCCATTTGCCGCCGTGTTGATGCCATATCGTCAGATCAACCGGTTCACAGAGGTGGTCCAGCTCAGGCAGCTTCTGAGGACCGTGCGTGATCATCTGCGACCCGGCGGGGTGCTGGCCTTCAGCACCTTCTTCCCGCGTGCGGAATGGTGCCAGCAGGACGACCGGTTGGTGCCGAAGCTGGTGTCCAGCGGCCAAGATCCTGCGGGCCAAGGGAGGTACCTCCTGTACGATACGGTCGAGGCCGACCCCATGGAACAGCGCATGACCGTCCATCGCCACCTGTTGATCGTCGACGACCGGGGAGAGGTGGTTGGCCAGCGGTTCCACACGCTGCAGCTCCGCTACTTCTTCCCCCGCGAGCTGCAATACCTGCTGGAGCTGACCGGTTTCAAGGCGGTCATACAGGGCGGTTTTCAGAAATCGCAGCAAAAAGACCTCGACCAGGAGGTGGTCGTGGTGGCCGAACGGATCTGATTGCTCCCTGTTCTGCGGCCTTCCCTGTCAGGACAACAGGCCGGAACCCCCGTTTTTTTCAGCCCCGGACCCGACCATACTACAATCGAAACCCCAGGTGGGGTCTGTGGCCAGAGCCGATTGGGCTCTTGAAGGGCGACCTTTGCAGGGCGCGCGGTCCCCATCGCAGCGGAGAGATGGAGCGCATGTCCAGGAGTCAGACCGATTCCGTAGCCCACGATCCGACCAGCGATCGCAAGAAGAGGCTCCATCTGGAGATCTGGGGGCTGCTGCTCATCACGACGGGTTTGATCCTCTTCCTCGCCCTGATCAGCTTCAGCCGAACCGATATTCACCGCCAGGGTGAGGTCTTCAACTTGATCGGTCCGGTGGGAGTTCAGATCGCCAACTTCGCGCTGCGTAGCGTGGGCCTGGGCGCTTTTTTCCTGGATGCCGTCCTCTTCTTCTGCGGCTTTTCTCTGTTCTTCAGGCGCAGCCTCCGCCCTAACGTTATGGAAGGGGTTGGATACTTCCTGGCGCTTCCTGCCGGCACCGTCACGTTACATCTGCTCTTCAAGGGAGAAAGGGTGCTGGGGCACAAGGCGGGAGGATTCCTGGGAGAGCTGGGGTGCGAGATCGGCCGCAGCCTGGTTGGCAACGCCGGCACCATCATTCTCACCGGCATGGCCATGGTGCTGTCGGCCACCCTGATCACCCAGACCAACCCCTCCACCTTGGGAGTTCGACTGATACGCTGGCTACTGACCTGGGGGCGCCGGCTGGTTGTCGGGGGGGTTCGCCGTGTAGGCGCCGCTTGCCGCTGGATGGGTCGCCACGCCCGATGGCCCAGCTGGCTGCGGATACCCGGACGGCGGGGGAAGGAACCTTTTCAGCAGGAAGACCAGTTCGAAGACCTGGACGAGCCGATCGATCTCGACGAAGAGTTCTTGGCGGAACTTCCCCGCACAGACACGGCTCCTCCCCCCAAGGCCCTCCCCCTGGAACGGCTGATCCGCCATCCTCCGCCGCCTCCGCAAAAGAAGAAGCCGGTTCGACCAGCGGATGCCCAGATCGAGATCTCCCTGGCCCCCTCCGAACCAGGCGTCTTTATGCTGCCCAGCTCGTCGCTGCTGGCCCCGGCCGATACCTCTCCGCTGCGGGTGGACCAGTACAGGTTGGTGACCATCGGACGGCAGCTGGAACAGGCATTCAAAGAGTTCAAGATCGACGGCAAGGTCACCGGCATCACCCCCGGGCCGGTGGTCACCATGTACGAGTACGAGCCGGCGGCAGGGGTCAAGCTCAGCTCCATCTCCAACCTGTCCAACGACCTGGCCCGGGTGATCAAGGCCCAGTCGGTGCGCATCGTGGCACCCATTCCGGGAAAGGGGGTGGTGGGGCTGGAGGTCCCCAATGAGTTTCGAGCTACCGTCTACCTGAGGGAGCTGATCGAAGACGAAGCCTTCACCGGTTGCCGGGCTAGGCTGCCCTTGGCCATCGGCAAGGATATCACCGGCAAGCCGGTCATCGCCGACCTCTCCAAGATGCCCCATCTCCTGGTGGCCGGGGCGACCGGCAGCGGCAAATCGGTAGCCATCAACGCCATGGTCACCAGCTTGCTCTACCAGGCCAGCCCCGCCGAGGTCCGGCTGATCCTGGTAGACCCCAAGATGCTCGAGCTCAATATCTACGAAGGCATCCCCCATCTCCTGGTGCCGGTCGTGACCGATCCCAAGAAAGCGGCCGTCGCTCTTCGATGGGCGGTGGACGAGATGGAACGCCGATACGCCTGTCTGAGCGCCCTGAAGGTCCGGAACATCGCCGGCTACAACAAGGAGGTCGAACGGCTCTTGGGTCTCCCCCCCAAAGAGCTCCCGATCGACCTGGAGGTCGATATCGAGGGAAGACCGATCCTGGAGCCACTGCCCCACGTGGTCATCGTCATCGACGAGTTCGCCGACCTGATGATGGTGGCTTCCAAAGACGTCGAGATGTGTGTCGCCAGATTGGCCCAGAAGGCGCGTGCCGCCGGGGTCCATCTCATCTTGGCTACCCAACGTCCCTCGGTGGATGTGATCACCGGGCTGATCAAGGCCAACTTCCCGACCCGCATCAGCTTCAGGGTGTTCAGCCGTGTGGACAGCCGAACCATCCTGGATACCCAGGGAGCAGAGAACCTGCTCGGCATGGGAGACATGCTTTTTCGACCTCCTGGCCGAGGCGACCTGGTCCGTGTTCACGGCGCCTATGTGGACGAGAAGGAGATCCTCAAGGTGGTGGAGCACCTCAAAGCACAAGGGCAGCCCGACTACCGCCACGATATCCTCAACGAAGTGGACGCCGAAGCGCTGGACCTGGACTCCGACCTGGTGGACGAGATGTACGACCAGGCGGTCCAGCTCGTGACCAGCGAACGCAAGGCTTCCATCTCCATGGTGCAGCGAAAGCTCCGGGTCGGCTACAATCGGGCCGCTCGCATGATCGAGATGATGGAACGGGAAGGGATCGTGGGGCCCAGCGATGCGCGCGGCGGCCGAGAGGTGATCGCCAGTCCTGCCCCCTAGCCGAATCGCCCCCTCAGGCCGTTCCGACGGCTTCTCCCCTCCGATCCGACCAAGCCGGTTCGGGGCAGGGGATCATCGAACCACCAGAGGTGGCGGATTGATTGGGCTCCCCGCAATGGGGACCAAGGACCAGATCTGGAACGTCCACTTCCTATCTCGGCCATCCCATGACCTCGTAGACAGAGCCCGCCTGGACGATCACCAGCCGGTCGTCCACCCGATCCAAGGACTGACAAAGGGCCCAGAGACTCGCATCCCAAGGCTCGGCCTGGAGCAGATCGGTCCGTTCCAGCACCTCACCGGCCAGGCTCAGCTCGATCAATCCCTGGCGGGTCCTCAGCACCAGGCTGTCGTCCAGCGTCATCCCCGAGATGTCCGAAAGCAGGAGATCCGCAGCCTGCACGCCTGGCGCACAGGTGTGTGCTCCTCCTCCCGCGAACCGCTCCCAGCTCCCCTCCCGATACCGGTAGACCCGTTCGCGATCCGCCAGGTACAGCTCACCCGAAGGCCCAGCCTGCAGGATCATCGCCTCTTCGCCAGCGCCCACCGGCTCCCCCCGGCTGACCAGCTCGACGTGAGCGCTGGGCTCCACGTGACCCTCCAGGCCCGGTTCGGCGTGAAACAGGGACCTCGTCTCGCAATCGGTCCAGTACAGCGATCCGTCCCCGCCGATGGCCATGGAGGTCACGTTGTCCCCAAAAGAGAGCGCCCGCAGCCGGGTTCCTTCCACCCAGCCCTCGGCAGGCTCGACCACCAGCCCCCCGCCCGGCCCGGGAAGCGGTTCGCCAGCAAACCGCGCCCCACCGGATGGATCCACCGCCCAGAGCCCCCCCCGTTCGATCAGGTAGATACCGCCGTCGGTGGCCTCCCCCAGAGCGCGCCCGGTGCCGCTCGTCCTCCCGAGCAGCTCCACCTCGCCGTCGAAGCGAACAATCTCTCCCTCCACGGTCCAGCAGAGCAGATCCCCCGAGGCTCCCTCGGCCAGGTCCACTACCCCCGACTCGACCACAGCAATCTCCGCCTGCTGGCCCGCCTGGATCACCATTCCCCACAGGACCAACGGCTGGTCTCCCAGGTTGAGCGCCATGATGGACCGGTTGTCAGACCACCCCGCCACCAGCAGGTCCTCCTCCAGGAGCACCAGAGCCTGGGGAGCAGAGCGAGGCTCGATCGGGATCTCGCTGCAGAGTCCACCCGCATCGACCCGGACCAGGGGGGGAGCGAACCGGTCTTCGAGTGAAACCACCAGCCCGCCACCCCATCTGACCAGCCGCAGCACCCGGTCAAGGGCCAACGCCCGGAAGGATCTCCCGGCAGCATAGGGTTGGCTGCCCCCTCCACCCAGGTGGGCGACCCGATCGGCGGGTACCAACACCCCAGCGATCTCATGCTCTTGTTCGCTCAGGTTGGCGGCATAGACCACCCCTCCCCCCGGATTCAACCGATCGGCAAGCAGAAGAAGGGAGTCCGCCACCGCCAGGGAGGAGGGGCTGGTCAGGCTCACCAGCTGGGGTATGCTGGTCTGGTCGTCGCGGGGGAGCCCTCCTCCACTTGTCGCCCCCAGCGCCCGGGTAACGCTGCCCGTACGGGTGTCAATCTGCAGCAGGAAGCGGCGGCCTGGATCCAGCAACCAGAGATCGCCGTTTTCTCCCCCTCGGACCTCTCCTTCGTAGGGGAGGAGCACCTCGTACACCGACTGCCCGTCTGTGACCACCTCTCCCACTCTCAGCCCGACCAGGCCCGTGGGACCGTTCACGTCGATGAATCGGAGCCCCATGTTGGTGATGAGGTAGACCCGCCCCCGGAGGTCGGCGGCCAGCGGGGCGGAGAGGTTGAAGGCGGGGCTGGACTCGGCATGCAACAGATAGGTGCCGCTTTGTGGGAGGTACAGGGAGATCCGGCGCTGGCCCGAGTCCTGGATCAGCAACGCGCTCGTCCCCACCCGCTCCACCGCGGCGGCCCAACCCAGCTCCACCGAGATTGCCGGGTCGGGTTGCCAGATCCGCCGGGCCCCCTCCTCCGTCGCCAGGTAGACGACCCCCGTCAGCGAGGAGACCAGGGGGCCTTGGGGGCCAAGGGCCAGACCTCTGGGAAGGTTCATGGTGGCGGGCACCGTCCGGATGGTGATCCGATCTCTGGTCGGATCGAAAGTGGGTTGACCTTCCTGGAAGCCGATCCGGTACAGCACGTTTCTGGCGAGCAGCAACAGCTCACCAGAGGCATCGTCCCAGACCAGCTGAGCACGGCCGAGATCCAGCGCCGCCTGCTGGGCATCGATCGGCTCCAAGGGCGGATTGAGGCGCTCTCCCCCTCCTGCGATCGCCATTACAGCGCCGTCCGGAGCGATCCGCCAGATCAACCCGGCTCCGGCATCGGCAAGGTAGAGGTTCTGCTCGCCATCCAGCGCCAGGCCGGCGGTCACGCCGAAGGAAAAAAGCGGACAGTCGCGGCCTCCTGCGACATCGCTCCGATCGCTGGGCCTACCAGCGACCAGCTCCAACCCCTCCGGCAGCACCCGAAACACCTGGTCTCGCGTCGCTACCAGGAGATGATCGTCGGCATCCACCGCCAGACCCCGGACATCCGACAGGTCGGCCGAAGCCACCTCGACCCCGTCACGCGGCTCCAGCCCGCCCTGTCCCGACCCCAGTAGGAGTTGTGGTTGGCCGGACTCATCGGGCAAGAACAGGGGGCCGAGCCCCTGCTCCACCACCCAGAATCCGGTCGCCGATCGAACCAGGACGGCTCCCGTATCCTGGCCGGCCGCATTGGTCATACCGGGCGGCACGTCGGAGGGCCGCAGAGCGCGGCGGGTACGCACACCACCCGAGGACCCCAGGCCGGTCAGTGTTCTTCGACCCGATTCCACCACGTAGATCGAGCCATCGCCAGGATCGACCGCGATCCCCTGGGGGCGCAGCAGAAGCGGGGCTGCCTGGTCCCGGAACAGGACCGGCCGCAGGCGGACGGGATACGGATCCGCGGTGAACTCCCCGCAACCGGGGAAAACCAGGGCCAGAATGAGGGCTGCCCACAACAGCAGCCGCCCTGGACGCCTGTCAAGGCGGGGGAGCATAGGGATCGTACTGCTCCAGCTCCAAAAAGGGGGTGATCTGGATCTCCAGCCGTTCGAGCTGTTGAGCCCCCTCCTCCGCAGAGAAAAACTCGACCTCCACCGGCTCCGAACGCCGTAGATTGTACACACTCGGAGCCACCGGCCGGACCTCGCTGCCGCCACTGCGCACGCGAACCTCTCGGTTGGTCGAACGGATCTCGACCGAGATCTCGTCGGGGACCATTCCGCCTGAAGGCAGCAATCTCTGGAGCTCCAGCCCTTGTCCAATCCCCAGCGAGACAAAACGTTTCGCCTCTTCGACCGCCACAAAGGCCAGTTGTCTGGCCAGCGCCACCTCGGTCGGATCGGCTTGCAGCCCGGAGACCCCCCCCAACCCAGCCTCCTCGCCGGCCCGGGTTGGCGCCGGCGGGGAACCGGCATGCTGCCCTCTGGCCAGGTAATACCCCACTCCGGCCCCACAGGCGAAACACAACACCACCCCGGTGATGATCAGGGGCAGGCGGCGGTTGCGCCGAGGTTTTATCCAGGCGGCAGCGTAGTCGTCGCTGATCTCGTGCGACAGGTCCAGATCCAGGTTGGCCGGCGAGGGCCGGGGTCTTGGGGGTTGGTGGCTCACGGTCTACAGTAGGGGTCGCGCAGACCGGTGACGGGATCGACACAGGGATCCCGGGTACTGCTCTCCGACCTGATCCGCCTCAGCCGGATGGTGACCAATAGCTCTCCCCCCTCCTCCACCTGGGAGATATCCTCGTCGAACTCCGCGGAACGGTGCCGATCGGCAGAGGCCTCGAAGAGGAGCCGGTCCCCATCGGCACGGTCGAAGATCCACACGTTCTGGGCGGCCGGATCGCGTTCGAAACGGCGTTCGCCAAAGGCAAGCGATATCCCCTCGTCGGGCCTCTCGAACTGGAACCGGACCCTGACCGGCCGGGTAAAAGGGTGCTCTCCCTCCATCACGTCTGCCGCTATCGCGACCTGTGTCGTCTCTTCGGCCTCTTGCATGTCAGGCACGGGCAAGGCCAGGCCCCCGACATCTGCCAGGGGCTGACCGGCCGCGTCCACTTCTTCGGGAACGACCGCCACCACTTCGGTGTCGGCATCCAAAGTGGCGACGGGAGAAAGACCCGCGTCGGGGATCTCTACCAGGGCCACCACCGAGGGGTCCTCCTGGGAGCTCTGGCCGGCGGCATCTGGATCACCGGCAACCAGCTCGCCAGAGCCAGGGGAAGAATTGGGAGGAATTTGGATGCGAAAGATCAGGTAGCCGATGCCGGCCAATAGCAGCAGTCCCAGCAGGATCACGCTGGCCAGCAAGGCGGTGTTGTGCCGCTGGGGCTGAACCTGGACCCATTCGGTGGCGCCACCGGCTTGCGGTCGCATGCCAGCGGCCCCCATGTTCCACACCGACTGGCCCGACGGGTCGTAAGGAAGCCCCATCTGTGGCCCGGAAGGGCTGGTCCCTGGAGCTCCGATGGAACCGGTGGTTTGAGGTTGAGGCGTACCCGTCGGGGGGCTGCCGTAGGGATACCCCCCATAGCCGGCCGATGGCGTGGGGCTCGGCTGCTCCGACAAGGTCGCGCCGGTGTTGGGGGCCGGCTGATAAGGAGCAGCACTCTGGGAAGAGGGGGTCATCGCCGGCAGCCCGGTGAAAGACTGGGAAACCGCCCCCGCCAAAAAGGCTTCCACCGCCTGTCGCATCTCCTTGGCATCGGCAAATCGGTTGTTCCGGTCTTTTTCCAGCGACCGGAACACGATCTCCTCCAGAGGTCGCGGTACCTCGTAGCCCGGGAGTATCTCCTGGAAAGGGGGCGGTGGATCGTGCACATGCTGGATCAGGATGCTGACCGGATCGGTGGCCGTGAACGGGCATCGCCCGATCAGCGCCTGGTACATGACGACCCCCAGCGAATAGAGGTCGCTTCGTCCGTCCAACTTCTTGGCCTTGGCCTGCTCGGGCGACATGTACTTGGGGGTGCCGAAGATCATGCCGGCCTGCGTCATGGTGGTGTCGGTGACCTTCGGATCTCTCAGCTTGGCCACGCCGAAATCGAGCACCTTGACGAAGTCCTTCTGATCGCCGACCTCCTTCAGCCAGATGTTGTCGGGTTTGATATCCCGATGAATGATCTCCTTCTCGTGGGCTTCGGCAAGGGAGGCCAGCGCTTGGCTGGCGATGCGGGCCACCCGTTCGGAGTTCAAGATCTTCTGCTCTTTGAGCACCTTCTCCAGGCTGGCTCCCTCCAGAAACTCCATGACAATGTAGAGCAGGTCTCCGGAACGACCGAAATCATATACCGTGATGGTGTTGGGATGTGTCAGGCGGCTGGCGGCTCTCGCCTCCAGGTGAAAACGCTTGATGAGGGATTCGTCGTCGATCATCTGGGGCATCAGGACCTTGACCGCGACTGTCCGGTCCATGGCCTCCTGCCGGCCCTTGTAGACCACCCCCATGCCGCCCACCCCGATCACCTTCTGGATGTGGTATCGCTCATCCAGCGTGTGACCGATCAGTCCATGAGGGTCGTCCTTGGTCCGGAGGCTCTCCCGGATCTGGGTCGGCTCATCGCCATCTGCGTACTGATCCTCGTCGTAGTCGGTCACTCCAAACTCCCGCACTGGTCAAACGTGCTCCGCGACAATACGGATGCTGGCCACCTGGTTGACATTACTGTGCCCTCTGTAGCCCTGTCAACGCGCCGATGTTCGACCCGCCTGCATCGCCTCGCGCAGCCCTGTCGATTCACTCTCCGCCAGACACGGTCTTTTCCAGACGCCCTCCCTCGAAGACCGGTTGCCCCCATTCCCCCGGGCAACAGGCAGCATGTGCCACCTCTTTGAACCTGGCCCAAACCCTTGTAAGCTGGGGAGCAGGTGAATGGCCCATGCGATGCAGACACCCCAACCTCTCGATCCTCCTCTGGCTCTGGCTCAGCCTTTCGACGCTGACCGGCTGCAGTCACGAAGAGGAGGAGAAGCGCCTCCTGGGATATTGGGAAGGAACGCTGCCCTTGCCCGCCACAGGAGAAACCGTTCCCATTGCCTACCAATTCCGGGAGGACGGCCTGACCGTCTGGGTCGGAATGGGTCCAGAACAGATCGAGACCCGATGGGATCACTGGAAGGTCTCGACCGTCCATGGCAACGACCTGGTCGTGACCATCCAGCGAAACGACAATCGGCTCTTCGCTGCGCTGGTCAGACCGCTGGGAGAGGACCGGCTCATCTTGTGGGACCTGGGGAGCGACCCGAGCACGGCGGCCCGAGTGGAACGGCGGGAACCGCCTTGACCCGACCTTGCCCGTCCGATGGGAAGGACCTCGGCTGCCTTCCACTCGGCAATTGACTTTCCTCCGCTGGAATGGCAATAGTCCTCCGACGCGCGAGCGAAGGGGAACGGTACCGGACCCCGGCCTTCGTTCTCTGGACGAACCGGTGGAGACGGAGGGGGTGACCAGATGCCCTTCTCTTTTTCCCACAGCTGGCGGTGCTTTTCAGGAAAGGACCACGTCGATGAGCCAAAAGAAGCCGATTTGGGCCACCACAGAAGCGCATGCTCGACTGAAAGAGTACTGCAATGTGACCGGCAAGACCCAGCTGGAGGTCGTCAGCGACCTGATTCTCAAGTACCTCGATCCCAGCAATCCCGACAAGGAAGGCGGGGGAGGGAAGAGGAAGGGCGGCAAGGACCGTCAACTCGGCGGCGTGTGGGTCGTCTAGGAGCCGGAATGCGACCGGGGGTGTCACGATGTCCGATCCCCGGTCCCGCCGCTTCAGGTTTGGCCGGAAACCCTGTTTGACCCTGGTGTTCCCTCAACAACTCCTGACTTTCGCTTGGAACCGCGCGCTGTCCGTCCCCGCCTCCCGACGTTCTCAGAGGAGATCCTCCCGGCCGCTGTTTTTCAGCCATTCCACCACTTCGCGGACCCGCTGAGCCAGCTTTTTCGGTAACACCAGGGTCGCGGTGTCGGTGTCCACCACCACCAGGTCCTCCACCCCGACCACCGCCAACACCTTGTCCTTACCCCCCTGGTTGATGAGGATGCTCCCCTCGACATCGATCGGGCAGACCTCGCCGATGCACAGATTTCCCTGCTCATCGGTGGCCAGCACCTCACCCAGTGAGGCCCAGTGCCCCACATCGTTCCACCCCAGATCGGCGGGGACGACGACCACGTCTTGCGCCCCTTCCATCACCCCGTAGTCGATGGAGATGGGGGTGATGGCTTCGAACACCGTTTGCAGCCGAGCGTCGTCTCCGGATGCCATGGCCTCGTCCATCTCGGTCATATGCCGAGCCAGCTCCGGCAGCTGGCGACCCATCTCCTCTTTGAGCTTGGCGAGAGAGAAAAAGAAGATGCCGGAATTCCACAGGTACCGGCCATCGATCACATAGGAACGCGCCCGCTCGAAGTCCGGCTTCTCCACGAAGGCGGCCGCCTTCAGCACCGCCCCCCCTCCGGTCTCGCAACGGATGTATCCATACCCCGTCTCGGGATGGGTCGGTCGAATCCCGATGGTGGCGATGTACCCTTGATCCGCCGCCTCGAACCCCAAGTTGCAGGCCTCGACCAACAGGTCGGGGCGACCCACGTAGGCGTCCGACGGGAAGAATCCCACAATCGCCTCGGCATCCAGGCGACCGATGACGGTGGCTGCCAGCCCGATCGCCGGGGCGGTGCTGCGCGCCGTAGGCTCGACGATCAGGTTGCCGGAGGCGAGCTCGGGGAGGTGTGCTCGAATGAGCTGCTCGAGATGCCGGCCGGTCACGATATACAACCGTTCCCTGGGGACAAGGGATCCAAGCCGAGCCACCGTGTGCTCCAGCAAGGTCTTCCCATCCCACAACGGCAGCAGCTGTTTGGGCCGATTCGTCCGGCTGAGTGGCCAGAACCGCGTTCCCAAACCACCCGCCATGATCACGACGTGCCTCATCCTGCACCTCCTTTCGCTATGACCTCGACCCCCGAGCTGCAGCAGCCAACAGGTCAGCCACCACGCTGGCCGGATCCTCCGCGTCGATCACGCTTCGCACCACCGCCACCCCACTGGCACCCGCCCGAAAGACCAGGCCCGCATTTTCGGCGGTAATCCCACCGATGCCCACCAGCGGAATCCGAACCCGCTTGCCGATCTCGGCGATCACCTCGGGTCCCCGGGGCGATGAGGCGTCCGACTTGGTCGGTCGGGCGTCGAAGATGGCCCCCACCCCCAGGTAATCGACACCCGCCTGCTCCAGCTCGAGGGCGCGGGCCACCGAACCGGCAGAACCGCCGATGATCAGGCCACCGGGAGCCCTCCTCCTGGCGACGGACGGATCCAGATCGTGCGGCCCCAGGTGTACCCCATCCGCACCGGCCTGGATAGCCAGATCGAAGTCGTCGTTCACGATGTAGAGCGCGCCTTGTTGCGCCACCAGTCTCCGCAGTCTTTCGGCCCGCTCGAGCCGGACCGCACCACTGACTGGACTCTTGTCCCGATACTGCACGGTGGTGACCCCGGCAGCCAGTGCCCGCTCCACCGCCCACTCCACCACCTGGTCACGCCGACCGGTGTAGTCCGCGACCAGGTAGATGCGCAACCGCTCCCGCAGGTTCATGATCCGTCCTGTCGGCGAGGCCGGCCAGAGAAGGTTGTCATCGTACCACCAACGGTCGACGGCGTCCCCTGTCCAGCGGGCGCTTGCTCACCGAAATTCCGCGCTGTCTGGGATCTGTCGGCCGGTTCGAGCTCCAGGCCGGCCTGCGCGATCATCCCGCCACAGCGACCGGATCGGCTCGCCGCCAGCTCTTCTGCCCGATAGGAGCTGCGAACCAGCGGCCCACACATCGCACCGGAAAAACCGAGCGCTCTGGCCGACCGCTCATAGCCCGCAAACTGCTCGATGGACACCCAGCGGCGAACCGGTAGATGGCGCAGGCTCGGGCGCAGGTACTGTCCGATGGAGACCAGCTCGCAGCCGGCTCCCCGAAGATCCTCCAGGGCCTCCATCACCTCCTCGTCGGTCTCGCCCAGACCGACCATGAGACCCGACTTGGTGACCGCCCCCAGGTCCCGCGCCGCAGAAAGCACGGCCAGACTGCGTCGGTAACCGGCCTGCGGCCTGACTTCAGGTTGCAGGCGAGCCACCGTCTCCAGGTTGTGAGCAAACACCTCGGGTCCAGCCTCTACAACCGTCCGGATATGGTCGACCTGCCCGCCAAAGTCGGGCGTCAGCGCCTCGATCCCCAGATCGGGGCAGTGATCTCGGATCCGGCGAATGACCTCGCTCCAGAACCCGGCTCCGCTGTCCGGCAGGTCATCGCGGTCCACGCTGGTGATCACGGCGTAGGACAGCCCCAACGAGGCCAACGATCGAGCCAGCCGCTCCGGCTCGCTCCCATCGATCGGCCCGGGTCGTCCGGTGGTGACATCGCAGAAGCCGCAGCTCCGGGTGCAGATCTCCCCCAGGATCATGAAGGTCACCGCACCTCGGCTCCAGCAGGTGGGGACATTGGGGCAGTTGGCGGATTGGCAGACGGTGTGCAGCCGCTGCTCCCCGATCAACACCTTGAGTCGCTGGAACCGCTCGTTCCCCTGGATGGGCACCTTCATCCAGGGGGGCATGGGGCCGGCGCTCGACAGCTCCCATGTTGGCCTGGCCAGACCGCGTCTTGCGTTTTTGGTGGTCCCCATGATCTGACTACCCGTCCCTTCTCGTCTGCCGTTCTTTCACTCTACCTCGAAATTTGCAGCAGACAAGCAGGGACCGAGATCCACCTCGCCATCCGAGTCGGTGAGGTCAACCCGCAGGTTGCAAAGTTGTCGACCCCCGGCCTGAGCCTCCCACACCTGCAGACCGACCGGGCAGGCGGGTAGTCGGATCAGCTCGTGGACCACGCCATGGTCCTTTCCTGCCACCCGATCGAGAGCACAGCGGGCATAGGGCCACAGCAGGTCGGAGAACACGATCCGGGCCTCCAGAGCCGATGTCATTCGAGCCGTCACGCGCAGTCGAAGCGTGCGGTTGGCCGGGGCCAGGCGAAACAGACGCCCATGGGAGAAGAGATCCAGGTACCCCAGGTCGCGAAAGGCCTGCATCTGGTCCCGCAGCGGATCCCACAGCAGCACCTCGTCGTAGTACAGGCCGATCCGCGCCTGGATCTGCCATTGGATGGCCCGCGGCAGCCTGGGCACGTGCCAGGGGAAGGGGGCCTCCAACTCCTCGAATGCAGGCCGTTCCCGTAGCAGATGGGCCTCCGGCTGATTCCGGAAAATGAAGGGGAAAAGGCACCCCTCCTCGATCATGTAGTACACATGCAGGTTCGCCGCCATGTAGGAATCCGGGCGCAACGGGTTGGGAGAACCCTCCCGGAAAAAAAAGCGGCGAAAACCGCTCGATTCCACCTGGCCGATTCCCGACTCGAACTCCCGCTGCACCCGTGCCAGCCGAAAGTTGGCCCAGGTGACCGACACCAGGCTCCCCAGCGAAAGCAACAAGACCAACGTCGAACCCCACCGGCGCCATCTGCCCTCCCCGCCGGAGCCGAGGGCACCGCCCACCAGCGCCAGACCGGCCACGAGCCCGGCAAAACGGATCGGCACCTGGTTCCAGGCTCGCGTATCCTCCGGAAACAGCACCATCAACCCCAACAGCCCCAGCAAGGCCAGACCGAACCCACGAGCCAGAGGCTCCCTGAAAAACAGCCCCCGGACCAGCAAGGACAGACCAAAAAGCGGCACCAGGTTGGCCCACCACATAAACCCGTAGGGGGTCTCGTACAGGTTGCGGGGAAGCCACCACAACGAATCGAGGTGCCACCCGAGCTGCCCCCAGATGGGGAGAGAGTGGGCCGCCGAGCTCCGTGCCACCAGACCGAGAACAACCAGCGCAGGCAAAGAAACCACCAACAGCCTTCCCAGGTCCCGTGCACTCCGGCGGCCCCGAGCTCCACCCGCCAAGATCAACCCCATCGACAGCCCCACCAGGCAGGCCGCAAAAGCGTGGGCCAGAGCGGTCAGCAGCAACATTCCGCCCACCGGCACCCACCCACCCCACTGCGCCCCCTTGCCCGCGGATTCCCCCTTGACCTGCCTCATCATCAGCGCGAGCACACACAGCCCCAGACCGATTCCGCCTGAGAAATTGTCGAACCCCATGTAGAACAGGTAGGTGTACGGAAATACCGGTGCGAACCAGCGCAAGGGGGACCGCCGACAATCCATGATCTCGATCAGCCACAGCAACCCGCCTGCCTGGAGCAGCACGAAAACCGTCACCATGCACTTGGTCGCCCAGCGGATCGGTAGTAGTTTCTCGAAAAAGGCGGTGAGCACCGGAGCAAACAACGCGCTATAGCTCGCCTGCAGCTCCAGGTAGCCATCGAAACCGAGGGAAGGGTCGTCGATGTGGTTGAGCAGGTACCCCGCAAAAGCATGCTGGGGACCGTCGTAGGTGGGAAAGGGCCCACAAAGCCAGATCGGGACCAGGGCGGCGGCAAACAACAACAGCCGCTCCACCCCTTGATACCAGGCCTTGCCTGTGCACTGACTCATCCCGCTTTTGTCTCCTGGGTGCCCCGACCCTCCGAGAGGAACCCTCGGCAAACCTCACCGCGGACAAGACCCGTTTGCAGGGATGTCCACCCCATCCTCTATCCTATCCGGCCTACCTCTGGAAAGCCCAGGACTCCACAGAAGCGGTCCGATCCAGCACCAATCGGCCCCAGGTGGTCTCGTCCAGCTTGTACAACCGACGGAAAAACTGGTCGATGGCCTCAATCGCCTCCCGGCGCTCCTTCGCCGAGCGGATCCGGTTGGCCCTCGCCAGCAACGCAGACGGCAGCGTGGACCGCTCCGCCCCCAAGGCGGTCAGACCGGCCGCCCAACCAACGACCTCGCGGTTCTCCCGGGTCGGCAGGAACAAGGGAAGCCGACAGGTCAACAGGTGGAACCCGTTGATGTTGTTCGTGGTACACCACCAGGCCAGCTGAGCCTCCGCCATCCGGCTATTCATCCAGGCCAGAAGCCACAACAGGTGGTCCATCCCGTCCTCGGCTTGACCCAAGGTGAACTGCAGGCTGTTCCCCAGCGCCACCCCGGGTGGAACCCAGGCGGCCACCAGCCTGCGGCGCATGGCCCGGTCGGCGACCGCCCTCCAGGCGATCCGATGGCAATCGACATACCTGGCCGCCGACCGGGGTACCCGATAGCGCCACCGATGGGGCAATAGCCGGTAGGGAGCCAGGTGCTTGCCCTCCAACAGAGGAACCAGGGAGAGATCGTCATTCTGACCGCCCCCCTTCTCCTCCGGATCCTTCCACCCCTCGCCCGGACTTTTCTCGAGCCAAGGTGAGCAGCCGGGGGTGTCCCCTCCCCTCCTCGCCTGACCCAGGTTCACTGGATGAGCGAGATGACCCTCCGCGATGACGGGAGGACCGCTGTGGGCACCATCGGGAGCCGGTCGCTTCGCCTCGGCCGGCCTGCTGGCGGGCGATACGACCTCTCCTCGCTGGGTTTCGCCCCCCTCTCCGCGAAAAAGGTGGCGATGGAGGGTCATGTCCATCTCCCGGCGCGGTTGGAACCGGCTTTGGGGCCAGTCGCCGAGCGCGGGGAAGGCCAGACAGGCCCGAAGCATGTCCACCTCCTGGCGGCACTCCAGGAGGGGAATCATCAGGTGGTGTGTGCTGGCGCGAACCAGGGCCACCTCCAGCCCGAGGAAGTTGGGCCGATCCAGCTCCTCTGCCTTGCGAATGGTTGAGGAGATCCGAAATGTGCGCCGGGAGCGTTCCCGTCCCTTGGCGATGACCAGCAACAGCACCCCCAGGTTGGCATGGATCTCCGGAAAGAGCGCTCCCCCGGTTTTCAGACGCATCACGTCCAGCAGGCTGTGATGGCACAGGATCAGTTCGCGCAGTTTCCGTGCACCCCAGTCGCACAACAGGCCGTCCGGGATGATCATCCCGACCATTCCCCCCAGGTTGGCCAGCGCCAGACACCGTTCCACCGCCAGCTTGTAGGTATCCAGGTCCCCACCGCTTTTGGCTGTGGCATATTGATCCCGGGCGATCCGTCCAAGCCGCCCGACCTGGAGCCGATAGGCTTCGTACTCTCCTTTCACCCCGGGATCCTGCAGAAGCCGCTCCTTCTCTCGATCCCGCTCGATCCGTGCCAAACGGGAAAAGCCCGGCCGGATGGCGGAGAAAAACTCCCGGTCATTGACCCGCACCTTCTCCCAGGGTGGATTGGCGAGCACGACGTCGAACCCTCCCTGCCGGAATACCTCGGGGTACTGCTGTGACCAGGACGTCTCCTGGTCGGTGCTCCCGACAATCGGAGCGGCCAGCGCATCCAGGACCTTCAGGTGGCTGCCAGCCCACCCCGTCCAGGTCGCATCCTGACGACCGAGCCTTTTTGCACATGCCGAGAGCATCTGGCCGTCCAGATCGGCGCCGTAGAGCTGCTCCACAATCCGGTGTTGGTCCTCTGTGGACGAGCCGCCCGGACATCCGTCCGACCGATCCATGACTTCCCGGCTCCAGGCGTCCAGCAGGACCCCCTCGCCTACAAAGGGGTCGATTACCTTCAGAGGGGTCTCGACGGCCTTTGGCCCCAGCCTGTCGAGCACCAGCCGAGCCAGGCTGCGGGCGATCACCCAGGGGGTGAAGAACAGGCCGCGGCGCTTTCGGTGGGAACCGTTGGGGTGGACCTCTCGAACCTCCAGGTCGGGTGTCCCGCTGGGGCCAGGGCCTGTGCTCACGCTCCGATCTCCTCCTCGGATCTCTCCAGTTCCCAGACAAATCTCAAGATCTCGGCAACCGCCTCATACAGCTCGACCGGAATCTGGTCGCCCACCTCGAGATCCTGCAGAGAATGAGCCAGGACGGCGTTTTCCACGATCGGAACACCGGCCTCTTCGGCCAGCTGGCGCAGCTGCCAGGCGAGATGGCCTCTGCCCTTGGCCACGAGCTCGGGAGCTTCGGTGCACTCCCGATCATAGAACAGCGCGACGGCCAGGTGGGTGGGGTTCACCACCACCACCGTCGCCCTTTGGACGGCGCTTGCCAGGTCAAACTGGGACACCTCTCGATGCAGCCGCTGGCGTTCCCCGCGGAACACGGGGTCGCCCTGCTCCTCTCGTTGCTCCCTTCGCAACTCCTCCTTGCTCATCTTCAGCCTGTTGAGATGCATCATCCGCTGGACCGCCAGGTCCACTACCCCCAGCGCCAGCAGCGCCGGGACAAGCCAGCTTCCCCAGCGCAACGCGATCCGGCCCGCCAGACGGGCCCCCGCCCAGGGGTCGAACTGGGGTAACCAGGCCAGATCACGCCCGTGCAATGACAGGAGGATGCCGCTCGATCCCAGCACCACGACCAGGACGACCAAGACGCGAAGCAGGGCGAACATTCGTGCGCGCGAAAAGAGCTCCTTCAACCCTCTCCCCGGATGGATCCGCCTGAGGTCGGGAAGCAGCGGTCGCAAGGTGAAGATCCCTCCTCCAACCTGCAGGACCGAGGTCAACAAGGCCAGCGTAAACAGGACAACCAGCACCGGCGCCAGCACCCCCCAGAAAACCTCGAGCCCCTCCCCAAGGGGGATCCCAACAGAGCGAGGCTCTGCAGATCCGACACCATCAAATGTCCGGACAAACAGCCCCACCAGTGGACCTGTCAGGGCTCCACCCCCCTGGGCCACCAGCACGACAAAGGCAAGCAGCAGGATCGCCCCCGTCAGATCTCGGCTTCTCGCCACTTGCCCCTGCTCGCGGGCCTTCCTCAGGCGGCGGGGCGTCGGCTTCTCTGTCCTGGCCTGCGTCAAACCGTCATTCTCCCGTCACCAATGTCCCCGGACCAGGCTGCCCGGTCACCGTCAAGGTCCGACCTGGTGCAGCCACCACCAGATCCAATCCTGGTTACGCGTCAGGCTGGAGGTCATCAAGTCCAACATGGCCACGAGGGCTAGCAGCACCATCGCCACGCCTAATAGCGCCTTGGCCGGCATCCCCAGAAAAAACACGTGGATCTGGGGCGCGAAGCGGTTGACCACTCCCAAGGCCATGTCCACCAGCAAGGTCGCTGCAATCACAGGCAGACTCAATGCCAGCGCGATCGCAAACATCTCCCCCGTCAAGTGCGCCACCGTCCCGACCAACCCCTCCAGGTCCAAGGCGATCGAAGGCCATGAAGTCACCGGAACCACCCGGAAGCTCTCGGCCAGCCCTCGCAACAACAGATGATGGCCGTCCATGGCCAGGTAAACCACGATCAGAAGCTGTACCCCCAACGCCGAGGTCGGGCTGACCCGCTCGGACATCGAAGGAACCAGAGCGGTTGCCATCGCCTGCCCGCGCAACGTGTCGATCAAGGCACCGCCCATCTGCACGGCGTAGAACACCAGGGCGGTCAGAAAACCGATGACCAGCCCGACCAACACCTCCTTCAGCGCCAAGAGGACAAGCCAGATGCTCGACTGGGGTAAGATGACCGCCTGGCCCGACGACCAGGCCATCGGGGCCAGGACTAGCGCCAGCACCAGGGCAAGTCCGGCCTTCACCGGCCCGATGACCAGACGCCCCCCCATAAAAGGGACCAGGAACACCACCGGCAGCAGTCGGATCAGTGACAATAACCCGACCAGCAGGACCTGCGACGCCTGGTGGCTCAGATAGGGAACGATCGCCGCCTCCACCTGCTTGTCCCCTTCTCCTCCTGCCTCATCGGCCAACCAGGGCGACCCCTTCGAAGAGCAGTCCGGTGAACCGCACCAGTTGGGCGCCGATCCAGGGGCCGGCCGCAGCCAAGGCCAGAAAGACCGCGATCAGACGGGGAACGAATCCCAGGGTCTGCTCCTGTACCTGGGTGGCCGCCTGCAGCAAGCTCATGACCAGCCCCGTCACCAGTGCTGCCAGGACCGCCGGCGCCGACAGCAACAGGATCAACACCAGCGCCTCCCGCGTAACCTGCAAGATGAAGTCCACGCTCATCCTCACCCTCCCTGGTAGCTGGTCACCAGTCCCCGCACCAGCAGGTACCATCCGTCCACCATCACGAACAGCAACAGCTTGAACGGCAAAGAGATCGTGGTCGGGCTCAGCATGTACATCCCCAGGCTCAACAGGATGTTGGCCACCACCATGTCGATGATGATGAACGGGATGAAGATCAGAAACCCGATCTGGAACGCCTCCTTCAGCTCCGACACCATGAAGGCCGGAATCAGCACCAGGAGCTGACCGCGGGAAAACAGGGTCGGTCCCTCGCCGGTTGCCGGTTGACCTAGCTGAACGAACAGCTCCTGGTCCTCTGGATGGGCCTGCCCTTCCAGGAACCGACGCAACGGCTCGATGGCCGCCCGCGCCCCGGCGGACACCCGTTCCCAACCGCTCAGCGCCCCGGACGGTTGTTCCGCCTGTTGCTGATCGAGCACCGCCAGCTCTGCCCTCGCCTCTGCCAGCATGCCCTGACCGACCGGCGCCATGATGAACACCGTCAGAATCAGCGATAGACCGATGATCACCTGCGCCGGCGGTACACCCTGGGCGCCGATGGCGCTGCGCAAGATGGCCAGTACCACCGCCACCTTGGCGAACGAGGTCACCATCACCACCACGAAGGGCAGCAAGGCCAGCCCGCCCAACAGGATCACCCACTGCAAAGGAGAGAATTCGGCCACCGGGTTGGCGTCCTGTGCCATCGCCAATCGCCCCCAGCTTCCCATTCCCACCCACGCGGCCGTTCCGGCGACCAGTCGGAAGATCTTCACTGCGACTCCCCCTCCTCAGCCGACCGAGAGCGGTCGGAGCCGTCCGATTGGCCTGATGCCTCTTGATCCAGGGCGATCACATCCCTTCCTGACGGACCCGCGGAACGCTTGCCTTTCGCTACCACCTGATCCAGGTGGCGAGAGAACAGGGAGCCCCGACGCGGAGGGGGAAGATCGGCCCATTCCAGGGGATCGAGCTCGCAAAGCAGATCGCACCGGTCATCGCCCAGCCCGATCAGCAACACCTTGCTCCCCGCCTTGACCACCACCAGCGACCGGCGGGGATCCAGCGAGAGCCGATCGAGGGGAACCAGCCGACCCGAGCGCCCCTCCCCGGCTCGGGCGGCCGGAAGAAACCGTCGCAGCACAAATCGGATCAAGAGGTAGGCCAACAGGCAGATGACCACCAGGATGATCGTCGTCCGGACCAGCATCCAGCCAAACTCTCCGGTGGGGGGCATCCGCTGCTGACCCGCCAGCTCACCCGTACCGATCGCAATCGTGGCCCACCGCATTGGTCGTCCCTCACGGCACCGATTGACTCGCCTAAAGGAGGCTGGTACACCCCCCACACACTCGCGACGGCTATCTGTTCGTTCGTGCGACCATTATGCAGCAGCCGAGGTTCGGCGAAAAGGAGAGTGGTCTATGGGCCTGTCGGAAGGTGGAATCACTTTTCGGACCTACTTCGTGGATGGCGAGCTTCCTTCGGATTACCGCCAGCTGTTCCTCGAGAAGGTCTATCTCGACCGATTCGAGCCTCTGACCGTCGAGTCGGAGGAGGACATCAGCTACGGCTGGGTTCCCATCCATGACCTGTTGGTCCAACAGTTCAACAGCGCCGACCTGTACGAGGGGTCCTACTTGCTGCTGGGGATGCGGATCGATCGCTGGGCCCTCCCACCGGCCCTACTCAAGGCTCTTTTCAGGCGTGCCGAGCAAGCTCGGCTGCTGGAACAGAAGAGAGACCACCTGACCCGCCTGGAACGGGGCGAGCTCATGGAGCAACAGCGGCGGGTGCTGAAACGCCAGACGTTGCCCTCGGTGCGGCTGGTCGATCTCTGCTGGAACCTGGAGCGCGCCGAGCTCCGCTTCTCCAGTCTGAGCCGCACCGTCAACGAGCTGTTCACCGAGCTGTTCGAGCAGACCTTCGGGCTTCGGCTCCTTCCCGACAGCCCCTATATCAGCGCCTTGCACTGTCGGATGAACGACGAGCTGCTGGGAGGATTGGTCGACCTGAAGCCGGCCCGATTCGTGGGAGAGTGAGATGGACCTGGTAGATCTGATCGAATCTTGCCGTTTTCTGGGCGGCGAGTTCTTGACCTGGCTCTGGTTCGCCTGTGATCAGCAGGAGGGTCGGTTTGTTCTCCCCGATATCGGCTCGGTGGAGATCGCCTTCGACGACCAGCTGGTGTTGGAAGCGTTCCTGACCCAGACCGAGCGTAGCCGCCTGTCAGGAGGCAACCCGATCGACAGCCCGGAGGCCAAGATCGCCCTCAAGGCAGGCAAGCGGGTGTCCAAGGCCAAGCTCAGGCTCACCTGGCAGGAGAGGGAGTGGCTCTTCTCGGTCGACGCCCGCCAGTTTGACTTTACCGGGGTCAAGGTGCCGGCGGTGCTGTCGGAGCACAGCGAGCAGCTGATCGAGCGGCTCACCCTGATCGATGAGCTGGTGCTCATCTGGCGCACGCTTTACGGCCAGTTTCTCGAGCTGCGCCTGGCCGACTCCTGGGAGCGGACCGAGCAGGAGATCGCCGATTGGATCGCCAGCGAGGCGACGCCGTGAAGAGAGGCGAAGGCCCCATCCGGACCGGATCAATCGACGGGTGGCAACAGGCCATGGCCCATGGTCAACCAGACCTGCCCAGCGCCTCGGTCGGCTGCCCACCACTCACCCCGGTGCCATGACCCTCATCGAGGCGATACTGCTCGGCGCCGTCCAGGGGATCACCGAGTTTTTACCCATCAGCTCGTCGGGCCATCTCAGGCTGGCCGAGATCTGGTTGGATGCCACCCCCCCCTCCCTCTTTTTCGACATCGCGCTCCACCTGGGCACCCTGCTGGCGGTCATCGTGATGTTCCGAAGAGATCTGGCCATCCTGGGGAAAGACCTGGTGGGGAGTGGACGGGGACCCTGGCTCGACCGTATCGGCGTGCGCCAGCTCGGGCTGATCGCCCTGGCCTGTATCCCCACGGGGCTCATCGGGGTGGCGCTCAGGCCCGTAGTGAGCGAGCGGCCCGGCATTTCGCGGGTTGCTTTCTTGCTTTGCGCCAACGGATTGCTCTTGCTGTCAACCTGGAGCGCTACGGTTGGTCGCCAGCGGGGGTTCCAGCAGGCGGGCAACGCCCACTGGGGTATCTCCTGGAAGGCGGCGCTGGGGATCGGGATCGTCCAGGGGCTGGCTGTCCTTCCGGGAATCAGCCGCAGCGGCATCACCATCGCGGCCGCCTTGTGGCTGGGGATTGCCGCAACGCCGGCCGCCACCTTCTCCTTTCTGATCTCCATCCCGGCCATCCTGGGTGCGCTGGTCGTGGAATCCGGGGACCTCTCTCGTCTCACCTCCCGCGAGATCGGGCAGGCGATGGGGGGGATGGTGGTGGCCTTCGCCCTGGGTTTGGTCTGTCTTTTTCTCTTGATGGCCATCCTGAAGAGAGCACGATTCCACCACTTCGGATGGTACTGCCTGGGATTGGGGCTGGTGGTGCTGGGGCTCAACGGGCTGAGGTGACCGACTCTTTTTCCCGGTTGCCGTTTGCACTCGGCAGATTGGGTATTACAATTCTAACGTACACGGCAAAGGGACCCGTGGGGGCGTAACGGCACACTGGCGCGAGCCGCCGTACCGCAGGCGGCGTGCGGAACAGCTATGAATATGGTCACCGTCAATCCCATCGAGTTCTTCAAGGAGATCTCCCTGTTCGCCGGCCTGGATGAGTCGGAGATCCTGGAGCTGCTGAGAGAGGCTGAACAGGTCTTCTACCCGGCGGGACACTCCTTCTTCGAACAGGGCGCCGACCCGGACGGCCTCTACGTGATCGAACGGGGTGAGGTCTCGGTCCGGATCAAGGCCGGCGACGGACCGGAGATCCTGCTGGCACACCTGGGCAACGGCAGCGTGATCGGGGAGATGGCCCTGATCGACGGAGGACCTCGATCTGCCACGGTGACAGCCCTGTCTCCCATCGAGGGCTACTTCTTGAGCAAGGAGAAGATCGAGGAAATGAGGACCAACAGGCCCTCCTACGCCTACAAGATCATCCTGCAACTGGCACGTACGCTGAACGAACGACGACAGATCCTGGAGCACCAGATCAAACGGCTACGTGAGGAACCGGAAAGGCGGCCGCACGTCTGGGGCGATCCGACCCGCGAGCTGATCGCCCGCGTGCGCAAGGGATGACCCGGGAGGGAAGCGATGCACAGAGCGTACAACATCATCCGCCAGACCCCCCCGTTCTCCCCGCTGAGCGAAGACGAGTTCACCGCCTTCAAGCGCTGCACCAGCACCTGCAACCTCAGCGAGCACACCCTCCTCTGCCAGTCGGGCGACGACAGCGACACCGCCTTCATCCTGGCCGAGGGAAAGGTGGTGGAGCTCTGGGCAGACGGGGTGGTCACCCATCAAAAACCGGGCACCATCCTTCAGCCCAGCGCCCTGTTGAGCGAGGAAAGCTGCGCTCACACCCTGGTCGCGCGCACCGATACCGAGGTGATCAAGATCGGGCGCAAGGCCTTCCTGAAAATGCTCCAGAAGCAACAGCTGGTCGCCTACGTGTTGCTGGAGGAGATCGCCAAGGAGCTGGCCCACCAGATCCGGGATCTGAACCGCTGTCTCAATCAACTGCTCCAGGACAACCACTGTGAGCCGCGGGGCTGAAACACTCCGCTAATCATCGGCGCCGTCGGCATCCTGACCCGTCGATCGGCTGGCCAGCACCGCCTGCAGCATGAGGGAGGCGGCCACCTGGTCCACCACCTGCCTCCGCCGGGCGCGAGTCACCCCCCCACCGAAAAGAACCCGCTCCGCTTCGACGGAGGTCAACCGCTCGTCCCACAGGGTGATCGGGATCCGCAGGTAGCGCGTTAACCGCTGAACAAACTCCCGGACCTGGTCGGCTGCCTCGCCGGCTGTTCCGTCCATGGCCAACGGAAGCCCCACCACCACCTCCACCACCGCCTTGTCGGCCACCAGGGCGGCGATCTCGCGGCAGACCTGCCGATCGGACCGCCGAGAAAGCGTGACCAGAGGTTGGGCCGTAATCCCCAGTGGATCGGTGACCGCAAGCCCAACCCGCACTGCTCCGTAGTCCACGCCGAGTATTCTCCCCCTCATGGCACCAGTGTAGCCTCCAATCCGCCACCTGCCCAGCAAGCCCGACCAGACTTTTTCCGATCGCTGGCCTCTCCCGATGGCAGCCTGCGGCGATGGCGTGCTCTGATGTTGGGTTTTCTGCGCAGCGCGGTCCTGCTCGAACCAGGGCGGAGGGTCATCCCCCAGACAAAAACCTTCGAAAACTTGCGGAGATCGCCAACAGACCGCACCATCCCTTTGAAAACGGTCGCTCTCCTCCAAGGCGGGAGGAGCAACCCCAGGTGGCAAGCCATGGAAGGCAGACGTGCAACCCAAGGCACGGCGGGCAGCCGTGTCCTTGGCGCAACCCCCTTTTTGAAATGGGCCGGCGGCAAGAGCTCCTTGCTCCCTCAGCTCGGGCCCCTCGTCCCCCGGCGGTTCAACCGATACTTCGAGCCCTTTCTGGGAGGGGGCGCCATGTTCCTCCACCTCCAACCGGAGGTGTCGATCCTCGGCGACCTCAACCGCCGGCTGGTCGATTGCTACCGCGCCGTCCGCGACGAGGTGCAGGCCGTGATCTCGTACCTGGAGGCGCTGCGAGCCTCCCATTGCCCCCGCCAGTACTACACCCTACGGGACAAGTTCAACCACCAGGCGGATCTTCCCCTGGCAGAGCGGGCCGCCCTCCAGATCTACCTGAACAAGACCTGCTTCAACGGCCTGTACCGGGAGAACAAGGAGGGCCATTTCAACGTGCCCATCGGCCGCTATGCCAACCCGAGCCTCTTCGACCCGGACAACCTGCTGGCGGTCTCCACCCTGCTCAAGCGGGCCACCCTGCTCTGCGCGCCCTTCGACCAGGTCCTGGAGCAGGCCAGGGCCGGCGATTTCATCTACCTCGACCCCCCCTATCACCCGCTCAGTCGAACCAGCAGCTTCACCGCCTACACCAGCCAAGGCTTCGATGCCTTTGACCAGGGTGCGCTCGCCGAGCTTTTCTGCGATCTCGATCGCCGGGGCTGCCTGGTCATGCAGAGCAACTCCGCCTCGCCAAACATCCGCCAGCTATACCAGGGTTACCCCATGCACCAGGTCATGGCCCGCCGGAGCATCAACTCCAAGGGCCGAAGCCGGGGACCGATAGGCGAGCTGGTCATCCGCAACTACACAGGCACCGTGGATCTCAAGGAGGTCCGGAAGATCGGCCGGCTTTCTCCCCACGCTCCGGCGGAACCCAGTGCACCTCGATAGGCTCCTCTTCCCGGCATCGGCCCCAGAAATCGTCCCAGGCTACTGCGCGTCGCATCCTCCGGTACTCCTCCTCGAAGCGCGCCCGATCGGCCTGGAAATCGCTCTCCTCCTGGTCGTTGCGCGTCACCAGCCGCACCACGAACAGGCTGGAGTTGACCAGGAAGGGACGGTCCACCACCGGCTCTTGCGGGGTAAGCGCAAAGATGGCCGCCTGTAGCTCTTGAGATACCCCGATGGAGGGGATCATCCCATCCGGCTCCCGACGGACCTCTTCCAGTCGGCGAACCAAAATGGTCCTCTCCCCGGACCACCGGTTCGGATCCTGGCCCGCCCTCAATCCGGACAGCACCTGCTCGGCAAGGGCGGCCGGCCCGGGCAAGATGACCCGCGATCCGAGGGTCGCCGCGGCCATCTCCCGCTCCAGAAGGTGGTCCAGGGGACGTGGCCTGGCAGGGTAGCGGTTCTCCACCCGGAAGAAATACAGACCGTGCTCGTCCCGCTGCACCGGACTGAGCCCCTGCGGCGCGATCTCGAAGGCAGCCGGAAATTGAGGTCGGACGACCCCCGTCATCAGCCCGCCCCTCTGACGTGCCGGATCTTCGGACACCTCTCGAGAAAGGCGGACCATGTCCGCTCCGGTCTCCACCTCGGCGCGCAGCTGGTCGATCGCATCCTGTGCCGAGGCGACCTGCTCGGGGGAGGCGTCGGGTGCCAGCCGGATCCGAACGATGCGCACATCGGCCGATTCCGGTTCGGTATAGAGGCCGATATGGTCCTGATAGGTCCGTTCAGCCCAGTCTGGTTGGGGCAGTCGGGCCAGGAAGGCCTCGATCTCCTCGCTGGTGGGGAGGTTGAGGATCTCGACCACGTCGATGGTGACCGTACGATGAAGATAGAAGTAGTGTGACCGGAGATCTTCGGGGGGGATGTCGGCGGTCACCCGATCCAGCCACCGCGGATACACCTGTGCCGCCGACACCAGGTCGAAGAGATCCTCGACCTCGAGGCCCAGCTGGCGAGCCAGCTCCTCCGGCCACTCCATCGAGGATCGGCTGGCCATCGGCCCAAGCGATGGGTTGCCGCGCCAGATCTCCAGGATCTCCTCCCGTCCTGGCAGCAGCCCCAGGGTCTCTCCCTCCCGCAACAGCCGCCGGCGAGCCAGCACCTGTTCCCCCCAGCGCATCAGCTCGTAGGGGTCGTCCGGAAGGGTCAGTCGTGCAACCTCCTCCAGGGGCCGGCCCCTCATCAGCTGACTGGCCAGGAAGGTTCGCCGGATCTCCCCCAGGGTGACCCGTTGCGAGCCCATGGTGAGGATCAACAGGTCATCGGCCAGTTCCTGCCGAGGGGAGGAGGTGTTCGAGTGGGTTCCTGCCAACGGGAAAGCCGGGGGATCGGTCACCCCTGTCCCCGGGAGAACGCCGGTGGTATGGGCACCGGTAGCCCGGACATCCGCTGGCTCTGAGCCGTGGCAGCCGAGGAGGATCGGTCCAAGGACAAGAAGGATCCACGCTTTCATCACCACCCTGCAATACCGCTTGCACCGCAACCGACGGTGTGCTAATAGCCCGCCTCCTGCGCGGCGTGTTTACCGGTATTGTATCTGATGCCGCCAGGGAGGACGCAATGGTAAAGCTCACTCCAGTACAAGTAGTCCGGCAGCGTTTCGGTTCCAAGGCGGAGCTCTCCAAACTACTCCTTCCGTTGGTTGACCGCGATGACGGCATGGAAGAAGCGGAGTTCGAGCGCCGGATCAAGACGGCCAGCAACCGGCAGTTGCTTCGCATGTACCAGGTCACCCAGAAGATCAAGCGGCGTTTCGGCTCCAAGGAGGGGCTGGTCGATGCGATCGTCCGGATCAAGTTTCCCAATGGAAACGCGGACTACCGGGCGAAATTGCTCCGCCAGCGGCAGACCCGCCTGCTGGATCTCTACCGATCCCTTCGTTGAAACCGCCGGCAACAACCGTAACTTGAGCCTTCTCTTTCTCGGCCTTCGAGATTTTACTGCCTCTTTTCCTCCAGCGTTGTTAGTATAGAGGTTTGCACGGCAGGCGATCGCCAGCCACCCGTCAGGGTCTGGCTACTGCGCCTCGCCTGGTGTTGCTGCATCTGTTCGCTGGCTCCGTCTTTGCGGCTGGTCCTTCCGCAACCGGGGGGGACCGGCGAACCCGGTGAGGGAAACTGGAGAGCTCAACCGTTCTCGAGGGATGGGTCATGGCGCAGTTCTGCGTGGGAGACAAGGCGGTGTACCCGGCACAGGGGGTGACCGAGATCATCGGGGTGGAAACCAAGGAGATCATGGGGACCAAGCAGGAGTTCTATGTCCTTCGGGTGCTCGACAGCGAGAAGAAGATCATGATCCCGGTGGACAAGGTCAAATCGGTGGGCCTGAGAGAGGTCATCAATGGAGACACCGTCTCCCAGGTCTACGCCGTGCTGAAGAGGCGGGAATCCCGGTTGAGCCAGGGCAACTGGAACCGACGGTACCGCGCCTACATCGAGAAGATCAAGAGCGGCTCCGCCACGGAGGTGGCCGAAGTGCTCCGCGATCTCAACCTGTTGAAATATGACAAGAACCTCAGCTTCGGCGAGCGAAAGATGCTGGACACCGCCCGCCGCCTCCTGGTCCAGGAGCTGAGCGTGGCGCAAGCGCTCTCGGAAAGCGCCGTCGAATCGCAGATCGAGTCGCTCTTCGCCGCTTGACCCCCGCTGTTCCCCCTCCCACTCCCATCGGTCAACCCGCAGGGCGAGCATCGATAGCGGCCCACCTGGCTGGACCTGCCTTGTCCAGCCCAACTCCACTCCTCGGCTCGACGGACAATCGTCGATCGCATACAATCGGGTGGGCTGTCTTCCCTGATAGATCTTTTCGAAGGAGGGTCCGGTGACCAGCGAAACCAAGCCCATCCTCATCGTCGATGCCGACAGAAAGAGCCGGCGGATCCTCGAGATCAGCTTGCGAAAAGCCGGCCTGGACTGTGTGGGTGTCGAAACGGCCCAACAGGCGCTGGCTCTGCTCGCAGATCAACCGATCAGCCTGATCATCTCTGAAACCGATCTCCCGGAAGAAGATGGCTTCGAGTTCTGCCGGCAGGTGAAAGCCAAGGCAGAAATCGAGTCCATCCCGTTCCTGTTTCTCACCCACTCCCGGGACATGGCGGACAAGCTGAAAGGCTACCAGCTTGGGGTGGACGAGTATGTCACCAAGCCAGTCTATGTGCGGGAGATCATTGGCCGAATCCGCTTCCTGCTGCGACGCCGGCAGCAGGAACAGCTCGCCGAGGAACAAGCTCAGACGGTCACGGGAGAGCTCGACGACATCACCCTGATCGACATCCTGGAGACCATCGAGGATGGCCAGAAAACCGGCGCCTTGCGGCTGAAATATGACGGCTTGTGGGGCATCATCTACTTCGAGAATGGACAGGTCCTCGATGCCCGGTCTGGTCTGCTGCTGGGTGAAGAGGCGCTCTATCGCCTCCTGAACTGGGTCCAGGGAGCCTTCACCATCAAGTACCTCCCCTCGCTCAAACGGCCTCGGCGGATCACCCAACCGCTGGCAGACCTCCTTTTAGAGGGGCTGCAAAGGCAGGAGGAGTGGGATACGCTGGCCGAAGAGCTGGCCTCCCTCGACCTGGTCCTGCGAATCCAGCACGACAAGCTGGCACCCCTGGTCAGCGAGCTGTCCGATTCGGAGCGCGAGATCACTCACCTGTTCGATGGACGGCGAACCATCTACCAGGTGATCCTGGACTCGCAGCTCGGTGATCTGGCCACCCTCCGGATCATCCGACACCTGGCCGGCCTGGGTCTGTTCGAGCACGCTCGCCCCACGCCGTTCGAACCCGATGACTTCGACCTCCTGGGGCCGGAGGGCGAACCGGCCTTGGCGCTCGTCCGAACGGCCGAAGAGATCGAAGAAGAGCGTGTGCGGCAGGAGACCCTCCGCAGAGAACGAGAGGAGGAGGAAGAGCGGCTCCGCCAGGAGCTGGAGGAGCTGCGGGCGCTCAAAGAGGCGGAAGAGTCGGCCTGGCGCGAAGCAGAAGCGCTGAAAGAAGCCGCCCGCAAGCGTACTGGGGAGATCGCGGCCCGTGAACGTCAGATCATGGTTCAGCTCGTCGGGGAAACCCCGGACGCGCTCGAACCGCCAACCTCCGAAACCGCCCTGGGCAAGGAAGGTCACCCCCCCTGGATGGACCTCTCCGCCATTGCCTCCCTCGCTGGCGCCCAGCCGATCGACTCCGAGGTCGATCGGGTGCTGCAAGCGGTTCACAACGAACTGCGGGAGATACAGCAGGTCATCCAGACCGATCGCAAGGCGCTCGATGAGATCCGGCAGATGACCGAGCTGCAACAACGCCTGCTCGTAACCCCGAAGCAGCAGCAAACCTCTCTGGCCCATACCACCCCGTTCTCCCGGGATCACACCTCGCCCAAGCACAAGCCGGTCGTCATTTCGGCCGTCGAGGAGGCAAAAGAGGAGGCCAAACCCAAGCGAAGCACAGCGGACTATCCCGCTGTTCCCTTCATCCCCGAGGAAACCCCGGCGGCTTTCCCTATCGCGCAGGCCGCGCAGCACCTCCAGCCATCGGACGAACTGATGGAACGGCTCCAGTCGGAACGACTCCAGCTGTTGGAGCAGCACAAACAGCTGATCGAGGAGATCGCAAGGGAGCGACAGGCGCTGGAAAACGAGCGGAACCGACTGCAGCGGGAGACGGAAGCACAACAGCAGGCCCTCCAATTGCAGCGCCAACAGCTGGAGGCGGAACTCGACCGAGCGCGCCAACACATCGAACAAGAAAAGGAGTTGCAGGCCGAGCTGGATGAGGTCCGAAAAGAGCTGCAACAGGAGCGATTCGCCGTCCTTACCGAGATGGAAAATGCCAAGAAATGGAGCCAGGAGACCCAACAACAACACAGACGACTGCTGGAAGAGGAAACACAACGCATCAGACAGGAACTGGCTCGGGCAAGACAGCGCAGCGAGGCCGAAGATGAGCTCTTGCGCCTGGCTCAAGAAGAGTTCGAGCTGCGGCACCACGAGGCAGATCGCCCCCTCCTCACTGAGGAAACAACCCTGCCACCCTCCGAGCCAGAGTGGATCGACGGCAGCCTGGACCGGCTGGAAAAAGCGCCTTCCCCTGGCCTCGCCGAAGACCAATCTACTACCCTCGAGCTCCAGTGGAGCAGGTTGGAGAAACAAAGCCGGCCTGGCGCCCAGCAGCCGGCCACCCGACGACAACAACCACCACCAATTCCCCCGATCCAGGCCGGCAAATCCGCACCCCTCGCACAGGCTGCCCCCCCCCAACAACCGGAGCAACCACTGCCTCCCCTGAAGATGCCCCCTCTCAAACCAGTCCCCCACCCCCTGGACTCGCTCGGCTCCGACGAAGAGCTGGCCGCAGGGATCCACGCCGCCCTTTTCGCTCGGTCGGGCCAAGAAATGATCGGCGAGCCGGGCCGCATCCCCAAGGTGCCTCCTCCCAAGATCAGCCCCGCTCCCAGCCCCGCTCCCAGCCCCGCTCCCAGCCTTGCTCCCAGCCCGGATCAGGAGCAGACGACGGCCCAAAAACCCGACAAGCTGCTCGATACGGGTGAAGAACAACGGTTCAAAGGGTTTTTTCGCCAGGAGGAGGCCGATCTGGACGAGCTGATCACCCGAGAAGCGGGAATGGCTCACCGCAAGCAACGACTGCTGCTCACCGGAATCATCACCGTCCTGCTGGTTCTACTGGCCATCATCCTGTTCGTCGTGCTGCATCATGACAAGTCCACCCCATCCGGAGAAACCTCTCCTCCAATCGAGTCGGCCCAACAGATATCTCCAGAACAACCGCCGGCGGCGACCGAACCGACACCTCAGGATAAGCTCGCTCTACTCCAGGAAGTCCAACAGAGCGCAATCACCTCCTCCCATAGCGCCATCGACACCGCCAGAACAGCGCTGTCCACCATCCAGCCGGAAGGGTCGGCGCCCGACCTCGCACAGCTCCAACCAGAGATGCCACCAACCGCCACCCCCGCCCAACAGGAGAGACAGGAACGTCAGAGAGCGACGGAACAGCCGGAGCCACCTGCCATCATTGAGCAGGCTCGGAGGGAACAGCCCGCCAGGGAACAGCCCGCCCGGGAACAGCCCGCCCGGGAACAGCCCGCCAGGGAACAGCCCGCCAGGGAACAGCCCGCCCGGGAACAGCCCGCCAGGGAACAGCCCGCCAGGGAGGAAGAACGCCCGGAACGGAGAGCAGAAGCCGAAGTAGAGCCGGAGGAGCTGGATGTGGACGCTTCCCTGGAGCAGGCCCGCCAGCTAATGGATGGGGAGCAATTTGCAGAAGCCACGGCCGAGTTGCGTCAGGTCCTGGAGATACAACCTCGCAACCGCACCGCCAACCGCCTCATGGGACTTGCACTGTACGAGATGGCCCAGACGCAGGAGTCCATCCGTTACCTGGAGCAGGGGACGGGAGGGAACCGGCCCGACGAAACCGCGCTATGCATCCTGGGCAATGCGCAGCAAGAGGTGGGAGACGAGACTGCAGCCCGCCAGACCTATCTGCGCTACCTGGAGCTTTATCCGGAGGGGTCCTGTGCCCGATACGCCCGCGGGCAGGTTGGGAACTGACCGGCCAGGTCTGCCATGCGGTGAATCATGTTGACTCTCGGCATCGAAACGAGCTGTGACGAGACGGCTGCCTCGGTGGTGGAGGATGGGTCCCGGATCCGTTCCAGCGTCATCCACAGCCAGATACCGATCCACGCCCGGTATGGTGGTGTGGTCCCGGAGCTCGCCTCCCGTAATCACATCATGGCGATCCTGCCGGTACTCCAGAAGACGCTGGAGGAATCCGGGGTAAGCTTATCGGATCTGGACCTGGTAGCGGTCACGCGTGGTCCTGGACTGGTAGGCTCTCTGCTGGTCGGGCTGGAAACGGCCAAGATGCTTGCCTACATACACAACCTCCCGCTTGTGGGGGTCAATCACATCGAGGGGCATCTTCTCTCTCCGTTCGTCGATCCAGACTGCGCCAAGCGACTTGATTTTCCTTACGTAGCCCTGGTCGTCTCGGGCGGGCACACCGCGCTCATCCAGGTCCACCAGGTGGGGAAGTACACCCTTTTGGGGAGAACCCTGGACGATGCAGCGGGAGAGGCCTTCGACAAGGTAGCCAAGAGGTTGGGAGCCCCCTATCCGGGAGGACCGTACATCGAGCAGTGTGGCCAGGGGGGGGATCCGGGGCGATATCACTTGCCGATTCCGATGGCGGGCAAGGGTCTGGATTTTTCCTTCAGCGGTCTCAAGACGGCGGCGGCCTTGCTGATCGGCCGCCTCGAGGCGGACCAGAGCGATCGGGGCTGGCTGTCCGATCTCTGCGCCGCCGTGCAGCGAGCGGTGGTGGAAAGCCTGGTGAGCAAGGCGATGAGCGCGGTTGCCCAGGTCGCGGCCACTCGCCTGGTCGTGGCGGGGGGGGTGGCCTGCAACAGCGGATTGCGGGCGGCGATCCTGCGAGAATGTGGGCAAAAGGGCATCGAGGTCTTCATCCCCCGCCGCGACCTCTGCACGGACAATGGAGCCATGACCGCCTGCGCCGGTACCTTCGCCTTTCGAAGAAACCCGGAAAGCGGGTTCACCCAGTTTTCCATGGATGTCGAAGCCGCGTTTCCCCTGGGCGACACCCGCTGAAGGCTGTCACCAAGAACCGCTGTGCCGGGATTTCTCTTCTCCCTGAGCGCGGATCGCGTTGACGGACGGATGCGCATCTCCTATCTTGATTCCGTCGCAAAAACCCTTCTCACACCTTGAGTTAGTAGAAACCAATGGGTGTCAAGATTCTCATCATCGACCGGGATGAAACCGCTGTCTACGGGCTGAAAAGCGTGCTGGAGCCACAAGGTGTCGTGGTCCTTTCAACCCCAGACGGAGACGAGGGGCTCGAGATCGCGCAAAACGAGAGACCGTCTCTGATCATACTCGACACCGAGCTCAAGTCGTCGGGAGGCTACTCCAGCGGCTTCACGCTGTGCAAAAAGATCAAGCGGGAAAGTACGCTGGCGGATATTCCGGTCTTTTTGACCTCGGCGGCAGTCAGCCAGGACACGTTCGAGAAGCACTCGCGCCTCAAATGGCGGGCAGACGAGTACTTCCACAAGCCGATCCCCGCCGAGCAGCTCAACAGCGCCCTTCGAAAATACCTCAACCTCGGCAACGAAGAGGGCGAGGTCATCGAGATCACCGATGATCTGCTGCTCTCCGAAGAGCTTTCCCTGGATGACATCGACCTGTTGGATCTCAACGAACGAGCCGACTCCAGAGCGGCAGGGCGAACGGAGATCCCCCCCATCCCCGGTGCCAGGGCCGAAGGGGTCGCCACTCCCGCGATCGCCCCTGCTCTGCCCCAGGAAGGCCCATTGCCACATCGCGCGGAGGGGTTGAAGGCCGCCGCCATCCCGTCGCCGGAGCCCTCCAACCGCATCGGGCTGACCTCTGCCGGTGCGGCCGGACTGGCGATAGCCCGGGGAGAAGAGCGTTCCAGCACGGTGCTGTCTCTGCAAATGGAGGTGCGACGGCTCACCGAGCTGCTGAGAAAACGGGACGAGGATTTCACCAACCTGCGCACCACCACCAGCGCCAGTGAGCGAGAGTTCCTCGCGCTGCGAAACGAGTTGAATAAAAAGGAACGACAGGTTCTGGAGCTGAAGGATCAGCTCTTCAACAAGGACACCAGCCTGCACAATCTCAACGAGCAGGTGCGCGACCTGGATGCCAAGATCCTCGGCCTGCAACAAGAGCTTTCCGCCCTGCGCACCCAGGCCGCGACCACCGAGAACCAGGCGGAGACCCTCAACCTGCAGCTTGGCGAAAAACAGCGCGATTTCGAACGCGCCAACCAGGAGATCTCGGACCTCAAGACCCAAAATACTCGCCTGGTCGAACAGGACAACACCAAGAGAGAGGAGGCTCGAAAGCTCGAACGGGCCCTCGCCAACTCCCAGAACGAAATCGCCCGCCTGCGCGAAGAGGCCGATCAGATCAAGTCCGACTTCGAGGAGCGGCTTCTCATCGCCGAGACCGGCTCCTACGAACGGATCGAAGAGGCAAAACAGCAGGCCCAAGAATCGCTGGCCGCCGCCCAGAGCGAAACGGAACAACGGATCCAGCAAATCCAGCGCGAAGCCGAAGAGCAACTGGCCCAAGCCCAGCAAGAGGCAGCCAGGATCAAGACCGAGTCGGAGCAGCGACTGACCGACGCCACGGAAGAACACGCTCGTGCCCTGGACTCCTTGCGTTCCGAGCTAGAACAAGCCAAACAGCAGGAGCTGGACCAGCTTCGGCAATCCCAAGAGGCACAGCGAACCGACCTCCAGTCGGCACTGGAATCCGCCCGACAAGAGCTGGCCGATACCGCCCAACAGCTCACCTCCCAACAACAAGAGGCCCAGGCGTCACACAACACCATCCAACAACTCCAGGAGGAGGCTGCCCGCCGCACAGCCGAGCTGGAGGGACTCACTACCCAGTACAGCCAGGAAAAACAGGCCCTGACCGACCTGCATCAGCAGGAGCTCGACGACCTTACGGCCCGCATCGAAACCCTCGAGCAAGAACGACGCCAATCAGACGAGAACCATGAGCAGGCTCTGACCGAGCTCCAACAGCGGTTGGAAGCCGCCCAGACGGAGGCTCAACAAGCGCTCCAAGAAGCCCATGAACAGCGAGACCAGATGCTGGCAGAGGCCACCAGCGAGGCCGAGGAACGCCTGACTCGACTCGACAGGGAGCTGCGCTCCCAGATGGAGCAGATCCAGGCCGACGCCAGGGCCCAGGTGGAGCAGGTCGAGCAGCAGATCGCTGACGCCAACCAGAAGGCGGAAGAACAGGTCCAGCAAGCCCGGCAGGAGGCCGAGCAGCAAATCCAACAGGCTCAGGAGGAGACCGAA
>JAFGEP010000036.1 GCA_016931535.1 Bradymonadales bacterium
CTTGCACCTCTCTGATCTTCGACGCTCGTGAGCGCACCCTCCGCCCGCTACGCGGGCACCTCCCCCTGGCTCCGCCTCGGGGGAGGACCGCCGGGGGGTGGCGGAGTCTCGGAGGCGAGGAGAAAGCTCAGGCTCCGCGTTACCATCACAGTCGGCAGGGGGGAAACGCGCGGAAGCCCGCCCTGCAAGCCATCATTCCTCTTTTTCGGAACTCTGCTGGACAAACCCGACGGTTAGGCGGTATACAGAGGGACCGCATTGCCTCAGGGCAGTGGCAAGAGACGACGTTTTTGTAGGAGTGTATCGAGATGGGTAAGAAGTTATATGTCGGCAACCTTCCCTACACGGTCAAGGACAACGATCTGAAGCAGCTTTTCACGGCGCACGGCAGCGTTCAATCTGCCCAGGTGATCGTGGATCGGGATTCAGGCCGCTCCAAGGGATTCGGCTTCGTGGAGATGAGCAGCGATCAAGAGGCCCAGGATGCAATTGGCGCCCTGAACGGCAAGGAGATCGAAGGTCGCGCCCTCACCGTCAACGAAGCGCGCCCGCGTGAAGGCGGCGGTGGTGGTGGTGGTGGTCGTGGTGGCAGGGGAGGATTCGGCGGCGGTCGCCGCAGTGGCGAGGGTGGTGGCGGTCGCAGGTACTAGCCGGCATATCCGCTCCCTTTTTGGATCCTGACCTTTCTTCCTTTCACAATCCTTCATTTTCCCACGTCATTTCAGGCAACTTCAACCTGGCTCTCTATCCATGGTCTGTGGTCGGAGACGGTTCCCAGGGCATCCTCCAGCCCTTCAACCAACCCCCCAGGCAGGGCTCGCACTCGGATTGGACTGCGCCCCGCGCACCAGACCTGGGAGCAATGGCGCGCAACCTCCCGAACTCCGGGGTCACAGCCGCTCGATGAACGCCCCTGACTCCGCCTCTCCTCGGCGTCCGAGGACAGCCCAAAAACGATAGGGCCGATCCCCCTTTCCCGGCCGCTGGTCCGGTATCCAGAACAGGCGTTGGACCGCCAACCCCACCTCTCCTGCAGCCACCAGCAGCTCGGCCAGACGCCAGGCGTCGTAGACCGCCCAGATTTGCCCGCCTTTCGACACCAATCGCTTAGCCGCCCCCAGGAAATCGCGGACATCACCCTGCTCGCCATGAGTGGACAGACGCACCGCCTCATGCCGGCTGGTTCGCCCCCATCCGACGGGAAAGTAGGGGGGGTTCATCAACACCAACTCGGCGCCACCCCCTACAAGGAGAGCGATCTCCGCCTGGATCTCCGGCCGGCGGAGATCGCCGACCAGCAGGTCGACATGCTCCAGCTGGTGGGCGGCCACCGTGCGCTTCAACCGCTCGATCGACTCCGCCTGGATGTCAACCCCCACCAGACGTCGCGGGGTCAGCACCACCGCGGCGATCAGGAGCAACGATCCACTGCCGCAGCCCAGATCCACCACCGTATCGGCCTCGAGCCCCTGCAACAGCGCGACCATCGCCACGTTCTCGGGCCGGAAACGGTACCCTTCCTTGGGCTCGAGGACTCCGCCTGTCAACGCTGCCGGCCATTCGCCGAGCTTCCGGTCCGACCACCAGTGGCCTCGCCCCAGCCGTTCCGGCACGATCGGGGATCGAAGCTCTCCAGCCCCACAGGCCTTTTCCAGCCGCTCCACCAGGCGGTCCCTGCTGTCTTGGTTGGGTCCGGGTCCGCTAGAGCCAGAGATGTCCGTCATGGATCGCCCTCCCTCATCACCGGTTCTCGAACCGACTGGCCGGATGGCGTTTCCAACCGGTACCAGGCGCTGCTCGGTGGTGCCTCGATCTGGAGGTGGACGCGCGCAACTGGAGGTATGGGTGGAGGCACCCAGTCACCCGTTGTGGGCATCGATTGCAGCCCACCGCGCCCCCTCTGCTTACCGGTGCTCCGCCGGCGAGCCCAGGCGCTGCAACCGTTCCGCCGCGCTACAGGCGCCAGCCGGCTCCCTATCAGGGGATGCAGGCTCCGGCCTCGATCCGGGGCGTCGCCGGATCCGCAAGCGGGCTGTGGTCGCCGGCACAGCCACCCATCGCCTGGAGATAGGTGATGATGGCGTCTCGAACCAACGGCCCCTGCTCGATGATCGGGGCCTGGTCGAAGACCATCCCCAGGTTGTCTCCACCGTGGTAGAGGAAGTCGTTGACCGCCACCCGGTATCGCCGATCAGGATCTACCGGTTGGCCTCCAACCGCCAGCCAGCACAGGCAGTCTTTCTCCCAGTCCGCGACCTCTCCGTCGCCATCCAGGTCGTCTCCTCCCCCACAGTCGGGCGAAAACTGGTACTCGGCCCCAGCCACCTGCAGCAGTCCGTGAGCCCCCGAGGTCCCGATGCGGAACATCAGCCGCAGCTGCTCTCCCGTGAGCTCCACCAGGTAGACCTGGTTGTCGAAGGGCATCAGAGCTTGAATCTGCTCCCGTCTCAGCGGCCCCGCGGGCAGGTCGGTGCGAAGGCCGCCCGAGTTCTGCACCGCCACGTCCACCTGGTCGAAGGCCGCCAGTAGCGCGTCCGCCACCAGGTTGCCCGCCGGGCTTTCGGAGCGCCCGCTGCGCACCAGCGGCTCCGCACTGCAGCCCACCACCTGGCACAAGCTTCCAACCTCGGACTCCAGCGAGGCGATCAGATCCAGGGCTTCGACACTGGGACGGACCAGCCGCCCCCCCACCGGTCTGGGGTCAAGCGGGTATTCGCCCCCCTCGCATCCCGGATCGACCCGGTCGTGGTGCAGCACCCAGGGAGGGTGGATGGTCGAGGCATCCAGATCCGGCCCTTCCGGCCCCACGACCAGGTCCAGCCGGCTCAATACGCGGCCTCCGTCCAGGCTTTCCAGGATGATGGTGTCGTCCACTCGATGCCCCATCAAGGCGTGGGCGTGACCGGCGACGATGACATCGATGGTGCCAACAGGAAGCTCGTCCAACAGGCGGCCGATCTCCCCGCCAGGCCGGCAGGGGGGCGCCACCTCGAAGGGGGCGGGCGACGGGCACTCCCCGGTGAGATGGCCCAGCACCACCACGATGTCGGCATCGGCTTCCTCCAGCTCCTCCACTACCTGGCGGACCGTCTCGACCGGATCGGCAAACTCCAGGCCGTCCACGTTGCGGGACTGGGTGGTCATCGGCGTCTCGGTGGTGGTCAAGCCGATCAGACCGATCCGGACGGTTCGCCGTTCGATCAGGGTCCAGGGGTAGAGCCCCTCAGGCTGCCATCGCTCGGAGGGCTGCGCGTCGGCACCTTCCAGGTAGATGTTGGCGGAGAGCCAGGGAAATGCGGAGGAGGCCATGGCATCTTCCAGGGCCTGGGTGGGATAGCTGTCGGGGATCGAGCCAGGTCCGTAGTCGAAGTCATGGTTGCCCACCACCGTCGCATCCACCCCCAAAAGATGGGCGACCTGGATCGAGCCTCGCCCGAAGGTCGCATTGATCGGCCAGCTCCCCTGGAACATGTCTCCGGCGTCCAGCAGGATCAGGTCGGGCACCTCCTGGCGCAGCTTTTCGACCGCCCCCACCAGCCAGGGCAGGCCGCCGGTCGCCTGCTGCGGATCACCGGGTAGCGGCTGTTCGTACAGGCCGCCGTGGAAGTCGTTGAGGGTGACGAAGGTGATGGTGACAGGCCCGGAAACGGTTGGCGGGGTTGGCTCGGGCCGGACACCGGGAGCTCTGCCGGAACAGGCTCCGCTGCAAACCAGCAGCAAGGCCAGCAACTGGGCGATGCAGACCCACCAGGCAGACGCCCCCCCTATGTTCCAACCTCTCGGAAAGTGACGACCAATGGTCAACGGCTGCATTCCTCGATATCTCCCGTTATTCGGCAAAGGTTGGGGACGGGCCGGCGCCAGACACCCGGCCCTCTTTGCCCTGCAACCTCAATAGCTCGGCGGCCCTGGTGAACACCTCCGGTGGAAAGCCAAACGCGCGGACGATGGCCAGGGAAAGAGACAAAGACGAGTCACTGCGGCCCATCTGGCGCGCCTTCTTCCAGCCGATACGGCCGGCGAACCACAGGGGGAAGGAAGGAACCGGATAGTCGGAGCCGTATACCAACCGCCCATGCCATTCCCTCCGATTGGCCAGGCGCCCCAGGTACTTCCCCCGCCCCGGGCCGGTCAGATCTGACAGGTCCCCGTACAGCTTGGGAAAACGCGCCAGCATCGCGGTGAAGTCGGGGAAGGTCTCCCGGCGCGCCAGAGGACCGGAGGTGCCACAATGGGCCGCTATCACGGTCACCCCCTCCTCCAGGGCGGGGATCAACCGCTGCGGATGACCGTACTCCTGGTGGGTGACCTCAATGGTGTGCTCCTTGCCGGTGTGGGCCAGAAGGGGAAGCCCAAGCTCGGCCATGCGCCGCCAGAACGGGCGAAAGGACGGATCGGCCGGATCGAAGTCCTGGCTGTTGGGCAGCACCTTGAGACATACCGCTCCGCGCTCGACCACCCGTTCCAGCTCCTCCAGCGCGTCGCGCCTTTTCGGGTTGATACTGGCTGCCGGAAACAGTCTCGGATCCCGCTTGCAGGCCTCGAAGCAGTAGTCGTTGGAGGTATACAACCCGGTTCGATCGCGATCGAGCCTCCCATCCGCCGTATAGCGGCCATCCAGAGCCAACAGGACCACACCGTCCAGCTCCGGTGTGCGGTCCAACTGCTCGACGATCCGCTCCAGGTAGGCCTCGCTGACCGCCCTCTTGTCCTTCAATCGGCTCAGCCCTGTTTTCCAGAGAAGATAACGATACGTCACGCTGCCGCGAAACCGCGGCGACAGAAAGCTGCCGAACGGTCCGTCCGCCGTGAGGTGAACGTGGCAGTCCAAGACTGGCAAGCGACGGTCATTCATGCCCCTACAGTAGAGCAAACACCTTTGCACGACCAGAACAAGTAACGTCCGGCCTGGGCCAAAGACATTGCCTGGGTGACCCAGCTCGACGTTTCGCTCCGACGAGGCACCAACAGGCGACGAACCCCAATGGAGGGTGAACCATGAAGGAGAAACGACCGATCGAGCCAGCAGCGTCCATCCCGGCCGCCCAGCCCGTCAGCCTGTCCGACCTGGTCTCCTACCAGCAAGATGCCGTGGTCAGTCGGACCATCGCCAGGCACAACGGCGGAACCGTCACCCTGTTCGCCTTCGATGCCAGGCAAGGGCTGTCCGAGCACACCGCCCCCTTCGACGCCATCGTCCAGGTGCTGGAGGGGGAGGCGGAGCTGGTCATCGGCGGGATGCCGGTCTCGGCGCGAGCCGGCCAGACGGTCTTGATGCCGGCCAACGTGCCCCACGCCGTGAACGCCAACCGGCCCTTCAAGATGCTGTTGACCATGGTGCGCCAGGTGGCGGGCTGAACCTCGCGAGTCGACCGATCCACCGCGGACCGTGCTGGTGCTCTCGGTACCGCTCTCGGGATCAGGACTTCGTACAAGCACACCGGTTCACAGGCGCCGTCCCAACTCGCGTTCCCATCGCCCCGGTCACCTCAGCACGATCACCCGACCCCGCAGGTAGGCCAGATTGAGCGGATAGAAGGTGACCTCTTCGTCGAGGATCCCGGTCGGATCGGCCATCAACGATCCCCCCGTCTGCATGACGTTCAGGCCGAAAGTGTCGATGTGGGTGGAGTTGGACTCGCTGGACATCCAGGCGGGATCGTACACGCCACCGAAGAGGCCGGAGGGCGGAGCGCCAGGCGCCACCAGCCCGAGCGAGTGCCCCATCTCGTGGGCCACCAGCGCGCTGACCCCCTTGATCATGAGCTCGATCACCAGCCTGATCCGGCTGTACCTCATCCGGGTGGCATAGTCGGCGGCCTGATAGTCGAACTGCTCGGAGAAGATCTCCGCGTCCATGTCCGCCTCCCCCACTGGGATGCCATACTCCGGCAGGATCTCCCGCAACAGGTACCGCCCCGCCGGGTTGGTGACCACCGTCCGCACCAGGTTGGTCGAAAACGTCCCATATCCCAGCACACTGTCGTTTTGACGGGTCCGGTTGTTGTAGTCCACCGCCGAGGCCCGCCCGAACAGGGTGGGCGCTTCCGGTGGCGCGTCCCCTCCGACGCCGTGTACGGAGAAGCTCGCATCCCACGCCGTGGGATCGGGAGCATCCTCTTCCCCCTCCCGGAAGATGACGATCCCTATCGAGTCCTCGTCCACCGGCTGTCCGGTCTCCGGATCCACGTGGTAGATCCTGCGCAGGCTCTTCATGGACTCGGCGATGATCCACTCCACCACGATGGCGTTGACCCCCACTACACCCCGCGCCTCGAGCGTCGCCGCACCCGCACCGCTCTCGTCGCCCTGCAACCCGGCGATGCGCAGATCCTCGAGAAAGTCGCTCTCGCCATTCGGGGTCCGCTCGGAGTCGACCACAAACTCCCCTCCACCGGTCACCTCGAACTGGATGTCGTGGTAGTCGCGGTCAAAGGTGATCACCCAGGTATCGATCGGATCGAACGGATGCAGATCGGCGGTCTGGGTCATGGTATCGAAGGTGACCTCCGACCAATCCGCCAGATCCCCCTGAAGGCTGGCCACTCGGCCCCGGCAGGTGACGGGGGAGTGGGCAAAGACATACTCCTCAGGAACGAGCCAGCGGATCCGATCCGGTCCCCACTCGAAATATCCCGATAGATCGGTCTCGGCAGCCACCGCGTCATCTGGCCCGATCGCCTGGTCACAGATCACCTCGAAGCTGTCGGGGTCCAGGTAGGCCGGCGGTCGGTCGGCCAGGAGATCCAGGGTGAAGCCGTGGGTAGGAAGCGTCAGGGTGAACGAGTAGGGACCATCGCCGTGGTCCATGTAGGGCAAAGAGCCGTTGAGGTGGTCGGGCAGCTCGTCCACGGTGAACAGGATCTCAGGGGGACCCGGTGGAAACTCGATGATCTCCTCATCGATCCGGTCGGGCGGCGGATCGTCCAGCACCTCCGGGTCGATCGACAGGTCATCCGGGTCGCCGCCGTCCATCCCGTCATCCCGGGCGTCGTCCAGCACCCCGTCGTCTGTGGTTGGATCCTCCGAGATGTCCCCTGCTCCCTGGTCGATCAGATCCGCCCCGGCGTCGCTCAGATCCCCGGTGTCGGGAGACGGTTCCACCGCGGTGTCGTCCCCGCAGCTCGTCAGCCAGCAAACCAGAAACAGGATCGATGGAATCGTTCGGCAGCGCATGGCAGCTCCAGCTAGAAAATGGTTCAAAGCGATCAGATGGAGCCCATCCACCTGGACCTCGGGCGACCATTGGAATCGCCGGCTGCCAGTATACCCCATTTTCAACAGCGGACCGATCGCAACCAACGGGGATGAAGAAAGATTGCCTGTGATCCGGAGCCTATGTATCATTCCCGCATGAACAGTGCTCTGTCACATGCCTCCCCAACCATTTTTACCGTGCGGTTTCTGGGCACCGGCAACGCCTTCGCGCAGGGAGGCAAGGGGTACCAGGCCATCCATGTCACCTCCCCCGAGTTGACCTTCCTGGTGGACTGCGGACCCACGGTCCAGCTCATCGCCAACCAGCAGGGGATCGACCTGTCCACCCTGGACGCCATCTTTTTCACCCATGTCCACGGCGACCACGCTTTCGGTCTGCCCTTCATCCTGCTGCAGATGCAGTTTCTCGGCCTGCGCACCCGGCCCCTGACTATCGTGGTACCGACAGGGCACGAGGAGTTCCCGGACCAGGCGCTAAAACTGGCTTTCCCCGATGTGCATCGCATGGGGTTGGATTTCCCGATCGAGATCCGCACCCTGGATCCCGCCGACGGCCCGGTGGCGTTCTCCAATCTGACCGTCCAGGCCTTCCCCATGGTGCACTCGGTACCGGTCAATGGCCTCAAGTTCGATTGTGGTGGGGTGGTACTGGCCATCAGCGGGGACACCACCCTGTGCGAGTCGATCTTCGATCTGTCTCACGCAGCCGACCTGCTCATCCTGGAGTGCTCCTCCAAAGACCATAGCCCCGAAACCCCCCACATCTCCCACGAGGAGCTCCTCCAGCTGGCCCCAAAGCTGAACGTGAAGCGACTGGTGGTGGTTCACACCGACGGCCTTTTTGACCCCGATCCCTTCTATGCACCTCGGGATGGCGAGGTGCTCCAGCTCCCCTGACCTGCCGGTGTCGAAGGGAAGTGTCCCGGCGCGGAGCGCCCAGGGAGCGGTGAGAGCCAGCCGGTAGGTTCAGTCGCAGAGTGCCTGGTCAACGCGCCAACCTGTAAACAGCGCCCTACGGACGTACGTTGAGGCGCGTCGCCGCAGATGACCGATCGAGACTGGCTGCTCCGCAAGATCTCTCCACCTCGTGGGTCGCGCCGTGGTATAAACCAGGTGCTCCGGACAGCGGCCAGGTGTCGGCAACGAACGAGGTCAAGACCATGAAGAAAACTCGGAACCACCCTCTCGCATCCGCGGTCATCCTGGTCCTCCCGCTGGTCGCGGGTTGGATCCCTCAGGGGATAGCCCAGGACCAAGCGGCCGATCCCGCTGGAGAAGCTCCACCATCGGCTCAGGAACCCCTTCAGGAACAGGTTGCGGATCCCACACCAGACGACTCGACGACCGTCCAGCAACCGCTCGAGGAACAGGCCGAACCCCCTGCCCTCGATCCCGACCACCCCAGCGGCGACCAGACAGGCATCCCCCGCGAGGATCCTCTACCCGCCATGGAGCCCGCCAGTCCCGGCACCGCACTATTGCCCGACACCGGCCTGCCGCTACCCGAGGTCCAGGAGGTGATGGACTACCTCGACGACCTGTACCGCTCTGTCTCTTCCCACAGCACCATGACGATGGAGGTGGTGACCGAGAACTGGTCGAGGACGCTGGAGCTGGAAGCCTGGACCAGCGGCGAGGACAACGCCCTGGTCGTCATCCGTTCCCCTGCACGAGAGGCCGGTACCGCCACCCTGCGCACCGAGGACGGCCTCTGGAACTACGCTCCCCGCGCCGACCGGTTGGTGCGCATCCCCTCGGGGCTGCTCTCCGACTCCTGGATGGGCAGCCATTTCACCAACGACGACCTGATGCGCGAATCCGACTACACGGATGACTTCGACACCACCCTGAGCTGGGTCGACGACCCCGACGGCACCCGCTACCTGTTGGCCACCATGATCCCCCACCCGGACGCCGCCGTGGTCTACACCAAGGTCGAGTATCGGCTCACGGTGGACCAGTGGATCCCGGTTCGCGCCGACTTCTTCGACGAGGAGGAGGTGGTTCGTACCTTCCATTTCTCCAACCTCCAGGTGGTGGGGCACCGGACCATCCCCTTCGTGATGGAGGTCATCCCCCACGACCACCCCACCGAGAGCACCCGGGTGGAGTACACCTCCCTCCAGATGGACCTCCCCGTGGATCGCTCGCTGTTCACCCCGCAGGGGCTGCGGCGGGCCGCGCAACGCCGATGATCGCCCGCCTTGCGGTCAGAAACCTGTTTCGCAACCGCTGGCGCAGCGCCTTGACCGCCGGCGGCGTGGCCGTGGCCACCGCCCTGTTGACCTGGTCCATCTGCCTGTTCGACGGGATGATGGCCGAGATGGTTCGCGGCGCCACCGCGGTCCAGATGGGCCAGGTCCAGGTTCATGACAAGGACTACATCGAGAGCCCTACCCTGTTCCATCATTTCCCCCAGGACGAAGCCCTCTTCGACCGGATCGGTGCCCTGCCCGAGGTCTCGGCCCTGTCCCCGCGGGCCTATGCCTACGGCCTGGCCGGCCACGAGCGCAAGAGCCAGGTGGTCCAGCTCATCGGCGTCGATCCCGGGAGGGAATCCAGCACCACCGTCATCACGCGGGGGCTGATCGCCGGCCGCTGGCTGAGTCAGACCCCACCCGCACTCCCCGCGCCTCGGGAGGTGGTGGTGGGAACTACCTTCGCCGATCAGCTAGGCCTCCAGGTGGGCGACGAGCTCGTCCTCTTCCTCCAGGCCACCGACGGCTCGCTCGGCAACGACCTGCTCGAGGTCGTGGGGATCGTTCGTACCGGCAACTTGATGGTGGACCGGCAGGCCTTCTACCTCCACCTGGCCGACCTCCAGTATGACGCCGTCCTGGAGGGCCGAATCCACGAGCTGGCCATCCGCGTCCAGGATGTCGCCAGGGCCCCGCAGGTGGCCCAGCAGGTGGCCAACATCCTGGAGAGCCACCGCCAGGCGGCCGGGCCGGGCCGCGGCCGTACCATCATCGAGCAACCCGAGCTGACCGATGTCGCCCACTCCCCATTCGAACCACCCCAGGCAGATGGCGCGATACCCGGTGATCCATCCGGCATCTATCCCCCCCTCGGGCGGGTCGAAGCCGACCAACCGGGCGTCCGCGCGATCGAGCAGCCCGTCCCATTCGGTGGGGAGGAGAGGGGGCCCGCCGAGTCGGCTGAACCCAATGGTGACCTGGTGGCCCGTCCCTGGCAGGCGATCGTGCCGGAGCTCGCCATGTACGTGGAGATGACCGACGTGGGCATCTGGGTGACCATCTTCCTGGTCTACCTGATGGTGGCGCTGGGTATCCTGAACGCCCAGCGGATGAGCGCTCTGGAGCGCCGCCGCGAGTTCGGCGTGCTGCTGGCCATCGGCCTGACGCCGCGCCAGCTCGGTCACATCGTGGTGGCCGAGACGGTCGTCTTGACCCTGGCAGGCGCCATTCTGGGCGCCGCGCTGGGGCTGGCCCTGAGCGCCTACTACGCCCATGCCGGGTTCGACATGGGGATGTTCTCCGAGCAGGCCAGCTACTCGTTCATGGGGGTCTCCTTCTCGGATCGCATCTACTTCGTGCTCTCGGCCGGCTCCGTCCTGCTGCCGCTTGTCAGCGTGACGGTGGTGGCCATCCTGTGCGGGATCTGGCCGGCCATCAAGTCGGCTCGACTCAACGCCACACAGGCTATCGCCGGACGGAGTTGACCATGTGGAAGGTCGCCTGGCGCAACATCTGGCGAAACCGCACCCGGACGGTCATCTCCATCACCGCTATCGCCCTGAGCTATGCAACCCTCCTGGTCTCTCTGGGGTTCGCCGAGGCGGTCTACGGACAGATGGAAGAAAGCGCCGTGGTCGTGGCGGGCGGCAATATCCTCATTCACGGCACAGGGTACTGGGCAAGCCAGTCGGGGGAGTTTCTGATCGCCGACCCCGACCAGGTGATCGAAACGGCCCAACAGGTCCCCGGTGTGACCCACGTCGTACCGCGGGTGATCGCCCTGGGGCTGGCCAGCTCACCGACGGGCAGCACCGCCATCCGGCTCTCCGGCATCGATCCCGCTGCCGAACGGCTCCTGCAGGATCTGTCCCCCTACGTCAACCAGGGCACCTTTCTGGCCGGCGGCGAAAACGACCCCCTGGTCCTGGGCCGAAAAATCGCGGAGGACCTGGAGCTGGAGCTGGGCGACCGGGTCGTCATAACCGCCACCGATGCCGATGGAGAGGTCACCCGGGCCCTGTTCCACCTCACCGGCATCCTCCACACCGGCCTGGACAGCCTCGACCAGGTCGCCGCCTACACCACACTCGAGGCGGGACAACGAGCCCTGGGCATGGGAAGCTCTGTGACCCAGCTCGGCATCATGCTGGAGCGGGATTCACAACGGCGGATCGTTCGCGACCAGATCAGGGAACGGTTGGGGGAGCGAACCGCCACCCTGGAGCTGTTGACCTGGGACGAGGCGCTCCCCGACCTGGTGGGCTACATCGAGATCGACCGGTCCTTTGGCATCATCTACGGCGTGGTCGCGCTGATCATCGTGGGGTTCGGCATCGCCAACACCTTCCTCATGTCGGTCATGGAGCGCATCCGAGAGTTCGGTCTCTTGGGAGCCATCGGCCTGACGCCACGGCGCGCCACCCGGCTGGTCCTCATCGAGGCCCTCTGCCTGGGGCTGGCCTCCTTGGCCATCGGCCTGGTCATCGGCGGCGCCATCCACACCTACTTCCACACGGTCGGTCTCGATCTGGCTGCCCTCGCCGACTTCGACTGGGAGGTCTCGGGGGTGGCACTGGCCGACACCGTGATCTACAGCCGGCTCAACCCCGTAAGCTGGCTCGTCTCCAGCCTCACGGTCCTGCTCCTGATCCTGGCAACCGCCCTCTATCCCGCCTGGCGAGCCGGCCGGCTCGAACCCGCCAGAGCCATGAGGACCTTCCAATGAGCCAGGCGCGCCATCCCATGACCAGGATCCACCATGCCATCAGCACCTGCAGTGGCCGGCAACAACGCCGGCCCCAACCGTCCAGAGCGGTGAGGACCTACCAATGAGCGAGACGGACCGCACCATCATCGAGGTTCAGGATGTCACCCGAACCTACAACCAGGGCGCCGTGCAGGTGCACGCGCTTCGGGGGATCGACCTTCGCATCCGCCAGGGGGAGTTCAGCGCGCTGGCGGGACCGTCGGGATCCGGGAAGACCACCTTGCTCAACCTCATCGGCTGCCTGGACCACCCGACTGGCGGTCACATCCTCATCGACGGAAAGCCGGTGACCAGGCTCGACAGGCATGCGGCCGCCCTGTATCGGCTGGCCCGCATCGGCTTCGTGTTCCAGGCCTACAACCTCATCCCCGTGCTGACCGCCTACGAGAACGCCGAGTTCATCCTGCTGCTGCAAGGGGTCGCCAAGGAAGAGCGCAAAAAGCTGGTGGTTCCCCTGCTCGAACGCGTGGGCCTGGCCCACGAGATGAACCGAAAACCCCATGAGCTCAGCGGCGGCCAACAGCAACGCGTGGCCATCGTGAGAGCCATCGCCTCCCGGCCAAGCATCGTTTTGGCCGACGAACCCACGGCCAACCTCGACGCCGAGACCGGCGCCGAGCTGATCGATCTCATGCAGCAGCTCAACCGGGAGAACCGGATCACCTTCCTGTTCGCCACCCACGATACCCTGGTCATGAAGCGCGCCCGCCGGCTCATCCGCCTTCGCAGCGGCCGCATCCACTCCGACGAGGTGCAGGAACCATGACGGCGACCTCGGCAAGAACAGCTCGACAGGCAAGAAGGGCGTTGTGCTACTTGCTGCTGGTGCTGTCCCTCTGGCCCGCCGGCGCCACAGCCACCGTGAGGCTGTACGACGGAGAAACCTTCGGGCTTTCGCTCTCCGGTTACCTCAGATCCCTGAGCGGCGACCAGGTCATCACCTACGACACCCTGGGGTTGGTCCCAGAGCATATCGGCCTCACCGTGGACGTGCTGCGATTCGAGTGGAATGTCCGACTGGGAGACAAGCTGACCCTGCAACTGCACAACCGCTTCCTGTGGAGCGCCACCACCTCCACCACCTCCCTCGTCGAGAGCAGCCTGGGAATCGGCGCCAGCACCCCGCCAGCGCGATGGCTGGACCTCGAAAGCGCACTCATCGACCAGGACCAGGTATTGCTGACCCATGATATCGATCGCCTGATGCTCCAGATAAACCTGGGGGCCTTCGATATCACCCTGGGCCGACAAGCCGTCACCTGGGGGATAGCCAAGCTGTTCCCGGTGGCCGACCTCTGGACTCAGTTTTCCCCCTTCGAGCTGGACACCACGGAGAAGCGGGGAATCGACGCCGCACGCGTCATGGTATCCCCCTTGCCGCATGTCGAGCTGGACCTCCTCGTCGCCGACCGAGGAAGTCTCGGCGACCTCTCGGCTGGCATTCGCGCCGTGCTCTACCTGTCCACCCTGGATCTGCACCTGGCCCTGGGAAAGCTCTGGAACGAGCTGCTGGCCTTCGCCGGCGTCACCATCGACCTCGGGCAGATGGCCGTGTACCTGGATGCCACCTGGGGCTACCACCTGGATGACGAACAGCTACAGCTCCCCCGCCTGACCGCCGGCCTCGACCTGTTCTCCATACAGGACCTGGTCCTGGCCTTCGAGTACCACTTCAACGGCCTCGGTGTGACCGATACCGGCGAGTACCTCGCCCAGTTCACCGGCGAGGCGATCCAACGGGGAGAGACCTACCTGGTGGGGCAGCACTACCTCGGCCTCATGGCCGCCTACAACCCCACCCCCCTGGTCACCCTCTCCTTGAGCACCCTCTCCAATCTGCTCGACCCCAGCCTGATCGTCGCCCCCTCCATCAGCTACAGCATCGCCCAGAACGTCGATCTTTCCGCCGGCGGCTACCTGGCGATGGGCGAGCAGCCCGCCATCGGCCTTCCCCCCACCCTCCACAGCGAGTTCGGCACCTACCCCTACATGGCCTTCATCCACCTGGCGGCCTTCTTCTGAATCGTGCGATACTTCCCGGTGACAAAGGCTGCCGAGACGACCGCGACATGCACGTTGAACGGCAGAGCCTGCCTCCTTTCCTGCCACCCGGAAGAAGGCGACAGCTTCCCCAGACCAGACCGTCTCCAAGGATGACCCGCCATGCCGCATCGCAAAGATCTCGACCAGGCCCTGACCGAGCTCGACCGGCTCTACGGCGAAGTGGACCGGCTGGCGGCTCGGCTGGTGGAGTTCCATGGCGCCCGCCTGCTCTGTCGGCGTGGATGCCACGCCTGCTGCGCCGACGAACTCACGGTGTTCGAGGTGGAAGCGGAGTCCATTCGACAGCACACCGCCTCGCTACTGGAAACCGAGCTACCCCATCCGACCGGTCATTGCGCCTTTCTCGATGGGGAGGGAGCCTGCCGGATCTACTCCCATCGGCCTTACGTCTGCCGCACCCAGGGGTTGCCTCTGCGCTGGTTCCAGGAGTCCGACACCGGAGCCCTGGTGGAGTACCGGGATATCTGCCCGTTGAACGACGGCGCACCACCCCTGGAAGAGCTGCCAGAGTCCGCCTGCTGGCTTATCGGACCCTTCGAGGCCCGTCTGGCCGGCCTGCAAAGGCTCCTCGATGGCGGTGCCCTGCGACGGCTCCCCCTGCGATCCCTCTTCGCCGGACGACCTCGATGAGCGGCCCGTTCCCGCAGACACCGGGGGCAGTGGGTCAGCCCTGCCCAACCTTCACCAGACCTGCCTCTGCGCCGGCCGACCCCGATCGGAATCACTCCGGCCCAAACCCACCCGAGGCCTGAAATGTCCGACCCCATCCGGAGCCTCGTTCATCTCCACGGATTCTGCTCCTCGCCGAAGGGAACCAAGGCCACCTTCCTGCGGGAGCGGTTTCTCGAGCTGGGCTTTGACCTGGTCACCCCCGACCTGAACCAGCCCTCTTTTTTCCATTTGACCATCACCCGGCAGGTCGAGACCGTCCAGGCCGCCGTGACCCCGCTGGATCGCCCGCTGGTGCTGATGGGCTCCAGCATGGGCGCGCTGGTGGCGCTCCACTATGCCGAACGCTGGGGTGGTGTCGATCGGCTGGTGCTGTTCGCGCCGGCCCTCGATCTCCTGGCCGGCCTCGAAGCCCAGCTGGGCGACGAGTTTCTCCAGCGATGGAAGACCAGTGGCTCCGCCCTCTTCCAACATTTCGGCTCCGGCCGGCTGGAGCCCCTCTCCTTCGAGCTGATACCCGACCTGGCCCACTACCCGACTACCCACCTGTCTCGACCCACTCCGACGCTGATCCTCCAGGGGCTTCGCGACGAGCTGTGCCCTCCCGAAGGCGCGATCCGCTATGCCGAGCATCGGCCGTACGTGAAGCTGGTCCTGCTCGACACCGACCACTACATGAACGACCAGCTCGATCGGACCTACGAGGAGATCCGGCGGTTTTTGGATCTGTAGGCGGATAGGCGGGCAACCCCAGGCGACGCGCACCACCACCCCCGGACTCCGTCTCGGGGGAGGATTGCTTGTCCAGAGGCTAGAGTCGCCCCCTCCGTCGCTCCGCGACACCACCCCCGGACTCCGTCTCGGGGGAGGATTGCCGGGGGGTGGCGGAGTCTCGGAGGTGAGGCGAAATGCCCAGGCGACGCGGTTGTGATCAGTCTTCGCTTCCCTGGTAGAGCGTATCGATCTCCTGCTGGTACTTCTCGGCCACCTTCTTGCGCTTGACCTTCAGGGAGGGGGTGAGCAGCTCGTTGTCCAGACTGAACTCCGCGGTCAACAGGTGGAAGGCGCGGGGCCGTTCGAACGGTTTGATCTCCGCTCCGGCTTTCTCCAGCTCGGCATGGACGAGCTCGCGCACTTTCTCGTGGCAGCACAGCTTTTCAAAGCTCATCTCCCCCAGGCCGCTTTCCTGCGCCCATTTCACCAGGCTGTCCTTGTCGGGCACGATCAAGGCGATGTTGAAGGGCTTGTTGGCACCATACAGGAAAACCTGGCTGAAAAACTTGGAGAGCTGCAGCTTCTCCTCGATGGGGCTGGGGGAAATGTACATGCCATTGGCCAGCTTGTAGAGCTCCTTCACTCGGCCCGTGATGTACAAGTATCCGTCCTTGTCAAACTTCCCGAGATCTCCGGTCCGGAAAAACCGCTTCCCATCTTGATCGAAGAGGACCGCCTCGGTCTCCTCGGGGAGGTTGTAATACCCCTTCATCACGTTCGGCCCGGAGACCAGGACCTCCCCTTCCACCTCGGGCTGGCCCTTCGCTCCATCGATCACCACCTCGACATCGGGGAAGGGCTTGCCCACCGAGCCGATCCGGCGGGCATCGGGACGGTTGGCGGTCACGATGGGAGCGGTCTCGGTGAGGCCGTACCCCTCGAACACGGTGATGTTCATGTCATCGATGAACTGGGCGACATCCTTGGAAAGCGCCGCTCCCCCGCTAATTGCGAAGCGCAGGCGACCACCGAACCGCTCCCGCACCTTGGCGAACACCAGCTTGTCGAACAGGTTGTGTCGGAAGTTGAGCCAGAGACCGGGCGCCTGCCCCTTCTCGCGGGCCAGGCGCTTCTCCTTGGCGGCCTTCATGCCAGCCTGGAACATGAAGCGGGCGATGGGGGAGCCCTCCTGGATCTTCTTCTGCAACCGGTCGTAGATCCGGTTGAAGATCCGGGGGACGGCGATCAGTACCGTCGGGCGCACCTCCAACATGTTGTCCACCAGCGTCTCCACGCTCTCGGCGAACCCCATCGAAAGCCCCAAGCACATCAGGGCATGCAGATCGCAGGTCTGCCCCAGGGAATGAGCCCAGGGCAGAAAGCACAGGCTCACGTCTGTGCGGTCGAAATCGTAGAGCTGGTTGGCCCCGTTGACGTTATGGATGAAGTTGCCGTGGCTCAGCATGACCCCCTTGGGTACGCCGGTCGTCCCCGAGGTATACAGGATGCCGGCGATGTCATCGGTGTGCAGATCGCCGATCGGCTCTACCGGGTTCATCCCGCCCTCCTCCAGCAGCCAGGACCAGCCACCTTCCTCGGCCTCCTCGATCTTGATCACGTTCTCCAGCGTCTCCACCTGCTCGACAAAACTGGACATCTTCTGGAGGATCTCTTGGTTCCGCACGATCAGGACCTTGGCCGCCGAGTCTCGCAGGATGTACTCCCAGTCTCGAATCAGCTGCCGCTCGTACATCGGGATCCAGATGGCTCCCAGACCGTAGGTCGCGTAGGCCCCGACCGCCCATTCCACGCTGTTGTTGGCGATGATGGCCACGCGATCGCCCCGCTCGATCCCGAGCTTGGCCAGACCACCCCGGCACTTGTCGATCATCTGGCCGAACTGGCGGTAGGTGGTCCACTCGTACTGGCCGCTCCGCTTGGTGCCGAACAGGGGCTGGTCTGCAAAGGTTTCACAGCTCTGTCGCTGCATCTCGACTAGGGTGGCGAACTGTCGTTTGTTCATGATGACTCCCGGGCTTGGATTTTCACCCACTTTACTCGGCCCACCGCGACCCCACAAGGGAGACCCGTCACAATCGGACGGGCACCCACGTCACCCACCGAAAAAAAGCTCTTGTCCACCCCTCCCGACTCGAATAGACTCCCACCGCTCGTCGCCGCTTGCGGCGAGCATCGCCACGGGAGCCCACAGGGCCGGAGCGAAGCTCCGAGGGAAACCGGTGCAAGGCCGGTACGGTCCCGCCACTGTATGGGGTATGGCCTGCTGCGAACCACTGGCGACACGCCGGGAAGGGTGGCAGGGTGAAGCCCCGAGTCAGGAAACCTACCCGCGGTGATCCGAGCACAGCCTTTCGCGGAAAGAGGGCTTTGCCGATGCGCTCGACCACCGCTCCTTCGCCGTTTCCACTACTGGCCTCGATCGCCATCCTGCTGGCCACGATGGCCGGTCATCCGCTTGATCTGCGAGCAGACGAACCCACCGACACCGCTCACCCGCCCCCGTTGCCCGCGTCTTCTCCTCCGCTGCAAGAAAACACCGATGGGGAAAACGGCCCGCACGGAGAGAGCCCCGAGGAAACTGACAATGGCCGGCTCACATCCCCAAGCGACGCGGTCGTGGACGATGAATACACCTACGAGGCCGAGGTCCACGCCCCCATCGATCTGCCCATGCCGGAGAAGACCCCCGGCTTCGCCCTGTCCGTCGACACCACCGAAACCACCGCCCAGGTCGCCGACGTGGCCCAGCTCCTAGACCGCACGGTGGGCGTGAACACCCGCACCCTGGGAGGGCTGGGCTCCTACGCCACCGTCTCGGTCCGAGGGTCCGCTTCCAACCAGGTGGTCATCCTTCTGGATGGGATCCCCTTGACCGGCTCGGCATTCGCACCCGCCGACCTCAACTTCTTGCCCCCGGATCTCCTCTCCAGAATCGAGGTCTATCGCAGTGGAATGCCCGTCTGGTATGGCTGCTCCCCCATGGGATCAGCGGTCAACCTGGTCACTCGCGACCTCGAGGATCTGCTGCTGTCCACCAGCGGCTCCTATGGCTCATTCGACACCATCAAGCTGTCGGCCCTCGCCGCTGACCGATTCGGGGAATGGGGGGGCGGACTGGCCGGGGTGACCTACCTCTCCAGCGCAGGCAGCTTTCTCTATTATGATGATCGGGGCACCCCCTACTATACCGGCGACGATCGAGAGCTGTACCGCCAGAACAACGCGTTTGACACGGTCAACGGCCTCCTCCGCTTCCGCCTGAGGCCCACGGATAACCTCCAGATCGATCTCCAGGAAGCGGTCCTCTGGCGACAGCAGGGTGTCCCCGGGTTAGGGCAGAACCAGAGCCGACACGCCTCCTTGGATGGCTATCGCTCGGTCACCCGCCTGGGGGTCGCCGCCCGGGCATTCCCCGGCTCTGCCGTTGATCTCTTCCTGGATCTCAACGCCGATCTTCAAGGCAGCCGGCTGATCGATAGTGAAGGTGAGATCGGGCTGGGCAACCAGGACAACCGCTCCACCTTCCAGGCATTCTCGGGGATGCCCCGCCTGGTCCTCTACCTGGCAGACTGGTTCGAGCTCACCGCGGCGGTCGAGCTGGGCGCCGAGTGGTATCGAAACCAGCCGTTTTTGAGCACCGACTCCGGCCCCGCCGGTGCTCGGCGCATCCAGTTCTCCCCGTCGCTGCAGGGAGACCTCGCCCTGTTCAATCGCCGCCTGGTCATCACCGGCGGCGGCCGGCTGGACTTCAGCAGCAGCTCCTTTACGGGGGAACTTCCCTACGCCTACGCCTCGGTCGCTCCCTCCCCCACCCGCTCCGACCGTCTCACCATCGGCCAGCTCGGGATCGCCTACCGGTGGGGCATCGGCCAGGCCACCCTGACCAGCCGCGCCAATGGCGGCGTTTTCCAGCGCCTGCCCAGCTTCCTCGAGATGTATGGCAATATCGGCTCGGTGGTCGGCAACGGGGGCCTGGTGCCAGAAACCGCCACGGGGGGCGATATCGGCTTGTCGTTCGAGCGCCCCTCAGGCCTCCTGCGGCTGGGGGCCGAGCTGGCCCTGTTCGCCTACGATTACCAGGACCTCATCCAGTTCGTGCAGAACGCCCAGCAGGTGGCTCGACCCGAGAACATCAGCAGCGCCCGCGTGTGGGGTGGCGAGATCTCCACCCGCCTGCTCCTCGCCGAGCGGGTGAACCTCTCGGCTGCCTACACCTACACCCATGCCGAGGACACCAGCGACCTGTCCGGGCAGGCAGGAAACCAGCTGCCCGGTCGCCCACGCCACTCCTTTTCAGGACAGCTCTCCGGCAACCTGGCGGATCTCGAGATCGGCTACACCCTGGACCTCGACTCGGGAAATGTCCTGGATCGCGCCAACTATCGGATCGTGCCCGACCGGGTGTTCCACGGGCTCTGGCTCAGGTATCAACCCGGGTGGCTTGCCGGCTGGTCCTGCACCATCGAGGCCCGCAACCTGCTCGATCACCGGGTGGAAACGGTCGCCATCCTGCCCCAACCCCCCGGGGTCCAGATCTCCTCTTTGCAGCCGGTCTCCGATTTCATCGGATCACCCCTGCCGGGCCGAACCCTCTTTGCGACCCTGCGCTGGGAGCTGCCGTGATGCGAGTAGCGGACAACCAACAGCCGGCAGCCAGCAGCCAGCAGACCATGGCCGAGTCTTGTCCGGGCCTTTCTTCGGCTGCCCAAAGCGGCGCACGGGGTTTTCCGACGACGGTGCTCCCTCTGCCGGGACCCGGCGTGCCGC
>JAFGEP010000004.1 GCA_016931535.1 Bradymonadales bacterium
CCCTGTAGTGCCAAGGTCTCTTCGCGTCGCGGGGAAACCGCTTGGTAGGCGGTTGTGCGAAAACAAACTGTCAAAGATCAGCTAGAGTGCCTGGCCGCCTCCATCGCCGACGGCATCGATCCCGCCGAGCTGGACGCCATCCGGACCGAGGACGACATGGCCACGCCAGAGTTCCAGCGGGTGTTCCAGCACATCCAGCTGTATGCCCAGAGCAACCCCCAGATCCGGTACATGTACGTCATGCGCAAGATGCCGGAGGGCAACTGGTGGGAGTACGTGGTCGACAAGGACCCCTACGACCTGGATCTGAACGGCAACGGCACGATCGATCCCGACGAGGAGGGCACGCCACCGGGCGAAGAGTGGGACAGCTCCTCCTATCCCGCCATGACCGAGGCGCTGGAGAATGGCGAACCCACCTCGGATGACGACTTCCTGCTGGAAGGCCAGTGGGGCATGCTCCTGTCGGGGTACGCCCGTGTCGGCGACCGGAGCGACGTGGGCGGCTATATCGTCGGGGTGGACAGCAACAACGCACGCCTGGTCCACTTCCGCAACGGCCTGGTGATCTTCTTCGCCGTCACCTGGTTGGCCATCCTCATCGTGCCCGCGCTCTTCTTCAAGAAGCGGGGCAAGCGCGGGAAACCGGGAGAACCGGGGCTTCCAGGCGACACCCCGGCGATGGGCTCCTCGGGGGGACCCAGAACCATGAACCCCCAGTCCATGACCCGACCGCCAGAGTACCGTTCGATGCACGACCCCTACCGGCGCGGCTAAAAGCCTGTAGCGGATAGATTCGGTGTCCTCACCTGGAGGGCGCCCTGTGAGATCATCGAGCGTTGATCCCTTGATGTTACGCCCCTTCAGGGCTTGACCCGGGTCGACCTGCGGGAGGGCGCGGGGTGGGAAACCAGAAAAAGGCCTATGCCTGCGGCATGGCGGCCGTGCTGTTTTGGTCCACGGTGGCCACGGCCTTCAAGGTGGCGCTGCGGCACTTGACCGTCATCGAGCTGGTGCTCTGGTCGTCTCTCACCAGCACGATCGCCCTGTTCATCTCGTTGCTTGTGAGCGGAAGAGTCTCTCTGCTGTGGCGCCAGAGCCGGGTGGACCTCTTGCGATCGGCCGGTCTGGGAGCGCTCAACCCGTTCTTGTACTACCTGGTCCTGTTTGCGGCCTACTCCCGTCTGCCCGCCCAGCAGGCGCAGCCGCTCAACTACACCTGGCCCATCTTCCTCACCCTCTTGTCGCTGCCGCTGTTGAGACAGCAGATCGGCGGCAGGAGCATCCTGGCCGTGCTCATCAGCTTCGCCGGGGTCCTCGTCATCTCGTCTCGCGGGGAGCTGGCCGGACTGCGCCCGAGCGATCCCGCCGGAGTATTGCTGGCGCTGTCCAGTGGGGTGATCTGGGCCTTCTACTGGATCCTCAACCTGCGCGACCGGCGAGATCCGGTCTTGAAGCTCACGGTCAACTTCTTCTGGGGGTCGGTGTACATCCTGGTGGCCTTCCTGCTCCACTCCCCGCATCGCTTCCCCACACCGATAGGGCTGGCCGCAGCGGCATATATCGGCCTGTTCGAGATGGGCATCACCTTTCTGGTCTGGCTGGAGGCGCTTCGCCGTTCGAGAACCACGGCCCAGGTCGGCATCCTGGTCTACTTGACCCCCTTTGTCTCCCTGGTCTTCATCTCGCTGGTCCTCGAGGAGCCGATCCTCCCCTCCACGCTCGTGGGGCTGCTGCTCATCGTGGGTGGCATCGTCTGGCAGCAATCCGGCGAGCTGCGCGCCAGGCGGTCCGCTGACCGCTGACGGCTCGCCATTCCGGAGAAGACCGGAACGCCACCCCCCGCAAATGGCAACCGGCGGACGCCGGTTCGCTGCAGATCCCGCAACTACCCCCGGTATCGCGCCGTCTCCAGGAACTCGGCATACACGGGGCAGGTGGAGGCGAGGCTCTCGTGGGTTCCTTCCGAGGCGATCCGTCCCCTGTGCAGCACCAGGATCCGATCGGCCCGCTTGATGGTCGCCACCCGATGGGAGACGGTGATCAGCGCGGCATCGCCCCGAACCTCCTGAAATGCGGACCAGAATCGGTCCTCGGTGGCCGCATCCAGGCTGGCGGTGCAGTCATCGAGCAGAAACAGGTCGGGCCGATGGGCCAAAGCCCGTGCGATGGCGATCCGTTGCTTCTGCCCTCCGGAGATCAGCCCCCCCTTTTGCCCCAGCACGGTCTGAACCCCCTGGGGCATGGCCACCAGCTCCGTCTCCAGCTGGGCGACCCTCAGAGCCATCTCGAGCCCGTCCTCGGCCTGGGGCCGACCGAGCACCACGTTTTCCCGGATGCTCTCCGAGAACAGCAGCGACTCCTGGGGCACGTACCCGATCATGGCCCAGTAGTCCTCCTGGCGCCAGACATCCAGGGGCTGGCCGTTGACCAGGATCCGTCCTGCCTGCGGTGGAAGCAGCCCGGCGATGGTCTTGAGCAGGGTGGTCTTCCCGCTGGCGACCGGCCCCACCAGCGCCAGGTGCTCTCCCTTTTTGACCGTCAGGCTGATGTCAATCACCACCGGGTGGTCGCTGTCGTATCCCACCGCGACCTGAGCCAGCCGAATCTCCTCCAGGTCGGCCAGCGGCCGATCGCCTCCCGTTGCCATCGTGCCGGGATCGCAGAGGATCTCCTGCTCCCGGTCCATGCAGACGGCCGCCTGGCGGGCCGTTACCACCAGGTTGGGGAGGTCGAACATGGGGCGCATCAGCATGTCCAGGTAGACATAGAAGGCGAAGATGGTGCCCAGCGAAACCTGGCCCCCGAGCACCATCACCCCACCGATGGCCAGCACCAGCACCTGGCCCACCCGCGAGATGAAGCTGTACAGGCTGTGTAGCAACGCCAGCAACGAGGCCACCCGCAGCTGAACCTTCACCCGCTCGTCCAGGATCTTGCCGAGGCTGCCTGCTTGCCCTTCCTCCGAGGCGAAGGCCTTCACGATCCGTATCCCGGCGAAGGTCGCCTCCAGCATGTCGTTGGTCCGCGAGATCTCCCTCTGCTGATCCTCGAAAGCCCGCCGGACCGAACCGAGCACGCGGTAGAGATACAGCCCCATCACCGGCAACGGCAGCATCGACAAGAGCGCCAGTCGCCAGTCGAGCCAGAACATCACCGTCACGCAGAACAGCAGGATGGATCCCGACTCCACCGCACGGAAGATGCCAGAGCAACCGAACCAGGCCAGCTTGGGATAGTCCTCCACATCGTCGGTCAACCGCGTGACCAGGTCGCCCGTCCGGAAGGTGTTGAAAAACCGGTGGTCCTTCTGAAGGATGGCGGCAAACACCTGCTCCCGGATCCCGACCTGCAGGTTGAAGTTCATCCAGGCCCGAAATGCGGGATACAGCTGGGCGATCAATCGGGCCCCCGCCACCAGCGCCAGCAGCACCAGCACACCACTCACATCGAAATCCGGGTGGAAACCGGCCGAACGGGTCAACAGGTCGATCACATGGCGAAACACCAGCGGATAGGCCATCGCCACCGCCGTGGACAGGACCGTCAACAAGATGAGCAAGATCAAGAACTTGCGGTGCGGCCGCCAGTAGCGCCACAGCCAGCGTCCTCGCTCGACCAGCGACATCATGGCCGCTCCCCCACATTCCGAAATTGCAGATCGAACAGCTGGCGGTACACGCCCCCTCCGGCGTACAGCTCTTCGTGCCGCCCCTCCTCCACGATCCGCCCTCCCTGGATCACCAGGATCCGGTCGGCCGAAACCACCGTCGACAGGCGATGTGCCACGATGAGCGAGGTCCGCCCTTCCAGCATCGCCTCCACCGATTCCTGCACCCGCCGTTCGGTGATGGGATCCACCGAGGAGGTCGCCTCGTCCAGCACCAGGATCTCGGGATCGTGCACCACCGCCCGCGCAAACGACACGAGCTGGCGCTCTCCCATGGAGAGGTTGCTCCCCCCCTCCGATAGCGGCGTGTCGTACCCCTGCTCCAATCGCTCGATCACCTGCCTGGCCTTGACCACCTCCAACGCTCGATCCAGCGCATCCTCCGGGATCTCGGAGTGCATGGCCCTCAGGTTGTCGCCCAACGTCCCCGGGAACAGATGGATCTCCTGGAGCACCAGGCCGAGCTTTCTGCGCCAGGCGCGCTGGGAGAACTGGCGGATGTCCGTTCCATCGAGCGAGATGGAGCCCGCCGTGGGCTCGTAGAAGCGCAACAGCAGGTTGGCGATGGTGGTCTTGCCTCCTCCCGACGGTCCCACCAGGGCCAGCCGCTCCCCTCGGTTCAGGCAAAAGCTGATCCGGTCGAGCACCGGCTCCCGCCCGCCGTAGGCGAACTCCACCCCCGAGAACGCCAGCCGCTGCCAGCTGTCGGGGATCCGCTCCAGCACCCCTTCCCGATCGGGGGTGAGCGAGGGGGTTTCCAGGATGTCGAAGACCCGGTCTGCCGAGGCGAAGGCTCGCTGCACGAACGCCATCTGCTCGATGAACATGGCGATGGGGATGAACATGCGCCGGGTGTACTCCACGAACAGGACCAGGGTACCCACGCTCATCGCCTTCCCGAAGAGGGTCGAGGAGGCGGCCCACAGGATGACCATCACCACGATCACCTCGAAGGTGCCAAACAGCGACCAGAAGCTGTACTCCACCATGGCCGCCTTGATCTCCGCCCTCCGTTTCTGCTGGTTGCGATCTTGGAGCTTCTGGTGGGCTTGCGGGACATGGCCGAACAGCTGCAGGATCGGGACAGCCTGGATATACTCGGCAAGAAAGGTGGAGAGCCGCGCGAAGAGGCGGCGAACCACCTGGTACAGGCCTCGGGTGTAGCGGAGCACGAAGATACTGGCAATCACCAGCGGGATCAGCGAAGCCAGCGCGACCAGCGTGACGCCGGCATCGGTCACCATCATCACCACCAGCGTCCCCGCCACCAATCCAAAGTCGCGGACGATGGCCAGCGCGACATCCGAAAACAAGACCTGCAGGCGCTCGGCATCCGACTCCACCCGCGCCATCAGCCTCCCTGGCGGATTGAGGTCGAAGTACCGCGCCGAAAGGGAAAGCAGGTGGGAAAACAGGCGCCGCTTCAGATCGGCCACGATGCACAGGCCGGTCCTGGCCATCATCACCGTCTGTCGATAGGCCGTCATCGCACCTGCGGCGTATATGCCCATGAACACCAGCGCGGACAGCAGCAGCCCGGACAGGTCCCCCTCGGCCGCGATCTCCACATCGATGATGTGCCGCAGCACCAGCGGCCCGGCCAGCTCACTGACCACCACCACCACCAGCAGCACCCCGCCCAGGGCAAAGGCACGCCAGTGAGGGCGGAACAACGGTCCCATCCTCCGGATCATCTCCAGAGGCCCCAGGCGGTTGATCCGCCGCTCCTCCTCCTCGACTGGATCAAAAAAGTGCATTCCCCAATCCGAGCATCACCTGAGCCCGTTGCGGGCCATTTTCCGCGGAACCTGCTATGTCACGATCGGACCGCAGCAATCAAGTGCCGGATTTCTTGAAAAGCGGCAGCGGCTATGCAAACTCGATCGGCGAGGGAATCGGCCCGAAGAGCAGGCGCCGGAATGGTCCAGGACAACCAGGGAAATGGCCCGTTGGCCAGGGAGGTTGACGCAGACAGGACCAACCTTGCGTTCGATCCCTCCCGCTTTTTCGGACGAGAAAAGGAGCTGATCACTTTCGAAGACTACTTGTCCTCGGGACAGCACCTGGTCCAGATCGTGGGCCCGGCTGGAGCTGGCAAGAGCAGACTGGCCGCCCGGACCGCCGAGCGGTCGAGCCGGGATCGCTCGTCGCGCTTTCCCGGCGGTTTCTGGGTCATCGACCTGCAAGAAGCCTCTGACCTGGACGACGCCGTCGAAGCCTTCGCCCAAGTGCTGGACATCCAGCTCACCAATGCCGGCAGCATGGAAGCGGCCTTGCGTCAGGTGGGGCTGGCTCTGACGGGACGGCGACCCTCTTTCATCCTGGTAGACCACCCCGAAGCGGTGGCCTCTTCTTTTGCCTCCACCTTGGCCGATTGGGTCGAGCGGACCGAGCGGACCTTCTGGATCATCAGCAGCCGCCAGGCGATCGACCTGCCCAGGAGTGTTCGGCTCAACCTCGGCCCCTTGCCCACACCCCACGTCGGGCTGACCGAGAGCGAGCAGCTCCGCCGGAATGCGGCGGTCGAGCTGCTTCTGGATCGGGTGAAGGCCCGCTGCCCGACCTACGAGCCGGATGGGACCGACCTGCAGAAGCTGGCTCAGGTCGTACGCCAGCTCAATGGGCTGCCCCTGGCGCTGGAGCTGGTGGCCGGACACATGGCGGCCTACACCCCGGGCAAGTTGATCGATCAACTCAACGAGTACTACGAGCGGCTGGCCGCCATGAACATCGGTTTGACCGCGGGCCAGCTCACCTTGAAGGCGACCCTGGACTTCTCCTGGGGGTTGCTTCGACCGTGGGAGCGCACGGCGCTCTCGCAGCTCACCGTTTTTCGGGGTGGGTTCGACCTGGCCGCCGCCCAAGGGGTGCTGGATCTCCGGGCTGCGCAGGGCGCACCGGCCATCTCGGAGGTGCTGCAGAGCCTGCGCCACAAGTACCTGCTCGATTCGACGGGAACCGGCGCCAACGGCCAGGTTCGCCTGGGGCTGCATCCCAGCGTGTCCGAGTATGCGGCCGATCAGCTGGCGGAGAAGACCGACTGGCGGGAGATCGTGCAGCGCCATGCGGCCCATTTTGCAGAGTGTGCCGGCCGTTGGGTGGACAGGGCGGTCGTCAAGGGACAGACCACCGAGCTCAAGCGGTTGGCGATGGAACGCGACAACCTGGAGGCCGTGCTGGATCGCGCGCTGACCCCCTCTCTATACAACAAGGCCTCCCTCGGCGCCCGGACCGGATACGACTCGCTGGAGGCGCCCTACTCCCCCGAGATCCGCAAGCGGCCGCTCACCCTGCCGACCGACTGGGTGCTGGCCACCTTGCTGGCGCTACAGCCGACCTTCCACCCCCACAGCTCGCTGGCCCTGTACCTGGTCCGGATCAACCGCGTCCTGGGGGTCATCGAGCTGTCCAAGCCGAGCACACCCCTGCTGCGGGGGCAGGTCCTGGTCGCCAAAGGGAGAGTCCTGCGCCTGCTCAACCAGATCTCGCAGAGCCTCAACGTGCTCCGGGAAGCGCTGGACATCGCCCAGACCATCCAGGAGCTGAAGCTGTTTGCCCTGGCCCATCTCGAGATGGGGGAGCTGTACACCCGAGCCCGGCAGTGGGAGAACGCCTTCGCCAGCTGCCACAGCGCCCTCGATGCCGCCACCGGTGCTGGGGAGCCGGTGCTCTCCGCCTGTGCCACCGGGCTTCGAGGCACGGTGCACCATCGGCGCGAGCAGTATCCCAAGGCCCGCCGGTACTACCAGCAGGCCATCCGCCTGTTGGATCGATGGGGCGCCCGGCGGGACATGGGGCGTTTCTTGATCAACCTGGGGCGGGTGCACGCCGCATTCAACCAGCTGGATCAGGCCGAGAAGCACCACCTGCTGGCGCTCGACATCTGCGGCGAGCTGGCCGATCGGGGCATGGAGGCGGTGGTGCTGGTCAGTCTGGGCGAGACCTATGCCGATTTCGGGCAGCTCGATCGCGCCCACTCCGTGTTCCAGGTCGCGCTGGCGTTGGCCCAGGAGATCGGGAGCTTTCACAGCGCCGCCCGTATCCACACGTTTCTGGGACAGATCGAGCTGCACCTGGGAAAGGTCGACCAGGCGCTGGAGCATGCCGAAAAGAGCCGCTCCATCCAGCAGGAGATGGGGGCGGACCCCATTTCCAGGGCTCGCTCCGTGGCGCTGCTGGGCTTGATCGACTGGGTGCTGGAGCGCCCCGAATCGGCCCTCGAGGCGGTGAACCAGGCCGCAACCCTGGCCCGAGACGCGCGCAGCCCCTCCTTCGAGGCGCTCTTCCTGGGCATCCGCGGTGCGCTGGAGGCCGAGCTCCACCGGACATCGGATGCCCAGAGCACCTTCCAGGCGGCCGATTTCATCCTGGAGAATACGCCCTATACCTGGGTCAGCCAGGCGGTCTCCATCTACCAGGGATTTCTCGATCTCACCCTGGCTAGCCTGGCCGAATCCCAGCGCGATGGACCCGCCGCCCTCCGCCATCGCAATCGGGCCTTGAACCGCCTGGTGCAGATCATCCATCGCCGCAGTGGCGAAGGCGTCACCCGGAGCATCAAGCCGGACCGGACCCTGCTCAACCTGGATGTGACCTGTGCCGCCGAACGGTTGGAGAAGGCGTTGCCGGTCCAACAACGGTTGCAGCTCAGGGTGGAGGCCTTGGACCCCACGGGGAAGGCGTTGGTCGTGGACGCCGGGGGGACCTGGTTCCGACCACCGTCCAGCAACTGGGTCGAGATCGGCGAGCGCTCCAAGCTGAGGCCGGTCCTCGAAGCCCTCGTAAAACAACGGGAGAGTGGCGGCGGACCGTTGTCCTTGGCCCAGCTGGTCCAGCAGGCCTGGCCGGAAAACCACCTGGACCCCTCATCCTCCATGGATCGCATCCGGTGGGCCATCGATACCCTCCAGCAGTTCGGTCTGAAAGACGCCCTCCTCTCGGCACAGGGGCTCTACACGCTCGACCCGAAGCTCACCTTGATCCTGGTGACCGACGAGGTGCTGCTTTGGAGTTACCCGTTTACCCCTCCTTCCTCCTGATCGCTGGCCTCACCAGCACCTTTGTGCCAGACAGGACGAAAGAGGAAACACCGTTGAGGAGCCAAAATAAGATCGGGTCACCGGCTGTTGTACCGATCGGGCGTGAAGACACCGACTTGAGGTGAAACGCGGGTGCCCCAAGGAAAACCAGAAGGTTTCCCTCTGGGTGAGTGGACAACCTGACCGAAATTTTGTATGAGTGTATTTGGTTACAGTGCCGAGTTGTGTCGAGAGCCGGATGCCAGACAAGCTGGGCGGAAGCTGGATAGCCTGTACCTGTAGAGGGGATCGGGGAGCACATGCTCAGGTCCGACAGTCGCTCGTTCCTGAGACCAGGATGGCCCTGCCCGAGCAACTCGCAGCCCACCAGGAGTTCTTGAATGGGCAAAAACAAACACTGGAAAAACAGGGGCGATCGAAAGCCACAGGAGCAAGCCAAGGACGCGGCCAACACGGGTGCGCCCGACGCAAGCGACCTTGACGAGGCCGAAGGTGGGGCCCCCACCCAGATGCTCAACGTGGGCCCCCCCGCTTCCCAGGAAGACGAGGAAGGGGAAGCCTCGACCCTCATGCTCACGGTCGACCAGGTCCGCGCCGCCGCTCCCCTTGACCAGGAAGAGCCCCCCGAGGCGGCCACCGTCATGCTGACCGTCGGAGAGAATGGCCCCACCGCTCCCCTCGACCAGCAGGAGCCCCCCGAGGCGGCCACCGTCATGCTGACCGTGGGAGAGAAAGGCCCTACCGCTCCCCTCGACCAGGAAGAGCCCCCCGACACGGCCACCGTCATGCTGACCGTCGGAGAGAAAGGCCCTGCCGCTCCCCTCGACCAGCAGGAGCCCCCCGAGGCGGCCACCGTCATGCTGACCGCGCCGGCCGGAGCCCCGCTGGATACCGCTCCCCACCCGACGGTGCCCGAGGGCGAGGAGGCGGCCACCCGGATGCTGACCACACCGGGCGGAGCCCCGCTGGATACCGCCTTGCCACCCCCGCCACCGGCCGAGGCGGCCACGGTGATGCTCCAGAGGGAGCAGCCGATGGAGGTGGAGATCTTCGAGGAAGAGACCGAGGAAGCACAGGCCGCCGCTGCGACCATGATGCTCGAGGACATCGGCACAGAGGCCCCAGAGGAGGGAGCCACCCGCATCCTGGGCGAGCAGGCCGGCGAGACCACCATCCTCCAGCAGGAAGAAGAAGAGGAAGAAGAGGTCGGCTCGACCTCGATCCTCCAGATCGATACCAGCGAGGAGCAGATCTCCGTGGTCGCCCCCCCGCCCCCCGAGGTGGTGGCGGCCACCAAGAGCCTGATGGAGTGGGCGCCCGAAGACCAGGATCCGGACCGCAACCTGCCCAAGGTAGGCGAGCGGGTCATCGGCCGCTACGAGATCATCCGGAAGATCGGCGCCGGCGGCTTCGCCGTGGTCTACGAGGCCGAGGACACCGTGGCCTCGGGGCGGGTGGCCATCAAGATCCTGAAGACGGATGAGAACGTCGATCAAACCATGGCCGACCGCTTCCGCCAGGAGGTCAAGGTGATCCGGCGCCTGGTCCACCCCAACACCATCAAGGTGTCGGACGCGGGCGAAACGGAGCAGGGGATGCTGTTCATGGTCATGGAGTACCTGGCCGGCACCCCCCTGGACAAGCTGATCAAAAAGACGGGCCCGATGGATCCGGCCCGGGTCACCCACCTCTCCGAGCAGATCCTGAAGAGCCTGGCCGAGGCCCACGAGCTGGGCATCATCCACCGCGACCTCAAGCCGGCCAACGTCATCATCGGCGACATCGGGGGCGAAAAGGATGTCGTCAAGGTGCTGGACTTCGGTATCGCCAAGGCCATCGGCCCCGAATCGGGCAACATCAAGACCAAGACCGGCCTGGTCTGCTGTACGCCCCGTTACGCCTCGCCCGAGATCCTCATGGGCCGCGACATCACCGCGGCGGCCGACGTGTACGCCATGGGCATGATGATGACCGAGATGCTCATGGGCAAGGCGATCGTCTCCGCCGCCTCGGATGCCGAGGTGGTGGCCTACATGCTGTCGCCCACTCCGCTGGATGTCCCCGAGAGCATCAAGGAGAGCGAGCTGGGCAAGATCATCTTGAAAGCCTCGGCCAAGAGCCGCACCGATCGATACCAGGACGCGCGGGAGATGCTGGAGGACTTCAAGAAGATCGACCACTCCAAGATCACCCTCGCCCCGCTGTTGATCTCCGACACCCAGACCCTCCGTCTCGACGGTCGTTTCGACAGCGCCAAGACCTGGAAGCTGCAAGAAGGGGCCATGTCGGAGACCGCTCCCGTACCCGCCCAGGTCGCCCCTGTCGCCGTGGCCGAGAGGCCGCGCCGATCGATGGCCCTGTTCATCTTGCTGGCCTTCATCCTGTTGGCCTTGATCGCGGCCCTCTGGATCGGGATGCAGAAACGCAAGCCGTCCGAGGACGACCAGCTGGCCGTCCTCACACCGCAGGAGCAGACGACGGCCGAGACGCAAGCCCCCGAACGGCGCCGGATGAGCGCACGCGAGCTGCTGGAAGCTCGACTGGCCGCCTCCGAGTACCGCACCGGCGACTGGCTGCAGCAAAGCGAGTGGGCCGCTGAGGTGGCCGCCGGCGGCCCCATCCAGGTGGCGGTCACCGAGACCGGCGAACAGCCGGAACGACCTCGGCGGGGAGGCCTCCTCGGCGCCATCCTCCCCTTGCGGGAGGAAGAGCCCTCGCCCCAGGAGCTGGCCCTCCGCGAGGAACGACGCCAGGAAGCCGCGGCCCAGCGGCTTTCGCTCCTGTACGAGAGCGCCCAGACCAACCAGGAGGCGCTCGAGCTCCTCTCCGCCGCCCTCGAGACCGGGCAGATCGAAGACACCGATCGGGTGGTCGCCGAGCGGGAGCTGGTCCGCCGCACCTCCAACCTGATCGAGGTCATGCTCGATCTCGACCGCTGCGAGGTGGCCGAACGGCGCGTCGACCAGGCCGAACCGCTCTTGACCTCCCTGCCCGACCAGGAGGGCGAGGCTCAGCTGGCCACCTGGCGCCATGATATCGAGGCCTGCCACACGCGGGTCGCCTCCCAGCGTCAAGAGTGGAACCCCCGAGAGTACCTCACCCTGGTCGACTCGGGACAGGAGCTGCAAACCGAGGCACAGGGACTCGACGCCCAGGAGGATGCCGCCCGCCGCCGCGAGCTCCTCTACCGCAGCATCCACCAGCGGCAGCAGGCCATCGAGCTGCTCCAGTCGGCCTTCGACGCCGGCCTGATCCGCGAAGAGCACCAGGCATCCGCCAGCCGCGACATCGTCTCCCTCAACCAGCAGATCCTGGCCACCATGATGGACCTCGACCTCACGGTGGCGGTGGAGGCGCAGATGGCCACCACCCTCCAGGACAGCCAGGCCCTCGAGATCGATGAGGTCCAGGAGCTGGTCATGCTCCAGGAGCAGATCGGGTACGAGCAGGAAGAGGCCCAGGCCGAGCTCGAGGCCGAGATGATCGCGGCAGCCCAGGAACCCCCGCCCCAACCGACCGGCGAGCTGGCCGTCATCGACACCGGCGGGATCGAACCGGTGGGGTTGGGTGAGACCCCCACCGGCACCGCCGCCGGCATCGCCACCGGAACCGGCCTGGGCTCGCCGATGGAGATGGGACCCACCGGCGTGGCCGTTGCCGCCGCACCTCGTAGCTTCGGCTGGGACTGGAACCGATATAACAACATGGTCGAGGAGAGCATAGGTTATCGCGAGGAGGCGGTCCAGGTCGAGACCGCAGCCGCCATCGGCACCCCCCGCGAGGAGACCCCCACCGGACCGGCTGCCACCATCAACCTGTTCGGCCTCAACCTCGAGGTCGACCAGCAGACCTACCAGGCCGCGGTCAGCGCCGCTCAGGGGCCGGAGGGAACCGGTACCGGGTTCGAGCCGACCGGCGAACAAGTGGCCACCTCCGAGCAGACCCAGATCGCCCTGACAGAACAGCCCGAGGAACCGGAGGAACCGGAGATCCCCGTCTACACCGTCAACGTCAACATCGCCACCACTCCGGCCAACAGCCGACTGTACGTCGATGACAACTACGTAGGCAGAACCCCCTACGCCGGGCCCATCTCCTCGACCAACACCGAGGCGGTGGTGACCCTGCGCAAGACCGACTACGAGACCGTCCGGTTCAACGTCCCGATGCAGGGTGCAGCCTACCAGCAGGTCTTCGATCTGCGCCCGGTCAACCCCTTCCGGCGAACCTATAGGATGGGCGGCCGGAGTCGCCAGCCCTGACCGTTCCAACGGTCGCCAGGGCGACGGCCGTGGCGAACTGATGAGAAAAAGAGTTCTTCCGCCCACCGGCATGGTCGGCTACAATGTACCGGGTGGGTCGAACGGTGTAGCGTTCTTCGCCACAATATGCTTTGATACACCGGTTATCGGGGTATTTGGACCATGTCGCAAAATCGCACCGCACAAACCGAGGCCCGGCTTCCCAACGTGGGGGAGCTGGTCGCCCAGCGCTATCAGCTCATCCGTGTCCTGGGTGAAGGGGGCTTCGCCAAGGTCTACGAGGCGTCGGACATCCGCGCCAGTGGCCGCGTCGCCATCAAGTGCCTCCACCCGGAGAAGAGCCAGGACCCCAGCTTGGGTGACCGCTTCCGCCAGGAGGTCATGCTCACCCGCCAGCTCCAGCACCCCAATACCATCAAGATCACCGATACCGGCGTCACCGAGACCGGCTGCCTCTACATGGTCATGGAGTACGTGCAGGGGCAAGAGCTGGACAAGATGGTCCGCAAGAACGGCCCCATGGAAGTCCCCCGCATGCTCCACATCTCCCAGCAGGTGCTGCGTGCGCTGGCCGAGGCCCACGAAAAGGGGATCGTTCACCGCGACCTCAAGCCCCAGAACATCATGATCGGTCGCGTGGCCGGGGAGGACGACTTCGTCAAGGTCCTGGACTTCGGCATCGCCAAGGCCCTCGAGCCGACCATGGCTCAGGTCCACACCAAGGCCGGCCTCGTCTTTTGCACCCCCAAGTACGCCGCCCCCGAGATCCTCATGGCCCGCGGCGTCACGCCCGCCGCCGACATCTTCGCCCTCGGCCTCATCATGTGCGAGATGCTCACCGGCAAGTCCCCCATCGAGGCCCCTTCCGACGCCGAGGTCATCGCCTTCGCCCTCTCCCCCGATCCCGTCCCGTTGCCCCCACAGGTCGCCGGTACCCCGGTCGGGGAGGTCATGGCCAAGGCGCTGGTCAAACCGCTCGACCAGCGCTACCAGAACGCCTCCGAGATGCTTGGCGGCCTGCGGGCCGCCATGAGCGGACAGATGCCGGGCTCCGGCATGATCCCCATCACCCCCATGGGCTTCGGGGGCGCCACCCCCGTCGGCTTCGGCGGCGTCACCCCCGGCGCCTTTCCCGGCGTATCTTCCGGGGCCATCTCCGGCCAGCGACCCGGCATGATGGCCGACGAGGCCACCAAGCACATCGCCGCCCAGCAGGCGGTCGCCGCCAAGGGCGGCGGCGGCCTCAAGGCGGTCCTCATCGCCCTGATCGTGCTGGTCGTCCTGGCCGGCGGCGCCTTCGGCGCCATGCAGTTCCTGAAAAATCGGGAGACGGCCGGCAACACCAACACCGACCCCAACCCGGACGCCGGCCAGGTGGCCGTGGTCGAAGAACCGGACGTCGTCGAGCCGGTCGAGGTCAACTGGGGTGGATTCGTCGCCTCCGTCTTGCCTCCGACTCCTGCCATCCCCGCCAACCAGGCCGAAAACTACGATTACCTCCTGGCACGCAACCTCCTGCTCGACCGCGCCGCCCGCGTCCACATGCGGGCCGTGACCATGATCCGCAACGCCCTGCTCACCAACCAGATCGAGGAGCAGCACCGCGAAAGCGCCAAGGATGAGTACTTCAAGGAGGTGGACAACCTGGTCACGGTCCTGCTGGCCATGGGCTTCTGCCAGGCCGCCGACCGACACCGCACCGACGCCGTCGGCTCGGCCGCCCTCATCCCGGAAAACGCCACCGCCCGCATCCATTCCCTGCGCGCCCGCGTCGAGGAATGCCGCCGTAACGCCGAGCAACAAGCTACCGCCTGGGACCAGGATACCTACGACAGCCTGAGCCAGGAAGGAGACCGCTTCGAAGAACGGGCCAACCTCCTGGTCGACCGCGACCCCGCCGCCCAGCAGGCGCTCTCCTACCAGAGCGCCATGGTCCGCCAGCGCGCCATCAACCTCTTTCTGGCCGGTCTCGCCGCCGATCAGATCCCCGCCCGTCGAAGGTCCCGCTTCCTCGAAAACTGGGAGCGCATGCACAACTACATGGTCTACACCTTCCTCACCCTGGACCTCCGGCTCACCGCCGCCATCGAGCTCGACCGCGCCCTGGAGTACATCGGTACCCTGCCCGACGACCTCATCGGCCGCATCCAGGAGACCCAGATCGTCCTCCAGGCGGAGGACCAGGCTATCGCCGAGGAGGTCTCCACCTGGAACTGGCAGGCCTACTCCCAGTTCGTCAACGACGGCACCCGCCTGTGGGAGCTCGTCTCCAACCCCATCGAGGGCCTTCGCCAGGAGGCCGAACGAGAGGCACAACAGGCACTGCCCGAACAACCCGCCGAGGGCAGCCAGCCGGCCGAGGAACAACCCCCGGCCGAAGAGCAAACCCCACCACCGGGGTAACTATCCCCCAGCATCGACTACCGCACAGAACTTGGCTGCAGGCCAAAGGCACCGCGCAGGAGCCGGCATCGCGCTCATGATCGGGCGCTCACGCTCAGGTGCTCACGCTCATGGCTAGCTCGATTGGCACATGGGGTGTGGCCTGGCACGACGGCAGAGGGAGAAGCACCTGCCCTGCAGCGCGAGCCCGAGCCCGAAGGGCTCGGTAGGCGAAGCCGA
>JAFGEP010000005.1 GCA_016931535.1 Bradymonadales bacterium
CGTCAACGTCGTCTTGCCATGATCCACGTGTCCGATCGTTCCCACGTTCACGTGGGGCTTCGTTCGCTCAAACTTCTTCTTGGCCATACCTCTGTTCTCCCTGACCAGCCCTTGGATTTTGCCTCATCTTGAAGATGTCGCTGCCGGCCTGTTGCCGGCTGTGTGCTGTTGTCAATTCCGGCTCGAACGCCGGAGCCCTCCTATCACTCCTCGGAGCAAATGTCATCCAGTCAATGACGATCGATTGGCAGATGACGTCACTCCAAGCTGCCGCGCCAGGATCTCATTGGCGATGGCGACCGGCACCTGGCTGTACCGAGAAAACTGCATGGTGTAGGTGCCTCGTCCCTGGGTAATGCTGCGCAGCCCGGTCGCGTAGCCGAACATCTCTCCCAGCGGAACCAGCCCGCTGATGATCTGCGTGTTTCCCCGGCGCTCGGCCTCCGTGATCCGACCGCGCCGACTGTTCAGGTCGCCGATGACCTCGCCGGTGTAGTCTACCGGGGTGACAATCTCGACCTCCATCAGCGGCTCCAGGAGGACCAGGCCGGCCTTTCGGCAGCCGTCCTGGAACCCCATGCTGGCGGCGATCTTGAAGGCCATGTCGGAGGAGTCGACGGCGTGGTAGGAGCCGTCCACCAGCCGAACCACCACGTCGGTGACCGGGTAGCCGGCCAGCACCCCCCGTTCTGCGGCTTCCCGGATGCCCCGCTCCACCGAGCCGATGAACTCCTTGGGGATGGCCCCACCGACGATCTGCGACTCGAAGGTGACCCCGCAGCCCTTCTCTCCCGCCTCGATCTGCAAGGAGACGTGCCCATACTGCCCGCGACCGCCCGATTGCCTGATGAAACGACCATCCACCTCGGCACGGCCCACCACGGTCTCCCGGTAGGAGACCTGGGGCTTGCTGATATTGGCGCCCACCTTGAACTCGCGTTCCAGGCGGCTGCAGACGATCTCCAGGTGGAGCTCTCCCATTCCGGAAAGAATGGTCTGCCCGGTATCGGGATCGACCGACACCTTGAGGGAGGGATCTTCGGAGCAGATGCGGCGCAGGCTTTGCGCTAACAGCTCATCATCGGCGATCGTCTTGGGCTCGATGGAGACATTGATGACCGGCGCCGGCAGCTCCAACGCCTCCAGCACCAGGGGTGCGCAGGCATCGCACAGGGTGTCGCCCGTGGTCGCCTCTTTCAGCCCGATGGCGGCGGCGATGTCGCCCGCCCGGATCTCCTGGATCTCCGCCCGCTTGTTGGAGTGCATCCTGAGCAGGCGTCCGATCCGCTCCCGCTTGCCTCGGCTGGTGTTGAGCACTGCCGAGCCGCTCTGGAGGTGGCCGGAGTAGACCCGCACGAAGCACAGCTGCCCCACGTACGGATCGGTCATGACCTTGAAGACCAGCGCCGCGAAGGGAGCGTCATCGTTGGCTTCTCGATAGACCATGTCCTCGGGGTCGAAAGGCCGGTTGTCCTGGTTCCGAAGGGCCACCGCTTCCAGCCGCACACCGGCCACTGGGGGAACCTCGAGGGGTGAGGGCAGGTAGTCCACCACGGCGTCCAGCAGCGGTTGCACCCCCTTGTTCTTGAACGCCGAGCCACACAGGACGGGAACCGCCTGCAAGGCCAGCGTTCCCTTGCGCAACGCCTTTTTCAGCTCCTCGGGGCCAATCGGCTCTCCGTGCAGGTATCGGTCGGTCAGGCTCTCGTCCAGATCGACGATCTGCTCCACCATCCGTTCGCGGGCCTGGCGCACCTCTTCCAGGTAGGACTCGGAGATCGGCCTCCGCTCGAAGTGGGCGCCCAGGGTGTCCTCGTCGTAGAAGATGGCCACCTCGTCGATCAGGTCGATCGCCCCCTGAAACGCATCCTCGATCCCCAGGGGGATCTGGACCAGAATCGGGTTGGCGTTCAACCGTTCCCGCATCATGCGGATGGTCCGCTCCGGGTTGGCACCGAGCCGGTCCATCTTGTTGACGAACGCCACCCGAGGCACCTTGTAGTGATTGGCCTGGCGCCAGACGGTTTCCGACTGGGGCTGGACGCCCCCCACCGCACAGAACACGGCGATGGCCCCATCCAGCACCCGCAGGCTGCGTTCCACCTCCATGGTGAAGTCCACGTGGCCCGGGGTATCGATGATGTTGATCTGGTGCGCTTTCCAGTAACAGGTAGTGGAAGCCGCCGTGATGGTGATACCGCGCTCCTGCTCCTGCTCCATCCAGTCCATGGTGGCGGAGCCGTCGTCCACCTCTCCCATCCGGTGTGAGACCCCGGTGTAGTACAGGATCCTCTCGGTGGTGGTGGTCTTGCCTGCGTCAATATGGGCCATGATCCCGATATTGCGCAGGTTGCTCAGGGGTACCGCGCGCGGCATGAAAGCACCAACATTCGTGGGTGGTAGTTGATCCGGCTCCAAATCGACGGTTGCTCCGGATCCTGGCCACCCGAGGCAAAATCAATCCATTTTCAACAGTGCAGCAGGGCCACCTTTACCAGCGATAGTGGGCAAACGCCTTGTTCGCCTCCGCCATTCGGTGGGTATCCTCCCGCTTCTTGATGGTCGCCCCGCGACCATTGGCCGCATCCAGCAGCTCTGCGGCCAGCTGGTTGGCCATCCCTCGCTCCGGTCGCGCGTGCGCGTAGCCGATGATCCACCGCAGGGCCAGCGCCAGCTGCCGTTCCGGCCTCACCTCCACCGGAACCTGGTAGGTCGAACCACCCACCCGTCGCGACTTCACCTCGACCACCGGCTTGGCGTTCTCGATGGCCGCGTAGAAGACCTCCAACGGCTCTTTCCCCGTCCGTTGTCCGATGGTCTCCAGGGCGGTGTACAAGATCCGCTCCGCCAGGCTCTTCTTGCCCTGAATCAGCAGGCAATTGATGAACTTGGCCACCGTCCGATCGTTGTACTTGGGATCGGGCGGTATCTGCTGCTTACGAACCTCTCTACGTCGTGGCATGAGCTTGGCATCCTCGCTCGAAGGAACCCGGCTACTTGGGCCGCTTGGTCCCGTACTTCGATCGCCCCTGGTGGCGCTCCTGCACCCCGAGGGCATCCAGGGTTCCCCGGATAATGTGGTATCGGACCCCCGGGAGATCCTTCACGCGCCCGCCTCGGATCAGCACCACCGAGTGCTCCTGCAGGTTGTGCCCCTCGCCGGGAATATAGGAGGTGACCTCCATCCCGTTGACCAGGCGTACACGAGCCACCTTCCGCAAGGCCGAGTTGGGCTTCTTGGGTGTGGTGGTATACACCCTGGTGCACACCCCCCGCTTCTGGGGGCACTGCTTGAGGGCCGGTGCGGCCGTCTTCTGCTTCTGCCTTTCGCGCTTGTGGCGCACTAGCTGGTTGATCGTCGGCATATCTTCCGTTGACCCTGGTGACGGACTCCCCTTCTGGAGGTCCGCTATGGTAACCACTACCCGTCACCGGCGGCCCGCCAACCTTTCGCAAGGCCTTTAGACCTTGAGATCACACCGGTGAACCGCCGCGGCGCGCTTGCATCTTCCAGGCCGGCCCGCCCTGGTCAAGGCGGACAGGGGAACCCCGCAAAGCTGGCGCATTATAGGTTGGCCCCAAGCCCTGTCAAGGACTATCCTCATTCTTCCCCATTGGGACCACCGGGTGTCGCAGGCGGTCCGTCGCTCGCATCGGGTTGGAGCCACTCCCCGGCATCGGTGGACTGCACAGGCTCCTGCCCTGCATCCCCGGTTCCTTCTCCTTGCTGCCGCAGCTCCTCCACCCCCAGGCCGGTGGTTCCGTCGACGAGGTCGGATCCTGCCAGGCTCAAGATGTAGAGGGCAGCCAACATCACCAGAATGATCGGCGCCACCAGGTAGATGATCCGATAAGAGCTCAACAGGCTGTCCGAAAAAAATCGGCCCCTGGAGCGACGACGGATCCGCCCCTGCACTCGGCTGGTGAAAAAAGAGGGGGCGGACTGCCTGGGTAAGCTACCGAGCAAGGCGCGGGTTCTTTGCAGCTCATCCATGGCCTCCCGACAACGACGGCAGTGGACCAGGTGATCCTCCAGCGCGTCCTTTTCCTGCTGGGTCAGCTCCCCCTCCAGGTATGCCGAGAGTTGCTCATCTATATAATGAACGGGTGGATTCGCGGTCATGGCTTCTTTCCCCTCTGCTCGACCTTTTTGAGCGCCTCCTTGAGTGCAGCCCGGGCACGGTGAAGTCGGGACTTGACGGTACCTGGTGCCACGCCGGTCACCTCGCCGATCTCCTCGTAGCTCAGGTTTTCCACGTCACGCAACAGGATGACCAGGCGGTGATCCTCGTCGAGGGCGACCAGGGCCTCCTGGACGAGCTGTTCCATCTCTCGGCCGGCCGCCAGTAGCTCCGGTTGAGCCATCGACCGCTGGCCAGCGGCGATCAGATCCAGGTCGCCGGTGTCTTCCAGAGACTGCTGCCTTCCTGCCTGTCGCCGGGAGAGGTACTTGAGCCGGTTTTTCGAGTGGTTCACTGCGATGCGATACAGCCAGGTGGACAGGGCACTCTCCTCGCGAAAGGTGTGGATGGTCTTGAACACCGTGACGAACACCTCCTGGGAAAGATCCTCGGCCTCCTCTCGGCTCCCCAACATGCGGTAGATCAGGTTGAACACCCGGTGCTGGTGGAGCTCCACAAAAAGGGTGAACGCCTCCTCATCCCGGGCCTTCAACCGTTTCAGAAACCGCCTCTCCTCCCGCGGTGTCATCCCACCTCCCTCGGTTGCCTGCGGGCCCCTCCATTCCCGACCCACAACCAACTTGGCAGCAAGGAGAACAGTGGCCTGTTATTGGACCTCACCATTGGGAATCGGTTCCCCAGGAGCCACCATCACGGCTCATCGAACTCCCGTCTCCACGATCGCCGCGTCGGGTCATGGCCGCAAGGCAGCCAGGCGACGATCGATCTCCTCCCGAAGGGCCAGGTGTTCTGGACATCGCACCACCGACGGATAGGGGTGATCAGGCCGGACATCGACCACCCGTCGCCTCAGCGCCCGAACCCGCCCGGCAGATCGCCGGATTGACCGAAGCGCTTCCGGATCGTCCTTGGCCAGCTTTACCAGGGTCTCCAGGGCGCGCCCGGGATGATCGGGAGAATGGCAGAACAGAAACAGGTCGAGCCCCGCCTTCAGTCCCAGGCCGATCAGATCCTCCACCGCGTAGCGCCGGCTCATCGCCCCCATCTCCAGATCATCGCTGATGATGACTCCGGTAAAACCCAGCTCCTGCCGCAGGATCTCGGTGAGGATGTCCCGGCTCAAGGTCGCTGGCCAGTGGGGATCGAGCGAGGGGACCTGGAGATGCGCGGTCATGATCATCGGCACGTCGGCCTCGATGGCACCCTGGAAGGGGACCCACTCCACCTGCTGAAAGCGCGCCCGGCCATGAAGCACGATCGGCAGGTCCAGGTGGCTATCCACCAGGGTATCGCCATGTCCGGGAAAATGCTTGGCGCAGGCCAGTATCCCCCCAGCCGCCAGGCCACGGGCAAAGGCTGATGCCTGCCGACGAGCGATCAGCGTGTGGCTGGAAAAGGCGCGGTCGCCGATCACCGGGTTGTTCGGCTGGGTGTGTACGTCGCAGACCGGCGCGAAGTCGGTGTTGAACCCCAGCGACCGGATTTCCTGGCCCAACATCCGGCCCGCACGCCAGGTCAGATCCACGTCATTGAGCCCTCCCAGGTCGCCCATGGCGGGAAGACCGGTGATGAGTCCGCCCAGCCGGGATACGCGCCCCCCTTCCTCGTCCACCGCGATCAGAGGGGGAAGACGCGGGGTGGGGACAGCTGCCCGAAGGAGTTGGTTGAGCTCACTCACCTGGTCGAGCGAGGAGAGGTTGCGGCGAAAGAGAATCACCCCTCCGATCCTCTCCTGGCGCAAGGCCTGGACGATCTCTTCGGGAGGCGACTCCCCATCGAAACCGGCCATGATCAGCGTACCTGCGGCTTTTGCGGTGCTCCTCACCGAGCTCATGACGAAGATCCCCCCTTCCAGGCGGTCACGACCATCCCCTCTGACCGACAGACAACATAGCGCCAACACCAAGCCCAGGTGAAGTAAGAGCCTCCATGGCATCCATCGATCCCCATCCGATTGACTTGGACCCACCCAACATCTAATAATTGACACCTTGGAGCGGCCCCTCGGCCCGCGGCACGGAGATCCGGTCGCTCCACTCCGACACGGGAGCGATCGCCCCCTGCGGCTGCCGCCCCGCCAGACAAGCTTCATTCCTGGACCGGTCAGGAGCTATCGGGAACAACGGCATGCCAGCCTGCAATCCTCTGTCCAAACCATCCTCTCCTGGCGTCTACCTCCGCCTGTCGGTGACCGATCGCTGCAACCTGCGCTGCCGCTACTGCATGCCCAAAGAGGGGGTCCGCCTGCTTCCCCGCGGCGAGATTCTGAGCCTGGAGAGGATGGCCGCCCTGGTCTTCCGATTGGCCCAGGCGGTCCCTGTCAACAAGGTACGACTCACCGGCGGCGAACCCCTGGTCCGCAAGGGTCTTTGCTTCCTGGTCGAAAGACTGGCCGACTTGCCTGGCCATCCTCCCCTGGTGATGACCACCAACGGCACCTTGCTGGCCCCGATGGCCTCTCTGCTGCGCCAGCTTGGGATCCGGAGAGTCAACATCAGCATCGACACCCTGCAACCCGACCGATACCACGAGCTTACCGGCGGCCAGCTTGACGACGTGTTGGCCGGCATCGACGCCGCCCAGCAGGCGGGGTTCGAGACGGTCAAGCTGAACACGGTGCTGCTCGGCGGGATCAACGACGACGAGCTGTCGGATCTGACCCGCTTCGCGCTCGCCCGAGGGCTTCAGATCCGCTTCATCGAGCTGATGAAGCGCGGTCCCTCACAGCAGCAGGAATCATTTTTCCACTACATTCCGGCTCAACGGGCGCTGGACCTGCTCCGGCAGAGCTTCGACCTCACCCCACTCGACTCGATCGGCACCACCGCCGTGATGTACCAGGTCACCTGGGGAGAGCGGAAAGGGGAGGTCGGGGTCATCACCCCTGTCAGCCATCCCTTCTGCCAGGGTTGCCAACGGCTACGGCTGGATGCCCGAGGCCACCTGTTCCCCTGCCTGATGAGCGACCGGCAGGTGGATCTGACCCCCTACCTGCAGGCGACCACGGACAATGGGCAGCTGGCCGATCTGATCCGGCAGCAACTGGACGCCAAACTGACCGCCCGTGCCGAGCTCTGCTCCACCCCCATGAGCAGGATCGGAGGATGAAACCGGAGGTGACCATGATCTCCCCCGACCACGCGCTGGCCCTCGTGATGGAACAGGTCCACCCGTTGCGCGAGGCAGAAACGGTTCCGCTCGAACAGGCCGCCGGGTGGGTGCTCGCCCAACCGGTGGTGGCCGACCGAGACATCCCCCCCTTCGACCGAGTCTGCATGGACGGGTATGCGGGCCACCATGCCGAGATCGCCCTGGACCGCCCTTGCGAGGTGCAGCTGGAGCTTCGGGCAGGATACGGCAGTCCGGAAGAGGTCCATCCCGGAAAGCTGGCCCGGATCATGACGGGAGCGCCTCTCCCCCCGGGAACGGACGTGGTCATCCCCCAGGAGGTCACCCGGCCGGAGGAAGGGGGGGTGCGCGTGATGGAGCTGCCGGAACCCTACCGGCATGTGGCCCGCCAGGGCAGCGACAGTCGGGCCGGTCAGCTCCTGTTGTCGCCGGGAACCATGCTGACGCCGATAGGGGTCGCGGTGCTGGCCTCGGTAGGACAGTGTGAGGTCCAGATCGTCAGGCGGCCCCGCATCGCCATCGTCACCACGGGCGACGAGATCGTGGACTGTCATCAGACCCCGGGGCCCAGCCAGATCCGCAACAGCAACTACTACTCGCTGGCCGCCCAGGCCAGGATGGCTGGATTCGATCGCCTTTTTCGCTACCACGCCATCGACCAGCGGGACAACCTGAGCGAGGTCCTCCGTCAGGCGCTTCAGGCGGACGTGGTGATCATCACCGGTGGAGTGTCCATGGGCCAGTACGACCTGGTTCCCGAGGTGCTCGCCACGCTGGGTGTCCAGCGTCACTTCCACAAGGTGGCCCAGCAGCCGGGAAAACCGCTCTGGTTCGGAAGTGCCCAGCGTTGCCTGGTGTTCGGAGCACCGGGCAATCCCCTGGCCACGGTGCTGACCTTCGACCGCTACGTGCTGCCGGCGCTGCGCTGCCTGGCGGGGCTGCCCACGCGCCGGGCTCAGTTTTCTGGAAGGCTGACCTTGCCGGTGAAAGGCAGGTCGGACGGACGAGACCTCTTCTTGTTCGCTCAAGCCGAAAGCAGCACGCCAGGGTCATACACCCTCCAGCCACTTTTGCGCCGGGGATCGGCAGACGTGTTCAGTACGGCGGAGGCCAACGCCATCTGCCGGCTGCCACCCGAGAAAAGCCTCCCCAAGGATGCTGAGATCGCCTTCACCATGCTCGGCGTATTCGAAGGAGCTTTCTGATGGAAAGTCGGGATCACCTGCGCTATGCAATCGTGACCTTGAGCGACCGGGCATCGTCGGGCGAGTCCGAAGATCTCTCGGGGCCGCTCATCGCAAAGTTGCTGGAGGAGTCCTTCCAGTGCCGACAGATCTCCTACCAGGTGCTGCCCGACGAGGAGATGAAGCTGGCCGCACACCTGGTGACCCTGTGCGACGAGGAGATCGTCGATCTGATCCTGACCACCGGCGGAACCGGACTCAGCCCGCGCGATCGGACTCCAGAAGCGACTCGAAGGGTGATCGACCGGGAGATCCCAGGAATCGCCGAGGCGATCCGTACCGAGGGAAGGATGCATACCCCCCATGCCATGCTGTCCCGGGCCGTCGCCGGCCTGCGTGGCCGGACCTTGATCATCAACCTGTCTGGGAGCCCACGGGCCGTACAGGAACAGATGGCGGTGATCCGGCCCATCCTGGATCACGCGCTGGAGGTCGCATCCGGGATCAAGGTCAGCTGCGCCCGATCTTGATGGATGCTCCGAGCGATCTTGGCTCCAGCCGTCTCGATGGATGGTAGAGGCCATCACTGAGCGAGCAGCACCTGTCCGGAGGAAACGACAGTCCGACTGGCCGTGGTGCCGGTCGTCTCATAAAAGGTGCAACGCCTCAGGGGGGATGGTCACGGCAACCTGTTGGCCCAGCGTGAGCGGCAGTTCATCGAGACCTTCCCTGGGGAGGCGCACCACCAGCCCCATCTCCCCGTTCAACCGGATGCGGATCGTGTGTCGCTCCAGGGAGAGATCGCTCACCACCATCGTCGGAGACCCCGGTTGCGGAGGGCCGAGCTGGACCGAATCGGGATCCACCAGCAGCCGAACGGGCCCCTCCGGGCCGGAGCCGATCGGGATCTGCAGGCTGGGAAGCAGCACCGCGAATCGCCGTCCCTCCCGCAGGACGGTCGGAACCTCCACCAGGTTCTCGTGGCTCACGTCGAGCTTCCGCCCCGCAACGAGGGTAACCACCTGGTCAGCCAAACGGCGGGCCTGCGCGATGTCATGGGTGGAGACCACCACGGTGGTCTGCCCCCGCAACCGTTCGATCGACTCCTCGATCAAGATCGCGGAGCGCCCATCGACATTGGATCCAGGTTCGTCCAGCAGCAGGATATCGGCCTGGATGGCCAGGGCCCGGGCCAGAGCGAGCCTTTTTTTCTCCCCCTGGGAGAGCTCCCAGGCAGCCGAGGAGGCCTTGCTCTCCAGACCGACCTGGGCCAGCGCTCCGTCCGCCCGGCGCATCCGTTCCCGGAGGTCCAGGCCTCGCCTGGCGAGCCCGTACTCCACGTTCCCTCTGGCCGTAGTCCGCAACAGGTACGGCTGCTCCATGACCAATGTCACCTGCTGGAGCAGATCGCGGCGCCGGCCGGTCAGCGGTTGGCCCAGAATGGCAATGGAGCCGCGGTCGGCCCGCCGTAGGCCGGCCAGCAGCCACAGCAAGGTGCTCTTCCCCGCACCGTTCGGCCCCTGGACGGCCACCACCAGACCGGTCGGGATCTCCAGTCGATCGATGGCCAGAACGACCGTTTGGCCGTACGAGAAAACCAGGTCTCGACAGTCCAACGCCAGCGTCACCGGTTCCTCCCCTGGCTCTGAACCAGCTGGATTGCGAGGTTGGTGACCAGCGCCACCAACAACAGGATCACGCCCAATGCGATCCCCAGGGCGAACTCTCCCCGGCCGGTCTCGAAGGCGATCCCCGTCGTGATGTTGCGCGTCAGACCGCGAATGTTCCCACCCGCCATCATGGAGATGCCCACCTCGGAGAAGACCCGTGCAAAGGCCATGGCGACACAGGCGGCCAGACCGAACCTGGCCTCCGAGATCAGGGTGAGGACTGCCCGGGGTCTCGAGGCCCCCAAGGTGATCAGGGTGGGATAGACCGTCGATTCCAGGCTCCCCACCGCCGCCACCCCCAGGCTCAAGACAATGGGAAGCGCCAGCAGACACTGGCCGATGACCATGGCGGTCGGGGTATACAAAATGCCGAGGCCACCCAGGGGGCCCCGATTGGACAAAAGAGCGTAGATGAATAGCCCGATGACCACGGTGGGCACCGCCATGCTGGTTTGCAGCAACGTGATCAGCAAGCGGCGGCCGGGAAACCGCGTCAGGGCGATCACCACCGCCAGCGGCAGGCCGATGAGGATGGCCGCCACCGTCGCCAGACCGGACACCCGCAACGAGAGGAACACGATCTCGATCAGCTCGGCATCCAGCGACCACAACAGGTCCAGAGCAGCCCTGATGCCTTCGAGTATCGTTTCCACGACAACCCCCTGGGAGCGACCACCTGGTCGCGACCGACCCCCTTGTCCTGGGCTCCGGTCCAGTGATAGGAGCCACGGTTGAGGTGACATACTTCAGGTGGTCGGATTATGAAAGAAAATCGGCGAGCCGTCCTGCTCATCGCCCTGTTGGCCTGGTTTCAACCCGGTTGTCGCGACGCACCGGTCTGCGACTTGAACCTGGCAGCCAGCCTCCGGCTGGCCACCACCACCAGTGTCGACAACAGCGGCCTGTTGGCCTATCTGCTGCCCCACTTCGTGCAACGCACCGGGATCCGGGTGGACGTCGTGGCGGTCGGTACCGGCAACGCCTTGCGGCTGGCGGAGAATGGAGATGCAGACGCGGTGCTGGTCCACGCGCCTCGGGCCGAGCTGGAGTTCGTCCGCCGGGGAGCGGGGGTGAACCGACGACGGGTGATGGTCAACGAGTTCATCTTGGTCGGCCCGCCCCAAGACCCCGCGGGTATCGCCGGGCTGGAGGACGCCACGTTGGCGCTGGAGCGGATCAGGAGCAGCGGCGCCTCGTTCGTGTCCCGAGGCGACACCTCCGGCACACACAACAAGGAGCTGGAGTTGTGGGAAGCGATCGGAGTCGTGCCCCAGTCGGGGGGGTGGTACATCGAGACCGGCCAGGGGATGGCCGCCACCCTGCTCATCGGCTCCGAGAGGCATGCCTACTGCCTGACTGACGAGGCGACCTTCCTGAGCCAGCGCCATGTGCTCGAGCTGGAAACGATGGTCCGGGGAGATCCCCGACTGTCAAACCCCTACCACATCATGGCGGTCAACCCTCAACTGCACCCTGAAACCCGCTATCTCGAGGCCATGCTATTGATCGCCTGGATCACCTCGCCCGAAGGCGCCCAACTTATCGCAAGCTACCAACAAGACGGGCGGACGCTGTTTATCCCCGACCCTTCGGACGGCGATCCGCAGTAGTCCGAACATCTGGAGGCACAAAGTGGTACGGATGGAACTCGGCACCCCTTCAGCTGCGAGGGTTACCAGTGCCAACCGATCGAGCGACCGATGCGCCACAGAGGCCCCAGACACAGCGCTAGCGAGGTCGTTCGAGCCGCTCCCAGCGTCCCTGCATGATGATGGACTGCTGACCGATCAACAGGTGCTCGTTTTCAGGGGACAATAGCTCACAGGCGACCGCCTCGATCCAGAGGACCGCCGTGCCAGGTCGTGCCTGGCGCGGAGCGGTGTGGCCGGGCTTGACCATCACCCCTTCGGGGATCAGGACCAGGCGATCCCGGGGATAGATCCGCTCTACCACCCGGATGGGGAAGGATGCCTGCCTGTCACCGTACCAACCAGACAGATCCATCACCGCATAACAGGCCGGTTGGGGACCGTTGTAAAAGACCGGTTGGTTGTCGGTGAAGAAGCGGAGGTCTTCGATCATCGAACCATCTTCGGCTCGTACCTGGAGACGAACCTCACCGGCCCGAAAAGGAATGGACTGGACCCGCCCCCCGCCAATGCGGGTCGGTCCCTTCCGGTCGATCTGGATCTCCACCGGCTGGCGGCTTTGGTTTGCGATGATCAGATCCACTCGGTCGTATTGGAAGCTCTTTCCCTCGTCACACCACCAACCGATGGCCCAGGGCAGTGCCGCCAGCCCAGCCAGAAGCAGGACCGCACCCAGCACCGCGGTGGGACCGCGCCGGAAGAGGCCTCTGGATGAAGCGGTGTCCAGGTCGTTGGAAGAGCTGTCGGAGTGATCGGGAGCCATCGACCACCGGCACAGGAAGGCGAAGGCACCGGTTGTACCACTGATGGCCTTGGTGATACAACACGCCGAGTCGGGAAAGACCGGCATGTAGACCGGGGACAATCATGGATAAATTCGTCATTACCGGCGGAAAGCGGCTCGCAGGGGACTTTTTTCCCAGCGGCAGCAAGAACGAGGCGTTACCGGCCATCTCCGCAGCCCTCCTGACCGACCAGGAGGTCATCCTCGATAATATCCCCCATATCCGAGACGTGGAGGTGATGGTCCAGCTGGTGGAACGGCTGGGGGCCGAAGTCCGCTGGATCGAGCACAACCGGCTGTCGATCAAGGCCGCCCAGCTGGAGGGAGTCCAGCTGGACCCCGACCTGTGCCAACGAGCTCGGGCCTCGATCCTGTTTGCCGGACCCATGCTGGCCAGAGCCAAGGAGGTGCTGTTGCCGCCTCCCGGGGGAGATGTCATCGGGCGGCGGCGCCTGGACACGCACATCCTGGGGCTTCAGGCTCTGGGCGCCCGCTTCGACTACGACAACACCTTGCGATTCCAGGCACCACAGCTGTCCGGCGCCGATATCTTCCTGGACGAGGCTTCGGTTACCGCCACCGAGAACATCATCATGGCAGCGGTGCTTGCCCGGGGGACGACCGTGATCCGCAACGCCGCCTGCGAGCCTCACGTCCAGGGGCTGTGCCGAATGCTCACCCAGATGGGAGCCCGAATCGAGGGCATCGGCTCCAACACCCTGATCATCGACGGGGTCAAGGGGCTATGGGGTGGACACCACACCATCGGACCGGACTACCTGGAGATCGGGAGCATGATCGGGCTGGCATCCATCACCAACTCCGATGTCACGCTCTGCCGAGTCCGGCCTGACGAGCTGCGCATGATCCTGATGGTATTCGAAAAGCTGGGAATCAGCGCGGAGATCGGCGAAGACCGGATTCGGATCGCCCCCAACCAACCGCTCGAGATCCGCAGCGACTTCCTGAACGAGATCCCCAAGATCGATGATGCTCCCTGGCCCGCTTTCCCGACCGACCTGATGTCCATCGCCATCACCGTGGCGACTCAGGCCAAGGGGGCCGTGCTCTTCTTCGAGAAGATGTTCGATGGCCGCATGTTCTTCACCGATCATCTCATCGCCATGGGTGCCCGCATCATCCTGTGCGATCCGCATCGGATCGTCGTGGTGGGGCCATCCCAGCTGGTCGGCGCACGGGTGGAAAGCCCGGACGTCCGAGCCGGCATGGCCTTGCTCATCGCCGCCTTGTGTGCCCGAGGTGATACGACGATCTTCAACATCCGCCAGATCGATCGGGGGTACGAACGGATCGACCAGAAGCTCAACGCGCTGGGGGCGGACATCAAACGGCTGCCCGTCAACTCCTGATCCACTCCCAACGGCACACCGGTGCGGCCAGATCACAGCCGACCCACCGGACGACCCCCGGCTGAGCCGGCGGCGGTTTGGGCGTCTTCCTTCACCGACTCCGGCTTCCTTGGCCGGAACACCAACCTTCACGGGCGCGCCCCGGTGGCGATCCAGCGCTCGATCTCGAGCAACAGCGGAGGCTCCAGCGGCGGGTCGCCCGACCAGCCCGGGGGCATGGCGCCAAACCGCCGTTGGGGATAGTCGGGCAAGATCTTGTGCATCAGGTAGGAACGGGGGGGATCGAAGGGAACCACCCGCATCCGGCCCTCCCATTCGAGGGAGGGAACGCCCACCAGGCCATCATGGGTCAACGGGGCGAGGTCGTGGTCGAGATCGTGGCAGTGGCATCGCCGTTCCAGGGTGGGTCGGATGGAAGCGGCAAAGGAGATCGCCTGTTGGATCCGGTTCTGATCCACCGTGCCCGCCTGGCCGCTCTGGAAGTGCAGGGAGAAGGGCACGACCAGCGGAGAACCGGCGATCGACCGCACCGTATCCGGATTCAAGGTCACGGTGTAGACCAGCTCGGAGCGGTAGTTTCGGGTAGGGTAGAAGGTCAAGGTCCGCTCCGTCATGTTGTAACGGCTCAGACCCGCGGCCGAAATACTTCCGCTGGACACGATCACGGCATCGAAGTAGTGGAAGGAATCGGGATCCAGGTATCGGTTGAAGCGGATGATCACCGGTTGGTTGAGCGGGACCCAGCTGGCGCCATCCGTCGGCGAGCAATCTGCCACTCGGAAGACTTCCAGCTCCTGCTGGTACTGCCAGGTCAGATCCGTCCCATCCAGCTCACAGGCGATGGCCAGAAGGGCCATGACCAGAGGGAACGCGGGGCGTGGTTTGAGCAGGCAGAAAGGCTTGGACATGGTTCGCTAAAAAAAAAACGCCGCCGTTCTGGAAGAACGGCGGCGTTGATCGGCTCAAATCACCCGAGTCCGGTTATCTCCAGACAAACTCGGTACGACGATTCCGCCGCCAGGCGTCCTCGTTCGATCCCAGGGCCACAGGCCGGCTCTCGCCGTAGCTGACCGTGCTCATCCGGGTGTCGGCGATCCCCAGGTTGCCCAGGTAGGTCTTGGCGCTGCGAGCGCGCCGCTCACCCAATGCCATGTTGTAGGCATCGGTGCCGCGCTCGTCGCAATGGCCTTCGATGGTGATCTCGTCTTCGGGGAACTCCCTGAGACAGGTGGCGTTGCCGTTCAGACGAGACTCCTGGTCCCGACGGATCACGCTCTCGTCGAAGTCGAAGTAGACGGTCTGCATCTCGCGAGACTGGCAAGCCAGGGTGGAAACACAGCGGTTGTTCTCGCAGCGCTCGTTCGCCCCGCAATCGGAGTCGGCGACGCAGTCCACGCAGCTGTTGTTATGGCATTGCTGTCCAGCGGGACAGGGCCGATCGGGGTCACAGCCGGTGATGCAGCGATGGTTCTGGCAGATCTGGCCCTCGGGGCATTCGCCCGTGGCGCAGCACTGAAGTGCAACGCAGCTCCCGTTGCGGCACTCAGAACAGCCGGTGCAGTCTGCACCGTCTCGGCAGGCAACGCAGCGGCCGTCTACACAGTAGACCATCCCTTCCATGTTATACCCCTGGCATCGCGCATCCGTGTCGCAATCCGGCGGGTTCCAGCACTTGCATCCCACCAGGGAAAACGATGTGAAGATGACCAAAAGCCACAGAAACGACCAAATCCGGTGGGTCTTCATGAATGATCCTCCCTCTCGTGAACGCCATCGGTCGTTGGACCGAAACTCAACTTCCCCTTCAAACGAATAACCTTGGATCTACTTAACGACCAGGTACGAAGCCCTGTTGGACCCCGAACTTGCTCAACTCGGTATGGTTCGCCCAACCTCGTCCTTATGCCAATCCTGACCGTGGTTGAGGCCTACTTCCCTCAGCTCATTACCACCTAGAGGACAACGTGGGCGGTACCCTACGTAATCTACTTCCCCTTGTCAAGCGCTCTTGAATGCATGTTCCGAGCTTGGCAACCCCAACCCCATTCTTCCGGTCGGTCGGATCCCCCCTGTGCTCCATGAGTCCGAACCACGCAGCCAAGAGGGATCCCTGGCCGCCTAGCGGCGCCGCCCCAGCCGAATGTCCACATCCTCCATGAACAACGTGAGCTGCTCGGAAAGCTGGTTCAGCCGAAACTCGACCTGCTCCAGCTGACCCCGCAGCGTCTGCAGCTCATTCAGGTACCCCTCCATGCGGCCTCCCATCTCGGTGTTGGTCCGCCGCAGCATCGCCTGCGCCTCGTCAAGGGCGCTCCGCAAATTTCCGATCTCCGTCTCGGCGGTCTGGATCAGATCACCGATCTGCCGCCGATCCGCAGAGACCGACTGATTCAGCTCGGCAAAACGAGCGTTGAGTGCATCGAGTTCCTGACGCATTCGCCGTCCCTCCGAGGAAGAGACACATCCAACGGCGATGCTCAGGCCGATGATCAGCACAATAACCCTGCCTAGCTTGACGTCTCTTGGGTCCATCCGCTTCTTCTCCACAACCCCGTCCAGAGGCGGGGAAGCCGGTTTACAGCCTGGCTGTAATTTTCTTAACAACTTGAGTTTCTTGAACTTTTCCCCTTGACGGGATCGCTCCAATACCGTACTTACTCAGACACATGGGCAAAACTAGGGAGGAGAGGGGTGCAAATCAACATCCTCATTGTAGACGACGATCGAGATATCTGCGAATACGTCAAGATGCTGCTTGCGCAAAACGGGTACACGGTGGATGCCCTCAATGATCCCACCAAGGTGATCGATACCCTGCGATCCAAGCATTACCACATGGTCATCCTCGACCTGATGATGCCCCAGGTCAGCGGGCTCGAGGTGCTCAACCAGATCCGGGAGATAGACGACGACATCGCCATCGTCATCTTCACGGCTCACCCGTCGGTTGACTCGGCCGTCATCTCCTTGCAGCAGAACGTCTCGGACTACATCAAGAAGCCGTTCGATGTGGACGAGTTCGTGATGACCATCGAACGGGTGCTCAAGAAAAAGGGCCTCCTGGTCGATCCGGAGGAGGAGCTGCACGCCACCATTGGTCGATCGGTACGGGAGAAGCGGAAGGCGTCGGGGCTGACCCTCCGGCAGATGTCCAACCGCACCGGCTTGTCGGTCAGCCTGCTTTCGCAGATCGAACGGGCCGAGAGCAGCGCCTCCGTCTCCAGCCTGTTCAAGCTGGCCAACGCCATGGGCTGCAAGATCACCTCCTTCTTCGGCAACTTCTAGGTCCCGTTCCCCCTCAAAAAAGAACGGCCCGGCCGATCCCGGCCGGGCCGCTGCAGAGATCACTCTGCCCGCTCAGGTTCTACCGGAACCACACGGTGAAACCTGCGGCGCCCCAGAGGTCTCCCGACAGGCCCAGGCCGATGCCGGAGGCATCGTAGTCCTCGGGATCCAGCCCGCTGGGGGCACCACTGCCGCAAGCACCCATGTCGAAGCGGGTGCAGGCCAGGTCGTCGTCTCCGATGAAGTCCAGCGTGAAGCCGGCCTGGGCGAAGAGGGAGAGATACTGGGTGGGGAAGAACTCGCCCTGGATACCCACGCCGACGACGATGTTGGTCGAGGAGCTTTCGGTGTCGGCGGTATCACCCGGTGCATCGAGCTCTTCGCTGAAGGCCTGGATATCGCCTCCGAAGATGACCCCCAGACTTCCCTTCTGCCAGTAGGCCAGCTTGTACAGGCCGTACAGACCGAAGTCGAACTCGGTCATGCTGTAATCGGTCTCAGCGTTGTCGACATCCTCCGGCTCCACGGTGGCGGACACGAAGCGCATGCCAAAGGTGGCCTGCACACCGAACACCGGGGTGATGAAGTACCTGAGGTTGATCCCGTTGGTACCCCCCAGAGAGGTGTTGGCGCCGATACCGAACGCTCCCCCCTTGTTGGCCCAATCCTGCTCCTGAGCAAGGGCACTGCCAGCCATCAACATGGTGGCCATCAATGCAAGCGTGAACCAAAGCCCAAATCTCTTCATGGCAAACCTCCTGTCTGGTTTCTATGTTGCAACTGACAAGTCGGGTCTTGTACCACACCCGAACGGAACAGGCTACCCCTTGTTGAACGGACTGTGAGCTGGCGGATCGCAGGACGTCGATCCACGCATTGAGGCCCGGGATTGACCCCACCCCGGACAAGACGGGATCGTCGGCACCATCTGGCCGATTGGCGAGAACCGACCGGTTGACCGGCGTTACCGGAACCACACGGTGAAGCCAGCGGCTCCCCAGGGTTGGCCCGACAGGCTCAACCCGACCCCCGAAGCGTCATAGTCCTCCGGGTCGCCGGAGAGGGCGGAGAGGCCGGAACAGGCCCCTCCGTCGAACCGCATGCAGGCCAGGTCGTCGTCTCCGATGAAGTTCAGGAGAAAGCCGGCCTGTGCGAAGATCGAAAGGTACTGGGTTGGAAAGTACTCTCCCAGCAAGCCGATGCCGATCACGATGTTGGTGGAGGAACGGTCGCTATCGTTGTCTCTACCTGGCGCATTGATGTCCTCGCTGAAGGTCTGGACGTCGCCGCCCAGGATGACCGACAGATGCCCTCGCTGCCAGTAGGCGACCTTGTAGCTGCCGTACAGGCCGAAGTCGAACTCGGTCATGCTGTACTCGGTCTCGGCGTTGTCCACGTCCTCCGGCTCCACCGTCGCCGTGAGGAAGCGCATGCCGAAGGTGAGGTGGATGCCCAGGAGGGGGGTGACATAGGTCCGGATGTTGATCCCGTTGGTACCTCCCAGAGAGGTGTTGGCACCCACGCCAAATGCGCCGCTCTTGTTGGCCCAGTCCTGCTCCTGAGCCATCGCGTTGCCAGCCGCCAGCAGTGTACCGATCACCACAAGCGAACAGAACCATCCCAGTCGCTTCATGTTCTTTCTCCTTTTGCCTGAGTGACCCCAATGAGGGCGACCCTGGTTTCGACCCACCCCGACACGGACCCCGGTTGCGTCCAGGTCGATTCATGGTTCGCCCTGCACAGTCGTCTGAGTGCTCGTTTCTGCGGAGCTCTGGGTACTGCTCTCCCTCCCGCTGCTCCTTTTCTTGCCGTTGGTAGCATGGCCCCCCCTTCCCCGCAAATTCGGGCCGGCCCCTATCCCATGAAGGAAGGACTTGTCTTGGCCCGGTCCCGACTGTTAGTGTTCCTCATCCAACGCAAGAGAAACATGTCGGTCATGGTTCGGCTCCTGGATCGCTACAGCGATATCGCCCTGGCCCTGCTGGTGGTGGGGATCGTGGGGATGCTGGTCATCCCCCTGCCGACCGCGCTGGTGGATATCCTGTTGACCGCCAACATCGCGCTGGCGGTCATTCTGCTCTTGACCTCCACCTATGTCCCCAATGTCCTGCGCATCACCTCCTTTCCGGCCATCCTGTTGTTGACCACCCTGTTTCGCCTGGCGCTCAACGTGTCTACGACCCGTCTCATCCTGCTACAGGCTTTCGCGGGAGAGGTCATCGAGAGCTTCGGGACGTTCGTGGTGAAGGGGAACTACGTGGTGGGGGCGGTCATCTTCTTGATCCTCACCATCATCCAGTTCGTCGTCATCGCCAGGGGCTCCGAGCGGGTCGCCGAGGTCGCCGCCCGGTTTACCTTGGACGCCTTGCCGGGCAAGCAGATGGCGATCGATGCCGACCTCCGCTCCGGCTCCATCGATCTGGCCGAGGCGGGGCGCCGGCGGGCGATGCTCCAGCGCGAGTCCCGACTCTATGGTGCCATGGACGGGGCCATGAAGTTCGTGAAGGGAGATGCCATTGCGGGGATCATCATCACCCTGGTCAACATCATCGGGGGGCTTTCCATCGGAGTTCTGCAGCAAGGGCTTTCGCTGGGCCAGGCGGCTCGGATCTACACCCTGTTGACCATCGGCGATGGTCTGGTCACCCAGATCCCCTCCATCCTGGTGGCCACGACCGCCGGAATCGTGGTCACCCGGGTCACCTCCGACGAGGAACGCTCCAACCTGGGCAGAGAGATCTCGGCCCAGCTTCTTGAGCACCCCAAGGCGATCGCCCTCACCGCCGGTCTACTCTGCCTTTTCGCCGTCATCCCCGGGATGCCCACGGTCCCCTTCCTCCTGCTGGCGATCTTCATCGGCGTCCTGGCGCACAGCCTGTGGCGCCAGCGTGGGGTGGAAACCGGCGCAACCGACACCGAAGCAACCGGTCCGGAGCAGGTGCCCGCAGAGCCCCACTGCCCGCTGGCCATCCGTCTGGGGGCGGATCTGGCCGCCCATCTCTCCCAGCGAAGCGGCGAGAACGAGCTCAAGCAGGCGGTCACCCTGATGCGCCAGAGCATTGGACGGCAGTTCGGAGTGAGGATCCCGCCCCTCCACATCACCCCGGCTTCCCGCCCCATGGACGGCTGGAGCTACCAGATCGAGCTGGACGAAGTGCCGGCGGACCCCATCCGGTTGCGCCCCGACAGCCTGCTGGTGGAAGCCACGATCGAGCAGCTACAGATCCGAGGGATCCCGTCGGAGCAGGCTGCCCATCCGATCGCTCCCGATGGTTGTGCCTGGGTTCCCGAGGCACAACGGGATCGGCTGGATGAGCTGGGGCTGAAGTCCTGGACGATCACCGAGGTCTTGATGCTCCACCTGGCACACGAGGTGAGGGAGAACTTGCACCTGTTCGTCGGCTTGCAGGAGGTCCAGGTCATGCTGGACGAGCTGGAACGCACCCATCCGGCGCTGGTGAAGGCGGTGGCCGGGAAGTTGGTGAACCTGGCATTGCTGACGGACGTCCTGAAGCGGTTGGTGGAGGAAGGGATCTCTATTCGCAACCTCAAGCGGATCCTCGAGACGATCGCCGAGTCAGGGACCAAGGCGCGCAATCCGGTCGAGCTCACGGAGATCGCGCGAAGCGGGTTGAAACGCGAGATCTCTCACCGCTATTGCACCGAACCCGGCGAGCTCCAGGTTCTGCTGCTGGATCCACCGGTCGAAGAGATGATCCGCTCCTCCATCCGCCAGACCGACAGCGGCCCGGTGTTGAGCCTCGATCCGGCCATTTCCAAGGAGATCCTGGAGGCGATGGCCCGCTGTGTGTCCAGCGTTCAGCAGGCGAAGATCGGAACCGTCCTGCTCACCCAGGCCGATATCCGCCGCTATGTCAAGAAGCTGGCGGATCTGGCAGTGCCCCGGGTCGCCGTCCTGAGCTACCAGGAGCTGCTGCCTTCCCTCCAGATCCGCCCCGTTGGCCAGGTCTCGGTCGGCAGGCCGAGAACCTGAGTAAACCCCCTTGCCTATTTGCCCTCCCGCTGCTGTCGAACCACAAAGGTACCCGAGAGCAGGTCGGGCCAGGACCGCCTCTGGGGGGAGATGACGATCCAGAGAAAGGCGAGGCCCAAGGACAAAGGCACCAGCCAACCCGCCGCGATCCGCAGCAGCAGCCGCAGGCCCGAGGGGGTCTGGCCACGCCCGTCGACCAGGCTGAGGCCCAAGAGCTTCTTTCCCAACGTGGTGTGCACGGTGCCGAGCATAGCCAGAGAAAAGGCGGTCCACAGCAGCATCCAGGTCATCGGCACGGACAAGAGTCTTCCCGGTTGTCGGTACAACCGTTCCAGGATCTGGTCGACCGCAAAGATCCCCTCGCCCGCGCGAAACACCCCCAGGTCCAGCGCGCCGGCCCAGATCATGGCCAGCAGCGACAGGCTGGGCAGAAGACAGTCCAGCAGGGCGGACAGCGTCCGGGTCGGCAGACCGACCGCTTGCGCCTGAACCGGCCTTCGCCCTGCTCTGCGTGCACTCAGCGGCACGGCTCTTCCTGCCTCTCGCTAGCGCCGATGCCGAGACGGTCTCGAACCATGGCCACCAGGACGACGGCTACGGTTTCGGCGCGCAACGGGTAGGGGCCCAGGGATACCGGGTGAAAACCAGCTCGCATGGCGTCATCGACCTCCGGATCGGTCAGCCCGCCTTCCGGCCCTACGAGCAGGGTAGTGGAGGTTTGGGGCGCCAGGTGTCTGTGCCAGTCGGCAATTTCCCCCTGGGGAAGCCCGACCAGTCGATTGGGGGTCTCGACCTGCTTCAGCGCCTGCAGCAGGTGGCGTGGCGTGTCGATCCGGGTGATCAGGGGGCGTCCGCACTGCTTGCCCGCTTCTCGGGCAACCCGTTGCCAGCGCTCGACAAACTGCTCGTTGTCCCGGGCATGCAGCCGCACGACCGCCCTTTCGCTGATCACGGGAACCAGTCGAGCCACCCCCAGCTCCACCGACTTCTCGACCACCAGGCGCCAGCGCTTGGCCTTGAGCAAACCGAACAACAGCGCGATGGAAGGCTGCACCGGTGCTGAGATCCGCTGCCAGCTCCTGTCGGCCAGTGACCACTGTCTGCCGCTGGAGACCAGGCGACCGGACAGAACCCGCCCAAGGCCATCCCCGATCTCCACCCGATCCCCCTCGCGAAGGCGCAGCACATGGCAGAGGTAGTGGACCGTCTCCTCCCCGAGCGGATCACCGCCTGCAACCCGTTCGAGCTCGGCGGTCTCTACTACCTCGCGCCTGACCTTCACGGCCACCCCATTCGCGCCAGGATCCAGTCTCCATCCAGCCGGGTGGACTGGATCACCAGATTACCACCGGCAAACGCCGGGAAAAACCGGTCGGCCTCCTTCGCCAGGACACCGCTCAAGACCAGCTGCCCATCCGCCGCCAGAGTCCTCAACAACCCATCCCGGACGTCGGACAAGGTCGAGGAGAGCATATTGGCCACCACCAGGTCGTAGCTCGAGGATAGCTCGGCCAGAGGGGTGGTGAAGAAAGGGGCTTTGGCCGCAGGCCCTAGCCCGTTCAACTCCCAGTTGGCTCGCGCCACCTCGACCGCCACCGGATCGATATCGATCCCTTCGCACCGGCCGGCATCGAGGCGCTGGGCACACATGACCAGGATCCCGGAGCCACAGCCCACGTCGAGGAAGCTCCGGCCCGGCCTCAACTGGAGAAGATGGTCGATCTCCTGGATGCACAGCCGCGTGGTTTCATGGGTCCCCGTTCCGAAGGCCATCTGGGGATCGACCACCAGCACCACATGGTGATCCCCGGGGGGGAGCCGAGTGTCCCAGGTCGGTCGGATGGTGACCCGCGGGGAGACCCGGGTGGGGACGAAGAACTGGCGCCAGTCGGTCTGCCAGGAGCGCTCGTGAAAGGAGGCGATCTCCACCAGCTTGACCTGAGGCCCCATCAGCACAACGGAGTCCACCAGGGAAACCTGGAGATCGGGAGGAAAGTAGGCGGTCACCGTGGCTCGATCCTCCGGGGGGGGCGAAAACCGGGACTGGTCGAAGTCACAGAAGGTCCCCCCGTCGCGGATCTCCAGCCCGATGGCCCCAAGAGCCCAGAGCTCGGCGGCGACCTGGTCTCCCAGCTCCTCGGAGGCGAGCTCCAGTATGAGGCGCGTCCACATGGGTCTCAGTGTGCCCCAACCGCCTGTCGCTTGGCAATGGACAGGGTATGTCCCATCTTCTCCATCCATCGTTCTGCAGTGGCCCATAACCCCCTTGCCAAACGAATTCGATATCCCGTACAACCAGTCCAACAAGGTGTTTTTGACCGGGGGCCGACCGACTTCGTCGAACCGAGCTGCCTCCTCTCACCGATTGGTTGGGGAGGGTGAAGGTTGTGAGACCCGCGCCGATCGAGCGCGGGTCTCTTGGTTTCTTGGGATCCGTTTGCCGCAAACGGTTGCCCGCACTCCCGCCATCCAGGTCGCCACCCTGCCTCCGCGTAGGTGCCAGCCGGTTCGGGGCTCGGATCACACCGATTCTCCAGAAAACCCCGACGCAATCAGCAGCCAGGGGACTTACACCCTGCGACGAGGCCCGGCCGCAGAGGAAGATCACGCCGCCTGCGACCGGCGCCGGTTCTTTCGTCTCGCCGGACCACTGGTGAGCCAGGCGACCAGGGCCGGCAGCGGAGCAGCCAGTACCAGCCAGAACTGGGCTCGACAGGAGCGATAGGTCAGCCGCACATCATGATGGCCCTCCTCCAGCTCCACCGCCGCAAAGGCGGGAAAGGCGTAGGAAAGGGGGGCGGGGCGACCATCCACCGTGACCCGCCAGAACGGATGGTAGCTCACACGAAACAGCAAAGCGCCTCGGCGGTTCATCACCACCCGACAGCCGCACCAGTCCGCCCCACCCTGGCTGAGCTCCAGCTGCCCCACCTCGCCGGCCGGTACCTGGACCGTGGTTCGCCCCTCCACCTCGACCGGCGCCTCGGTCACCCCGCCAAAGGCCAGCCCGGTCGGAATGGACAGCAGGGGATGCACCCCTTGCTCGGGCCCGTTGCCTCTGAGCCACCGCAGCACCGAACCCCTGGCGTTGCGCGGGTAGCCCTCCTCAGCCGGGAGGGTATCGATCGGGGCGCACACGCTCTGGCGATGGCTCACCCTCCACAGGGCATATCGAGGCGATGAGTAGACCCGTTCGGCATCCACCGCCGAAAAATCGATCTCGGGATCGGCGGCGATGTACTGGAATCCGTAGAGGTCTACAAAGGTCGGGTTCCGGTCCAGCTCGGGGTGGAAGAACTCCAGGTAGTAGAAATTGAGGCTGTCATGCAACCCCACCCCATAGGACTGGCCGGTATGGCTGGCGGACCACAAAGCCAACAGCGCGGAATGGAAGTGACCGAACAAGCCGGAGCGGGGATGAACGAAGATCCGCCCCGATCCATGCTCTCGGGTCTGCTCCCGAATGGCCTCGACCAACCCCAGGTACTCGGACAGCTCCAGTCCAGCATCTTCCACGGTCCGGAAGGATCGCTTCAGCTCCCCCCATCCGCGTACCGCGGGCAGGGCCAGCAGACCGACAAGAGCCACCCCCAACACCAGCTGGCACACCAGGGGGCGAAAACCGCCACCGAATTGCCGACCCGCGTTCAAGAGACCATCTGTGGGCGACGCGATCCGGCTGGCTCGCCCCCATGCGCAGCCGGCCTGCCAGATCTCCCCGAATGTCCACCCCACCAGCCAGATGGCTCCCAGGTGAAAAAGCCCCAAGTACCTGAACATCTGGACCGATCGGTTCCAGAAAAACAGGTCGGCTGCCCATCCCAACCCGGCCCGGCCTACAGTGAACAGCGCTCCCAGGACCACCGTGACCAGCACCTGTCTCGCCACCATCGAGCGGATCGCCCGCACCAGGCACAGTGATAGCCCTACTCCGGCCAGCAAGGTGAGAATCTCGATCCCCTCCTCCCCGTCGAGTAGGGCCCCCTGCCACAGCGGCCCGAAAAACCCGGCCCATCCATACCCTTCGACCCGGGTCGAGCTGCCGAAGGGCCATCCCCCCATGGCGGGCAGGCTGGTAACCAGCGGTACGAGCCAGAAGGAGAGAGTCGCCAAGGTGGCCAGTCCGATCCCCACGGCCCGCCCCAGACGGCGCAGCAGATCGCTTGGCCGGCAAAGAACCCAGGCGAACACCACCCCCACCAGCGCCACCCCATAGAAGAAATGGGAGAGAAACAGCAGAGCCCAGGTGACGATCGCAGTGGGAACGCTGCGGCGATCGCCATCCAGGGCGCGGGCCAGCTCGCCCAGGGCGAGTGGAAGCCAGAGCACCGCCCACGCCTGAGAATGCAGCGCCAGCACCAGGCTGGAATGGACTGTAAGGCCAAACTCCAGGCTGCTGATGATCAGAATGGAGACCATTCCGGACACCGTGGCCCCCGTGGGGGTCATCCCCATCCGCCGGGCGCCCAGCGCGACGCACCAGGGCGACAGGGCCACCAGGGCGATCGAGATCGCCTTGTATGCGACGATAGCGGCCGTTCCCCCACCCAGAAGCAGGGTCACCACCCCCCCCACGAAATGGGGAAGTGGCTGGTAGTACAGCCCGATCGGAAAGCCGAGGTTGAAGTCCGGTGCCCACCATCCAGCGCCTGTCTGCAGGATCTCCGCCACCCGGCTCATGGCAACGATATGGCTGGAGGAGTCGTCGCCCAGCGGCGGGATCCCGTTCCACCAGGCCCTCGAGAACAGGATCACGGCGGCCGAGGACAGAGCGAGCGCAAGCCGGTGAAGAAGCCGCACGACGTCACCTTCCGGTCAAGAGACCGCGGTAGGTCGAAGGAACAAAACCGGCTCTCGTCAACCGATCCAGGGTTGTCCGGATGGAGGCGAGGAGCGTCTCGTGAGTAGTATCTCCAGGATGCAGGGCGACACGGGCCACCGGCAGTCTCGTCAGCCATGGCGTTGCCAGGCGGGCCCACACCCGGCTGGCCAGCAGCCGACCCGGCGTGCGCGAGGCCCAGGCGAGAACCGGCGAGAAGATCTTTCGACCGGTGGCCAGCTGCTCCAGGAAGAGATGCCCCTCTGTGTACAAAAAGCCGCTCTCCCGCAGGTACTCGTCGAGCTCCTCAGTGCGAAGCCAGGCGGGCGCCACGAAACCCTGGGGGCACTTCCCGAAGGTGGCCTCGACGAGCGCCCTGCCGGTCTGCAGACGGCGCCGGATCTCCTGTCCATCGAGGCTCAAGAACTCGCCCTCCCGGTCGGTGAGATGACGGGCAGCCAACCGCTCTCCGAGTGTCCGCTTGAAGGCGGCATGCTCCTCGCGGTGCGTGAAGCCATGCAGCACGAGCTCCCAGCCGGAATCGGCCAGCTGCCGGATCCGCTCCACAAAAGCAGGGGATCCTCCCCAGGATCCCCGCCCATGGTAGTCGGGCACGATCAGGAGGCTACCCGGGCTGATGCCGGCATCCCTCAACAAATCCAGCAGCTTTTCGATCCGCTCCGCGAACACCGGGCTCACATCGTGGATGGAGACCAGCAGGGGTTTCCCACCAGGGTACGCGCTTTGGTTGTTCATCGTGACCACAGGACCTTCCCCATGCCCCCCAATCTGTCCTCCATCGTTGACGATAGCCGTTCCCCGCCGGCCGGAGCGAACGTCACTTGCCTGGGACACCCCTCTGCCCGACCGGATCGCAAGATCTCGGGGGGTGGCCCCGCAAGAACCGCGGCAGGTTTTCAGCCGCCCAGAGGCAGCACCACCAGCTCGACCGGAACCTGCATCTGTGCCAGCTCGGCGCGCAGTAGGTCGGGCGTGCCGGTCAACACGGGAAAGGTCCCATAGTGGCAGGGGATCACGGTATCCACCTGGATGAACCGGCAAGCCAACGCGGCCTGGTGGGGATCCATGGTATAGAACCCCCCGATCGGCAGGATGGCCACCTGGGGTGTCCACAGATCGCGAATCAGGCTCATGTCCCAGAACAGACAGGTGTCTCCAGCGTGGTAGATGCGCACGCCGTTGGAGAAATGGACCACGAAGCCGGCCGCCTCCCCCAGGTATCGGATTTGCCCGTCCTCTTCCACGAAACCGGCGCTGTGCAACGCATGGGTCATGGACACCGCCGCATTGGCCGCCTCCAGCGGCAAGGTCCCCCCCTTGTTCATCCCGATGGCCGACTCCACCCCTTTGCTGGCCAGGTACATGGCGATCTCGTGGATCGCCACCACCGGGATCGGGTCGGATCCGACGACCTGCAACACGTCTCCCATGTGGTCGTTGTGCCCATGGGTGATCAGGATGGCGTCGGGCTTTACCCCATGCCAGTCCTCTGGACAGACCGGGTTGGTCACGGTCCAGGGATCGATCAGGATCCGTTTCCCCTCGGGGCCGGTGAGCATGAAGGTAGAGTGTCCTAGCCAGACGATGTCGACGCCTTTAATATCCATTCAACTCTCCTGTACCCCCCTCTCCAGGGCAGACCGGAAGGGAAAGATGATGACCCCACTGCCAGCCGTACGGCCAGGAGCAAAGCAGCAAAAGGAGTCGATCGTCAAGTGTTGAGCAACAAGGCGAAGGTGTTTCGGGATCCGGTGCACGACATCATCTCCTACGAACGGGAAGGCGATTTCGGCCGATTGATGGTCTCTCTCATCGACACACCCGAGTTTCAACGATTGCGCTTCGTCCGCCAGCTGGGGCTGGCTTCCCTGGTGTTCCACGGTGCCGAGCACTCCCGCTTCGCCCACAGCATGGGGGTAGCCCACCTGGCCCGCCGCATCTTCGACCAGCTTCATCCCGACACCCCCCACGACGACCCGGTTCGGGTTGCGACCATCGCAGCCGCCCTGCTGCACGACATCGGCCACGGTCCGTTCAGCCACGCCATGGAGCGGGTCTTCGGCATGAGCCACGAAAGCTACTCCTATGCCCTGATTGCCGACCCTTCCACCCGGCTCCACCAGGTCCTCTCGTTCTACGACCCCGATCTCCCCTTGCGGGTCGCCGGCTACTTCGAGAGCGCAACCCATCACTACACCAAGGCGATCGTCTCCAGCCAGATGGATGCCGACCGTTTCGACTACCTGTCGAGAGACAGCCTGATGACCGGTGTCGAGGTGGGCCGCTACGACCTGGAACGGATCCTGTTGATGCTGGGCCATGACGAGCATGGCCTGCTGGCAGACGTGCGGGCCTACGAGGCGATCGAAGGGTACCTCATCGCCCGCTACCACATGTACCGATTGGTCTACTTCCACAAGGCGGTGCGGGCCGCCGAGGTGATGCTGCAGCTGATGTTCGAGCGGGCGAAAGACCTGATGAACAAAGGGGTAGCGGTGATCTCGGCCGACTCTCTGCTGGGCCGCCTGATGTGTGGTGAACGGCTGCCTGCCGCCGACTACTGCCAGCTCTCCGAGATCGACAGCTGGGCCCAGATCCGATCCTGGTCCCGCCATCCCGACCCGATCCTGGCCGACCTGGCCGGCTCGCTGTTTGAACGAAGGCTCTTTCGCTCCCTGGAGCAAACGATTGAAAGCCCGGACCATCAACGGGAGATCGAGCGCCTGGAGGAGCTCGTCCGGGAGCGCCTGACCCCTGAACAGCGGTACCTGTTCGTGGTCGATGTGGCCCAGGACCAGCCCTACAAGCCGTACTGGCCGGGGCAGACCCTGGTTGGCGGCGCCATCCGCATCCGCGACCGGCAGGGAACCCTGTTCGCCATCGAGCAACGAAGCCCCATCGTCGAGACCCTGGCCCGCGCCAGCTACCGCCTGCGCCGCTGGTGCTTCCACCGCCAGCTGGAACCCCTGGTCCACCAGGTCCTGCCCGCCGGCCCACCAAAAACGGGAACGCCCATCCACTAGCACCAGTCGACGCCATCAGGGTGCGGATGGCCCAAACCGCTTGCAGGAACGGACCTTCTGGGATATGACCCCCTACTGTCCACCCAGCTCAAACAGCGAGGAACCGTAGATGGCAGACGGAACATCCAAGTCGAAGAAAGCAGCATCCAAGCAGAAGAGCCAGGAACCGACGGCCCAGGAGCCCAAGAAAACCGGGCGTCTGCACCTGTTCACCGGCTTCCCGGGGTACCTGGCCCACCACCTGGTCCAGGTGCTTTTCTCCCGGTATCCGGATGACCGACTGGTCGCCCTGGTGCAGCCCCACCTGGAGCAGTACGCCGGCGAGATGATCGACCAGATCGACCGCAAGGTACCCGGCTTCAAAGAGAGAGCTCGGATCATCACCGGTGACATCACTCAGCGCCACCTCGGCCTGGAGGAACCGCTGTACCAGGAGCTCACCGGCGAGGTGAACCAGGTCTGGCACCTGGCCGCCATCTATGATCTGGCGGTGCGAGAGCAGCTCGCCTACCGGGTCAACGTCCTGGGAACCGCCAATATCCTCGATTTCTGCCAGGCGTTGCCCTCCGGCAAGCAGCTCAACTACGTCTCCACCTGCTATGTCTCTGGCGACAGGACCGGGCTGATCCTGGAGTCCGAGCTGGACGAGGGACAGGGGTTCAAAAACCACTACGAATCGACCAAGGCCCGCGCCGAGATGGAGGTCCAACGGCGCCGGGACCGCATCCCGTCCGTCATCTTCCGGCCCGGCATCGTCGTGGGAGACTCACGGACCGGAGAAACTGACAAGTACGACGGCCCCTACTACCTGATCAAGATGCTGCTGAACCTTCCCGACTGGATGCCGATGGTCAACGTCGGCAAGGGAGAAGCCTTCGTCAACATCACCCCGCTGGATTTCACCATCGACGCCATGGTGGCGATCTCGCAACAGCCGGGGGCAACCGGCAAGGTCTATCAGCTGGCCGACCCCAATCCCATGAGCTCTGCGGAGATCATGTCGTCGATCCTGCGGACCCTGGGAAGGCGTCCCCCGATTCTCTCCGTCCCCGGCGACCTGCTCGAGTCGGCCCTCAAGATTCGCTCGGTGCGAAGGCTGATGGGGATGCCCCGCGAGGTGATCGTCTACTTCAACCACGATGCCCGTCATGATCCCTCCAACACCTTGCAGGCGCTGGAAGGAACCGGCATCTCCTGTCCCCACCTGTCGAGCTACATGGATGTCCTGGTCGATTTCGTGAAGAAAAACCCCCACAAGGACTTCCTCGACCGCCGCCGGCTCTGATCGTCAGTAGAGAATCTCGACCCCTCCCAAGACCAGCGGCATCGGTTCTTCTCCCTGCATGGTGATCGGCGCCTCCAGAAGCTGTGCATCCGTCTGCACCTCCAAGGAGACCTCACGCCGATAGGCGGTGGCGGCAACCAGGTGTACCAGAATACCGAAGTCCAACTGGTCGTCAGCCAGCTCGATCGAAAGAGGAAGGTCCGGGGCGAGCTCACCCGCCTCGACCCGTCGGGACAGCTCCCGGTACAGCGCCAGGTAGGGCGATCGGTGGCGGCGTTCCACCTGGAACAGCTCCTCTGGATCTTCCTGGCCGCCACCGCCCCGCAAGAGCACCAGCCGACCGTCTCCGACGCGAAGACGCAGGTCGGCCGGCCGTTCCGCCGAGCGGAAAGGTAGGGGCAGCACGCCGATCCGTTCCCCCTGACCGAGCAGGACCAAGAATAGTGGCCGGCACTGTGCCTGGAGCAGGGTAGCCACCACCGGTTTCAGGGTATCCATGTAGGTCGAGCTGTCCACCAGCAGGGTCGCGCAGATCAGGCACTCCCCATTCGAACCGGCTTCGCCGCCTCCAGACACCGGCTGCGCCACCGCCGTGATCCAGCTCGTCCGCTCCATCCACCGCCTGGCTTCAACCAACGCGTTGGCCAGATCGGGGATTCGCCCCGCTTCCACCTGCTGGGGTTCCAGGCGGTTCATCGAGGAAAAGGGGACCACACGACGCCCCGGAAAGTGATAGCCCTCCTCCAGCTCCGCATAGCTTACCCGATAGCCCGATTCCCCGCGCTCCAGCCGGAGGTGAGGGTTGACCCCCAGGTATATCCCATCGCTGTGCATGGTGATGAGCAGCGGATTGTCCAGGTATGGCTCGGCAGGTAATCCCTCTTGAGGCAGTCCCTTGATCCACGGCAGCTCCAGCCGGGGATCGGTTCGATAGGCGGCCGGGGTCAGGGAGGAGGAGACCGCACTCGAGAGCACCCGCTCCGAAAGCTCGGCCATCAGGTCTCCAGACAGCACGGAGAGTGGCTCGCCCGCACCCCGTTCACTCTCGATCTCCCCGAGGAGCCGCCCCATGAAGGAGAGAAAGGTCAGGTCGAGGTAGATCGCCTCATCCAGCAGCACCACACCTCCGACCTGCGGGAGGCCAAAGTACTCCGCTCCGCAAGCGCGAACCAGCTCGTACCCGATGTCCATCGGGGTCGGATCCCAGGCTGGCGATCGCGACGTTTCGGCGATCGCCTCCCCTGCTTCTGGCGCCGCCTCTGGTTCCGACGACTGGATCGATGCGGAGAGGTCGCTTTCCACCTCATCCTCGATCCACTCCGCCGCCGGTTCCCCCGTGATCACGGCCTCGGCCACTTGCCTGCTGGGCAGACGGGCGCACCAGTAGCCACAAGCCTCCGCCAGCTCGTCGAGGTCCTGTGGGGTCCCCCCCTGGCACAACCACCCGAAATCGCGGATGAATGTGGGTCCCAAAGCCTGCACTCGATCACCCGACCAGGGTCCAGGGCGACAAGCCAGCGTTGTGGCTAGCAGCAGTCGTAAACGCGGAGTGGAGGAGACCTCGTCGCGCCAGCGCCTGAAAAATGCCGGCGCATCCAGATCCCACGGCCGCACATCGAACAGCTCTTCGACCAGCGAAAGCTGCCTTTCGTGCACACCGGCCCGCTGGTAGTCCCCCAGCACCCAAGCTTTCAGCGCCTCTGAGACAAGAGAGAGGCTCTCGTCGTCGGGTCCGCGGTCGAACACCTCCGGCATATCCACCCGCTCCGCCAGAAATTCCAGCACCGAAGCAGCCGCCTCGTCATCCATTCCAACGGCCATCAGACCGAACAGCCACAGATCCAGCTGGGTATCGGCCCGAAACGCCAACCCGAATCGCACTTCATCCCCGCGGTTCCCATCGATCCAGTCGTCCAGCCTTTCCAGCCCTTCCGGGGTCTCCCCTTCCAGGTCGTATGGCCGGATCCGACCGCTGATCTGCTCCAGCTCCCGTCCACTTGGGCTGGCGGGATCTAGCCGCGTTCGTGAGCTCCAGGCACCAGGGCAACCGCCTGACAAGCTGGCTGCCACCAGTAGCAGCCACCAAAGTCCGCCCTTTCCCACTTTCGCCATCCGCGTACCTCCTCGAATCCAGCCTCCCCATCCCCCAGACCTCTTCACCCCCAGGCCCCCTTGACCACGACAGGATGGAGAATAATCGACCGGCCGGGTTGAGGCCACCCAGGTGAGTGAATGCATGCTCGACCCTTCCAGAACGCAGAGATCTGCGTCGGTCAAGCAGGAAACCGGATGGTCTGTCAGAGAAAGGGAAAAAGGTGAGGAAGGGTTGGTGGAGGTGGCGTACCCGGAGCCTTTACGGCATCTGCGGGACAGAGGGCACCTCGGGCTCGCCGGGTACGGGGATGACCACTACCGACGGGACCTCCGGCACGTTCACCTCGATCACCGAGCTTTCCGTTCCTGGTACTGGAGGCAGACCTTCGATCGGCGGAACGACGATCTCGGTCGGCACCTCGATGGTCGTCGGCGTCACCATCAGGGTATAGGCAGCGGGGCCCTCCTCGGTGCTGTAGTTGCCCACGAAGAGCTGGTAGGATCCCGGCTGCAGCTGGGCGGTGAGGCCCGGGTTCAGTCCCAGCATGTCATCGTTGCAGAAGGGACCGCCGGGGCCCACGATGACCAGCGTGGTATCCGCCTCGGAGGTGACGGCGAAGGCCGCCGAGACCGGCTCGGACACCGTGAAGGTATGGTCCGGTGACGAGGCGATGTTACCCAGACACTCGGAACCGTAGAGGGTGCTGGCATCGATGTTGCCTCCCGAACGACCGTTCTGGGTGATCGGCACGAAGTTGGGGGCCAGCGCAAAAGTCTGGCCAGCGGGCGCCGGAACCTCGGGAGCCGCTGTGGGCTCGGGGGCCACCGGGGCTGCCGTGGGCTCGGCCGTGGGCGTCCCGGTGGACGCCTGGGTGGCTTCTGTCGTTGTCGGGGTTGTCTCCTGGCCCTGCGGCTCAGCTTCTTTCTTGTCGCAGGCGGCAAGAAGCAAAACACTGACCACGACCATCAAGAGACCATAACGTCTCTCTCGCTGTGTGCACCTGTACATGGCATTACTCCTCTTGTGTCGAACCATTGGGTTGGATGCATGTCTACCGTAGGGCTGGACGATACCGGTCTTTGCACAAGCACGCAACGCCTTTGTTGGTCGCCAACAGAAAAAGCCTGTAGTTTCGGGTAATTAGGTGGTAAGCAGATGGCCATCCGGACCTGGGCAATCCTGGTCGCTGGCTCCGCCCTCGCCTGGCTCATCTTTGCTTTCCGTCTCCAGGTTGCACCGGTAGCCGGTCTGGTACTGGCAGCCGGCCCCGGTGTAGGAGGATACTTGGGCATTCTGGCCACCATCCGCCAAAGCGAGCGCTGGAACCGGCGGGTTGTACTTTTTCATTGCGCCGCACTTGCTATTCGCCTGCTGTTGGGCTAGTGGCCTTTCTGGGTTGCAGCGCCTGCAGAGCTGGATCTCGCCTATCGGGCAAGTGTCGGGCGGGTCGGAGCGGCGTGAGGGTTCGGGTCGTCAGGACCAGATCGGGGCCTGTTGCAGACGCACGACAAACACCAGGAGCATATCACACCATGATCATCACGCGCCGTTGGGTTCCCATCTGTTTCGGCCTCGCGCTTGCCGCCACCTTACTCTTGGCAAGCGGGCTGACCTCCTGCACCGTGGATGCCGACGACCAGCCAGAAGATGTCAGCCCCGATGGCGAGATCGATCTGGACTCGGGAACGGACGTCGATGCCCTGATCGACTCCGGCTCAGATATCGAGGAGGTGGGCGAGGTCGACCAGGCGCTCGACCTGACACCGGATACGGCTGAGACGACCGATCTGCCGGCGGAGACCGATCAGGAAGAACCCGTCGATCCGAATGCGCTCCACCCCCGCTTCGACCCCGAGGGAGCGGGCTTCTTCCGGATGCCCTGGCCCTCCGACTACCGGAGGGATGAAAACGGACACCTCCTCCTGGATGACTTCCCTCAAGCCACCCATTTCATGGTGGAGCTCTACGTAACGAGCGCCGAGCGCAATCTGACCGGCTTCAGCACCATGCCGGTGGTCTATGTCGGCTTCGACCGGGATCCCACTGCCGCCTCGCTTCCCGAGCCGGCCGAGACCCTTTCGTCCTCCTCGCCCGTGCAGCTTGTGGACGTCAGCCTGGAGGGCTGTGGGGAGCGCATCCCCATCGAGGTCCACTTCGAGATCGAGGGAGATCCGTTTCTCGACCCCAACACCCTGAAGGCGGCCCCCGTGCCCGGATTCGTGCTGGCTCCCGACAGGCCCTATGCCCTGGTGATCCTGCGCAGCTTCGGCGCCGAGGCCGACCTGGTGACCTCCCCGCCCGAACTCTTCAGCCAGATCCTCGGGGACACGGCGGAAAGCACCGCTCTGGCCGCCACCTACACCCCGCTGCTCGACTGCGCCGAGACCGCCGGCATCGACCTGGACGAGGTGGCCATGGCCACCGTGTTCACCACCCAGAACCCCACCGACGAGTGTCGCAAGATGCGTAACCAGGTGGCCGATCCTGCACAAACGGCGGCACCGGTGGTCACCGGCTGGAGCTACTCCGAAGAGGGCTCCCGCGACAACGAGTTTGACACCTATATCGGACGATACCAGACCCCCATCTTCCAGGAGGGAACCACCCCCTACGCCATCACCGGCGGAGGGCTGGTCTTGGACGAGGAGGGGGAGCCCGTGGTGCAGCGCTGGGAGGAGGTGCGCTTCGCCTTGTCGTTCCCGCTCCAGGGATCCTCCCCCTATCCGGTCATGATCTGGGAGCCGGGCACAGGCGACGGCCTGTTGGAGTACACCCAGTACTCCATGATGCGAGATGGGCTTGCCGCGGGTTTCGCCATCGCCTCCTTCGAACCCCAGTTTCACGGGACCCGTTCGGGTACTACCGCCGAACCCGTGCTGCACTCCTTCAACTACCTCAATCCCGAGGCGGGCAGGACGGGCTTTCGCCAGCAGGCGGTAGACACCGCCTACTTCGTCCGGGTGGTCCGAGAGGCACTGGACGAACTGCCGAACCTGCCCGCTCTCGACACCACCACCCTGCTATACGCTGGCCATTCCCAGGGGGCGATCGTGGGCGGGTTGATCGCCGGGGTGGAGACCGAGCTCGTCGCCTATGGAATCAACGGGATCGGAGCCTACTTGTCGATCACCATCATCGAGCGCAAAACTCCCCAGGACATCAACTCGGAGATCACCAGCCTTTTGGGGTTGTCAAACCCGCTGGATCAGTTCCATCCGGTGGTCGCCTTGGCTCAACTTTTAGGTGACGTGGTCGATCCCATCAACTATGCCCCCTTCTGGAGGGGCTGGGAGGATCACCCGGAGGGAAACAGCCTGTTTCTGACCAACGGAATGCACGATGCGACTACCCCCCTGCGAGGCCTGAACGCCATGACTATTTCCGGAGGTGTCCAACCCATCGATCCGCCCGGGTGGGATGTGGACCCCTTCGATGTCTGGGAGATGGAGCCGGCCGAGCTGCCCATCCAGGGGAATACCCTGTCCTTTGGAGGAAACGAGCTGACCATCGCCACCGAGCTGGTCGCCGAGACCGGTCATTCGACCATCTACCAACGCCCGGAGGTGCGCGCCAGAGCGGTTCGCTTCTGGCTTTCGGCCCTCCAAGGAGTCCCCGCACTGACGGCGGAGTGATGCAGGCTGACGGCGAAAAACCCTGGGCTTACGGACACCCCGAAGTGATGGCCGACGCCCCTCAGGTGGAGCACTGGTAGAAACCACCAACCAGGAGGTCAACATGTCGGAGATCAATCTCGTGCGACATCGGATCCGGACGGTGGCCTTTGGGTGGTCAGGAACGCTTCTGGACGAGCTGTCCGGGATGCAGGAGACCCTCGCCACCCTGGTCGGTCCCTTGCGGGGCAGGCTGGACCTCCGAGAGATGGCCGAGCACTGGTATGCTGAGCTGCGAGGGCTGTTCGAGGAACGCTACCTGGAGTGGTCCTACCTGGCCTGCGAGGCCCTCTCCACCACCTGTCTCCACTATGGGGTACCGGACCCCCAGGCGACGGAACGAGACATCCAGCGGTGGGTCCAGCGCTGGCCGCTCTACGAAGACCACACCGCCCTGGGTCGCCTGGGACGGCGATACAAGTGCGCGCTCATCAGCCAGATGGATGGGGCGGCCCTGGCAACCTGTGTGTTGTCGGCCTCCCGCTCCTTCGACTACCTGATCTCCAGCGACCTGGCTCGAGCCTACAAGCCCTCCCCCGGATTCTTCAAGCTGATGCGGGTGCAGCTTAGACTGGACGAACCCAACGAGCTGCTGGTGGTGTCAGCCAACCCCGAGCTGGACCTGGAACCGGCCCGTGCCGAGGGGTACCAGACGGCTCTCATCGTGCGCGACCCGGATGATCCGGACACCAGCAACCTGGGGGAGATCATCCGACTGCTGGGCTGAAACCCGATTTCCCGGTTTCTCCAGATTGCCTGCCCCACAAGCGGGCCGCTCCTTTCTCAACGGGTTTCTTCTCGACCGTCCCCCGCTCGCCTTGGATGGGAAAATCCCCTATACTTCCCTGCGCTCAAGGAAACGACCGGGATCCTGTCGATCGCCGGTTGTGGTTTCCGATGCCAGGGAGGATACCATGTCAGCTCGCATCTCGGCCGGGGGGCTGCTTTTGGCCTGTTTCATCTTGAGCGCCGTGGGTTGTGAGGCGCTGTTCGGCGACCCCGCAGAACCCGTGAGCCCCGAGCGTTCCGTGGGTGAGGCCTGTGAGACACGCGAGGAGTGCCGCACAGGATTGACCTGTCAGGATGGGACCTGCCAGCCGGCTGGAGACCGCCAGGAGGGCAGCAGCTGCATCCTGACGGGCGAGTGTGTCGAAGGGCTGTACTGCTCGCCTAACGGGTTCTGTCAACCGGCGGGCGACAGCCAGCTGAACGAGGCCTGCACTACCAACGCCGACTGCGTCGCGGGGCTGTTCTGCGATTACCGAGGCTTCATCGGCGTCTGCCAGGAACCGGGAGCAGCCGACTTTGGCCAGGAGTGCACCACCACCGCCGATTGCATGGCCGGCCTGGGCTGCGGACCCTCCGGCTCCTGCATCCAGGGCCTCCAGGCGGGCGGTCTGGTGGTCTTCTCGGGAGGAACCTGCCCCGATACCGAGCTGGCGGACGAGGCCCCCTTCGAGGTGATCTTCCACGTCCCCCGCAGCGGCGAGACCATCACCGACTTCTACAGCCTGCCGTTTCCCAACGACATCCGGCGCCGGACGGGACGGGTCGACCTGAGCGGCCACCCGCGACCCGAGCTGGACGTGGTGGGCAACGTCGTGAAGACCCTGATCTCCCAGATCGAGCAAGATGTGACCGGCTTCGGGCTCAACCAGACCATCTTCTTCCGCTTCAACACCTTGCCCGACCGGGCCACCATCACGCTGGGTGGCGAAGATGCGGTGCTCCAGATAGTCAATATCGATCCGGACTCGGACCACTATACCCAGCAGAAATCCGTGGCCTGGTCGGCCACCGACGCCCGCGGCCTTTTTATCTGCCACAACTGGATGGGGGTCCGCTCCTACTGGGACGAGCCCTTCGATCCGGACACCACCTACGCCGTCCTCTTCACCGACGGCATTCGAGGGATCGGCAACCGAATGCCGGCTCAAGCAGAAGACCTGGCCGCCCTGCTCAGCGATACCGAGCCCACCGATCCCGACCTGCGCGAGGCCTGGCTCACCTACGAGCCGCTGCGCAGCTACCTGGCCGACCGGGAGATCGACCCCGACACCATCGTCGGCGCGACGGTGTTCACCACGGGTAATCCAAGCCGGCACCAGAGCGGTATCTACCAGGCGGTCCAGCAGCTCGATCAGATCGAGCACACCTCGCCGGTCCTCTGCTCGACGACCACCACCTCCCCCTGCGACGACGGTCTGACCGGAGCGGAACACCAGCGGGGATGCTCGGCTCCCTCCGACGACTACTGGGAGATCCACCTGCAGGTCGAGGTGCCCGTGTTCCAGGAAGGCACCCCACCCTACCTGGAAGAGGGGGGCTCCATCCTGTTCGATGAAGGCGGAGTGGCCATCCTGCAGGGAACCCATCCGGTCTGCACCGTCCTGACCATCCCCAAGGAGGGCACCATGCCGGAAAGCGGATGGCCGGTGGTGGTGTTCGCTCATGGCACCGGGGGGAGCTTCACCAGCCATCTGTCCACGCTAGCGGCGGATCTCTCCGAGCTGGGTTTTGTGACCCTCGGCTTCGACGGCGTCCAGCACGGATCCCGGCGAGGCGACTCGGCGTTGAGCCCGGAGGTGCTCTTCTTCAACTACGCCAACCCGCGGGCAGCGGCCGGCAACGTGATGCAGGGCAGCGCAGACGTGCACTTCTTCGGCCGCTTCGCCGCGCAGCTCCAGCTCGACGACGAGGACTCCCCCCTCTCGGATCCGATCCTGCTCGACCCGGAGCGCCTCGTGTTCTTCGGACACTCGCAGGGGGGTACCGTGGGGGTGCCGGCTCTGGCCCATGACGACGTCTATGTCGCAGCCATCCTCAGCGGAACCGGCGGAGGGCTCATGCTGTCTCTGCCGGAGAAGCACAGCCCCATCGATATCGCCGCAGGCCTGGAGATCATTCTCTCCGGCGAAACGCTCAGCGACTTCCACCCGGTGATGAACCTCGTCCAGATGTACTTCGAACCGGCCGATCCACTCAGCTACGGTTCCCAGCTGATCTACAACCGGCCCGAGGAGATGGCCGGGTTCCACCTCTTTCAGGGCTGGGGCCTGGGCGACACCTATACCCCCGAACGGACCACCAAGGAGCTGGCCCTGGCCATCGGGCTGCCCCTGATGACGCCGGTCCTGGTGAACTATCCCCGTCCCCCGGTCGACCCGCCGGTGAGCGGCAACCTCCTGGTGGGAGGCGAGCGGTATACCTGCGCCTTGGGTCAATACAACCCACCGGAGGGCCAGGATGGCCACTTCGTGCTCTTCGACAACCCGACCGCCAGAAGTCAGGTGCTCGGTTTCCTGGAAACCCTGCTGACCGATCCGGTCCCCACCATTCCGGCGCCCTGACGGCCCGCGCGGCAGGAGACTACCTGCGCTCGAAGGAGAGGCTCTCGATCGTGACCGGATCCAGGGGGACGTCTCGAGGTCCGGTCGGGACTCGAGCGATCCGCCGGATCACCTCGACATCGCTGCAGTGGCCGAACACGCTGTGACGTCCATCCAGGTGGGGCGTCGCCCGGTCGGTTATGAAAAACTGGCTGCCGTTGGTATTGGGACCGCCGTTGGCCATGGAGAGCGTACCGGCTCGATCATGGCGAAGGGCCGGGTTGAACTCGTCGTTGAACCGGTACCCTGGACCGCCAAGGCCTACTCCCAGTGGGTCTCCGCCCTGGATCATGAAATCGGGGATCACCCGATGGAACCGGAGCCCGTCGTAGAACCGGCGGCGCGTCGGCTGCTCGCTCTCCGGATCCAGAAAGGTCTTGTTGCCCGTGGCCAGCCCCACGAAGTTGGCCACCGTCACCGGCACCAGGTCGTCGTACATCTCGCAGTGGATGGTCCCCAAAGAGGTCACCATGGTCATCTGGATGCGTCCCTCTCCCTCGATGGTGGCCAGGATCTCCTCGGGCGTCTCACTGCCCAACGGGGGAACCTCGGCGGGAGCTGCTTCCTCGGCTGGCTGGACCTCTTGCTCGGCCGGAACGGTCTCCTCCTGCTCGGCCGGAACGGTCTCCTCCTGCACTCGACCCGGTCGATCGCAGGAAGGAAAGAGAACCAACAACAACGCGCAGAGTAGAATAGGTCTGGTTGGCATCGACTCGCTCCTCGTTAGTGCGGTGGTGCAAAAAACAACGGCCATCCGGTTTGTGACGACCGGCGTGGCTTGCATAGCAGATTTTCTCCGGGCTTCCCATACGGTTTTGCCCCCAGGAATCCGGCCAACTGGCCGAACCCCCGGTCTTGGGGGTCTACCCCCCTGCAGCGTTGTGGAACAGCGCCAATGCTTGTGATATGTTCGGAACCAACAACGGCAAGAGGCGGAAACAGACTAGGATTACCCTAATCACAGGCGATACCGTACACACCGGTCCTTTCCCATTACCAACCGAGGAGGGGGCATCGCCCGATCGCGCGAGATCAATCAACGAGCAATGTGAGGAGCGGATGAAACGGTCACCAAGGCGTGTTCTGGCTTCAGGCTTGGCCCTGGCAACGGCGGCGATCATGGCGCTTTCCGCAGGCGGATGCCTGATGACCTATGATCCGGACAGCGTGAAGCTGGCGGTCACCAGCCCCTGCGACCCACAAGAGCGATCGCTGACGATGGTGGCCCCCACCGAGGGACAGCAGGTCACCGGGGAGATCCTCGAGATCCTGGTCGTCGTCTGTGGGGTCACCCTCGTGGACCACTGGGAGCAACCTAACGTCGATGGCGAAGGGCACCTGATCGCCTACGTGGATGGGATATACCAGTCGCAAAGGACCGCCGAGACCCACTTCGGTATCGACCTGGAGGCAAACCACATCGAACCGGGAGATCACCGGTTGCGCGTTCAACTCTGCAACAACGATCTCTCCGCCATCACCGATATCCCGCCGGTCGAAGTCAACTTCACCCGGGTCGCGAACGGACAGTAGTTCATGGCAGGCAAGGCGCAGCTGTCGGGTTGTAAGGAGCGAACCGTGCGACATCTACTCATCGGTCTGGTTCTCGTCGGTATCACCCTGGCTATCCAGCCACAGACGGCTTCGGCCCAGCAAGCGCAGTATGACTGCACCGATGTGGAGTCTTGTGCTCGGCTGGGCACCGAGCTGTTCCAGTCGGATCAGTTCCTTCCAGCCGCACTGGTGTTGGAGTACGCCTACCAGCTCGACCCGGTCAACGTGCTCTTGTACAACATCGCCCGCGCATACCAGCGGGGAAACCGCTGTGTCCGCTCCAGCTCCTACTTCCGCAGATATCTCGACTCCGGGGATACCCAGGCCCGCGAACAGGCCGCCCAGCATGAACCCGGGCAAACCGCCTGTGCCGAACGGTACCACGGCCTCATCCTCCAAGCCGAAGCGGCCCTGAGCGCCTCCCAGCCGGACCAGGCGCTCGCCCTGCTCACCGATGCCCGAGAATTCAGCGACGAACCCGAAGCTCGCCTGATGATGCTCGATCTGCTGCTCGATTCCGGCACTCCGGAGAACTGCCAGCTCGCCTCCGACACGCTCGGACAGGTCAGCGCCCTGGGCGACTACTCCCAAACCCAGTGGGAAACCCTCCAAGAGCTCCAGCAGCGAACCGACCAATGCCTGGGCCAGATTACCAGCCAGACCGACCAACAACAGTGCCTCGCCGATCGCGATCGGCTGGACGCCGACTGGCGTCACAGCGTCAAGACCCGCCAGCTCATCGGGATCATCACCGCCGGGGTGGGGGGAGCGGTGCTGATCGGGGCCGTCGTCCACGACATCGTCTCCCAGGGCACCATCGATGACTACGAAGCCGCGGCCGCGGCCGGCGATGCCGCTCAATACAACAGCCTGCGCGATGACCTCTCCAGCGCCAAGACCGTATCCATCATCCTGTACGCGGCCGGAGCCGCCACCACCGCTGCCGGTCTGGTCGTCTGGCTGACGGCGGGCGGTACCTCTCCCGCCGAGTCGATCGACTGCTCCTCGGTCTCCTGGGATTTCGGTTTCGGCCTGCCTTCGGGTGAGGCCGGCCTCTGGTTCTCGGGAGTATTCTGAACGACCGTCCCGCGAGAACCCTCGGGATTGCCCCCCCAGGCCAAGTCCAGTATCGCTATCGGCGAAGCCGGTAGAGCGGTCGATTCTACTCGTCGGTCAGCCGGTGGCCGAGCTTTTGGGGTGTTGGAGGTTTTCCGACCGCCTGTCGGGAAGTTTCGCCAGGTGCAAGAAAAAAACGAGCCCTCGTCTGTCCGGGACGAGGGCTCGTCTCATGGCAACCTGTCCTTGTGTGTTCACGGATGCCCCTCATGCCCGTCGCCGTGTTGCGACTTCCGCATGAACCCTGCTTCTATCGAGGCAGCATCCTATGTGGCAGCCATCTCCTTTGGGCAACCCACTCGAAGTTCAACACCTTGCGGCAACGGGAGAAAATTGTTCCATTGATCATCGAACCTTGCCGCTCACATCTCTCTATCCAGCCAATCCATCCGGTCGATTATCCGCCGACCACCTAAGCCCATTCCGTTCCATTCCCGACCGCGATCAGCCCATCCAGAAAAACCATTTTTCCATTGCAGCCGATTCACACCAATCGAAAAACAACCATTCTCCAGTACAGTCCATCTACAAGCAGTACCAGCTGGCCATTCGCCACTCAAGCCGTGCATCCCGGAATAGATACAAACATCGTGCCAACTCCACGGTTGCCAGATCAAAATCTGGCCGAGACAGGGAATCCCACACCAAAAGCCAAGAAAATACTCAACCCTCACCCGGCTCCCCTCCCTGTCCTCCCCGTCGAGGCGGATCGGCTTGACTCGGTGTGTCATTTGTGCCCCACTTCTCCCTTCTCCACCCCAGGGATCCGTCGCTCCTCGCCTCCCCTTCACACCCGACAGGAACACACAACAGCCCGAATAATCAGGGCAATCCGGGCTGGGGTCAGTTGTCCCCACCCCCCCTGGGGATTGCCGACACCAGATCCTCTCCCCCGCTTGACCACCAACCCCATTCGACGTTCTACTGAGACACCAGCCCGAGATGACGGAGGCACCCTTTGAACGAGAACCCCATCACCACCTTGCTCGATCTCCGTACCGCATCCCAACGTATCGACCAGCTGATGGAACACGAAGAGAGCCGCCGTCTGGTAGCGCTCATCGATCCACCGGCCCTATTCTGTCTGGTCAAGGAGGTGGGGATTCACCAAGCTTCCGACCTCGTCCAGAGGACCACCCCCGATCAGCTCCAGACGTTTTTGGATCTGGACTGCTGGAACACCGATCAGCTCGCCTGGGAGCCGCTCATGGACTGGTTGGCCATCGTCCTGGAGGGAGACGACCTCTGGTTGCATGACGTCTTGAAGGAGATAGACCTGGAGATCCTCGCCTTGTTCCTGCTGCATCATGTCGAGATCCACCATACCAGAGCGGAGGAAACGGCCGAGCGGCTGGACCGGCTGGAAGGAGGCTGGGAATTGACACCGGACGGGGTCTATCTGCTGGTTCTCCCGAAGGAGAAACGAGCGGCCGATCTGGTTCACCGCCTGATCGACCGCATCTATTGCATCGACCAGGAGCTGGCCAGACATCTTCTGGAGGTGGTCCGCTTCGAGCTTCCCTCGGTGATGATGGAGACCGCCTACCAGATTCGCAACAGCCGCCTGGAACAGTACGGTTTTCCCCCGGTCGAGGAGGCGATGGCGATCTATGCCCCGGTCAACCCCTCCGATCTGAGGCGATCCTGGGAGCAAACCGTCCTGACAGAGGAAGCGCCCAAGCTGCCTCTGCGCCTGGATCGACCTTTCGAGCTGCCCCTCCCTGTCTCCCGCGGTCTGATCCAACTGGCCGTGGAGGGCGACAGCGAATGGGGCCGGACGCTGGCACAACTGATCCAGGCCGATCCTTCTCTGCGACTCCCCACCAAGGTCCTTTGCCAGCTGGTCAACCTGGTCAACCAGGCCATCATGGCCGACCATCATGGCCCCAAAGGACCAGAAGAGATGGCTCCCACGCTGACCCGGGTCCATGGCTTCCTCAATGTCGGCCTGCAGTACCTGACTCGGAGAGAATCGACCCGATCCCCGTCCTTCCTCTCCACACTCCCGTTGAAGAGCATCTTCCAGGTTGGCTACAACCTGGTCCGTTCCCTCCAGAAACAGGCCCAAAAGCTGGTTGCCAGGGGAAACTTGAGCCTGGTGGACCAGATCGAGACCAGCCTGTGCTCGGACCACGAATCCGAGCTGATCGGCGGGTTGCTTCAACAGATCCCCATTCCTGCTTCCGATCAAGAGGAGGGGTTCCAGACCCTCGACCAGATCGAGGAGGCGGCGGCCGTGTTGACCACACTGGCCTACAAGGAGTTGTGGACCGTGGACTTCCAGAAGCTCGATCGGTCCTCCCTGGTGAATCTCCTGGTACCCTCCAGCCTGGTTCCGATCGACCAGGTCACCTTCGACAGCCTGCTCGCCACCCGAGCAGCCCTCCGAGTGCTCGATGAGCGCTCCCCCTGGAGGTTGATCGACCTGGAGGAGCTTCGGACCATCCAGCGCGACCATATCGGGGCGCACTCCTTGTCGGAAACCCTGTTCGATTCCCTGGTCGCAGCGGCCAGACCCCCAACGGGCGAGAGCCATCCAGCTTCCTTCAAGCTGTCTGGCCAGTGGGCCCAGGCCGTCGCCGAGGAGCTGATCGACCAGTATGGCAGACTGACCGAGAGCGCAATCCACCAACCTCGGTTCCTCCCTCCTCTGCTGCTGTTTGGCACACCGCACACAACCGGCACCACCTGACCCTTGGGTCCCGCATTGATGACCCTAAAGCGGGCCACCAAGCTGGGATCGAAGCAGAGCTGACCGTTGTGCGCCGACCTGCTATGCTGGTGAACAATGGCGTTCATTACGAGTCCGAGGCCGTTGCCGTTTGACCCTGGCCGGTAAGCCAAGATGAGAACTTCCCAGAAGAACCTGTTGCTCGGCTACCTCCTCTTGTGTTTGACCGGACTGACAATCTACGTCAGCCTGTCCGGGCACACGGCTGCGGCCCAGACTCTTCATCCGCCGAGCCGGTACTGGGGTCTGGTGGAAGACGGGATGACCGGGGCAGCGGTGCCCGGTGTGTTGATCCGGATCGGCGACCAGATCACCTACTCCGACGACGAGGGGTCCTATTGGCTGGAAGTGACGGGGGAGGAGGTCATCCTGGAGGTCTTTGCCGACCTGCCCGATGGCAGCCGGGAGAACCTGGTTCAGACCGGCATCTCGATCTCCGCGGGCGAATCTCGCTTCCACCCCATCACCCTGATCACCGAAGCTTTCCTGACGACCTATCCGGTTCGGCAGGAGCCGATCGGCTTGCCCTGGCCGCATGCCCGCATCGAGCCCGTCCAGGCAGAGCCGATCGACCTCTGGGAGCTGTGGCGGTCCCGGCAGCAAGCCGATCGGAATCCCGAAGACCCCTCCTTCAAGGCATCGCTTCCCGACCTGTTGCCGGAGACGATCCGTGTCGCCCGCCGCTTCGCCTCCACCTGTACCGACAATCCCATCGTCCGCATCGACGAGGTCGATCTGGAGACCTACGCTGCCGGGGTGGTCACCGCCGAGATCGGGGTGTTCCGGGCCTTGACGACCGGTGCCGAGAGCGCCTACGAGTGCTTCAAGGTGTTCTCCATCGCAGGCCTGTCCTACGCCTTGTGGTTCTGGGCCCGCGATCCCGATGCCGAGTACCACCTGGACGACACCGCCTGCAACCAGCGGTATATCGATGGCCCCTACCCGGAGATCATTGTCCAGGCCGTCCAGGAAACGGTTGGCGCGGTCTTGGTCCAGGCGGGCACCACCGCCACCATCGACAAGTACGAGTATGCCTCCAGCTGCGGGCGTCATGGCACCTTGCCCGAGTACCAGGAACAGATCGTCGAAGACGACATCCCCTCCATCGTCGCCTGTACCACGGGGGGGTGGTGCGGCCACAATAACTGCGCCGGTCACCAGGACAACCCGGACCTCCCGGGAACCGATCGATGCCTTGTCCGGGGAATCTGCCAGTGGGGCTCGGCAGAGCGGTCCATCCGGGGCGACGACTACCTTGCCATCCTCCAACACTACCAGCCCAACCTGCAGATCCGCTGGTTCGGCGAGGAGCCGTCGACCCGGCTGTTGGGCTTTGTCCGATCCGGCTCCATCGAGACCGGGGAGAACCTCTTTTTCGCACGGATCCAGCTAGACACCGGCGAGATCACCTACACCGACAGCTGGGGGCTGTACACCTTCGAACGGGTCGAGCCCGGCCTGAGAACCATCGAGGTCACGGCTGCCGGTTATTTGCCGGCCCAAGTCACCAAGGAGGTGCTGGCCGGCGTCGACAACTGGGCCAGCGTCCCGCTCCAGCCGGTACCCTCCGACGAGCTGGACCTGGAGCCCGACGCAGACCAGGCGGACGATCTGTCCGCTGACCCATCACTAACCGATCCCGATCGCGCCGAAAGCGACCAGGACGGCGAGCCGGTGGGAGACCTGGACCACCGGGAGGAGGGTGACCCCGGTGGCGTGGTCGGACGTTTCGGCATCGTAGGCCCCGAGGGGACGGGTGGCTGCGGGTGTCGGCACCTGGATGTCCGACCGGATCAAGACGCGACCGCCGGGCACCTGTGGTTACTGGCACTGGTGCTGGTTGTCTATCGGAGCAAAGCGATTCGGCGCTGATGGGGAAAATGGCTGCCCCGTTCAGTAGATCCGTGGCTCGCAGGACTGTTCGACCTCGTCCTCCCGGCCTCCCGCGGCGGCAACCAGGATCTTGCAGATCCGGCAATCGACCCCGTCATCTTGACCCGGGAAGCAGCCCATATCGATATCCTCCAGATCATCTCCCGTCGCGTCATACTCTCGGCGGCAGTTGGGCTGCACGTCATCGGGATCGTTGGCATCGAGGGGAAACTCGATGAGACAGCCCCGGCAGATCTCCAGAGGGTAGATGAACAGGTTCGATTCCACGTCAGTCCCCGAGGTCGTCATGCCAAAGAACTGGATTTCGGCCTCCACCTCGAAGCTGTACCCCCGCTGCTGGAGCAGGGCGATGCTTTTCAGGCAAGCGCCCTGGTTCTGGTTGATGATCTCCAGCTCGACCGTACGAGATCCTCCTGGCTCGAGCGTGCCGGAGATTCCGATCTCCCGTGTGGCGATCAGGCATTGTCTGAGCTGCTGGTTGGTATCCCGCACGTGGAAGCTGACCTTGGCCGACTGGAAGGTCACCCGGTTCCCCTCGTAATCGCCACCCGCCGAACCACCGCCCAGGCTGGCCGAACCGGAGGGGGACATCACATTCTCCACCAGGGGAAACATCCGGTAGGTGTCAGCCACGGTCACATCCATCGTACCGCGCCGAACGCTCTCTCCCGCGGCGCTCTGCGTCGGCTGGCAGTTCTCGTTGAGGGCGCTGTTATGAACGATGAACAGTGCGGGGGTCTGCTCCACACAGGCCAGACTCAGCACCAGAACCCCACATATGCCCAGACGCCATCGCATTCGGTTGCGGACCATGGTCAACTCCCCCGTGGCCCAGCGCGGAAACCCGCGCTGTTGTTTGCTGTGCCGATCCAATTGTAGCTTCCCTTCCGGCGACATCCAAAAGTCGGCGACTCTTCGGGCCGAACCGGCTATTCTCACAACAGGTCGGGTGCCGTCTTGTCACCCTGCTGCCGCACCTCAAACCCAACATCGGCCATCGAGGCGCCGATTGGTAAACCACCCGCTATTCCGGAGGGGTCATCAGGACCTCGCCGGGTGCATAGTTCGCCAGTGACACCTCTCGGTTGACGATCCGGGGCGTGATGAACACCAGCGTTTCGTTACGCTCATCCTGGAACGAGTAGTTGTGGAACAGCACCCCCAAAATCGGGATGTCCTTCAATATGGGCACGCCGGTCTCGTCGCTTCCCGACAGTTGCTCGAAGATACCACCGATCACACTGGTCTCTCCGTCACGGACCAACAGCTGTGTCTGGGCCGTGCGGGTGATGATGCTGGGATCCCCATTGGCTCCGGTGCGCCCGAAGTCCGGCTCGTTCTTGGTGATGTTCAACATCAGGTGGACGAACCCGTCCGGCGTCACCGTGGGGGTGACCGTCAGGCTCAGGTTGGCCTGAATGAAGGTCACGTTGGTTCCGGCCGCACCCACGGTCTGTACCGGAATGCTCAGGCCGGTGCTGATGGAGGCCGACTGGCCATCCAGAGTCAGGATCCGCGGCGCCGAGATTACCTTGGCGCTGCCTGCGGCCTCGGCCGCCGACAGCCGGAGGTTCAGATTGACCGCCTGGCCCAGGCTTCCAAACTGGAATCCGATGGATCCCGCGGAAGCGGCCGGTACGTTCACCGCGAAGTTGGGGGTGGTGGCCGTGCCGTCGGCCGGGGTCTGGCCGGCTCCACCCGCGATCCCGATGGTGCTGGGGAAAAGAAGCCCGGTGGCATTCCCATTGGCAGGCGAGAACAGCGCGTCCCCACCCCACTGGATGCCAAAACCCCGGCTGAACGACTCGCCTGTCTGGACGATTCGCGCCTCGATCAGCACCTGGGGGGTCTGGCGATCGAGAGCGTCGATCAGCTGCTCGGCCGCATCCAGGTTCTCGGCCACATCGGTCAAAATCAGGGTGTGGGTGCGGTCATCGAAGGAGGCGCTGCCCCTGTCCGACAGGATGTCTCCCAGCAACGCCAGCATCGCGGATCCGTCGGCGTAGCTGACGGGTCTGAGCCGCACCTGCAAGGGTTCCACGTCGAAAGCCTCGGAGATCCGCTGTAGCGCTCGTCTTCGTTCCTCCTCGAACTGCTCCACGGGCGCCACCCGGATGATGTTCCCGTGCTGCTCCCAACCCAACCCCTGGCTCTGCAGGATCAGGGCGAAGGCTTGATCCAGTGGTACTCCTCGCAACCGCAGGGTGATTGTCCCGGACACCGCGCCACTGGCGATGATGTTCACGTCCCCCTCATCGCTGAAGAGCCGCAGCACGTTCTGCATGTCGGCGTTCACCAGGTCGATGGTCACCTGCAATCGCCGAGAAAGACGGGGCAGCCGCAGCGCGGTCGATCGCTCTCCAATGGTATAGGAGGCCGCCGCCGGACGGCGGATCGGAGGAGGTTGGGTCGTTTCGGTCTGAGAGTTGTACCCCTCCAACTCCGAGGTCCGAGCCCCAGATCCTTCGGGGCTTACCTGGCTGAACTCCCAGTTGGTGAGTCGCCCCTCCTGGGAGAGGATCTCGCTGGCTGCGGCGCTCAGCTCCGCCACCAGGTGAACCTGACCGGCGTCATCCGTGTAGCTGGAGACAAACTGAACGGGACCGGCAAAGGCCCTGGTATCCAGTGTTCTGGACAGAGCGGCAGGCAGCGTCGCCCCTTCGATCAGAAGACCGGCACGCCCATCCCTCCAGGGCAGAGAGCGAACACCGGCCCCCTCTTGGGAGAACTGCACGGTGATCCGATCGATCCCATTCACCTGCTCGAACCGAACCTCGGTGATCTCGATGGGAGCCTCCTGGTTGGGCAAGGATTGCCTACCCGGCTCCTGCTCTTCATTCGACGAGGAGGCCCTGTCCGGCTCCGAGGAGGTCGGCTGGTCTTGATAGCTCGCCAGGGTGGCCGTGGCGGCCGGCGGTGTCGAGGTTGCCGCCTCCTCGCTCCTGCTGCTGCGGCGGGCGCGCATGGCGTCGAGGGACTGTTCCATGGTCCGGATCTCGGCGGTCATCTGCTCTCGTTGTTGGGCGACATCGGCCAGCGAGGTTTGGGCCTCATTCCGCTCGGCTTGCAGCCTGGCGATGGTCTGCTCCAGCTGGGCCAGGTTGTCCTGCGCCTCGCGTTGTCGCGCCAGGACCTGATCCAGGTTGGTCTGGGCCGAAGCCAGCTGGGAGGAGACTCCGTCCCGCTGGTGCTCCAGTCGCTCGAGCTCCTGGGCGGTTCGTTGGCGTTCCGCCCGGGCGGCTTCCAGCTCCTGGCGTGTCCGGGCCTGCTCTTCGGCCAGCTCGGCCGCGGTGGATTGCAGTTCGGCCAGCTCCTGCCTGGCTTGCAGAAGGTCTTCCTGCTGTCTGAGATGATCGGAGGCCAACCTGGCCAGATCGGCGTTGAGCGCGTCGCGCTGGGCGATGGCGGAGGCCACCCCCTGGTCCAGGCGCAACAGCTCGTTGCGTTGCTGGGCGAGCAAGCGCTCGGCCTGCTCCCGCTCTTGCCGGGCGTTCTGCGCCGCCTGTTCCGCCTCCAGGCGGGCACTTTGGGCGGTCTCCAGCTGGGCCTCGATCTGTCGGTGCTCCTCGGTGGCTTGCTGGACATACCGTTCATGCTCCTGCCGGAGGCGGATGGCCTCTGCCACCTGGTCGTTGGCCGCTTCCAGCTGCTGCTGGATCTCCGTCAGCTCACGCTGCAGCGCCTGGCGTTCCTGGCGGTTCTGGGCCACCTCGTCCGCCAGCAGGTCCCGCTGCTGGCCCACCTCTTCCAGGGTGGCAAGCTGCCCCTCCAGGAGTCTGGAACGGGCCTGCAGTCGGGTGATCTCCTGCTCCATCTCGGTTTCCGCCTGGCGGGCATCCTGGAGCTCCTGCTGGGTCACCGCCAGCTGGTCGGCCATCTGTTCGGCTCGCTCCCGGTGTTGTTGCTCGCGGTCTGCCAGCTCTTCGATGCTGGACTCCAGCTCCGCAACCCGGCTGCTCTGGGCCTGAGCCTCTCCCTCGCTGCGGGCCACCTCTGCCTCCAGGCGGTCGACGTACTGCTGGATCTCATCCATGCGGGTCTGGTTCCTGACCGCCTGGGCCTCCGCTGAAGATCGTCGATCACTGGCCTCGGCCAGGTTGCTCTCGGCCTGATCCAGCGCCTCGTTGGTGGCCGACGCTACCCCCACCAGCGTCTGGTATTCGTTGCGCAGATCGGACAGCTGCCGCAGCAGCTCCTGCTGCTCACCGGTCAGGCGGGCGATCTCCTCCTCGTCGCTGGAGTTGGACGTCGACAGTCCAGCCAGATCTTGTCGCAGCGATTCCTCTCTGGCCATGGCTGCCCGGATGGCATCGTCCCGCTGCTGCAGGTCGCTTCGGGTGTTGGTCAACTCCTGGCGCAGCTCGCCCACCTCCTGTTGCCAGTAGCTGGTCTGGCGGTTGAGCGCTTCCAGGTTCTCGCGCTGGTTGGTGACCTCTTGCTGGTACCCCTGCAACGCCTGCAGGGCCTGCTCGTACTCTGCGGCCACTTCCTGGGCGCGGGCCTCGGCTTCGGCGGTTCGTCGCCTGAGCTCGTGGTTCTCGGCATCCAGCGCCTGGCGCTCCCGCTCGAGCCGGAGTGCTTGCAAGGCGGCACTCTGGCGTTCGGCCTCGGCGTTCAGGGCGGCCGACTGGGCCTGCTGAGCTTCCTGCTGGGCCTGATCGGCCGCTTGTCTCAGGCTGGCGATCTCGGCTTCCCTGGCCTGAACCATGGCTTCGTACTGCCGTTGCTCCTGGACGGCGGCACCGACCCGATCGCCGATGATGGTGGCGATCACGTTGTTTCCCTCGGTATCGATGTCGTACTCCGCCTCTTGGTTCTGCAGGGAGACCACCACCCGGGTGACCAAGGAGCGATCGTCCTGGAACTGGAGGATCATGACCTCATCAACCAACCCGTCGCGGACCGACCAGTTGGTCAGATCGCCGTTCATCTCGGTGTTGGAGAAGTCGAGAAACAGCCGTGGCGGGTTCTCCAGGCGATAGACGGAGAAGGTGGGGCTCGCACTGCCCATGATCGCGACAGCCGTGCCTTCGCTCTGCTCAACCACCTCCACCGAGGAGATCTGGTTGACCGTCATCGGCTCCTCTGCCGCCACACCGACCGAGATCAGACCAACGGCCAAGTAGATCACGGTGTGAAGCGCTATCCTTTGCATGGCAAACCTCACCTGTCCCGACGCCGGGTCTCTCCTCGACGCGGTGGTCGACCCCGTCAATACGGGTCGAACTGGGCCTCGAGCTGCTGGCGAGGATCGCGCAGCATCAGCTCGACGGTCTGCGCCTGATCCTCTGACAGCATGATATTTTCGTACGTCACCACGACCCGGTTGGGCTGGATATCCGATATCCTCCCCGTTCCGTTGGGACCCACCCGGTCATCGACACGTGCAAACACCATCTGGGAACTCTGCGGAATCCGGAACATGGCCCTGGGCTCTGCAGTCCTGGAGATGATGCCCACCAGCTGGAGCTGCTCCAGGCTGTAGTTGGCCAGCGGCCCCAGGCTTTCCTCTGCCTGCTCCAGTGGTTGTACCTGCAGGTTGAGTTGTACGATCTCGGATTCGTCGGGGAAGTATCGCAAGAAGGGGTCGCGAACCTCCCCCTCGAACTGGAGCTGCGTGATCCCTCTTCGACTCTGTTCGGCTGGCGCCGAAGTCGCCGAGGTCGCCAAGGAGGTGGTGGCCGCCTGAGCGGGCCGGCGGCTCCCGCTAGGGGGCATTCCCTGCACGACGTCCTCCCCTCCACCGCATGCCATGGCGCTCAGCAGCACAGGGAGCAGCGAGATCACCCCCCATGGTCTCTGTCTGACATGTTTCAATGCGCCCATCGTTTCCGCCTTATGGTCTGAAGAAGGCTTCGATACCCAACCCGATGTCCAGCACCGGAGAATTGGGGTAGCTAGCCTGCGCCCCTCCACCCACCCGCATGGTGGCGGACTTGACGTGGACCAGGCGAGGCATTCGAGTCAACGCCCAGCAAAAATCGGACAATTGGTCGTAGGTGGCCCGCAGCGTCAGCTCCACCGGGACTCGGGTGTAGTCGGGTCCCTGGACGTAGGGCCGCCGAGCCACCTGGGTGATCTCCAGGTCCGACCCGCCCGGGCTGGTGGGTATCTGGCTGGCGGTCTCATGGAGCTGCTCCAGCAACGCCGGGATCATATCGCTGGTGGGCAGGTTGACCTGCAGGGAGGTTCGCCGGGCCTGCTCGACCCGCACATCTTCCTCCAGCTGCCGGGCCCGTTCTCTCAGAGTCACCAGTCGAGCCTGGGCCGCGCTCAGGTCAACCTGCTCCTGGCGTCTGGAGATGATCTCCTCTTCGATCTTGTTGTAGAACAGGGTGTAGAAACCGATGAACAGCGCCGCCAGCACCAAGAGGAGCAAAAAGAGCTTCTGCGTCCAGGGGATATTGCTGAATTTGTCGAAGAAATCTCCCATGGCCCACCTAGTTCGTCAGCCCTGCCATCGGCTGGTATCGGATCCCGCCCGAGATGGAAAACTGCATGACCTGCCCCAGGTAGGGATCGTTGGCTGCCGAGTAGCGCGGCACCTCCGGCCGGATGAAGAATGAATCGCGATCCGGCCGCCGGCTCTCCAGCCGCAGCAGGAACTCGGCCACATCCTCTCCGCTCCGGGCCACCCCCTGCAACCGAAAGCTGGAGGGGTTGATGTCTACCTGAGAGAGCCACACCATGCGTGGATCCCAGTTCACGGCCCAACCGCGCGCCTCCTGGATAGCCATTTCCCGTTCCGAGCTCCACCGGTTCAGGAGGTACTTGAGCTCATCCATCACACCGCCGGGGCCGATCCGATTGGCCTGGAGGTCTTCCATGATCAGCCGGACCGAGACCAGCTCCGCCTTCTCGGCGTCCAGCTGGGCGATTTGTCCCTCCAGCTCGCCAACCTGGCGGATCTCTTGGCGGATGCGCTCCACCTCCTCGGTGATGGTGGTCAGCTCCTGTTTCTTGGTGTTGTAGATCAGGAACAACACCACCACCTCCAGCACCACCAGGAACAAGAACAGCACCAGCTGTTGCCGCCCCGTCTCCCGCTTTTTAGCCTGCCGTACCGGCAGGAGGTTGATGCGAATCATGATTCGACTGTCCTCCTGAGCGCCAATCCGACACTGACGGCTGAGGCCGCCGCCACGCTTTCCAGGTACCGCTCGTCAAACTGCCTGGGGTCGTAGGAGATGTTCCGAAACGGATTGGCCAGCTCGACCGGCACCCCGCTGGTCCTCGAGATGACCCGCCCCAACATGGGCATGTTGGCCGCACCGCCGGACAGGTAGATGCGCGCGATCCGACTGTCGGCGCTGGTGGCGGCATAGAAGTCCAGGCTGCGCTGGATCTCTCCCGACAGCCACTCGGAGACGTTCATGATCACCCGTTCCACCTCCTGGGGTGGGATCTGGCGCTGGGCATCGGAGGGCGGCTGGCCCAGCTTGTAGGCCTCCGCCTCCTCGTACTTGATGTTGAGCTGCTTCTGGATCTCCTCGGTGAACTGATTGCCCCCCATGGAGATATCGCGGGTGAAGGTGGTCAGCCCATCCGAAAGGACGTTGATGCTGCTGACCGCGGCCCCGATGTCGATCAGAACCACCGTTTGCCCGGTCAGCTTGCCGTAGTTGGCCTCGAACATGTTCTGCAGGCAGAAGGCATCCACATCCACGATCGCCGGCTCCAGCCCAGCATCCCGGGTGACTGCGCAGTAATCGTTGATCATCTCCTTCTTGGCCGCCACCAGCAGCACATCCATCTGGCCCTGGGCGGGACGGGTCACCAGCGTCTCCACATCCAGGTAGACATCGTTGATGTCAAAGGGGATGTACTGCTCCGCCTCCCAGGCGATCGACTCCTCCAGCTCCTCCTCGGTCATGATCGGCAGCGGGATCTTCTTGATGATGACGCTGTGGCCTGCAACACTGATGGCCGCCTCCTTGACCTTGACCCGGTTCCGCTTGACCAGCTCGCGAATGGTGTCGCTGACCACCGTCGCGTCCATCATGGAGCCGTCCACGATCGCCTCTGGCGTCAAGGCAGCCATATCCAGCACAGAGAGCATCCGGCCCCGGCTGCTCTCCTTGATGCGGCAGATCTTGACGGTGCTGGAACCGATGTCGAGGCCCACTACGTTCTTGCCCTTCGCCATGAACCTGCTCTCTTGTTGAGGCGGTCAGCCCTCGTTCGAGGGGAGGACTGTGGCTCGATAACGGCCACGCCCTTTTACATGCCGCCAGGTTCGATGGTAGGACATCTACCTACCACGTCAAAAAAACCGTGATCACGGCTCGCTTCATCCCGTTTGACCTCCCATCCACCTCCTCAGCGTGAGCGACTGAGCGTGAGCGACTGAGCGTGAACGACTGAGCGTGAGCGACTGAGCGTGAGCGACTGAGCGTGAACGACTGAGCGTGACCGTGACCGTGAGCGACAGCACCTGCCCAAGGAGATCTCCAATCGAAACGGCATGAATCCCACGTCAGCTCACCCCCCCCAATCCGTAGTCCTTGATCTTGTACAGCAGCGCCCGATGACTGATCTCCAGCAGCTCCGCCGCCTTCGTCCGGTTTCCCTTGGTCCGCTGCAGCGCCTTGCCGATCAGCATCCGCTCCAGCGCGCGGGTTCCCCGCTTGATGCTCAGATCGTCCCCACCCAAGAAGGCCCCCACGCCGGTAGCCATGGTCTGCACCGCCTCGGGCAAGGCTTCGACCTTGATCATGGCACCCTCGGTGAGAACCATGGCCCGCTCGATGGTATTCTCCAGCTCCCGGACGTTGCCCGGCCAGGGGTAGTTGGTGAGCATCCGCAAGGCGGCAGGGGAAATGCCCCGCACCGAGGAGTGCAGTGACTCCCGGTACTTCTCGAGGAAGTGCTCCACCAAGAGCCCGATGTCTTCGGGACGCTCCCGCAGCGGCGGGATGTGGAGCGACATGACATTGAGGCGGTAGTACAGGTCCTCCCGGAACCGGCCCTCCTCCACCAAGGTCGAGAGAGGCTTCACACTGGCCGCGATGATCCGGACCTCGACCCGGATGGTGTGGGTGTCCCCCACCCGGCGGATCTCCCCTTCCTGCAGCACCCGCAACAGCTTGACCTGGAGGTTTACTGGCAACTCCCCGATCTCGTCCAGAAACAACGTGCCGCCATCCGCTTCCTCGAACAGCCCCTTCTTGGTGCGCACCGCATGGGTGAAAGCCCCCTTGACATGACCGAACAGCTCCGACTCCAACAGGTTTTCCGGAATGGCACCGCAGTTGACGGCCACAAACGGCTGTTTCTTCCGGTTGGAGTTGTAGTGAATGGCGTGGGCGATCAGCTCCTTTCCGGTCCCGGATTCCCCGGTGATGAGAATGGTGGTGGGGTAGTTGGCCACCTTGTGGATGGTGTCGAAGATCTTGCGCATGCTGGCCGATCGGCTGACGATCCGATCGAAGCGGAAGGTCTTCTGGGTCGCCTCCCGCAACGCCCGGTTCTCCCGCGCGAGCCGCTCCCGTTCCTCGGCTTTCTTGAGCGCCAAGAGGACCTCATCCTTCTTGAACGGCTTGGAGAGGTAATCGTAGGCACCCCGCTTCATCGCCTCGATGGCCGAATCCACGCTGCCATAGGCCGACATGACGATGACCGTGGTGTGGTGCTCCTCGGACTGGATCCGCTCCAAGAGCTCGATCCCCGAGAGCTTCGGCATGCGTACGTCGCACAGTACCGTGTCGTACTCCCCCTCGCGGACCAGCTGAAGGGCAGCCTCCCCGTCGGACGCCAGGGCCACCTCGTAACCCTCCTTCCTGAGGAGCATCTCCAGCATCCGCCGGATGTTCTCCTCATCGTCCACGACCAGTATGCGCTGCTTCGATCCGGCCACGTTCGACTCCTCTTCTGGACGGAGACGTTTACCCCCGTTCCTGGTCCCCCGGATCAGTCCGGGCGAACCAGACGGTGAACCGGGCTCCGTGCTCGGTCTTCCCTTCCACCTCCAACCTCCCCCCGGCGCTCTGGACGATCCGCTCGCAGATGGCCAGCCCCAGGCCGGTGCCCTGGCCAGGGGGCTTGGTGGTAAAAAAGGGGTCGAAGATCCTGTCGATCAGCTCCGGCAGTATCCCGGGCCCCGAGTCTTCTACCCCGATCCGCACCCCGTCGTTCTCCGTCGCGGCCGTCACCCGCACCCACCCCTTGCCGTCCACGGCGTCGGCGGCATTGAGCAGCAGGTTGATCAGCACCTGCAGCAGCCGGTCGGGGTTGACCCTGACATGGGGTAGATCGATGGCCACCCCTATCTTGATCTCGATGTCCCGAAAACGGGGCTGATTCTTGACCAGGTTGATCGCCTGGTCGGTCACCAGCTCCACGTCGCAGTCGGCCGGTTCGTCTCCCCTGTCTCGAGAGTAGTCGAGCAAGCCGCGGATGATCTCGTGGATGCGCAGGAGCTCCTGCTCCAGCCGCGCCAGGATCTCCTTTCGCGATTCCAGGTGCATCTTGGGATCCTGTTGCAGGATCTCCACAAAACCGAGCAGCGCGCTCAGCGGGTTTCCCACCTCGTGGGCGATTCCCGCGGCCAGCCGGCCAACCGAGGCCAGCTTCTCCCCCCGGATGATGGCCGCCTGTGCCCTCTCCAGCTGCTGTTTGGCCTCCTTGTGGGCGAAAACCTGCTCCTGGAGCTCTCGCCGGCTCCGATCCAGCCGATCGACCATGCGATTGAAGCTCCTGGCCAGATCACCCAGCTCGTTGCGACTGGCGAGCTCCACGTGGCTGGCATAGTCGCCGGCTCCAACCCGCTCGGTCGCCAGGGCGATCCGGCGCACGGGCGAGACGATGATGCGGGTGAGCAGCACGTATCCTACGATCAGCAGCAGCAAGCCATCCAACACCAGGTAGGCAACCGACAGGAGCTGAACCGTCCGGAGCCTGGCCGCCAGGTCGCGATGGGCAAAGGCGGCCAGCACGGTCCCCGCCAGCTCACCATCGACCGAGAGACCAACCCGCACCACGAGCACCGACGGGTAGCCGGGCAAATCCACCCACTGCACCGGGGCATCCCCCTCCAGGTTCCAGTCCACAGACCTGCTCCACCCGCCCGAGCCAGAGGCGCCGGAACGCTTCTCTGCGAAGATCGCCGCCAGCGAGCCATCGACCCTGCGCACCTCGATCCGGTCGGCGATCCCCCGCGCTACAAAGCTCTGCCCCAGGCTGGACAACCCCTCCACCTGGTGCCAGGAGCTGTTGGTCGAATGGCCCTCCAGAGCCTCCGAAAGCTCCTGCGCCACAACCCCGGCCATCCGCTCGCCCGCCGCGGCAAGCTGGTCGTAAACCGCCCGTCTCATCAGGTTGACGGCCGATGCGCCCATCAGGGCCACCGTGACCACCATGATGACCGTCAGCACCAGCCCGATCTGTGCGCGGAGTCCAACCCGCATCGATCTCCTTCCCTTCCTCCCCCGCTTGCCGTGCAAGCGGGGGAGGTGGCGGCGCAGCCGACGGAGGGGGCGACGCTATCCCCGGGCCCAATCCTCCTCCCCCGCTTGCCGTGCAAGCGGGGGAGGTGCCCGCAAAGCGGGCGGAGGGGGCGACTCTATCCCCTGGACAGCCGATTTCGCGCAGCCGACGGAGGGGGCGACGCTATCCCCCGCCCATCATCCACCTCTCGAACCACTCCCCTATCAATAGATATTCTACACCGGCCAGCGCCAGAAACGGCCCGAAAGGGATGCCTACCTTTCCAAACGGAATCTCCGACTCCTCCGGTGGCGGCGGCACCATCGGCTGTCCGCCTTCCGTTCCCTCCTGCAACACCGGCTCACCTGTCTGCCTCGGCCCCTGGTCCCCGGTTCGCCTTCGCTCCTCCTCCACCTCGCCCTGTGCCGGACCATCCGGCTGCTCCGCCCAGAACTCGGGTCGGTGCACCCCTCGCAGCAGCAGCTGGCCCTTTTTCCCTTTCCAGCGCTCCACCAGCGCCGCAATGACCGCCCCCAGGACCCCTTGGAACGACGCGAAGAACAACACGAAAATCAACGATCGCCAGCCCAGAAAGGCCCCGATCATCGCCATCATGGTGACATCGCCCCCCCCCATCCCCACGCGACCGGTCAGAAGCCGGTACCCGTAGATGACCGCCAGAAACAGCAACGCACCGGACAATCCACCGATCAAGCTGTCCAGCCAGGTGACCGACGGATGGAGATCGGCCAGGATCCCCCCCTTGGGGATCACCAGCGCCGCCACCAACCCAAGGATGGCCGTCGGAATGGTCACCGAGTCCGGGATCCGGGTGGTGGTCAGGTCGATCACGCTGACGGCGATGGCTGCACAGATAAACCAGAAGTAGAAAAGGAAAGGGACCAGGACAACGGGCCAGGCAGGCGTGTCCAGCCGACCCGCGCCACACTTGAGGAACAACAGCAGGCTCAGGATGGCGGTCAGCGCCTCGATGGCCGGGTAGCGCGGCGAGATCCGCGCCCGGCAGCGCCGGCAGCGGCCCCGCAGGACAAGGTAGCTCACCAGCGGCACGTTGTCATACCAGCGGATCGGCGTCTCACAGGAGGGACAGTGACTGGCCGGGCGCACAAGGCTCATCCCCAGCGGCAGCCGATGCACCACCACGTTCAAAAAGCTGCCCCACAACGCGCCCCAGATGAAGGCGAACACCGAGAGCAAACCCAAGTCCACCTCACTCTTCCCTGCAAGTTCGGTTATACTGCCCCTTCACCGGGCTTGCGGGGATCTTCTTGATGGAGACCGCACCCGGTCGCGCCTGGCGGCAGTGTAGATTCCCTGACCCCGATCGACCCTACGCAGGGTGGCGGCCACGATCAAGTTTCAGGCACTCCAGTCGGGCACCGGCAGCGCGCATTACATACTCAGGAAGGATCGGGTGGCAGAAGACCAACCACAAGGACCACTGCCCGGCCGAGTGCCCTGGCGACCCCTGGCGGTGGCGGTCCTGGTCTTCACCGCCATCTCGGCCGGCATCGTGCTCCACTTCGCTTACACCTACCGCCCCTTTCTCCTGTTGCACCTGGTGGCCGCCTATCTCGTCCTGGTGGCGCTGCTCTGGATCTACACCGTGGCCTACGAAACCCGGCATCGCTGGCTCAGGCTTCATGTCTGGCTGATGATCCTGCTGTTTTCCGCGGTCCTTTGCTTTGTCTACCTGGATGACGCCCCGGCTCGCCTGATCGGACGCGGCGCCGAGATCCAAGTCAGGCCGCCCGCCCCTCGGCTCTACTGGGCGACGGCGCTGATCGTGCTCAACGCCCTGCTGCTTACCCTGCACCTGGTCTGGCTGGGACGGGGCAAGCGGCGCATCGGACGCTCCAGACCAGGCTCCGAAATGACGCCCATGACCTGAACCTGAGCGTGAACCTGAACCTGAACCTGAACCTGAGCGTGAACCCGAGCGTGAACCTGAACGTGAACCTGAACGTGAACGTAAACGACTGGCCCCCCCTCCCCACACGCACATGAGGTTCCGCTGTCGGGTGGGGGGATTTCAGAGGCGGGGGAAAGGCTTACTTCTCGCGATTGACAAGCCGTGCCAGGCGGGCAACCTTGCGGGAGGCTCTCTTCTTGGGAATGACCCCCTTGGAGGCGGCCCGGTTCAGGCTTCCCACTGCGACCTTGAAGCTCTGCTCGACCTCGGCCGCGTCACCGGCGGTCACGCTCTCCCGGAGCTGGCGAACCCGGGTGCGCATGGTGCTCTTCACGTGGCGGTTGCGCATCCGCCGCAGTTCGTTCTGACGTATCCTCTTCAACGCTGACTTGTGATGGGCCACAATCATCCTCCATCGGCACAAAGAACGAGCGCGGATACCACGGTGGAACGCCCCCTGTCAAGCTGAAGCGAACCCCGGAATCGGCGACTTGCCAATGTAGACACAAAATGTTAAAATGTGTCCACAACTGGTTCGATGGAGGAGATCTTGAGGAATCGGCAAGGCGATGAAGAACCGACTAGCGAGGAGCTGGTCGGAGTACGAGAGCTGAAGAACCACCTGAGCGCGGTGTTGAAACGGGTGAAGGCCGGCCGCCAGGTCGTGGTGACGGAGCGGAACCGGCCCATCGCCGTTCTGATCCCTTGCGACGATCGGGGCCTTGGCACCAGGCTGGATATCCTTGACGGAGCTGGGATCGTCACCTGGGCCGGTGGAAAACCGGCGGGCTGCCGCAACCCACCTGTCGTAAAAGGGGAGAGCGTGGGAGATGCCGTGCTGGAGGACAGGAGGTGATCCTGTTTTTAGATACCAGCGCGCTGGTGAAGCTCTACGTCACGGAAGAGGGATCGACGAGGGTGAGAGAGCAGCTCGCGGGTTGCGAGCAAGCGGCCATCTCTCGGGTAGCCTACCCGGAGGCGAGGGCCGCGCTCGCTCGGCGTCACCGTGAAGGTGGGGTGACAGCGGAGGAGTTGCGGACCGCGGTCGAGGCGCTGGATCGTGATCTGGGCGCCTTTGTCGTGGTCGAGATGTCTCAGCGGGTAGCCCAGATGGCAGGGGATCTGGCGGAGAAGCATGGATTGCGCGGCTTCGACGCGATCCATTTGGCGAGTGCCATAGAGCTGTACCTTTTGACGGGCTCGAGGATTCTCTTTCTTTCCCACGATACCAGGCAGTTGGAAGCCGCCCGGCAAGAGGGGATGGCCTGAACCGGATCCGCCGCTTGTTGGGCGAGTGCACCGGTTCCCACGCGCGGTCCCTATTCGCTTCCCCATCGCCCTCCGTTAGCGGGTATGTCTCGCCCTTTCAGGGCGCCAGATCGCGCAGTGCCTCGAAAATCAGGAACAGGGAGCACCAACCGTAATTGGGACAGGAGACGAGATCCCGTGCACTAGTGGTGGTTCATGGACAGCCTCGTCACCAGGGATGGACCAGCTCCATCAGGTCGAACTGCACGTGGGGGTTGTGCGAGGCCGGCGTCCACTCCTCACCCCGGCCGCTCTCGTAGGCCAGGGTGAACTCCAGCGCGGTGGCGTCGTACACCACCCACAGGATGTTGGAGTCCATGGCCGCCTCTCTGGCGATCAGGGAGCCCTCCTCCAGGCCGATCGGCACCTGGACCCCCTCGTTGTCCTCGATCACGACCCGATCTTCATAGATGTACTCACTACCGGTCTCGTATGCCGAGATCATGTCGTGCATCACCAGGTACCGGTTGCGATAGGAGCCGGAGTCGACCATCACCCCGGTCCCGTCTCCCCGCCAGGGGCCGTTGGAGGCGTACTGCCAGCGGCGCACGCTGTAGGACAGCGCCTCGTCCCCCCGGAACACCGCACAGGGCAGCGGTCTACCGGTCAACATCGGAAGTCCCTCGGGATCATCCACCAAGTGCCCCTCCACCCGGATGAACTCCTCCTGCTCGTCCACCGCGAAGGTGCGGATGTTCCCCTCGATATCGATCTCGTAGGCCTCCGCCTCCAGGTTTGCCAGGTCGGGATGGCTCTCCGGCGTGAAGACGGTGCCCAGCAATCCCTCCTGGGTGAACTCGTAGACCAGGGCAGACTCCCCGCAGTCGGGATAGGGGTGGCGCTCGAAGACCGCCGTGAGCGCCCCGTTCAGCTCCAGGGCGATGGCCTGGGCATCCGCCCCGCCGCCGGCGGGGTCTCCCCACACGATGAGGGCGTTGGCTCCGATGGAGTTGGGGCGGTTCAGGCCGTCGTCGATCGTGTTGGAGAAGAACCGCTGGGCCTCGTCGAGGTTGGCCGCCGTCTCCATCCCCTCCCGCATCTTGATCAGGCCGGACGCCGAGTTGATCCGCTCGATGACGTTGGAGGAGCCGACCATGCCCACCGCGATCCCGTGCTCCGACAGGCCGGCCATCGGGATGCCGGTGTATCCCATCACCGCGTAGGCGTAGGCGTCATCGGGAACATACACGGTGATCAGGGCGTAGTCCGCCACCCCCATGTCGCTGGTCCAGTCCAGCACCCGGGAGGCGAGCATGTGGCCGTCCACAGTCCGGTTGCCCCAGGCCGCGAAGTAGGAGCAGGTGGCCATGACGGCCCGTTCTCGCTCCTGCTGCTCCAGCCATCCCTCCGGCGGCGCTCCCTGGGCGCTCTTCTGGCTGGCCTGGTAGTACTCGAAGAACTCCGGCGAACCCCCGTTCCGCATGAACTCGATCAGGGCCGGAATGCCGCGTCCGAAGGAGTTGGTCTGGGAGACCTCCAGGATGGTCAGCATCCGCCTGACGAGTTGGCCGATCCCCTCGTCCGCCATGCAGTGGCAGTCCACTCCCCGCTCTGCCGCACCCACGCTGATGGCATCGAACTCATCCTGGTAGCGCTGGGGAATGTAGGGCTCGAAATGGCTATAGGCGATGTCCAGCGCCATTCCCATGGCGACGTCCACCTGCTCGGCCGTCTCGAACTCCTCCAGCTGTTGGGCCGAGGACTCCATGAAGGCCCACCACATGTCCACGATGTGCTGGCCCAACAGGCAGCCGTATTGCCGCCCCATCTCGACGTGATCCCCCTGGAGCCGGGCGATCAGGATCCGACCCGTCTCGGCCTGGTAGCTGGCCAACAGCCCGTTGCCGCAGGTGTCGATCACCTCCCCCACCGTCCACAGGTCGGGCCGGATCGTGATCTCGGGGGATAGATCCTCCACCAGGTCGATCGTCTCCTCCTCCGCATCTTCCACGGGCTCCTCCTCGGCCAGGTCGGCCTCGGGCGCCAGGTCCGCTGCATCCCCCTCGACCTCAGGCACCAGGTCTGACGGGCTGTCCTCGGGGGCGACATCGACCAGGTCGGCTGTTCCCTCTGTGTCGTCATCGGAGCAATGCAGGCTTGCCGGCCAGACCAGCCCCACCATCAGCAACAGGCTCAGCTTCCTCATCGGTCTTTTCCCCCGGTTGGTGTGCGGTTCGCACAACGAGTCCTTCAGCAGGATATCGACAACCGGAGGTGGGCTCAAGACGAGGGCGGGGCAAACTTTGCCCTTGCCTATTTACCTTCCCGAACCACATTCCAGAACGTAGGGACGCTGCAACCGATCTGGAGGCACAAACGAGGACTTGGACACTCTTGATGCAAGGCGGCTCGCCCTGTTGTCTGCCCCCTGCAAACCAGGTAGGCTGGTGCCCGTGGCCCGACGCAGCTTCGACGCACCCACATGAGACACCGCCTTCCAGCAACCCGATCTTCGCCGCTGTTTCTCCTCTTCTCTTTGGGGATGGCGCTCGTTTTCGGCTGCACCGACGACTCCTCCGGTCAGTCTTCGCGCCACTGCGACCCGGGCAGCTCCATCCCCTGTACCTGCCAGGACGGCCAGCGGGGGAGGATGTGGTGTTTGGCGGACGGCTCCGGTTATGGAGCCTGCACCTGCCTCCCATCGGATCAGGGGCCGGATCTGCCGGGCGACCCGGGGACGGACCCGTCGAGCGATCCGGAACAGGGTGAGCAGGATACTGGCGGATGTCCTTGCCTGGAGGATGCCGACAATGATCCCGTCGGGCCAGATACCGAGCCGGAAGATCCTCTGCTGACCGATCCTGGCGAGGACCAGGCGGATCAGGGGGTCCAACCGGACCAGTCCGACCAGCCGGACAGCGTCGAGCCGACCAAGGCGCTGGGCGAGGACTGCACCCGGGCGGGGGAGTGCTTGACCGACATCTGCATCTCCCTGACCGTGGCCGGGGTACCCCAGGCGGTCTGCGTCACCCCCTGCTGCCACGAAGAGGAGTGTCCCTATGGCTTCGGCTGCCTCCAGCTTGGGGCGGGTCGCTACTGCCTGCCCTCCCGGATCTTTCCGGCCGGGTACAGCTTCACCGCTCTGACCGGTACGAGCTGCGGCGCAGGCGGCAACCACTGCAAGAGCGGCATCTGCGACACCACCAATGATCTTTGCCGCGGCACCTGCTGCACCGACGGAGATTGCTGGGCAGCTCCCTGCCACTGGTCGATGACGGGCTCGGTGTTGCGGACCTTCTGCGATCCGGCGGCCTTGCTGTCGGGCGAGGGGCGAACCGGCGATCTCTGCTACTCGGAGTACGATTGCTGGGCCGGGGTGTGCGTGCCCAATGTCCAGACCGGGTATTACCAGTGCGCCGATCTTTGTTGCTCCCCCGGCCAGTGCCCCTCCGGCACCACCTGTGGCCCTGTCGCGGGCCCCACCTACGATTCGGTAGTGCGGGCCTGTATCCCGATTCCGGTCGGGGACTCCCCCGACGGCGTCACCTGCAGCTCGGACGCCCAGTGCGCCAGCGGGCTATGCATCGAGGAGCGCTGCCGCAGCGTCTGCTGCCTGGACAACAACTGCCTTTCGCCTCTACGGTGCTTGCCCCGGACCTCACCCGAAGGGGTGCTGGTACCGGTCTGCGTCGACCCGGAGGAGGAGTGAAGATGGGGAGATCCGCAACGGACAACGCTGAACCGGACAGGGAGCACCTCCTGGCCGGTTGGCCCCTACACCCAGCCATCGCGGCGATCTCGTGCATCTGTGCGGTTCTTTCTGCCGGATGCAGCGACTCGGAGGGGCTTGCCACCTGCCGCACCGAGGGCGACTGCGCCCAGGGAGAGGTGTGCCAGGTCGGGGTCTGCATCCCACTCTGCCAGAGCCATGACGACTGCGTCTTCCCGCGCGTCTGCAAAGGGGGCTTCTGCGCCATGTCCACCCGGTGCGGCAGCCAGGACGACTGCGAGTATGGCGAGGCCTGTATCAGTGGGCGGTGCATCCCCCAGGTACCGGAGTGCAGCACCGCGGCTGAATGTCCACCCGGTCATACCTGTGACCGGGGAGCGTGTGTGCTCCGTCCCGATCCGGATGACGCCGGCGAGGGTGAACAAGACCAAGGCACAGACCCGATCCAGTTGGACGAGTCGGAAACCGGCCCCGACCAACAGGACACCGGAACCGACATGGAGAGCGACCCGACCGCCGATCTGCCGGTTGACCCCGATCTGCAGAATGACCATTCGGATGCCGCCACCGACCCGACCAACGATTGCGAGGGCCGACGAGACGGACGGCTGGGAGACTCTTGTGAGGGAGCCTCCGACTGCTGCAACGGTCTTTGCCTGGGAGATCCCGGCACCGGCCAGGGGGTGTGCACCCAGCCCTGCACCACCTGGACCGACTGCAACCCGTCCGGCCTGGCGGTGTCCATGTACTGCTACGAGCTGACCGACAACAGCCGATACTGCGCCCTGAGCGATTTTGCGGAGCCGTGCGACTCACCCGACACCTGCACCGGCGAGGTCTGCCTCCATGGCTACGGCACCAGCGGCTGCTCCTGGTTTTGCGAGCTCACCGCCCAGTGCCCACCGGGCACCGCCTGTGGCCTGGTGTCGTTCTGGGACGAAGAGAACCAGGTCATCGTCGAGATCAACACCTGCGCGCCGGTTGGAAACCTGTGCACCCTCTATTCCGGCGAGGGCCTCAACGATTGCCTGAGCGGCATCTGCCTGACCGAGGAGAGCGCCAGCACCGGCTTCTGCTCCACATTCTGCAACAGCTACGACGATCCCCAACCCTGCCCCTCCGGCTATCGCTGCGAGATCGTGGAGGAGGGTTATCCGCCTCTGTGCATCCCGTAAAATAGGAGAAACTCCCCCCTCGACCTCTTGGCAACGATGCGTTCGCCAGATATCCAAGCTTGTGGCGCCCATATGCCGCTCGACGCACACAACCTCTTGTGCAATTTTACACCTCTAGACGCGAGGAAGGGCAATTGCGCCAGCCTCTCGGAAAGATAAAAAAATCGAGTCGCCCCCAGAAAGTTAGGTGGTTTTCGGCTGGCGATCTCGATTTTCTACACTAGATTATCCATGTTGTTGGCATGCAACGGCTTGTGGGAGAGTCAGTCCAATGGGGTACAAGTTTTCACAATCACCAGCCGCAGGAATTCAGGCCCAATTCACCTCACCTTCAACGAGCGGATCGGTGGAAAACCTGCAGCTCAGGCAGGATCTGGCCGGCATGGATTACCCCTCCCAGCTCGAACACCTCCAGCCGCCCGCTCCGATTCCGGCGATAGTCCAGGCCGACGGCGGCAACCTGGATGAAACGTCCGTCAACCAGGCAGCCCAGCAGGGCGTCAGTGGAGCGCCTCAGGAACAGCCGATCGTCGGGGTGATGGAGTTCACCAGTATCGCGCTGCCCGAAGGGATGAGCGTACCCCGCGGTTGGGACCAGCCGATCGAGATCAGAAACTGGTCTGGGTTCTTTTTTTGCTACGAGACGCTTGTCAACCTCATGGCCATGAACAGCGAGGGAGACTATTTCGGGCGCTACCTCATCGGCGCGAATATTCCTCCGGCAGAGAGATGGCTCGAGATGATGGCACTGCTCGAGGCGGATAAATCCAGAGCCTTCGAGTACCATAGCCAGGGATCCCCCGCTGAGACTATTGGCGCACTGGGTTTGGAAGGTGAAGGCTGGGTAACAGCTGATCAACAAGATGAGCTCGAAAGTGAATACCGCCTACTCCGCGAAACGACCCAGAACTTGGAGGCCCTGTGCCAGGAGGCGTACCAGGCGATCATGTGCGTCTTGGAAGAACCCACGGAGATAACTCCCGTCGAAAGGCACAGTTACTACTGGAAATTTCAGGACTTCCAGGTAGGTAGCTCGGAGCTCAGGCCAGAGCACCAAGCTGGATTGGATGATCTGGCCGTGGAGTTGTGTATCGGCCACAATGTGCCCGATCAGTTTCGCAGTCAATTCTTGGCGAGTCGGGTGCGCTGGATCACCGGGGGAGCCTCTCCCGAGTGGTCCTCCCCGAGGGGTCGCGAAGAGGGCAACGAGAACCTGGCCCGTGCGAGAGCCGAGTCGGTCGCCAGATACCTGTCCCCAGACAATCCCCAGTCTCTCCTGCAAGGCAGCTTCAACGAGATAGAACCGCAAGGTTCTGCCGAGTCGGAATGGCCCAGGTATCGTCAGGCCAGCGTGTATCTACAGCAGGAAGAGCTGCCCCCGGAAAACGAAGAGACAGAAGAAGGGCAGCCGGAAAGCGAGTCCGAAGAATCGGGCATCACGTCGATCATGCCCGGCGTACCAGGGCTGGCGCCGGAGGCGCCTGGTAGAAGCCCCGATTACCAGTCCCTCGCGATATCCGCCGTCATAGCAATAGCCTCCGAGCTTACCGACCTTATCGGCCCAGTGGACTTGGTTCTGAACTACCTGGACATGTTAAGAGGTTGGGCCGGCATCGCGTCCTGGCAAGCCACGGCAAATGCAAACGGTCGGGTATGGGGATTTGGGTACTTGCTCTACGAGCAGCCTCTTCCCGATTTTTCTACCATCACCGACTTCAAACCGGAGAGAACCGCTCGTCTGGACGAGCAGTGGAATGCCGGCAAACAGTGGGCGCAAGGAGAGTTCCTTTCCCTGTGCCTGGAGGATTTGACTGACATCCAGATGCGGGCTTGGCATACAGCCATTCTCAACCAGCACCCCAACTACGAATACCAGCCACAAGATTTCGAGGCTTTCAAGGAGTATTTGGATAGAGAAGTGCTACACGGCTTGTCCCTGGGAAACTACCTGCGCAAATGGTTCCAGGAAGCAGCGAGCAGAGATGATCGCAACTTTCTGCTCCAGAGCATGTACAACGAGATCGCCGCAAATAACCCCCACGTGGCTGAACAGACCATTCATTGGCCCAGGCCGCATATCGGTGGTCAAGACCGGCGTCCGGTCAGCGACGATGTCCTGAACTGGGAAAACATGGAGTTCCCTGAGGGAGATTAGACAGCCCCTGTCCTGGTTTCGCGCCGCTGGACAGCAGTGTGGTCCAGTGGAAGCGGCAGCACTACCAGACGTCTAGATAAGGCCATTTCATCTGGCACCGGCTAGATTGTAGCTCCCGCACCGCCGAGCCGACCCAGAACTCGAAATCCAAGAGCAGCCCCCCTACCACCAGGGCACCCAGAACCTTCCCGACCGACCCTCCCCCCACAGCTCGATCCCACACACCTCCGGACACCGCCCCAAAAACAGCGCCATGTCCACCAGGTTGGCCTCCTCGGTGGGGACCAGCCTGGCCCAGATCAGCCCATCGCCACCAGCATCGCTGTGCTCCTCCACCACTCCCCCCGACATCCGCAGCACCTCGTCCCGCTGCTCGACGGGAATGGAGGCGCGCATCGCCACCAGCAACCTCTCGCCTCTCCCCTCCGCCGGCTGGAGATAACCGCTGTAAAACACCGCCGTCTCGTGCAGCCTGGGAAGATCGATGAGCTGCTCCGGGTCGCTGCAGCGAAGACAGCCCCTGGTTTCCGGCCGAGGGGCGATCTCCAGCGACAGCACCCCGACGCCACTGGAGAACTCGGCGATGGAGAGGCGGTTGGTTGCCACCACCTCCAGCTGGGGGCTGACCAGCTCCAGATCGATCACTCCCGGTCCCGCGGCCTGGGAGGACACCAGGATCCCGATGCCTCCGATCGGTAGAAGCAGACTCTCGGACTCTTGTCCCTCCTCGCCCCAGAGCAGGCGCACCCGCACCGAACCGACCACGTCCAGCACCGCGGCCGGCGCGTTGTATCCGATCCGGGTCAACATGGTCAGGATGGTGCCTGGCGCAAGCGGCTCGGCCACCGTTGGCTCCGCCGCCAACGGTGTGCCGGATGAAGGGCTCTCCAAAGGCTGATCGGGCCGCGGTATCGCCTGCGGTGATTCGCGCGGCCGGCAGTCGGTAGAGAAAAACCACGCGTTGCAGGCGCACAACAGCAGCGCCAGCCCTACTCTTTTTTGCCGGACCTTCCTCGACATCCGCTGCTCTCTCTCCACTCGGGACCGGGGCATCGACTGGAGCGCGGCCTGCTCAGGTCGCCTCCGTGATATTGCCCGCACCCCCTCGCCTGTGCCAGTACTCTGTGATGTATTGGGATAGCCTGTCCAGAGAGTAAGATCGCCCCCTCCGCCCGCAACGCGGGCACCTCCCCCGGCCTCCGCCTCGGGGGAGGAGAGCTTGGCCAGAGGCTAGGATCGCCCCCTCCGCCAAGCCACTGGGATTGCCGTTCGGTGTTGTGTATCCTGCCGGCAAGCGGAAGGCGCTGGAACTCTGATCCAAGGGGAGGAACGGGATGCATGGGAAAGGGAGGCTGTTCTCGGCGGTATTGATAATGGCCTTGGCGGTCGGGCGCCTGGCCGCGGCGGGAGGGTTCGAGATCCCCGACAACATCGCCAGGGCGATGGGACGTGGTGGCGCCTACGCCTCGTCCGTCATGGAGCCCAGCGCACTCTTCTACAATCCCGCGGCGCTGAGCCTCATCGACGGGTTCGCTGTCACGGGGAATCTGAACCTCTGGTTCTTCCACAACAGCTTCCAGAGAGCGCCCTTCACCACCGAGGTGCTGACCGGGATCGAGCGAACCTATCCATTCGAGGAGGCGAAGAACCTCGACCCCTTGTTCCTGGCCCCGGCCTTCTTCGTGTCCTACGACTTCGGGCTGGAGGACTGGGGGTTCGGCCTGGGGGTGTACGGGCCGAGCGCCATCGGGCACCAGCGCTACAACGCCCCCGACCTGGCGGTGCTGGCCGACATCGACAACCGGGACACCTCGCCGCGGGACTGGGGCCACGCGTACATGATCGAGGAGTCCAACACCATGATGCTGTTCTTCAGCGGCGCTGCGGCCTACAACTTCGGCCCCCTCCAGCTCGGTCTCACCCTCCAGCTCGCCTGGATGAACGCCGAGTTCTGCAGCGCCAGCGATGGCGGGGGTACCTTCGACCCCATGGATCACTCCCGGGAGGAGCCCAGCCTGTACACGCGCTCCCAGGTCGAGGTCAGCGGTTTGACCCCCACCGGCATCATCGCCATCCGCTATCAGCCGATACTGCCCCTCACGCTTTCTCTGTCCTATCGGCCGCGATTCACCTTCGAGGCCGACGGGACCTTCCAGACCACCTTGCCCTCCATGCTGGCCGACCGGGTCAGCTTCACCGGCAACGGGGCCACCCTGAAAATGACCGTGGCCGACGTGGTGCGCTTCGGCGCCCGCTGGGCCTTCCGGAGAGCCGGCCTGGAGCTCGCCGATGTCGAGCTGGACCTGGTCTACGAAAACTGGTCGGTGATGGACACCTTCACGGTGGACATCGACAGCGCCATCACCATCGACCTGACCGGACAGGTCCGACAGATACCGACCCGGGTGATCCCCAGGAGGTTCAACGACACCCTTTCGGTCCGGCTGGGAAGCGACGTCCGGGTGACCGACGCGTTGACCCTGCGGGCCGGCGGCTACTACGAGGGCGCCGCCAACAGCCATTTCTTCGAGCAGGGATCGAGCCGACCCGGCTTCACCAGCCTCGACTACGACCCCTTCAACCGGCTGGCCGTCACCCTCGGAGGGAGCTATCGGCTTGGTGATCTCTCCATCAACCTGGCCTACATGCACGTCTTCTCCCCCACGGTCGAAGAAAAAAACGGACAGATCCCCATCTACTATCCCCAGTGGATCTGCAACGACCCCCAGACCCAGGCCGACGTCGATGCCTGCAACGCGCGCACGACCAGCGCCGTGCACGCCGTCAACAACGGGACCTACAACGTCTCCTACGACCTCGTCAGCCTGGGGCTGACCTACCACTGGACTCCGTAACGTTTCTTTTCTCGGTCGAAACGGGCCAAGGTTCCGACTTTGCGTGAACGATGCACGCCGCTGGCTGCTGTTGCCCAAAACGATTGCATGGGTTACACGGTGCGGAGCCTGGGCATTTCGCCTCACCTCCGAGACTCCGCCACCCACCGGCGGTTACTGGCGTAACCGCTCGGCGGGTCCCGGCGTCCACTCTACGGATTCGGCGAAAGTCCAGGCTCCGCGCACTTTCGGCCTTTCTGCTCGAAGGCCGGATGCGATCATTGTGGAGAAGGAAACGGTGCGCGTGGTGGCGGGGGTGAGGGGGATGGTGAGCGCTATTCGTCGGCCAGGTTTTCGTCCGGCTCGCGATCCAGCTCCCCTTCCAGGTCGGGCAGGCGGGTCATGATCAGGCGCATCTCCTCGGCGAGATGGCCGTACTCGTCCTCCTCGTAGGCTGCGCGGTACTGGAGCTGTTCGGTGTAGTGCTTGAACAGGTTCTCATCCCGTCGGATGGTCTCCTCCAGGAGGCGGATCCTGCCGGCCATCTCCTTGACCACCTGGATCAGGCTAATGCCGAGATATTCCGTCGATTCCTTGTCCGTCATGGCCTGCGCCTCCCCGACGATCTGTGCCGTGTCTCTGTGTGGGCGCCTCAACGACCGTCACTGGTCGCCCCCCCCGAACGGGTGCCCTGTTGTTCCACATTTTCGCTGTCCTGGATAGCCTCTTCACCCGGTGTGGTTCCGGTGGTCTCTGGAAGCAGCTCGGTTCCGGTGGTCTCTGGAGCCGGAGGAATCCTCGGCTCTCCGAGCTGGAGGCCCCGTCGCCGGACCTCCTGGGCACCCTCCGGATCGCCGAGCCGTTCCAGGGCATCTGCCCTGGCCTGGTAGAAGAAGGGGGCCTCGGGTACCGCCTCCATCCCCTGGGCCGCGGCATTGGCCACTGCGCGCCAGTTCTCCAGGGACTGGTAGAACCTGACCGCCAGCCCATGAAATTCGAGGCGATAGCGAGGCTGAGAGAGGACCAGCAGCCTTAGCTGGGAGAGCACGCGCTCGACTCGAGGCCGATAATCCGGCAAGGGAGCATCCTGTCCGTACCGTTCCAGCAGATGTTCTCCCAGTGCGATCCAGAGACGGATGTCTTCGGGATGTACCTGAGCGGTGCGCTCTATCCGTTCCAGAGACCGGTCGACCTCCTGTTGGCCCCACTCCTGCTCTGCGACCACCAGGTTCCCGACCGGGTTGTGTTCGTCCGCTGCCAGCAGGTGCTCCGCGTAGTAGAGCCCAAGCTCGTCCAACCCGAGCCCCGTGGCGGCCAGGGCCGCACCTTCCAAACCCGGCCGAGAGCGGGGATTGACCGCCAGCAGACGAGCGGAAAAGGAGAGCATCTCCAGGTGACGATCCTGGTCCATCAGGCACTGGTTGAGTCGGTCCTGTGTCCGGTCGTCCCGGGCAAGAGTCAGCCACAGCTCGATGTCGCCGCTGTAGGTCACCACATCTCGAATCGCAGTCGAAACCTGGCCTGAATCGAGCGCCATCGCCTCGGACAGGTGGGTTACCGCATCCTCGAAACGAGATAGCTGCAGCGCTGCCGTTCCCAGCAGGCGAAGGGTCAGCGCATCGCGGGGAAGGTGGCGCTCGGCCTTCTCAAGCCATGACAGGGCCTGGTCCGGTTGGCCAGCCTGGAGAAAGCCCTCTCCCACCCAGGTGAATACCCGTCCCATACCGGGACGGTAATGGAGCACCTGCCGAGCTGCAGCCGCCAGATCCCCTGGTGGCTCAGCCTCCTCATCCACGGACCGGATCGATGCGGCCAGCCGCTCAATTGCCCGATCGTACCCTCCCATGGCACTTTGGGCCCAGATTCCGAGCGGTATCGCCAACAGCGTGATCGAGATCACAAACGCTCGATCCCCGATCCATTTGCCAGACCACCACCTTCGTCGAGGCTCACCGGAGTCGGAGTCGGTCGGCCGGTATCGATGAACCAGCGAGATGAGCGCCCCCAGAAGGAGCATTCCGGCGATGCCTAACGCCGGAACCTCCAGGACGAAATCGGTCAGCGCCAGGATGGACAGCCCCCCCAGGGCGGCGGAGATGGGAAGCGCGATGTGGAGATGATCCGGATGCCAGCGGCTCGCCAGGTAGCGGAGGCTGATCACCAACCCGAACACCAGGAGCAGCCCCACGGGCAGCCCAAAATCCACCAGCGCCTGGACCACCTGGTTGCGCGCGAACCAGACGCTCACCACGGGAGCGCTCAGGAAGGGGGTCAGGTTGTCCGCCAATCCACCGCTACCGACCCCGGCAACCGGATGAGCCCAGATCACCGACAGGCAGCCGCTCCAGAACTCCGGGACCCGACGCCAGGTTTCCAGCTGTGCGCGGCATGCCCAAGCCAGATCGGGCGACAACCCCACCTGGAAATAGAACAGGATCAGCACCAACGACAGCCCCATCAGCGGGACCGACAGCCCAAGAAGATCACGCAGGCGACCACGATGACGCTTCCACAAGAGGGCCAGAAGCATCCACCCGGCGGCGAACCCCAGCATCGCGCTCCAGCTGGCCGACAGCAGCAACCCGGCAAAAAGAAAGATGAACAGGCCGTGGTACAGGTAGCGCACCCGTTGGAAGGCCAGGGTCAGGCTGCGGCCCAGGGTCAACAGCGCCGCCAGGCTCATGTAGGCGCCGTAGTGGTCGGGATTGACGAAAGGGCCTCGAAGTCCCGCTCGAACGGGACCCATGCGTGGCTCGTAGAAGAAAAGGACCGTGCGCCCCCCCAGCCATTCCTGGACCAGAGCCAGAGCCGTCAGCAGCGCCGCCGTACCGATGATCACCAGCAGCAGCGCCTCGACCCGCTCGGAACGATGGAAGAATCGATAGGAACCCAGCAACAGCGCCGCGGAAGCCAGGCATCTCAGGGCCATCAACACGGTCGCGGGGTAGTTGCCGCCGAGTCGAAGGGGAGAGGACTCGGCCGTGTGCCAGTCTTGCGCCATGGCGCCAGAGAGCGCCGGAACTACCGCCCCCAGCGGCAGGCTTTGCAGCAACGCCCAGATCCCGGCGGCGGTCAAGCACCAGACCAGAACGGGGGGAGCGCGATGGTTGGCATCACCCCGCCTGGAAAGCACCACAACCAGCGCAAACAGGACCGCCACCCCCGCCAGCACCACCGTGGTGGGGGCGTGCACTCCGCCCAGCGCGCAGGCCGAACCGACGACCAGAACCGAGAGCAATCCATCCTGAAAGGCCCAAAGACTGATCCGGTCGCGCACCGCCATTTATTTTACGCCGCTCCCTGCCTATAATTTGGCGGACAACCCCTCAGACGGCTGGAAGGTTCATGGACACCGACCTCACACTCGCACCGTATGCCGCCCAGGGTGACTGGCATCTGGTTTTGCCACGTTACATCCTGTGCTCCCGATGGACCAGAGACAAGCGCGTCCTCGACCTGGTTTGCGGTCGCGGCATCGGCTGCGAAATCCTGCGCCGGTCGGGGGCCACCCGGATTGTCGGAGTGGACACCAGAGAAGAGGTGGTCCAGTGGGCTGCCGATCATCTGAGCTCGCACACCGTCTCCTTCCGATCGCTACACAAGGGCAGCGCGCTTCCCTTCGACGATCGTTCCTTTGACGCCATCGTGGCCCTGAACCCGACTCGGGGCTTCGGACAGGCTCACTTCCAGGAGATCCGTCGAGTGCTGGCGCCAGATGGGTTGTTGGTGGTCGCTGAACCGCTCGGTCCTTATGTGACCCTGGCCCAGTTTCTTCCTTTCTTCGACCGGGATCCCATCGGGGAGCCCTCCGATCCCGCCGATATCCGGCTGCTCATCGAGCTCTTCGGGGAACCGTTCGTGGTCAACGAGCATCCCATCCTGGGGTTGCTCTATCGGCCATGGAGCGGAGCCGACCTCGACTACGGGTACGAGCGGCCCGATCTCACCCTGACGCGCGGTCTTCCCTCCTCACGGATGATCCATCAACGGTTGCTGGCTTTCGGCCTGTCTCCCGATCAGACTTGCGGCCAGCTCATCCCCTTGCCCTACTACGAGACGGCCGGGCAGATCGAGCAGATGATCCGGGAGGCCCACCAGGAGCTGGAGATGCTCCAGGCCAACAAGGCGGTCCTCGAGGAAGAGCTGCGAGACCAGGACCGGGAGATCCAGCAGCTCGAGGACCAGGCCAACCTCCTCCAACGGGAGATCGAGGTCCTGCAGAACGACCTCCAGCAGGCCGAAGACCAACAGGCCTTGCTGGAGGAACCTCCGAGCAGCCTCATGGCCTTTCCCACCGATCTCACCCTCGACTGGCAGGAGGAGGCACAAGTCCAGGAGATCTGGGAGGCAGCCACTCGCTGGCAGGAATATGCCGAGTCGTTGCGAGCCGAGTTCGACCGCTTCACCGCCGAGCAGCGAGAGCGGGAGCTGGAGGCACAGCGGCAACTGGCACAGCTGGAGGAGGCACTGACCTTTCTCAAAGAAGAGCACGCCTCCTGCAGCGGTGAGCTCGCCACCTCTCAAGAGGCTCTGGCGCGCAGCAAGGAGGAGATCCTCCGGCGCGATCAGCGCATCGAAACGCTCGAAAACGACCTGGTCGAAAGAGAACGCCGCCTCGATCAGTTTACCCAGGAAGTCTCCACGACCATCGAAGAATCCCAACAGGTCAAACGCGATCTGGCCGCGGCCGAATCCAGGCTGGCAGAGGTCCGAACCAGCCAGACCAAGGTACAAGAGACCAGCATCGGCCTGGACAAGGAGATTCGATCCAAGAACGCCCAGATCCAGACCCTGGAGCGAGAACGCATGGCCATGCGGGTCGAGATGGCCGCCCTGGAAAGAGAGAACGAGAAGCTCTCCATCGCCAAGGCCGCCCTCGATCGCCAGTTGGCCACCCAACCGGAGGAACTGAGCTCGGCCAACCGGACCATCGAAGAGCTCCGACAACTGGTCGAGCGCCACGAAGCGCAGATCGCCGCTTTTTCCATCCCCCCTGGACCGGCTGGTCCTCCCCTCGAACGGAAACCGGGCGAACTGGCGATAACCGACCAGACCACACCGCCTCTTCCTGAAATCCGCGTTCCCTCCGACCGGAAAACCGACGCCACCTCCGAGGCCTTCCTGGCACCCGGACGCAGCGAAGCGATACGAGCCATCCTTGACCTGGAAGAAAAACAACGGCTGAAAGCCGAGATCAAAGCCCGCGACCAGCGGATCCTCACCCTGGAAAGCACACTGGCTCGGACCGAACCGGCCTCGCCAATCGATGACTCCGGTGCGGTCACCCCCTCACCCGAACAACCAAAGCCACCCACTCGACCAACCGACATCCGACGGCTCACTCCTCCACCTGCCCTCAAGGGGACTCCTCCTCGGGTCACCCCTCCGACCAAACCACCACAAGCCGAGACGATACCAGCGGCCATCCCGACTCCTCCAGCCGATCAGCCGGCTGAAGCCCACGAAACTCGACGCCCTGTCTCCGCCGGCCAACCAGGTGTCGAGCCGCCAGCGGAAATACAGCCACCAAGTGTCGGACCTTCGCTGGTGGAACGGGCCGAGCTACCGGCCGAAAGCAGAGAGGATCTGGCAGAATCGGACTGGATCGCAGCTACCCCCATGGTGGCAGAAAGCGTCGCCGACGAGAAACCCGCCAAGGTTCTCCCGCCAAGCCCCGATCGCGAGCCCAAGATGCCTCCGCCGACCGCCGAGCCAGAAGCGCAGGTCACCCCGTTGGCCGAGCCGGTCGCGCCGGCGGGTGAGCCGATCATCCCAGCGGCTGAACCCGTGGAGCCGGCGGGTGAGCCGATCATCCCAGCGGCTGAACCCGTGGAGCCGGCGGGCGAGCCGATCATCCCAGCGGCTGAGCCCGTGGCGCCAGCGGTTGAGCCGGCCCCCCAGGATTCCGAGTCTCCGACCCGGCAGGGGGAACCCCCACCCCAAGAGTGAGTCGAGGGCGTGCCGATGAGCCAGCGTACCGTCACACTCTCTCCCGATCGAACGCTCTTGTTTGTGACCTCCGAGTACAATGAAGAGATCCGGCTTGTCCTGAGGAGCTTCTCGGGCGCCACCTGGAACAGCCAGAGAAGGGTCTGGAGCCTTCCCGCCCGGCATTCGGCGGCGTTGCTGGAACGGCTCGCCCCCTTCGACTTCCTGGTAGACAGCGAGGTCGCTTCGGCGGCCGCTCCACCAGCTGCTGGACCATCCATCGAATCGGCGGTCGAATCGGTCGGCGAGCCGGCTCCGCTATCGGTGTCCGAGGTCACGGCTCGGGTCGGCATGGCCATCGCCGAGCGTTTTCCCCAGGCCATGTGGGTGACCGGAGAGCTCTCCTCTTTCGACAAGGGCACCTTGCGGCGCCATCTGTTCTTCGAGCTGGTAGAAAAGGCTCCGGGCCAGGATGAGATCGCCTCCCGCTTGTCGGCGGTGATCTTCCACCAGCAACGGGTGATCATCGAAGAGCGGCTGTCCCGAGCGGCCCAGCCCCTGGAGTTGCGGGACGGTCTCAACGTGCTGGTGCATGGTCGGCTGGATTTCTACCCCAGGACGGGACGGCTCCAGCTCATCATCGACAACGTCGATCCCTTCTTCACCCTGGGAGATCTGGCCCGAAGAAGGCAGGAGATCCTGGATCGGCTGGCCCGAGAGGGGATCCTGCAACGCAACCTGTCCTTGCCCTGGCCGGTTCTGCCTCTGCGGATCGGCCTGATCACCGGCGCCGAGTCGGACGCCCTGCACGATTTCCTCCAGACACTGCGTCAGTCCGGGTACGGCTTCGAGGTGCAGCACTATCCCGCTGCGGTGCAAGGGCCGCGGCTGGAGCCGGAGATGCTCGGGGCCCTGGAGTTTTTCGCCTCCAGGGCCCACGCCCTCGACCTGGTTGCCATCATTCGGGGCGGTGGCCCCCGCTCCGATCTGGCCTGGTTCGACAATCTCAAGGTAGCCCGGATGGTGGCCACCCTTCCCGTCAAGGTGGTGGTTGGCATCGGACATGAGCGGGACCGCTCGGTGCTGGATGAGGTGGCGGAGTCGGAGAAAACGCCCACCGCGCTGGCCGAGATGCTGGTCAACCGGGTAGCCGCCGCCGAGAGCACGTTGGATGCTCTGGCCCAACGGCTGATTCAACGCACCCGCCAGCGGCTGCTCCTGGAATCGGAGAGACACCGGCACCAGGGGCGTCGCCTCTGGGCCGGCGCCCGGCAGAGCCTGGAACACAGCCGCGTCCTCATCGAGAGCCAGTACGTCGTGGCGGTACGACAGACCTGGACCAGCAGGGTCCAGATAGAACGGGGTCACCTGGACCAGTTGGCCCGACAGATCCGTCCCCCGCGGCTGCGCCTGCTGCTGGCCAAGGTCCATACGAGCCACCAGGAACGTCACCGCAAGCTGCTCCACCGACCGCCCCGACTACTCGACCAGGGACGCTTTCGGCTCGATTCGGCCAGATCCAGACTGCTGGCGCTCGATCCCGCACGGGTTCTGGCCCGGGGCTACGCTGTAGTCCGAAACCAGGAGGGGTTGCTCGTCAAGCATCCCGGCGCGGCCCCACTCGGGTCGCCCATATCCATCAGGCTGGCATCCGGCGAGCTGGGAGCCCGGGTGGAAACCCACCGGCTGGGGGTTGATCCCCGCCTTACCGATGCGCCCGATGACAGCCGCGAGGTAGACAGATGACCGACACCAAGAACCCCGAAACACAGCCCCCGGAGCGGTCCGAGCTCGGCTATGCCCAGGCGGTGATGGAGCTGGAGAAGATCCTGGAGCAGCTGGAAACCGCCGACATCGACGTGGACGTGCTTTCGGGAGCGGTTGAACGAGCAGCCTGGCTTCTGAAGTACTGCCGGCAACGGATCAACAAGGCCGAAGTCCGCATCAAAGAGGTCCTGGCCGACCTGGAAGACCAGGGAGTGCCCGAATCCGAACCCTGACGGGCGGGTGGGAGATCCTCATGCCGGCGTGCGAGGAGGTGCTCGAGTTGATCGAGCTGTGGAAGGGCTCGCCCTTGCTGGCCCGCGACGATGGGATGTGGAGTTGGGAGTAGAAACCGGGTCGCCGAGTGATCGAACGGCTACTCGGTCACACCGCGGAAGGTGAAGGGGTAGCGCACGATGACCATGCCGCCGTCGGGCTCCGGGAAGCGCATGCGGCCGATCTCTCGGAGCAGGCAGGATTCGACGTCGCGGTTGCCCATGGTGTTGCTCTCGATGCTTCGGCGGGAGACGTTGCCATCCAGGTCGATGGTCCAGTTGGCGGTGATCTGTCCTTCCAGCGTGGGATCGTTCTGCAGCTCGCGCTCGTAGCAGTACCGGATGCCGCGCGCGTGGCGCCGGACCACCCGTTCGATCTCCTCGCGGGAGAGGAAGCCACTGACCGAGGCCTCGCCCCGGTCCACCCGGGCCCTGGGAGCGCGCTGCCCGCGCCGACCCATGCGGGCACTGACACCGCGACCGCCACCGGTATCGATGTCACCGACCCCATGAACCCGACCGAATCCCCCTCTTCCTCCACCACCGCCACGACCGGTGCCGCGGAAACCGAGGCCGCCTGATCCTCGGCCCACGATGTAGGCATCGCCCTCGCCCGCGGTCGCGAAATCCTGTCCGAAGCCGGCCATGAAGCTGGAGCTGTCGAACATGCGGCTCAGGGCTCCGCTTTGCGATATCGCCTGGTCGAAAGCCCGCCCCAGCTCGGTGCTGTCCAGCTGGTCAACCAGCGGTCCATCATGATCGGGCAGGATGCTATCGCCTTCCTCATCCTCCTCACCGAACTCCCCTTCTTCTCCCGGCGCCCGTTCACTGGTCTCCTCATCCATGGCCAGCTCATCCTCCGGCTGTTCCAGCAGCTCGTCGGGAGGAGCGGCGGCGATCATCTCGACAAAGCGCTCGTCCAGCTCGTAAGCCTGAGAAGCCAGCTCCTCATCCCACATGACCCGGCAGAAGAAGACGAAGGCCACCTGGATCAGAAAGGAGAACCAGAGGGCAATCGCCAAGGTGGCGTCGATTCCGGAGATCACGCCGGCCTTGTGGATCGCGATATCGCTGTCCACGAACTGGAAGAACAGGGTCACCCCCTGGTAGTGGATCACCCCCCAGTCTTCGGGGACCACGCTGATGGTCTGACCGATCCGTTCGGGGAGCGGGATCTCGCGCCCTTGCAGGTTGATCTGCCCGGTCATCCCCTCGATCGGCCGGAGCTCATAGCCCTCCCCTTCCTTGTTGAACAGTTCGTGGGAGCGCGGGACGGCTTGTCCTGAAAGGATGAACGTGTTTGACCGCGACTCGCCGATCGTGACACGATCGCTTCCTTGGCGGGGAAGCAGGGTTTTCTCCTGCATCACCGTACCGTTCCAGACCAAAGCGACTCGAAGTACCTTTCTGTGTTTCACTGCCGTTCGTTCTCATCTGGGAGATTGGGGCCTCGCTGGCACGCAATCTCATGGAAGTGTCCGAAACACGGGTAGATCCTGCGCGGCAGGGAAGCGGGCCAACCTGCCCGGATTCCCAGCCGGTGCACTCTATCCGCCACCCACCTCAGCGTCAAGACGATAACCGTACCAGGACGGCACCCCACCCTCTTCATCCAGTGGCACTCACTGTGACACGCCATTTGATCAAAAGTTCCCCTCAAAATGCATCCAACCACTGCGGGGAAATTTGCACCTCGTCCCCCTTGTCTCTACTCTGAGCACAGAGGTTTTGGGGGGTTTCCTGCCTGACGGGAGGTCATCCGGTCATGTCGGCAACAAGACGGTTCGGGCCAATCCTGTTGCTCCTTCTGCTCGCCCCCGCTGCCCGAGCTCAGTGGCTGCCACCCGCCCAGTGGGAGGAGCCGACGGTCATCGATCCCAGCCACCCCTCTGTGACCGCCACGGAGCGCACGGGAGGCGAGGCGGCGGCCATTCCGGCCCAGGATTACCCCCAGCCGATGTACCAGCATGAGGTGGAGGCCCTGGCCGAGCGGACGGCTGGCGCCATCCTCCCGGTGCGTGCCACCTTTCGGCGGGATCCGATGCTCTTTCCGGAAACGATCGAGATCCTCGGTGCCGCCACCGCCACCGTCGGACCCGATGGCGAAACCGTGTGGATCACCTCGCTCTCGCTGGTGGAGGGAGCCTCCCAGGTCGTATTCGATCTGCCACGAGGGCCGGTGGACGCCGCCGTGATCTCCGACGCCAGGTTCGGGCTGGCGCTCCTCGAGCCGGTGGGGACCAGCCTGCCGGCCACTTCGCCCCTCAACCTCTCCGGGGCCGACGCCGGCTGCCGCGAAGAAGCGATCACCGCCAACCGGAGTCAGGTTGGGGCCACCATGGGAGCGGGGGAAGCGCAGTACGGGTTCTACCAGGTCAACACGCTGGGCGTGATCCTGGGATACCCCCTGGTGGATCGGGACGGCGAGATCCTTGGCATTGGAAGCCACTACTACCCGGTCAACCCGGTCTTCTCCCTGGCCGTTCCGGCCGCCGCAGTGCGCGAGTTCTTGGCTCGGCAGGCAGACGACTGATGACCTTTGACCTCGCCGCCGTGGTCCGGGCCGAGCTGGTCCGCGAGGGTTACACCCCCGATCGTCCCCTGGCCGTAGGGTACTCCGGCGGCATCGACAGCACAGCCTTGCTGCTGCTGGCCATCGAGGTGTGCCGCCCGGGAAAGGTGGTGGCGCTCCACATCGATCACTCCGTCAGAGAACGCTCCCCGCTCGACGCGGACCATTGCCGGCGCATCGCAGAAGAGCTGGGGGTGCCCTTTTTCCTGCGCCAGATCCCAGCCACCCACCTGTCGCCCCTCAAACGTGCCTGCGGGTTGGAGGGAGCCCTTCGACAGCTGCGCTACTCCCTGCTGGAAGAGCTCTGCCTGGAACAGGGCATCGACTACCTGGCAACGGGACACCAGGCAGAGGATCGGGTCGAGACCCACCTGCTCGCCATGACCCGGGGCTCGGGGCTGACCGGTCTTGCAGGCCCCCGATCTACTCGATCGCTCGGCTCCAAGGTGCGCCTGCTACGTCCACTACTCGGCATCTCCCGCCGCCAGCTCACCGACTACCTGGCAACCTGCTGGCCTGGGATCCCGGTCATCCAGGATGAGAGCAACACCGACGACCAGTTCTGGCGAAACCGCATCCGCCATCGCCTCCTTCCCGAGCTGGTGGAGCTGGCGGGAGGGATCGAGCCGATCATCCGCAGTATCGCTCAGCTTGGCGAGGATCGAGAGGCGTTTGAATGGATGATCGAACAGCGCCAGCAAGCTCTGGGGATCGATCCCGATGGTGCGGTGTTGCGGCTTGACCGTGTCGACGACATGACCGATCCCGCCGTGGTGTTCGCTCTACGCCGATACCTGGCCGAGCACACCGGAGGTGGTCCTCCCGCCCAAAAGACCGTCCTCGCCTTCTGCAACGCCCTGATGCAACCAGGTCGAACCCGCTGGTTCGATGTGGGAGGAACCCGTTTTTGCATCGCCAATCGAACCGTGGCGGCGCAACCGGCCCAGGTGGAGCACCATGCGGTCCCGCCTGTCCTGTTGCGGTTGGGGGAGCCGGTCTTCTCCCGTTCGCTGGAGGTCACACTGACCGCGCAGATTATCCGGATGAAGCCGGATGTAGCGCCCAGCCGTTCATCCAACCAGGTGCAGTTCGACGCCGGGGTGCTGGGACCGATCGAAGAGAGGGGGCTGATATTGCGCGCGGCTCAGCCGGGAGATCGTTTCAGTCCGTATGGCCTTCAGGGCAGCACCCGTCTGTTTCGCTGGCTTGCCGGTCGGGGGGTACCGCGCCTTGCCAGGTCGAGGGTTCCGGTGGTGGTCTGGGGAGAGGAGATCCTGTGGGTCGTGGGGATGCGGCGGGGCAGCCAGGCTCCGATCACCTCGGAGACCCGGGAGCGGCTGTGCTTGACCGCACTGCGGCACAGCGGGTAGTGCCAGAGGATGCCGTAGGCACGATTTTGGCGGTCCGCCAGTGCTCCCAATGGGATGTGCTTGAAATATCTGCTGTGTTGTCTACTCTTAAGACTGTGGATGAGGGTCGCTTCGATGGCCACCGCGATCTCCTCCGAGCGCCTGTCTCTGCGGGCACACGGGTCAATCGGCGGGCTTTCGCGGCATGGTCCCCCGTCGTGCCGCCTGTTGATTCGACCTGAACCTTGAGGGTCCATTTGTTCAAGCAGTCTCACAAGACCATTCTTCTGTGGCTCTTCTTCCTGCTGGTCTTCTTCTTCATCTGGAAGATCATGACCCAGTCGGGCAAGGAAAGTGGGGAGATCAGCTACGACGCCTTTCAGCAAGCGGTCGAGGCGGGTGCCATCGCCGAGATCACGGTCAAGCCCAACCAGGAGATCCAGGGGCGCTTCACGGAGGAGGGGGCCCACACCTACGGACCCTCTGGCAGCGAAGAGTTCACCACCTCCGGGCCGGTGGAGGACCTGGTGGATACCCTGGTCATCACCGGCGCCAAGGTGACCTTCAAGACAGAGAGCGACAGTGTCTGGCAGCCCTTGTTGATCACCTGGCTGCCGCTGCTCTTTCTGTTTTTGATCTTCTTCTTCTTCATGAGGCAGATCCAGAGCGGGGGCGGCAAGGCGATGTCTTTCGGCAAGAGCAAGGCCCAGCTCTTGAACGAATCCCAGAAGAAGATGACCTTCGACGATGTCGCCGGGATCGACGAGGCCAAGGAGGAGCTCCAGGAGATCATCGACTTCCTGAAGGATCCTCGCAAGTTCACCCGCCTGGGAGGCCGGATTCCCAAAGGGGTGCTGCTGTTGGGCCCCCCCGGGACAGGCAAGACCCTGCTGGCCCGCGGTGTGGCCGGAGAGGCTGGGGTCCCCTTCTTCTCCATCGCCGGCTCGGATTTCGTGGAGATGTTCGTGGGGGTGGGAGCCTCCCGGGTTCGCGACCTGTTCGAGCAGGGGAAAAAGCACGCCCCCTGCATCATCTTCATCGATGAGATCGACGCCGTGGGCCGCCACCGCGGTGCCGGCCTGGGCGGCGGACATGACGAGCGAGAACAGACCCTGAACCAGCTGTTGGTGGAGATGGACGGCTTCGACTCCAAGGATGGCGTGATCCTCATCGCCGCCACCAACCGGCCCGACGTCCTCGACCCGGCGCTGCTCAGACCTGGGCGGTTCGACCGGCGCGTCGTGGTGCCCACCCCCGATATCGGCGGCAGAGAAGGCATCCTCAAAGTCCACACCCGCAAGAAACCGCTGGGGCACGACGTGGATCTCTCGCTCATCTCCCGCGGAACGAGCGGTTTCTCGGGCGCCGACCTGGAGAACGTCGTCAACGAGGCAGCCCTGCTGGCCGCCCGCCGCAACAAGAACGCCATCGAGATGGGCGACCTCGAAGAGGCCATCGACAAGGTCCTGATGGGGGTGGAACGAAAATCGGCCATCATCAGCCCCCGAGACCGCAAGGTCACCGCCTACCACGAGGCCGGCCACGCCCTGGTGGCCAAGACCCTGCCGGCCGGCAGCGATGTCGACCCGGTTCACAAGGTCACCATCATCCCCCGAGGGCAGGCGCTCGGCTTGACCCAGCAGATCCCGGCTGAAGACCGCCTCAACGTGACCCGGGATTGGGCCGAAGCCAAGATCTGCATCGCCATGGCCGGCCGAATCGCCGAGGAGATCACCTTCCAGCAGATCACCGCGGGCGCCGCCCAGGATATCGAGGTCTCTTCCCAGATCGCCCGGCGCATGGTGTGCGAGTGGGGCATGTCGGAAAAACTCGGACCGCTGGCCTATGGGAAAAAGGAGGACCTCGTCTTCCTTGGCCGGGACTACACCTCCCATCAGTACCGCAACTACTCCGAGAAGACGGCCATCCAGATCGACGAGGAGATCCACCACATCGTCAGCCAGCAGTACCAACGGGCCCGCTCCATCCTGGAAACCAACCGCGACCAGCTGGAACGGATCGCCCAGGCACTGCTGACCTACGAGGTACTCGACAGCGAGGAGATCGACGTCCTGATCCGCGGAGAAGATCTCGAGACCTTCCGCCAGGAGCGGAATGCCGAGCGAGAAAAGAATGCCAAGGCCCGAACGCCCAAGGTTGGCTACTCCACGACCCTACCTCAGGACTCCGAGGACTCTGGCAGCGTCCTGAAGCCGGCCACCGCTTCGGCCCTCTCCACAGAAAACTGAGCGAACACCAGGCGAAGTGGCGGGGATGACACCGAAGAACACCCCCGCCAAAGACCACACCACCACCTCTCGTTGTCGGGGTCGATGACAGCAAACATGGCAACAGGCGAACCGGAACCCCCCAACCGTTGGTCCATCAAGAGCCGTCAGCTAGACCTGTCCAAAAGGCCCTTGGTCATGGGCATCCTCAACGTCACCCCCGACTCCTTCAGCCACGACGGCCTGTACCTCCAGCCTGATGCAGCGGTGGAGCGCGCGCTGGCCATGGTACAGGAGGGTGCCGACCTGATCGATGTGGGGGGAGAGTCCTCCCGCCCAGGTGCAATCGAAGTATCCATCGACGAGGAGATCCGGCGAGTCATCCCGGTCATCCAAGGGATCGCCGATCGGAGCCCGGTGCCCCTCTCGATCGATACCACCAAGGCGCCGGTCGCACGGCTCGCCATCCAGGCGGGAGCCCACGTGATCAACGATATCAGCGGATTGAGGCTGGACCCTGGTATCGCCAACGTGGCGGCAGAGACCGGAGCCGGGCTGATCCTGATGCACATGCAGGGAACGCCCAGGACCATGCAGATCGATCCCCGCTACGACGACCTGTTCCGGGAGATCGGAGACTTCCTGGCGTCGTCGGCGGACCGCGCCAGATCACGGGGTGTTGCCAGGGAAGCCATCGTGATCGACCCCGGGATCGGTTTCGGCAAGACCTTCCGACACAACTGGGAGATCATTGCAGGCCTGCAACGGCTGTGCCGGCTGGGGTATCCGGTCCTGGTGGGCGCGTCGCGCAAGAGGTTCCTGCAGGTCTGTGCAGGAATCGATCGAGGGGACCTGCTGGCGGCCACGCTGGCCGTCTCGGTGGCGGCCTGTCTTCACGGTGCGAAAATCGTGCGGGTACACGACGTCCGATCCCATCGACTGGCCATGGAAGCGATGGGTAAGCTACTGGAGCAGCCCCACTCCGAGAATGCAGCCGGAAGTTGATCCCGAGACCGTTCTGTCGGACACTCTAGTACGAGACTACGGGATTGCGGCGGTCATGATCGACCAACTTCAGCAGCTCTTCCAGATCCACTCCATCTGGGATCTGTTCCAGACCATGGCGGACATCATCCTGGTCAGCTACGTGATCTACCGCACCCTCAACATGATCCGGGGAACCAAGGCGGTGCCGGTTCTCATCGGACTGTTTCTGGTCCTGATCGCCTTTTTTGCCACCCGGGATGAGTACCTTGGTCTCACCGTCATCAACTGGCTTTTAGAAAAGTTCATGGCCGCTTTCATCCTGCTGGTCATCGTCATCTTCCAGGAGGACATCCGCAGAGGGCTGGCGGTCATGGGACGATCCCGGATGTTCCAGGGGCTGTCCGGCACGCCCGAGGTGTTCAGCGTCGAGGAGATCGTCAAGGCCTGCGTCAATCTCTCTTCAGCTCGGTTGGGAGGTCTGATCGTCATCGAACGGGAGGCGGACCTGACCGAGTACTCCGAGGAAGGCATCCGGCTCGACGCCCGCATCTCCCAGGAGCTGCTATTCAGCTTGTTCAACCCCAGCCATGCCAATCCAACCCACGACGGCGCCGTGATCATTCAGCGGGGCAAGGTCACCGCCGCCGGCTGCTTCCTACCCCTCACCTCCAACCCCCGCGTGCACAAATCGCTGGGTACCCGCCACCGGGCTGGGATCGGATTATCGGAAAAGACCGACGCCGTGGTCTGCATCGTCTCGGAGGAGACCGGTACGATCAGCATCGCCTACGAAGGGAACCTGACCCGCAAGCTGGACGCCAATCACCTGAGGGAACGGCTGCAGTACCTGCTCGCCTTCCAGCAACCGGAAGTGGAAAAGAAAGGCGGCTGGTCCTGGTTCAAGATCTTCTCTGCCCCCCTCTCCCGCAACCCGCGCAAGAAGACCTCGGAATGAGACTCAACCTCACCAACAACCTGACCCTGAAGATCATCTCCGTCGTCATCGGGTTGGTGCTCTACCTGTTCGTCATGCAGGAGCGCGAAAACCAGAAGGTCATCAAGTATACCGTCCAGATCGAACCGCCCGACGAGTACATGCTGCTCAGCGAGGTCCCCGAGATCAGCGTCACCATCACCGGCCGCAACCGACACCTGCGACAGCAGGAGGAGCACCAGACCATTGTGCTCACCCTCTCCCGGGCAGTCACCCACAAGACCTTCGAGCACCGAGACTTCCCCTTGCCCTCTGGCCTGGAGGTCCGCGACATCACACCTCAGACCATCCGCCTCGACTTCGCTCGGCTCATCAGCCGGGAGATCCCGATCTCCATCAACTACACCGGCCAACCCGCCCCGGGCTATTCCGTCACCGCCACCTCCGTCACCCCCCCCACCATCCGACTGGAAGGACCGGAAAACGAGATCCAGAACCTGCAGTACATCTTGACCCAGAGTGTCGATCTGACCGGTGCCAGTCAGAGTATCACCAACCGTCGGGTTTACCTGGTCTCTCCCGGCCGCTCCATCTCCTTCGATACCGGGGTCGATGTCCGGGTCACGCTCGCGATCGAGCAGGACGAGGCCACCCTCGCCGTAGACTCCATCCCGGTCACCATCTCCGGACCGAGCGAACGATTCTCGGTGGACATCGCGTTCGTCTCGGTGACACTCCGGGGTCCCCGCTCCGGGTTGGAACAGATCGACACCTCTCCGCTGCGGGCGTCGGTGGACGCCACTCCGTACCTGGACTATCCCCCAGGCACCTACGACGTGCGCCCCATGCTCATCAACCTGACAGAAGGCATCTGGGCCGAAAACATGACCCCCAGCACGGTGCGATTGACCATCGAGGAGCGGCCGGCGCTGCAGTACCGGACCATCCCTTTCATCAACCTGCTACCGTTCCCACTCCCCGCCAACTGGATCGTCTCGCCGGTCAACGGTGAGCCTGCTGCTGAAGAAGGCGACTGATCGGCAGACAGGCGAAGCCGGATCGCCGATCGCACACGGGAAACCGCCGACGGCTGACGGCCCCTGGGGTGAGAACTACAAATTGCATCCCCGCCCGTTTTGGAGTAGAGCAGGAAAATCAGGCATCTCACGTTCAGGGCGATGGAAAGAAAGCTATTCGGAACAGACGGGTTACGCGGGCGGGCCGGTCAGGATCCCATGACCGAGAAGGTCTGTGTCGCGCTGGGAGAGGCGGTCGTACGCCTGTTGTCCGAGACCCGCGGCCCATCCACCTCCGATCGGCCGCTGGTCGTGTCCATTGGACGCGACACCCGCGAGTCCGGGGATCGATTTGAAAAGGCGCTGGCCTGGGGCGTCATGCGCGTGGGCGCCGATGTCCGCATCCTGGGGGTGATCCCCACTCCCGCTGTCGCCCATTTGACCCGCTCGATCCACGCGGATGCCGGTTTCGTCATCTCCGCCTCCCATAACCCATACCAGGACAACGGGATCAAGATCTTCGGATCGGATGGCTTCAAGCTGTCCGACGATCTCGAAGCCGAGATCGAGCGAACCTTGCTGCAGTCTACGGGACCACCGTCCCGTCCTTACGTTCCCGACCGGGTCGGCCAGTCCCAGCTTGTACCCGATGCGATCGATCGCTACGGGAGATTCCTGATGGCGACCCTCCCTCCCGGTCTACGCCTGTCCGGTCTTCGGGTTGCGCTGGACTGCGCTCACGGCGCTGGCTACGAGGTGGGCCCTAAGGTCATGGAGGCGCTGGGGGCCACCACAGTGGTCACGGGAGCCCACCCAGACGGCCGCAATATCAACCGCGACTGCGGCGCCTTGCACCCGCAAACAGTAGCCGACCTGGTACGCGAGCAGGGGGCGGACCTGGGCATCGCCTTGGATGGGGATGCGGACCGGGTCGTGCTGATCGACGAGCACGGCCGTGTGGTAGATGGAGACGACATCCTGGCCCTGATCGCGACCACCTGGAAAAAGCAAGGGAAGCTGGCAAAAGACACGGTGGTAGCCACTATCATGAGCAACATCGGGCTCGAGATCGCACTGAAGGAGCAGGGGATCGAGCTGGTGCGAACCGGAGTAGGCGATCGATACGTGGTCGAACGGATGAGACGCGACCAGCTGAACCTGGGCGGCGAACCTTCGGGACACATCATCTGCCTGGATCGAGCCACCACGGGAGACGGCCTGATCGCAGCCCTCCTGGTCACATCCGAGATGGTACGTACCGAGCAGCCGCTATCCAGGCTCGGTCGAATGGTGAACCACTTTCCCCAACGCCAGGTAGACGTCCAGGTCAGCCGGAAACCGCCCCTGGAAGATCTGCCCGACCTTGTGGCCACCATCAAGGCGGCGGAGCAAGCACTGGGGCACAGAGGTCGAGTCGTCGTCCGCTACTCCGGGACCGAGTCCAAGGCCCGGGTAATGGTCGAGGGGGAGGAGCCCCAACAGGTGGATCACTGGACGGATGAGATCGCTGAGGTGTTGCGCGAAGCGGTCGGGGAGGGACCCCCATGAGCGGGGTTGGTAGTTCCCAGCAGGGCCCAGGCGACAGGGCATTGAGGTGCCATTGGTTCGGGCTGGATGAACACCACCACTGACAGTCGCCCAGACCAGGGGTATCCTGTCCGTATTCGAGGAGGAGGCTGCGATGCTCATCTGCACCAGAGAACAGATGATCGAGATGTACCGGCTGACCACCGACGTCGTGGGGATCACCGGGCTTTTGCTCATGGAAGCAGCCGGACGTTCGGCGGCCGAGCACCTCCATCGAATCGTGGTGGGGCAGCACGAGGGGAGATTGAAGACCGTGGGGATCTTCTGCGGTGGAGGCAGCAAGGGGGGATCGGGCTATGTCATGGCCCGCTACCTGGACTCGCTGGGGTACGACGTGGACTGCCTGCTGATGCGGCATCCGGAAGAGATCAAAGGGTATGCCTGGACCAACCTGGAGATCCTGCGCCGCCTCCGGCCAGGACTGCTGGCCCTGTCGGTGTATGCGCCTTCCATGACGGTAGAGGAGCTCAACCAGCGGCTGCCTTCCTATGACATCTATGTCGATGCCATGCTGGGGCTGGGGCTTGAAGGCAAGGTTCCCAACGACTATCGCAGCGTGGTCCAGTTTTTGAACGAGGTGCGCGGCCTCAAGATCGCGCTGGAGATCCCCTCCGGTCTGGATGCCAACACCGGCAGACCTCGTCCCATCGCCTTCGAGGCGGACTACACCTGCTCCTTCGGGATGGGCAAAAATGGGCTCTACCTGGATCCGGGGCGCAACTACGCCGGCGAGGTCTTGGTGACCGACATCGGGATGTTGCCAGAGACCGCTGACGAGGTCGGCATCCAGGGCGAGCTGCTGACCGAGGACAGCCTGCGCTACCTGGCCGTACCCCGCCCTTCCTATACCCCCAGCGGCACCTTTGGTCACCTGGGACTGATCGCCGGCTCCTGCGCCACCGCCGGCGCCGCTGCCCTGGCGGCGGGCGCCGCACTCACCTCCGGTGTGGAGACCGCCTCGGTGATCACCCGAGAATCGGTCCGGAACACCATTCTCCAGCACCACCCCGAGGCCATCGTCCACCCGTTATTGCCCGAGTCGGGGGGGATCGACGGCCCGACCGAAGCCATCTTGACCCGTCTGATTGAGGAAAAGAGCGCGCTGGCCATCGGCTGTGGCCTGGGGACCGAGCCAGCGGTCGATCAGCTGCTCCAGCTCATCCTGACCCAGGCACGGGTACCGGTGGTGATCGACGCCGACGCACTTCCGTTTCTGGCCAACGACCTGGATATCCTGGGCGACACCCTGTGCCCCGTCGTCTTGACCCCCTCTCCCAGCCAGATGGCCAGACTGACCGGCAAGAGCGTGGACGCCGGCATGGCCGACCCCATCGAGTGGGCCTTCGAGCTGGCCCAGCAAACCGGCTCCTACCTCATCCTGCGGTTCTCCACGGTCGTGATCTGCGCCCCTGACGGGCGTTACGCCATCAACACCACCGGCAACCCCGGCATGGCTTCCGCCGGGATGTCTGACGTGCTGACCGGCCTGCTGGCGGGCCTGCTCTCTACGGGAATGACCCCCTGGGACGCCTGCCAGCTGGCGGTGTTTGCCCATGGACGGGCCGGCGACCTGGCCCAGAAACAGGTGGGCAAGCGGGCCTTGCGGGCTGGCCAGGTCGTGGAGAACATCCCCAATGCCCTCAGCTTCCTGGAGTGAAAAGACCCTTCGGGCTAGGTTGATGGCCAGCCTGGCGCTCCTTCTGCTGGCCTCCTCCCTGCTCGGCGCCACCTGTGAAAACCAGGAGTTCTTCCTGCCGGTGCGCCTGACCCTGGATGAAGCCCCTCCCCTGGCGCCCCAGGTCACCGATGTCATCCACCCCTACCGCGGGCTGAACAGCCTGGACTTCCGCCTGACCAACACCGGCCAGCAAACCGCCCGCTACGGAGTGGCCGCCTCCACTTGCCGCCGCTGCAACTTTGACCTGGACTGCGGCTCCGAGACCGAGCTGGACGAGCTTGAACTCTCCTGCGACCCGGAGCGCTCCTTCTGCCGAACAGGAGATGACCCCGACCGCTGCCTGACCCCTCATACCGTTGGACCGCTGGAGCTTGCACCGGGTGAGGTGATAGCCGGACGGTTCAATGAGGCGCAAATGGGGCTTGGCGACCAGGTGCACGTCGAGTTCCTGTGCCTGCCATCCGAGACCTCCCCTCCAGAGACCTGCTCCGGTACGCTCGACGTCATCCTGATCCTCAGACAGGTAGAATGCCGGAGCGATTCGGACTGCAGTTCGGGCGAGATCTGCGATACCCAGATGGGGATCTGCAGCCCCCAGATCAAGCCGGAAGAGGGCTGCGCTCAGATGTCGGGGAGAATCCCGGCCAAGCAAGCTCTGGTCGGCCTGTGGGCTGCTGCCGTGGTGACCCTGCTGCTCGTGACCCGCAGGCGGAGGAGACCCGTCTGGTGAAACCGCCCGTCGCCGCCATCGTCGCCCTGCTGACCTGCTTGGCCAGCCAGACCGCCCTGGCCAGCCCACCGCCGGGATTTCGGCGAACGCAGGTCTACCTGCAGCCCTCCTTCCAGATGAGCCGCTTTGTCGGCCCGCTGGCGGGAGATACCGGGTGGAGCGTGGGGTTTGGCGCAACCCAGGGGATCCAGTTCGGCTACTTCGGGGCCAACATCACCCTCAACACCGACTACTTCCTGACAACCGAGGCTTCCAAGCCGCCGCCCTATCAACACGGCCTGCAGATCGCCCGCTTTCACCTGGCCGGCCGATTCATGGTCCCCTTCGGTGAGTTCTGGCCTTTCCTGGAGATCTCCGCGACCCGCTTGAGCCTGATCTCCAACAGCCTGGTAGAGCAGATGGGGCCCGAGTTAAACCACCACGCCTTCGGCGGGGCGCTGGGGATACGGCTCGTCCAGCTCTCTCCCCTGTTCATCGAGATCCAATCCAACTGGGAGTACCTGGTCGGCATGGAAGAGAGCTCCCTGGTCACGGTGCAGCTTGCGTTGGGAGTGAGAACCCTCCTGTAGCCAATCCCTCCCCCGAGTACCGCGGTCACCAGGATCCGGACGGCTCCCGCCGATCGAGCGTCCATGCCGCGATCCTGCCGTGTAGTTGTTGAGCGAGGGTCACAGAACCCGTCCACCGGCCGATCGAGCCATCGGTCAGGTGAGCGCCGTCTGATCGATGTAGAACCGGTGGACCCGGCGGGAGACCCAGCAAGTCACCTCGTAGGGGATGGTGCCCAGATCCCGCGCCATCTCTGCTGCCGTGTAGCGGTACCCGGGACGGATCCCCATCAGCACCGCCTCGTCCCCCGGTGCCACCGGATCGGTTCCCACATCCACCATGCACATGTCCATGCACACACGGCCCGAGATGGTGTAGACCCTGCCGTTGATCCACACCTTGCCACGGTTGGAGAGGAGACGGTTGTAGCCGTCGGCATACCCCACCGGCAGAACCGCCAGCCTACCGTCGCGAGCAGCCCGGTAGGTGAGACCGTAGCTCACCGGCGTTCCGGCCATGACGGGACGGGTCTGGATCACCCGGGTCACCAGCGTCATGGCGGGCTCCAGGTCACCCGGCTCGGTCTGGTCGGAGGGGGGATAGCCGTACAGCATGATACCCGGGCGGACCATGTCGAACCGGGCCCGGCCAAGCCGGTGCATGTCGAGAATCGCCCCGCTGTTGGCGGCATGCACCAGCTCGAAGTGATGGCCACGGTCGCGACAGGCCGCGATGATCTCCTCCATCCGGTCGATCTGCCGCAGGGTGAAGCGCTTGTCGGCCTCGTCGGAGACCGGGAAATGGGTGGCCAGCCCCTCGACTCGAACCTGTGGCAGCGCGAAAAGACGGTCGGCGAGGTCCGGGGCCTGCTGGAACGGACAGCCCAGGCGGCCCATCCCGGTGTCCACCTTCAGATGTACCGTGGCACAGGTGCCGAGCGCGCGAGCCAGAGCCGACAGCGCTTTCGCATCCTCCAGGTCGAACACCATCACCGCCAGCTTCAGCCCCAGCACCCTCTCCCGCTCATGGGGAAAAGGACGGGTGAACAGCAGGATGGGGGCATCGATCCCCGCCTGCCGCAGCTCGGCGGCCTCGTCGACGGTGGCCACGCCCAGGTAGCTCGCTCCCGCCTCCAGGGCCGCCCGGCTCACCTGTACCGCCCCGTGACCGTAGGCGTCCGCCTTGACCGCCGCCAGTATCCTGGTGTCACCCACCTGTTTTGCCACGAACCTCACGTTGTGGCGTATCGCCCCCAGGTCGACGATCGCCCGGGTCACACGCTCTTCATGCATCCCGATCCTCCACGACCTGTTTGGCCACGTAGGCAGAGGTGCAAGCAGCCAGAAGACAACCGTAGGTGGGCCTGAAACCCAGCCGATCCCCCACCTGGAGTTGACCGGCCACCCGCTCGACATCCAGGATGAGGTGATCGCTCGAAGCGCCCAGGATCTCGACCCCCTGCCTCAGCGGCATCAGCCCCTCGATGGCCGCATCCTGGCGGCCGATGGCCAGAATCGCACGCCGGTGCAACCCTCGATCCGCAAACTCGGGGGTTTCCCCAAAGGCGTTCTGCGCCCGTTTCCCGATCGGAATCGACGGCTTGCGCTGCAGCTCCACCACCTCGCCCTGGACCTCGAACCCATCCTGGCGAAGGCCGGCCAGCGGCGCTCGGTCCAGCACGCTGACCCCCAACAGGGCCGACTCCCCGATCCGCAGGTGATTGACCTCCTCAGGCATGCCCCCCGCCAACAGGAGCGGCAAGTTGGCCGAGTTGCCCCCCGACAGCACCGGCCGCTCCACCCGGTGCTGGTGGCATACGCCCATGGCCAGCGATACAAACTGCCGCATGTTGTCGACCGTGGGCTCCACCCCACCGTAACAGGCCAGGTTCACCCCCACCCCCCGCAAGGAGATCCCTTCCAGGCCGGCGGCGTGGGCCGCCAACCCAGCCAGGCGATCAGGCCAGACCCCTTCTCGCAAGTCCCCCAGGTCAACCATCAGGATGACCCCATACCGCTTTTGCACCGAACATGCCGCCTGGGACAGCGCCGTCAGGGTGGCCGCCTCGGAGACCAGGCAGGAGTCGCTGACCTCCACAACCTCCCGGACCTGAGAGATCATCGGAAGACGCAACAACAAGAGGTGAACGCCCGAACCTGCCAGGTTGCGAAGAGTCGCCAGGTTCTCCACCCGGCTGTCACCCAGCTCTCGGACCCCGGCATCGAGGTAGGCGCGCACCACGGCAGGGTGGGCGCAGGTCACCTTGGTCACGGCGCACAGCGTGATCCCCCGCTGGCCGCACCAGCCGAGGATGGCTCGCGCGTTGTGACGGATGGCAGAGGGACGGATGAGCAGGCGCGGGTTTCGGCTCATGGGAGACCTCCTGAGGCTACGCGACCGCCGAGCGGGGTCCGCCCCTTGTGGCGGATGGCGGCCGTGCGGATCAACTCTCTCTCCCGGCCAGGCTGGCGTCGATGAGGCTCAGGCTGTCCGCCTCGCTGACGGTGGCCAGGACACCTGCCGAGGACAGGATGTAGTCCTGGTCCAGTGCGATCCGGGCACCGGGCGTGGGAAAAAGCCGGATGCCGTCGAAGGGCCGGCAGATGGCCCTCAGGATATCCGATCCGCCGGGCAGTCGACACAGCACCCCGCCGGTTCCCACGATCAACGTGATGGCGGTCAGGTCCTTGCCGACCATGGAGTCGACCCTGCCTGTGGCGGTGTATCGGCTGACCACCCGGCCGGCGTGCCGGTCCAGGGCGATCAGGACCGCCGCCCGCCCCAGCGCCATGGAGAGCGTGACCTCCTCGCCAGCCTGAGGTAGCGGCTTCAGGTACCCCAGATCGGGCGGCCTTGCCGTTGCCTCCATCTCTCGCCGAACCGAGTCGGCGTTGTGGTACACGCCGAGGTCGCCCTCCACGGTACGCTTGCTGCGCGGTTGGGGCTCGGTGAGCAGGTGGGCCCGCTGGGGATCCCCGTTGGTGACCGAATGCACATCGGTTGTGGCCCCGCCGGCATCGATCACCAGGACCTCCTCTCCCCGATCCGCCAGCAGCTCGGCGGAGCGCAGGACAGCGGCTGGCACCGGAAGCACGGTGCCCTCCACCCGCTCTCTCAGTCGGGCCATGCCAGGAGCAGAGACGATATGGCGGGAGAAGAGCTCCTGGATCTTGCGTCGGGCCGGCAGGACATTGAGGAGGTCGATGTTGGGGTACACGTTCTCCACGACCTCCACCGGACCGGGGTAGCGCTCCAGCGAGGCGAGTGCTTCCGGAGCACAGGCGGCGTTGCCGGCATACACCAGCGGCACCGGTAGCCGGCAGCCGGCGATCCGGTGGGCGTTGTACAGGATCGTCTCCTCATCTCCCCCATCGGTGCCGCCCGCCAGCAGGATCACATTGGGCTTCTCCCGCTCCAGCTCGGCCAGATGCCGGTCCTTGAGCTTGCCCCCGTGGACGAAGCGGAGAACAGCCCCGGCACCCAGACAGGCCTCGCGTGCGGCCCGAACTGTCATGTCGGGAGCCAGCCCGACGGCCGCCATGCGCAGCCCTCCGGCGGCGCTGGAGCAGGCCAGCACCTTTTTCGGAAGCGAATGGCCGGGTCCCAGACGGCTCGCCAGCTCGGCCAGTGCCCGGTCCACGCCGGCCACCACATCGCCCTGGTCCACCGTGGTGAGCGCTTCGGCCCGCGCCGCCAGGGTCGCCTTGCCGGCCCCCAGGTTGGCGATGGCCATCGCCTTGGTCAGCGTGGAGCCGACCTCGACCACCACGACATCGATCCCGGTCACCGGATAGTCTCCCGTTCTCTCAGGAAGCGAACGATATAGTCGGCCACCTGCAGCCCTCTTGTGCCTCTACCGAATGCCGCATCCAATCCGGTTTCCTGGGCCATCTCGGGGGTCACCTGGGTCCCGCCGGCGATGATGACCATCTTGTCGCGGATCCCTCGTTCCAGGGCGATCTGGTGGATCTTGCGCATGTTGATGCGGTGGATGTCGCCGTGGCTGATGATGGTCGAAGCCAGGATCACGTGGGCACCGACCTCGATGGCCGCATCGACCAGCTTTTCGGGGGGAACGCTGGTGCCCAGGTAAGTACAGGCAAAACCGAACTTCTCCAGGCCTCCGTGCTTGATGTCCAGGATCTCCCGCAGGCCGACCGAGTGCTCGTCTTCGCCTACCGTACCCCCCACGACCTTGAGCCCTCTGGCCTTGACGAAGCGCTCGATCTCGTCGGCGGAAAGAACCTGCTTGGCCTCCGGGATCTTCAGCTGCGCCAGGTCGATGGCGATGTCGGTACGCCCCTTCACCTCCAGGTAGCACCCCTCGGCTGGATGCATGACCGCCTTGTGGATGACCTGAGCATCGGTCAGCCCCATCCGGGTTGCGACCTCCAGGGCGGCGGCCTCGGCAACCTCCAGCTCTGCAGGGAAAAAGAGGCTGAGCTGCACGATCCCGTCGCCGTGCCATTCCACCTCGGGCTTGAGCATCCCCCGCCGCCGATCCTCGATCAGGGTGTCGAGGCGGTGGGCTGCGTTGTCCTGCTCGTCCAGCTCATCGATCCAAGGGAGGAGCGACGGATCTTCCAAGGTGTTGCCCGCAAGCAGATCAAGGAGATCGCTGGGGCTGTTGTCGCCGAAATGGGCGGGGACCGGCGCCAGGTAGTCGGGGTCGCGCTTGACCACCGACCCGGCTGCCACGCCCCCCTCGGGGTCGCGCGCGATGCCATCGCCGTTTCGGGCGGGGAACCGTGCCGAGTCCACGAACTGGCCATCTGCCACGGCCTGGAAGTAGCCGCCGCTGGAGACGATCTCCTCCAGGAAGAGGACGGCTCGCTCCTTGATCTCGCGCACCATCTGTCCCAGCGGTCCCTGGCGGTTGATGGTGACCAGCTCCTTGATGCCGTCCAGGGCAGCGAAGGTCTGCTTGGCGGTCTGGATGCCACGGATGTTGTTGTAGTGCCAGGGCACGTTGCGCCCCTCGTCGGGGGTGATGGTGCTCTGCAGGTCGGCGTGGGTGAGCGCGCTGATCAGCGTATCGATCACGTGGGTGCGGGTGGCCTCCTCGATGTCCGACTCGATATAGCGGGTGTTCTGCTGGGCCCGGAACCGGTACTCGTCAAAGAAGTCGCGCAAGGCCACGGCGTAGGGAAGGTCGAACCAGATCTTGGGTGCCGGGGCGCTACTGGGAGGGACGGTGGAGAGGCCGATATTCTCTTTGTGCATCCCAGCCTTGACCGAGAAGGCGCAGTTGATGCCGTGCTGGACCAAAAGCTCGGGCATGACGCACCAGGCCTCTCGGGCGGTGGCGTTGGCGTTGTGGGCGCCGTCGATCTGAAAGATCGCTCCGTAAGCCATGATCCGCTTGGCCTCGGCGGCATCCACCGCGCTGCGGACCATGTTGATGTTGCGGTACAGGATGTTGTACTGGGGGTCCTGGTGGGCTCCATTGACCCCCTCTTCCACGAACAGGACCGCGATCTCGGGGCCAGCCACCCCCGACACGTAGGAATGGAAGTTGATGGGGCGGCCCACCTCCTCTTCGACCAGGTCCAGCGCCCGCCGGGATGCCCTCAGTTGCTTGCGGGTGATGGGCACCCCTCCGACCCCCTCGGGGGTCCCCTCGATGAGGCCGTCGAAGTGGCTCTGGCCGGCGGTCCGGATCACCATGATGTGGTCGGCGCCGTGCCAGGCGGCCATGCGCATTCGCCGCAGGTCGTCCTCGAAGCGGCCGGAGGCGATCTCGGTGGTGATCACCTGTTTGGGCTGAGGATCGATGTGGTCGAAGTGCTGGCTGGCGGGAAGGCCGATCGAACGAGCGAGGGGCGGCGACATGTCTCGGTACTCGAACTTTCCGTAGGTCTGGGGACCTGGTGTTCTCCAGCTCCAGCCCCGCCGCCGGGGCCGATGGGCCTCCAGGTCCTGGAGGAGGGCGGGGATATCGAGCTTTTTCTTTGGATCGAGCGGCTTCATCTCATCCCCCGCTGTGGGCAGGAAACAGGTCGGTCAGGTTGCGGCCCTCGGCGATCGACCGGGCGGCAGCCTGCAGATCCACCCCGTCATGCCGCATGACCGCCAGCACCACGTGCCCGGCACCTTTTTGCAGTAGCCCCTGCTGCTCCACCCTGGCCACCACCGCCTTGCACACAAGCGAGTCGAGCCCCATGCGCATCAACACGCTTCGCTCGATCGACGGGCTGGTGTGGGTCCGCGCCAGATCGATCAATGGCTGGGTGATCTGGTCGCACAACGCCCAGAACCTGGTCTTGAGCTGTTCATCCGACAGCTGGGCTAGGTGGGCCCGCCTGCTCTCGTAATCGTCTGCTCGTTCCTGAATCCGCCCCATGACGCGGTCCTTTGGGTTGGGCGGCAGGCGAGGACTCGGAGTGGCCCGCTCACGCCTGGGCGAACAGCTCCCGAACCCGCGCCTCCGGCTGGTTGATCTCCTCGGACAGGTAGCCCCATTCACCTGGGCTCATCTCCCGACCTTCCGCCTGCTTCTTGATGTTCTTCAGGTAGGTCAGCCGCAACCGGTCGAGCGGAACCTCGACCGCCTGGATCTGGCCGTGGTGGGTCGGGATCACGATGGCCTCTCCCGGCTTGTTCTCGCGGGGATCGCCGCGCCGCACCTCGACCCCGTTCTGCCTGGCGAAGGTGAGCTGCGCGGTGGGGTGCTTGCCCGCCCCCGTGTACTCGGTCTCCTGGACCACCACGATCTGCTCCGAGTCCATCTCCCGGGCGATGGCGACGGCTGCCGCCAGCGAGGTGTTTCCGGCCGGCCCTCGTTCGATCCCCTCGGCAGCCGCCAGCATCTCGGTGGTGTAAAACACCTCCCCTTGGGTGACGGTGAGGTAGCGGTCCAGGTAGCGCAGCGGTCTGGCCGCCGAGCGAGGCACATCGCTTCGATCGGGCCAGGTGGCGAAGGGAACGCCGAAACCGGTGTGGCCGGTGGTGAAGCTCTTGCGGTTGAAGTCCCGATCGCTGGCCATGTGCAGGCCGGACAGGTCGACGCTGGCACCGATGATCAGGGTCTGGTCCGCTCCCGCCTTGCGCACTCCCCGGGCCGTGCCGGTGACGTTTCCGCCCCCGGCATGGGTCACGATGACCGCATCCGGCTGGCGTCCCACCCGCTGCTCACACTGTTGGACCAGCTCGTAGCCCAGGCTCTCGATACCGGCCACGCTGTAGGGGGTATACAGCGACGCGTTGAAAAAGCCGGTCTCCTCCAACACGCACAGCATGGTGTAGAACAGCTCCGGTCCCACCGTCAGCATCAGCACCTCGGCACCCAGCGCCTCGCACTTGCGGGCTTTCTCCACGATCTCCGGCTGTCCCGCCCCCCGGGAGTCGAACACCTCCTGCACGATGATGGCCCGAAGACCGGCCATGGTGGCCTGGCTAACGACCGCAGCGCCGTAGTTCCCACTGGTGGCCGCCGCCACCCCCGGATAACCCGCTCGAGCCGCCTCGTGCACGGAAAGACTGGCACGGCGGGCCTTGAAGGAGCCGGAGGCGTTGGCCGCCTCGTCCTTGACGAAGATACGCGCACCATGTCCCGGCGCAGCGGTCGAGCGGACCAGGCGAGTGATATTGGCCAGCTCGTACAGCGGGGTGTCGCCCACCTTGACGGCACGCTGCACCTGGTGGATCCGCTCGAGGGTGTAGCCGGTAGACTCCATCAGCCCTTCGTAGTCGAACGCGACCCCCCCCAGCTCGAACCGGTCGAAATCGATCCCCAACGCTCGGCGGACGATCTCGGAGCGCCGGGCCATCACCGCCTGATAGCTCGTGTCGCGGCTCATGGCTGACCTCCTTTGCCATCACCGGCCAGCAGGCCTCTCAGCTCCCGACGGATCTCGCTCCCCACCTCCAGCAGCTCCGGTACCGGCTGGCCAAAGTCGTGGGAGAAGCGAGGGGTGGGATCGGTCAGAAGACCGGTGAGCAGGCGGTCCGCCAGGGTGCGGACGGTCGCCTGATCGCCGGGCCGGGCCGGTTCGGTCAAGAAGCCGCGAACCCGGAGAATGAGGTCGGTTTGCCGTGTGTCGGCAGGAACCGTCTCGGGACGGTGGCCGGCTGGCAACACGACCTGGGTCACCTCCACCCAGGTGCCGGCAGAAATCAGCTCCACTTCTGACATGTTCATCTCCCCTCGACTGGGTGCGATCGGACCAGGGCACAAGCCTCAGGTCATCTCCCCCCAGCACTCAACGACCCCATCAGGGCGGTAGGAACCGGCAGGTCGAGCATGGTGACCAACCCCGGCCTGGCACGGACGACCTGGGGGATCATGTTGACCGCCACGGCGATCGTGCCCTTTCCGCCCGGTATCTCGGGCACGTTGGAGAGATTGAGGCCCGGATCACCCTCGATCCGGATGTAGTCGCCGGTGTTGACCCCCTCCAGCTGAGGGTGGATCTGTTGCGGATGGATCAGCTTGATCTTCGGCTCCCCGTCCACATAGCCGATGCCGACATGGCGGCAACCGGCGACCATTCCCGGCTCGACCTTGACCACCGGGGTCTCGCGAAACACGGAGCTGACGATCGGCTCCCGGATCTGCTCTACCCGGTCCAGGGTCCACCCCAGCGCCCCGGCGATCATGCGGATGCTCTCATCGAAACCGATGTGGCCGACAATGGTTCCCTCTTTTAGGCCCTTGTGGAACTCCTCGGGGGTGGTGCCCACCCCCTGGGTTCTCATCACGGTCGTCCCGAAGGGGGAGAGATCGTTGATCCGGCTGGCCTCGATCCGGTCCACCCGGATCATGGCGCCGGAGAACAGGACGATGACCAGGTCCAGGATGAAGCCCGGGTTGATCCCGGTACCCAGGCAGGTGACCCGGTTGGCCTCGAAGGCCTGGTGGATCTGCTCGGCCAGCTCGGGCTCCTTGGCCCAGGGATAGGACATCTCCTCGGCGATGGTGATGCAGTTCTTGCCCGACTCGGCGATGGAGATCAGCTCCCGGTAGACGGTCCGGGTGAAGGAGTCGGTCGTGTGCAGAACCAGATCGGCCTGGAGGGCCAGGGCAGCGGCCGGATCGTTGAAGACCGGTGCCCCGATCCGCCCCAGCCCCAGCGACTCCCCCAGGTCGGCGTCGCCCTGGACGGCCCGCCGCTTGATCCCACCGACCACCTGGAAGTAACCGGGCTTGTCCAGCATCATCTTGACCATGCCCGAGCCCATCGCCCCTGTTCCCCACTGGATGACCTTGTAGCTCATGACGGTTTTCCCTCCCCGCTTGAAACCCAATGCACCAGCCCGAAGCGCTCGGCCCGAAAGACGGCCGAAACCGGGCCGCTCAGAGCCTGAAAGGCGGATGTATCCCTACTAGGGACCGATTGCGCTGTCAATGTTGGGAGGGGCTCAGGGCTCGAGCACCGACCGGATCCAGGAGGTCAGGTCGGCGAACCCGGCGGGGGGGGTCGCCTTACCGGCCAGCCAGCGGGTGGCCTTGTCGGCGATCATCTGCCACTCGACCTTCCGATCGGCGAACCGCTTTTCGAGCGCGAACAGGGCGGTCAGGGTAGCCACCACCCGCTGTGCCAGGCTGGCGTCTGGCACTTTCAGCTCGGCGGCAGCCTGCTTCAGCGCATTCAGTGAAACCGGGGAGAGGGCAGCCAGGTCCTCGGAGAGCAGAAAGGAGCCGTCGGCCTGCTGGCCGAGGATGAGGCGGATGTAGTCGTCCTCCTCGCCTCGCCCCATGCCAGCGGGTATCGCCAGCTCCTCGACCTCATCCGCATAACCCATCGCCTTGGCCTGATGTGCCGGAGGAGCAGCGCGGACCTGGGCCGCATCCATGAAGCTGGCCTGCTTGCGGCCCAGGCCACCGGTGACCGCTTCGGCCAAGGCCTTGAAGACCCCGCCGGGCTTCTTCCCTTTCTTGGGAGCGGGAGCCCGCATCCCTGCCATCCGGCCCATCGACGAGCTGGCCTGCGGCGCCATGGCGGCGGCAAAGACCACGCCGGGTGGCGGAGATGACAGCGGCATGCCGGCCACCATCCGCTCAACACCATGCCAGCCCTTGGTCAGGGCCACCGGGATCCTCCGGAGCTCGGCGGGCTGTTTCTGATCCGCCTTCTCTCGCTCCTCGATGGCGACGAAGCTGGTTTCGGAGGAGATCAGGTGGTAGCGGCGGGCCAGATCGACGATGGCCTGGCGGACGCGCGCCTCCCGGCGCGTGCCCTGGGCGGACCCTTTCCGCTTGCTCAGCTCGGCGCGCCCCTCCTCCAGGTCCTGGATCGCTCGACGCGCCAGGAGAACCGCCACCTGATCGCCCTCCGTGGCCTTTTCCGGGTCGACCTGGACCGCAAAGCGCAACGGCCCCTCTGGACTGTTTGCCACCACGGCGACCTCCCCGGGACCGCCTCCGGTCAGCCTGCCGTACACCGTGAGCCGGTCACCGCCAAACAGGGGTGGCAGCTCGCAGGGCGCCACCAGGTCCACCTCCAGGTTTCCCCAGTCCATCTTGACATCGGAAAGGTTGGCCGCCGTCATGCGGGCAAACTGCCGCAACACCTTGGGCTCGATCCGCTCGTTGGGCTGGATCAGCTCGACCTGCCCCCTGGAAGCCCTGGCGATGCCCCGCACCAGGTGCTCGGATACCCCGTAACCGATGCCGAAGGTGAAGATCCGGCACTGGTCGGCGCTGCTCGAGACCCGCTCGATACAGCGCTGCTCGTTGGAAACCTGGCCGTCGGTGAGCAGCATCACCTGGCGCGACAGCCCCTCGGTGAGCGGGGAGTCGAGGATCGATTCCAGGGCTTCCAACAGCTCGGTACCGCCCAGGTCGGCCTGCATCTTCTGGACCGCCTGGGTTGCCTTGTCGAGCATCTCCTGGGAGTAGGGGACACACTTGGGGAAAAGAGACTGGAAGCTGCTGCCAAAACCGACGATGTTGAAGCGATCCCCTTCCTCCAGTGAGCGCAGACAGAGCAGGAGGGCCCGCCGCGCCTGCTCGATGCTCTCTCCCTGCATCGAACCCGACCGATCCAAGAGAAAGACGATCTCGTGATGGCCGCGCTCCATCCCCGAAAGGTCCGGAAACAGGTTGACCATCACCGTCCGCGTCCCGTCCTCCTCCCGCCCCACCACGGCGGAGGCCTGGTGAGGATGGGCCAGGGTCACCGTCAGCACGAAATCCCGATCGAGCTGGACCTCTTCGCCCATCAGCTCCACGTGCACCTTCCGCCCATCGATCACTACCCGCGCAGGGTGCGAGGGACAGGCAACCTCGCCAACCTCGTCGGCCGCATCCAGATCCACCGTCAGCTTCAGACCATAGGGAACACCGCCAACCACCGTGGGGGGAGCGATATGATCCAGCTCGGCGGGATCCATGGTCTTGGCCTCTTCCGGAGAGATATAGCGGGGGGAGATGGTCGTGGGGATCATCACCCGGATCTGGTCGTTCACCTGCTCCAGCTCGGTGACGTAGCGGATCCGGATGACCGCCTCCTGGTCGGGCAACAGGTTCCCGACGCTGGCGGTGAAGATGTTGGGGCGATCCTGGTCCATCAGGAAGGCCCCGTGTCCTGCCGCCATGGCCTCGTCATACTGCTCGAAGGCCTTCTCCTTCTCCTCCACCTGGCCGACGATCCGCCGTCCTCCGATCTCGGCCTCGAATCCGCATACAGCACTCGATTCCTCCAGGGGGAAGCTGTACACCGCCTCGATCGGCTTCGACTCCATATTCTTGTAGCGCTGCGAAACCACGACGCGACTGGCTACCCCCGTTGCGTTGACCTCGACCTGGACGCCGAGCAGGGGTACCCGCTCTCCTTGTGCGAACAGTCCTCCAGCTTCACCTTGGCTCATCTTCGCCTCCTCTGTGCGGATCTTCGGAGACCTCCCCGGAATGCCGAGGGTCCGCGTTGTTAGCCGCATACTCACCATCCAGGATCCGCCGGCATGCCTCGACCAGCTTGTCGATGACCTGCACTGGAGGATTCCCGGCGTTTGCATCGAACTCGAGACGCACCCCCGGACCTACCGGGAACCGAAAGACCACATCGGCCAGCGGGGAAGGTCCTTCTGTTGGCCGCAAAGAGCTGTCGGCACACTCCCCCAGGCGGCCGATCGCATCCAACCCCACACCCTCCCGCTGCAGACGGCGCACACGGGCGATCTGCTCGATATGGGTGTCGGTATAGTGGTTTCCACGACCCCGCCCCGCGGGGGGATCGATCAGGCCCCGCACCACGTAGTATCGAACTGTTCGCGTACTGACACCGGTGCGTTGGGCAACTTCGGAGATGGAGTACAGCCGGTTTTCTTGCGTGTCGCTCATGAACCTAATTTGACATCCAAGTGTCTAATTGTCAAGTGTCAAATTTTGTTTTCAGAACCGATCTCCGGGGGTGTTGCCACATCCCTTTCTCGGCTATACTGGGTCTCCATGACAGACCCCTCAGATGATTCCAGGCTCAAGCAGCTCGACGATCGGTTCCGGCAGGCGATGGCCCACCGAAAGAAAGGGGAGAGCGAGCTGGCGGAAAACCTGCTGTGCGAGATTTTACAGGAGTATAGAGCCGAGGGATACCCGGATCGGGAGGTCATGGTCACAATCAACCTGGCCCAGATCCTACATCAGCAAGGCAGACTGGACGAGGCGGTCGAGGAGTACCAGCGCGCCCTGGAGCAGGCCGAGCGTCTGGACGACACCAGGCGGAAGGCGTTGATCTTGGGGGCGCTTTCCGTCATCGACGCCAACCGGGGGGATCGAGAGGGGTCCAGGCATCTGCTGGAGGAATCGTTGCGGCTCTACCGCGAGGTGGGAGATCCGGTGGGAATCGCCAACCAGCTGGGCAACCTTGGGCTGCTGCGGCAAAGCGAGGGCCGGGTGAGCGAGGCGCTGGAGTGCTTCAGTCAGGCGGCGGCCCTCTTTGCCGCGGTGGGCAATGCGCCGGGAGCGATCGGGGTACTGCAGTGTGTGGGCGAGCTGCAGCGACGCCAGGGAGAGTATGCCGCCGCCATGGTCTCTCATCAGAATGCGCTGCTGCTGGCGCAGCAGGTCGGCGATCTGCCACGCCAGGCCCAGTCGCTTCGAGCCATCGGGCAGCTGGAACGGGTGAAGGGAAATCTCGACACCGCCGCTCGCTTCATTGAAAAGGGGATGTCGCTGCACCAGCGGACGGGAGATGGTTCGGGAGTCCTGGCGGGCTTGATCGACCTGGGGACGGTCGAGTTTGCCCGGGGCCGCCCGGCAGAAGCCATCGGCCGGTTGGATCGCTGCATTGCAGAGGCCGGGCGACTTCGGCTCTTTACCCCGCTGGTCAAGGCGCTGCTGAACCGGGCGCTGTACCGTCTGGACACCGATCGGATGGACCTGGTTCAGGCCGACCTCGACGAGGTGAAGCGACTCCTCGATTCCCAGGATGATCCTTCCCTGTGGAGTCTCTGGTCGCTGACCACCGTGCGGATCCTGCTGCGGGAGAGTCGATGGGAAGAGGCCGGTCGCCTCTTGCAGGAGGAGCTGGAGAGGGTCACCACGGCCAACCTGGTCGGAGTCCGGCCGGCCATTCTGGGGTTGATCGCTTCTCTGGACACGGTGTTGGGAAAGACGCGCCAGGGTATCGAGGGGTTCCACCAGGCGGAGGCTCTCTACCGGGCGCTGGGAGACGCGGAGGGAACACGCATGGCCGTCCTGGCCTACGCCCAGAACGTGGCCGAGACCGGCGCCATCCAGGAAAGCCTGGCCGCGCTGGATGGGCTGTGGAAAAGATACCAGCAGCAGAAATCGTCCCAGCCGGTCGTTCAGGGGGAGATCCTGCTGGGCCGCGCCACGGTGCATCACCTCCGGGGTGCCTATCGGGAGGCTCTCGCCGACCTGGCGCTGGCGATCGAGAGCTACCGCGAGGCGGATAGCCAGGTCAGTTGGGTAGGCTCCCAGGTGTTCGAGGCCAAGGTCATGCTGGACGCTCATCGGGTGGCCGGGGCACCCTTGCCCGAAGAGCTGGGGGAGCGGCTGGATCAGCTGGTGGCCCAGGCCGACACCTTCCGATCCCCCACCATCTCCACCATCGCCCATCTGACGCAAGCCGAGGCGTGGCTTGCGTTCGATCGAGCCGAACAGGGCAGGAGCGGCACACCGGCGGCGGCCGACCGGACCGAGCTGGTGAGGAAGGAGGCGCTGCAGGCCCTGCAGCAGTCGGAGGAGATCGGGTTTCCCGTGGGCGTCTGCCGAAGCCTCGAGCTGTTTGCGTGGCTGGATGACGATCGCGAGAAAGCCAAGCGGGCCCGCGATCTGTGGCTCTCCATGGAGTGCACGGTTCGAGCCGCACAGCTGACAGAAGAGTGGGGGTTGGCCGCACCCAGTGAAATGGAAAAACCTTGATTGTCCAGCCATTCGCTCGGAAGATGGCCGCAGCGTCAACTGGAAACGAGTCCGATGACCTCCTCAGGCGTTGAAACCTTTCGCCCCTCCCCTTTTGGGAACTACCTGCTGGTCGAGCGGATCGGAGCCGGGGGTATGGCGGAGATCTTCCGTGCCAAGACCTTCGGGGCGGCTGGGTTCGAGAAAGAGTACGCCATCAAGCGAATCCTGCCCAACCTGGGGCTCGATCACGAGTTCGTCAGCATGTTCGTCAACGAGGCCAAGCTGGTCGTTGACCTGTACCACCCCAATATCGTGCAGGTATTCGACCTGGGGCAGATCGACGGGGCCTTCTTCATCGCCATGGAGTTCGTCCAGGGAAAGGACCTGCTGGATCTGTTGGCCCGCTGTGCCGAGAACGACTTGAAGATCCCCCTCAAGCTCACCATGTTCATCATGATGGAGATGCTCAAAGGGCTGGACTTCGCCCACAACGCCACGGACCGGTCGGGTGAAGAGCTCAACATCATCCACCGCGACGTCTCGCCCTCCAACATCATGCTCAGCTACACCGGACACGTGAAGATCGGCGACTTCGGGGTGGCCAAGGCGAGAACCCAACGTCGGCTGACAGAGGTCGGTACGCTCAAAGGGAAGGTGGGGTACATGAGCCCCGAGCAGGTTCGGGGCGAGGAGATCGATCGGCGCTCCGACATCTTCGCCGCCGGCATCATCCTCTACGAGTCGCTGACCATGACCCGCCTGTACATGGGGGGCAACGACCTGGACGTCATGCTCAAGATCCGGGACAGTGACGTGGGGCAAGACCTGGCTCGATGCCGCAAGGTACCCCCCAGCCTGCTGGCGATTCTGTATCGCGCGCTGGCCAAGAACCCCCAGGATCGATACCAGAGTTGCGAGGAGTTTCACGCCGACATCCAGAACTTCGCCTATCGCCACGACATCAAGACCGGCAACACCGACCTGTCAGCCTTTCTCCACCGCGTCTTCGCCGAGGAGATCCAGGCGGAGAAGGCGCAGCGTCTGGAAGATCCGGGCTACTCCATGGCCCAGCTCATCCAGCATGCCCCCGCCGGCACCCTCGATCCCGAGCAAGATGCCGGCACCTCTCACGCGGCCTCTGGCCCTCATCCATCACCCCTGAGCCCCGAGGCGGTCTCCGCCCGGCTTGGCGAGATCTTCTATCGCTACCGCGATCCCTTCGGCCGGGAGTACGGTCCCATGACCCTAGCGGAGATGCGAGATTTCCTCTCCCAGCGGATCGAGAACAAGCGGGAGAAGGTTCGTCTCGGCAACGGCCCCTGGCGTCCCCTACCCGATTTTCCCGACCTTCAACAGACGACGAGGCCACCTGCCGAGCCTTTTTCCCAGATCCCCACCCTCACCGGCGCAGACGCCCAGCCGCTCAAGGACGAGGCCACCGGAAAGGTGTCACAACCCTCACCGACTCCCTCTACCCCGGAGAGCGAAGGGATCGCCCCCACACACCAGGGCCAACTGGGCCGGATCACTCTCACCCGGCTGCTCTTTCGCCTGGCCAGAAAGCGGAGCACCGGCAAGCTCCAGGTCGAGTCCGGCGAGCACCACAAGGAGATCTACCTGCGCAAGGGAGAGCCGGTGGTGGTCACCTCCTCCATGCCTGAAGAGCTCTTGGGCAACTACCTGTTGCGCAAGAAGATCATCACCAAGGATCAGCTCAAGGCGGCGCTCGATCGGATCTCGGAGTACGGAGGACGCCTGGGAGACGCCATCGTCGGCGCCAAGGTTCTGACCACTCACGAGCTGTTCCGATACCTGAGCGAGCAGCTGGAGGACCGCATCTTGAACCTGTTTACCTGGCCGGCCGGGGCCTGGTCCTGGTTTGCCAACTGTTCCGCGCCTTATCAGTCGGTCCCCATGGGAGTCGATCCGCTCGACATCCTCGTCGTGGGGATCCGCAGCCACTTGCCGATCTCCATGGTCACCAGCCATTTTGCCGAGCGGAAGGAGATCCCGTTGGAGATCTGCCCGCAGGGGGTCAACCTGGAGGAGATCCCGTTGCTGGCGCACGAGCTGGAGATGGCCGCCGAGGTAACCACCGGCCACACCCCCCTGGAGGTGATCCACACCCTCACCGGTCACCCGGGCAGAAAAGAGGAGGATGCCTGGCGTTTGCTCTACCTCCTGACCGAGCTCGAGATCTTCCATCTGCCCGACGGCCTGGAGGAGGGACGTCTTCTTGGCTGACCCTCTGCTCACGTCGGCCTAACCGACCCCGGGGGGCGAACCTCCTCCTTTTGTCGCTTGACTTTGAAGAGACAACCCAATAGGTTGCCATCCCCTGGTCGAAGGAACCAGAGGATCGCATCACCGAGGTGTGGCCATGAGAGAAAAGATCAAGCTCGTCTCGACCGCCAAGACCGGCTTTTTTTACACCACGACCAAGAACAAGAAGACGACCCCGGACAAGCTGGAGCTCAAGAAGTACGACCCCGTCGTCCGCAAGCACGTGGTCTTCAAGGAATCCAAGATGAAGTAGCCCAAGGCTAGCTTCTGGCACTGTCCATCCCGGACTCGTTCCCAAGCGCCGCCCGCCTGCTCTTGTTCCTCAATCCTCTCCGCTGATGCGCATGTTGTCGATCAGTCGAGTGTTGCCGGCATAGACCGCCAGCGCCATGTGGACCGGCCCCTCGAGCCCCCCTCCCTCGCCAAGGGGAAGAGCATGGAGCTCGTATGGATCGAACAGCTCCAGGTAGTCGATCCGCAGCTCCGGCTCCCCTTCGACCATCTCCCGAGCCAGGCCGAGCAGGCGACTTGCATCCCGCTCTCCCTCTCGATATCGCTCCCGCACGGTGCTCAAGGCGCGATGGAGCGCCGTGGCCGACCGACGCTGCAGGGGGGTGAGATTGACGTTCCGACTGCTCATGGCCAGCCCGTCCGACTCTCGCACGGTGACTCCGGCCAGGATCTCGACCGGGAAGTCGAGGTCGCGGACCATCCTCCGGATCACCACCAGCTGCTGGTAGTCCTTCTCCCCGAACACCGCCAGATCGGGCTGCACCAGGTTGAACAGCTTGGCCACCACGGTGGTCACGCCACGAAAATGGGTGGGCCTGGAAACGCCGCACAGGCAGGTGGTCATCCCGGCCACGGCCACAAAGGTGCAGAAATTCGGGGGGTACATCGTCCGGTCGCTGGGGGTGAAGACCGCTTCCACACCCAGAGGAGCCAGCGCCAGCAAATCCCCCTGAAGGTCGCGAGGATAACGCGCCAGGTCTTCCTTGGGACCAAACTGGGTCGGATTGACGTAGATGCTCACCAGCACGCAATCGGCCCGTCTTTTCGCCAGCCGGACCAGGCTGAGATGCCCTTGGTGCAAGGCCCCCATGGTGGGCACCAGCCCGATGGAACGCCCCTGGGCGCGCGTGGCGGCTACGAACTGGCGCAACGCGTCGATCTCTTGAATGACCAGGGGGAGTGAATCCATAAGGCGCCTTTGGCGGCCAGTCAACCCATCCTCGCTTCAGGGCTCTCCCATGGCGGTCAAACGAACCACCACGTCATCTACCAGCTGACGCCGGAACCGTCCCAGATCGCGAAGGTCATCCTGGATCCGCGCCAGCAGAAGCTGGATATCGTCCAGCTCCGTCTGGATCTGCTCGTAGTCGGCTTGAGTCTGTAGCTGCTGCTCCGGGCTCGCATCCCCGCTGCTCATGGTGCGGCCATAGCGCTCGCTGGCCTGCTCCCGCAGCCGCACGACCTCCGAGGCTCCCTGGTCCACCTGCTCCTGCAACAGGTTGAAGCGCTCCTGCAGCACATGCTTCAAGTTGACCCGAAGCGCGTCCACCAGGAGCACCCGGTCGGTGATGAACTCCGTGATCTGGGTGGGTGTGTACTCCAGGTAGCTCTCCAGGGAGATCATCGAGCGGGGGTTACAGAACTCCACGTGATCCAGGTTGGGCCGTCGGGTCAGCGGCCTCAGGGGATCCTCCCCTAGCTGGGCGATCACACCCCGCGGGGGCTCGTTGGTAACCTGAGTGATGGAGATGCTCTGGTTGAAGCAGTCGATCAACGTGTTCTTGACCAGTTGGATTTCGAAATCGGCAGGACGAATCCCGCCGGGGAGGTCACCCACGACGTTCACCTGCCGGCTGACGTTCTCCAGGAGATCCCGGGTGCTGCTATAGAAGGCGCTCAGGTGGCTGTTCAACGCCCGAGCCTCCTCGAGGGGCACCTGCTCGTACTGGCTCGAACCGGAGCAGGAGCACAACAGCACCGAGGCTCCCAGAACAAGTAGCATTGACCAATGGCTGGCTCTGTGATCCATCTTGACCTCCCTGGTGGGGGTGCGTCGAGATCGCTTGGCAACTCGAATTCACCTGTTGCTGCCACGACCTATGTTATTCGGCGATGGAAGTCAAGAGCAGGCAAGGAGGGGACTGGCTAGGCCCGACAGAGAATCCGCCTCCGATCAACCGACCCCCTGGACCACCCCACCCATGCGGTGCGGAAAGGAAGATGGCGCAACGAAACAAGGGAAGGAAAGGAGGAACCGCAAGAACCTGGAGCGGGCACATAACGAAACACCCCGGCCCGTGCGGGCCGGGGTGTTGTCCTTCGCATCAGGGGTTGAAAACCCTGTCGATCAAGCGCCAGACAGAGGTGTGAGCCGCACGGGGCCTGGGTTGTCTCGACTCACCGTCTCCCAACGAGACCCTCTCGCCAGGCATCTTGGGAAGAATGCAATGATCCTGCCAACAGACCTGCCATTCACCCCGGATCTCGGCCCCGATGAGCCCTCAGCCAAACACGAGATGCGTGACAACCCCGCTCGCCTTTATTACCGTGCATCCGTTTCAACTCCCCCGGTGTGAACCACCGTTCACACTTTGAGAGGGGTCGATCGGTCCTTGCGTTCACAGTCGGGATCGACCAGTTCGCTTCCGGCTCGCCCCACCAGGGGATCGAACAGGAATAACCAGGATACCCAACAGGAAGGTGGCTGCATGGAACTGCTCGCACAACTCAGTGAAACCCCTGGCGCCTCCGGACGGGAGGACCGCATCCGCAACCTCATCAAAGAGATGGTCGAACCCCACGCCGACAATGTGACGGTAGACCCCCTCGGCAACCTGATCTGCCTCAAGCGAGCCACCCGACAGTCCGAACAGCCCCCTCGGCGGGTGATGGTCTCCTGCCACATGGACGAGATCGCCTTCTACGTCCGCCGGATCGACGACAATGGATTCATACGGATCAAAGAGGTGGGCGGGTTCGACACCCGCAACCTGTACGCCAGACAGGTCCTCATCCAGGGACGCGAGGACATCTTGGGGGTGCTCAACCCCGGCGTTCCCCCCATACACCTCGCCAAGGAAGAGGACAAAAAAAAGAGCCTCCAGATCAACGACTTCTACATCGATACCGGCTTGTCCAAAGAAGAGCTCACCGAGCTCGCGCGCACCGGCGATCCGGTGACCTTGCTGCAAACCTTCCGGACCATGGGCAAGCTGGCTACCGGGAAGGCCATGGACAACAGAGCCGCCTGTTGGGTCGGTATCCGGCTGCTGCAGGAGATCCAGGACACCCCCAATGACCTGTACGTGGCCTTCACCACGCAAGAAGAGGTTGGACTACGAGGTGCAAAGACCTGCGCCTACTCCATCGAGCCTCAGATCGGCATCGCCGTGGATGTCACCCTGGCGGTGGATACCCCGGGGACACCCAAGGACGAAGGGGTCACCGAGCTGGGGAAGGGGGTGGCCATCAAGGTGATGGACTCCGGTTCGATCAGCGATCCCGCTCTCCTGGAGGAGTTCATCGAGCTGGCCCGGCAAGAGGAGATCAAGCATCAGCTGGAGATATTGCCCCGAGGTGGAACCGACGCCGGCGGGATCCAGCTGACCCGAGGAGGGGTCCGGGTGATCACGCTGAGCGTCCCCTGTCGGTATGTCCACACGGTCACCGAGACCATTCACCAGGAAGATCTCCGAAACACGGTTGACCTCTTGATCGCCTACCTGAGTCGCTAGAGAGGAGTGGACAGCTCCATGAGGCAAGAGCAACCGGAGAATGGCGAGGCGGCTTCCCCTCCTTCGGGTTACCTGGCCAACTCTCGCAACCTGGTGTCCAGCATCATCCTGGTCACCCCCCTGTTCGTCCTGTACCAGATCGGCATCCTGGTCACCGACGGCTGGCGGAATGGGGTCGACTTTCTCACTCCTCAGCTGAGTCGGCTGACGGGGGGGAACACCTTGATCTACTTGGGGGTGAACCTGGCCATTGTCGCCGTGATGCTGGCAGCCACTCGACTGGTGGCAGACAGGGAGCGGCCTCAGCAGAGCACCTGGCTGTTCGTGCTCCTGGAGTCCACTCTGTACGCCACGTTTCTGGGGCAGCTGATCGCCCGTCTGCTGGTGAAGGTGGGGTTGCGACCGCCGGGTTTTTCGATGTCGCCCCTGGACAACCTGGTGCTGTCTCTGGGTGCCGGGGCCTATGAGGAGCTGGTCTTTCGTCTGCTCCTGTTCTCCGGCCTGCTCTGGCTGGGAAAAAAGCTGGCGCTGAGCCGCGCACTGACCTTGGTGCTGGCTTTTGGGCTGAGCAGCCTGCTGTTCTCCATTTTTCACTATCGTCCCATTGGAACGGAATCCTGGGAGCTGTGGTCCTTCTCCTTCCGTTTCCTGGCCGGCCTGCTGTTTGCCACCCTCTATCTCCTCCGCGGCTTCGCTGTTGCTGCCTACACCCACGCCATATATGATATCCACATCCTTGTCTTGTGAGCCTGGCTACGATGTTCACTGCGGGTGAAATCCTCCTTATTGTGGCGACCGCCGTTCTGATCGGCAGCCTGATCGCCATTCAAGGGATCTACAACCGCGTTGCCGCGGCCCACCAAGAGAAGACCGCTGGTCCGCTCGCCATGGGGGGCGAACCAGACTCACCAGACAGCGAGCAGAACGAGAACCCCACCTCCACCGCTCGCTCGGCGAGGGGCGAGGAGGTGACGGAGCCGCCGATGGTGGCGGATCGAAAGGACCGGCCCGGATGGGACTAGCGGGTCACCCTGAGGACGGGTGGAGGTGGATCATGCACAAGGCAGCATGCACAACGGCGCTGTTCGCCAGCGTCACCTTCCTGCTGATCGCGGCGGTGGGGGCTCAAGATCCCCCGGAGGGATCCGGCCAGCCCGAGCAGGGCGCGACACCAGCAGAGACCGCCTCCGAGACAGAACACCAGGCCGACGAACCTTCCGGTGAGGCGGAGGAGGAGTCAGATACCGGGCTACCCACCTGGCGCCCTCGCACCGGGACGACAAGACCCGCCCCTGCATTGGAATTGCCCAGCGGGCAAGAACCGGCCTCCGGCAGCGAGCTGACCGACCGCCCCTTGCGACCCACCCGCGAGGCTGAACAGGATGATCGCCCGGAGTTGCTGGTCTTCGACCTGTACTTCGATGACGGAGTCCGCTTCTCGGATACCTACCGGACCCGCCTGGAGCGGGCCTTTCTCTCGACGGTCCAGGAAAACCAGAGCTATCGGCTGTTGACCCCCCACGAGCGGCGCCGGCGGCTGACAGAAGCGTCCCAGCTGGTCGGCAACGAGGTCAGCGACGACTACGGCGAAGGGGTCGCCGCCGCCATCGAGGCCGAGTACTACGTCGTCCCCCGCATCCTGGTGGAAGACTCCCGCTCCTACCTCATCTCGGTCACCTTCGGGCGGGCGGGCGGTGGGGCGGAGCAGCGGGTGGTTGCTCGGGCGACCTCCAACCGGGTGGTCGATAATGTCCAGCGCCAGCTGGTGCGTCTCACCGAGCAGGCCCTCTCCTCGACCGTCGACTGAGACCCGGCCCGATCGACTCCCCTCCGCATCGGGATGGAGACGGGCGGACCCGCTCTGGCCGTCGTCATCGCGCCAGCGCTTCTGCCTGGAAGTGAGCGCGGACCGGCTCGATGAGGTCCATCAGGTTGCCGGCCAGGATCGATTCCAGTCGATAGAGGGTCAGGGAGATGCGGTGATCGGAGACTCGGTTTTCGGGAAAGTTGTAGGTGCGGATCCGTTCGGACCGTTCACCGGTGCCGACCTGAGCCCTCCGGGTCGCCGCGATCTCGGTCTGCTGCTTCTCCTGTTCCGACTCGTAGAGCCGGGCGCGCAGCACTCGTAGTGCCCGGGCCTTGTTCTTGTGCTGCGATTTTTCGTCCTGGCAGGTGACCACCAGGCCGGTGGGGAGATGGGTGACCCGCACGGCGGAGTCGGTGGTGTTGACCGACTGGCCACCTGGCCCGCTGGAGCGGTACACGTCGATGCGCAGGTCCTTCTCGTCAATCTTGACGTCCACCTCGTCGGCCTCGGGTAGCACGGCAACGGTGACGGTGGAGGTGTGGATACGGCCCTGGCTCTCGGTGGTGGGAACGCGTTGCACGCGATGCACCCCCGACTCGTACTTGAGCCAGCTGAACACCTCCTGACCCCTGATGTTGGCGATGATCTCCTTGTACCCGCCGATCTCGGTCTCGTGGGCGGTCACCACCTCCACGGTCCAGCGGCGTGCCTCAGAAAAACGGCTGTACATCCGGAACAGGTCGCTGGCGAACAGCGCAGCTTCCTCCCCGCCGGTGCCGGCCCGGATCTCCAGGAACACGTCCTTCTCGTCGCGCGGATCCCGAGGGAGGAGCAGCGTTTTGAGCTGCAGTTCCACGATCTCCCGATCGGTCTCCAGTCGATCGAGCTCATCTCTGGCCAGTGCCCGGATCTCGGGATCGCTGTCCTTGAGCAGGTCCTGGTTCTCCTCGATCTGGCGATCGATCACCTGGAGGTTTCTCCAGGTCTCCACCAGCGGAGTGAGGTCCTTGTGCTCCTTGGTCAGTGCCTGGTACAGGGCCCGATCGGAGAGGCTCTGGGGATCGGCCAGCTTCTGGGTCAGCTCCTGGTAGCGAGCCTCCACGGCGGCAAGTTTCTCGTCCATGGGGTCATCCGGCGGCAGCCAGCGGTTCGATCTCGATGAACGAGGTGTAGACGCGGCAGGTGGAGGGCGGGCACTCGGAAACAGCGCACTGTTGTTCAAGCCACAGGGTCTTCTTCAGGGAAGCCAGCCCGATCTCCAGTTGCGCATCATCGGGTTCCCGGGTGGTCAAGGTCTGCAGCATCAAACCAGGCCAAAGCAGCGGCTTGACCAAGGATTGCTGGCAGTGACGAGCGGTGAACCGCTGGAACTCGTAAGCCAGCCCGGCGATGGGGAACAGGAGGGGTAGCTTCAGGCCAACAATCAGCAGCTGGTTGGCGATCCGATTGTCCAGCAGGGGTGGCACGAAGGCGAAGGCGATGGAGAAGACCAGGATGCTGGTGATGATGACAATGAACAGAAAGCTGGTTCCGCATCGCGGGTGGAGCCGGCTGTGCTTGCGCGCATTGGCAACCGTCAGATCCTCCCCATGCTCATAGGTGAAGATGCTCTTGTGCTCTGCCCCGTGGTATTCAAACACCCTCCTGATCTCGGCCATTCGGCTGATCAGCAGGATGTAGGCCAGAAATACAGCCACCTTCAGGATGCCGGCCACGAGGTGAAAACCGACACTCTGGCCGTCCATCCAGCCGATCCTGAACACCTTGCCCAACAGCAGTCCCACTCCGTGAGGCACCCCGATGAACAGCGCAAAGGCGGCCAGCAGGCTCAATGCCAGCGTGCCGTTGAGAGCCCAGTCGCTCCCCTGGGAGATCGGGGCTTCCCCCCCCGATCCGTCGCCCACCTTCTCTTCGATCGGCTTTTCTTCCGTCCCATGCTCTCCGGCCGCCTGCGCCTCGGTCGCCTGTTCGGCGGACCATTTCAGGGCGGCAAAGCCGTTGCGCAACGCCTCGACCAGCACAACCCCGCCCCGCAGGAAGGGCCATCGTAGAAAGGAAAACCGGGTCCAGATGCTGGTCCAGGGATCCTCGCGCACGGCGATACGCCCATCCGGCTTCCGCACGGCCACGACGAAGGCGCGCGGGCTGCGCATCATGACCCCTTCGATGACCGCCTGCCCCCCCACCGCGGCCGAGGATAGGGCGGTCAGACCGGCCACCCAGCTCGGCCGGACGGCCATTGGATTGTCTGGTCTCCACTCACTCATTCGAGGTCGCGGGCTTCTTGGTGGTCCGGCCGTACTTCCGGTTGAAACGCTCGATACGGCCTGCCGAGTCGACCAGCTTCTCCTTTCCGGTATAGAAGGGATGGCAGTTGGCGCAAATCTCGATCTTGTAACTCTCCCGAGTGGACCGGGTGTGGAAGACGGCACCACAGGCACACTCGATGGTCACTTCGTTGTAGGGGGGATGAATACCTTCCTTCATGGCGTCCTCCTAGGCGGACATGGAATCGAGAAACTCCTGGTTGGTTTCGGTCTTGGTCAGCTTGTCCAGCAGAAACTCCATGGAGTCGATGACGTTGAGTGGGTGAAGAAGCTGGCGGAGGATCCAGACCCGGTGCAGGACATTGGTGATCAGCAGCAACTCTTCCTTTCGGGTTCCCGACTTGTTGATGTCCAGGCAGGGGAAGATCCGCTTTTCCATCAGCTTGCGGTCCAAGTGGAGCTCGGAGTTCCCGGTCCCCTTGAACTCCTCGAAGATCACCTCGTCCATCCGGCTACCGGTATCGATGAGCGCGGTGGCGATGATGGTCAGGCTGCCGCCGTCTTCGATGTTGCGGGCGGCACCGAAGAAACGCTTCGGTTTGTGCAAGGCGTTGGAGTCCACACCACCAGAGAGGATCTTGCCACTGGGGGGAACAACCGTGTTGTAGGCACGCGCCAGTCGGGTAACCGAGTCCAGCAGGATGACCACGTCGCGCTTGTGCTCGACTAGCCTCTTGGCCTTCTCGATGACCATCTCGGCGACCTGCACATGGCGGTGAGCCGGCTCATCGAACGTGGAGCTCACCACCTCGCCATCCACCGACCGTTGCATGTCGGTCACCTCCTCGGGCCGCTCGTCGATCAGCAAGACGATCAGAGCGATCTCCGGGTGGTTGGCCGTCAGGGCGTTGGCGATGTCCTGTAGCAGCATGGTCTTGCCGGTTCGGGGCGGAGCCACGATCAGGGCCCGCTGTCCTTTGCCGATGGGGGTCAGCAGGTCGAGGATGCGGGTGGACATGTTGCGCGGATCGAACTCGAGGTTGTACTTGGTGTCCGGATAGAGCGGGGTCAAGTTGTCGAACAGGATCTTGTTCCGAGCGACCTCGGGATCCTCGAAGTTGACCTCCTCCACCTTGAGGAGGGCGAAGTAGCGCTCTCCTTCTTTGGGGGGGCGGATCTGACCGGAGACCGTGTCGCCGGTACGCAGGTTGAAACGGCGGATCTGACTGGGAGAGACGTAAATGTCGTCGGGGCTCGGCAGGTAGTTGTAGTCGGAGGCGCGCAGGAACCCGAACCCATCGGGAAGGCACTCCAGCACCCCTTCTCCGTAGATGGCCCCATCCGACTGGCTCTTGGCTTCCAGGATCTTGAAGATGAGTTCGGGCCGGCGCATGCCACTGGCCCCTTCCACATTGAGTTCACGAGCCAGACGATTCAGTTCGCCGATACTCATTCGCTTCAGGTCTTGCAGGTTCATTCGTCCCCTCGGTTATGACGTGAGTGGTGAAACTACGGTTATGTCGTCAAAGGCTGGGATAAGCCCTCGGAGAGCTATGGCCAGAGCCATCTTCCAGATATCGTCTGGTGGTAACCTACCTTTTTCCTGGTCGTTGTTCTATCGCGGTGTCGGGTCGCTGGATGGTCCTGTGATCGGCCTATGCAGGTTCTCGTTGGTAACAGAAACAGTCCAGAACCCGGGACGGTGCGTACAAGCTAGAGTTCCGGCAGGTCGGAGAATTCATAACGGGTCTTGTTACGGGTGTCAAGTAGCAAATCCGGCCGTCAGGTTCTGTCTTTCCACATGAGAAAAGGCCCGGTCTCATTCAGACCAGACCTTTTCTTCTCCGTGTGGAGCATGGGCCCTCATTCGGCCCGATGTTCGAGGTCCAGGAAACGGGAGATCGATTGGGGAAGCGCTCGTGCCCGGTTCCACCGGGCAGGGTAAGGCAAAAACCGTTCCACGCCGCCAACTTCAAGATAACCACTCGTAACCAATATGCTTTATCACCCTGCGCCGAAAAAGGCGCCGCCGATCGCCCCTCCGGATCACGACATTCCTGTCATGGTTGTGGCCAGCGTGCATCAGCTTTTCCACTCTCGCCAAGGGTTGTGCCCGCCCATCCGAATGGACACCTCGAACCTCGACCGGAGGAACCGCAACCCAGAGCCCCGGACCTGACCCCTCTGGTCAAGCTCTCCCCTCCCATGGCTTGCGCTTCCGGGTCCCTGTCGACTCCGGCAACACAATGGCGTATCCTTCTCTGCAGGTCGGCAGGCCCGGAAACGTTCGATTCCAGACCAGAATGGGCGGCAATCCGCCCGCGGGGGATCGAATGGACCCGGACAAGAAGTCCACTATCGGCATTCGGGATCCATCCCCCATGTTGAATGTTCTGGTATGCAACATCACCGGCCAGGAGACCCGAGCCGCCCTGATCGAAAACGGCGTGCTTTCCGAGCTGTTCATCGAGCGCCAGTCGGAAAAGGGGATCATCGGCAACATCTACCTGGGCAAGGTCGTTCGCGTACTGCCGGGTATGCAGGCCGCCTTCGTGGATATCGGTACCGACAAGGCGGCATTCCTCTATGCCACCGACGTATTGGACGAGCATCTCCCCATCTTTCTGGCCGAGGAAGAGGAGCTGGATCAGCAAGAGTCCACCGCCAGATCGGCGGACCAGCCCGCCGCTCCACCCCCCCAGCGTAAAGCCAGGCCAGGCTTTTCGGGAAGGATAGAGGAGCTCATCGAGGAGGGGCAGGAGATCCTGGTCCAGGTGTCCAAGGACCCCATCGGAACCAAAGGAGCGCGGATCACCTGCCACATCAGCCTGCCGGGCAGACACCTGGTTTTCATGCCCACGGTGGATCACGTGGGCCTCTCCCGGCGAATCAACAACGAGAAGGAACGCCGGCGTCTGCACGACCTGGTAGAGGAGATGCGCCCTGTGGGCTCGGGCTTCATCGTCAGGACCGCGGCGGAGTTCGAGTCTTCCGACCATCTACGCCGGGATATGCGGATCCTCATCCGGTTGTGGCAGGAGATCCTCCAGAAAAGAGCGCAGGCCAAGGCCCCCTTCCTCCTGCATGCCGACTTCGATCTGATCCTGCGGGCCACTCGAGACCTGGTCACCACCAACATCGCCAAGATCGTCCTGGACGATCCCGGCTATTTCTTGACCATTCCCGCCTTCATCAACAAGTACATGCCGGGGTTTCCCTGCCACATCGAGTGGTACACGGGCCAGGTTCCCATCTTCGAAGCCTACGGGATCGAGATCGAGATCGAACGCGCCCTGCAACGCAAGGTCTGGCTCAAGTCGGGGGCCTACCTGGTAATCGACCAGACCGAGGCGTTGACCGCCATCGACATCAACACCGGTCGCTACGTGGGTCGGACCGACCAGGAAGAGACCATCACCAAGATCAATCTCGAGGCGGTGGGCGAGATCGCCTACCAGCTACGGTTGAGGAACATCGGGGGGCTCATCGTCATCGACTTCATCGACATGGCCCACGCGGAGAATCGAGAAGAGGTTTTCAGGGCCCTGGCCAAGAGCCTGGAAGCGGACAAGAATCGCACTCATATTCTCAAGATCTCCGAGTTCGGCCTGGTCGAGATGACCCGCAAACGGGTTCAGGACAACCTGCTGCTCCAGATGTGCGAGACCTGCCCCTACTGCAGCGGACGTGGGCAGGTGAAGTCAACCGGAAGCGTCGCCTACGAGATTCTTCGCCGCCTGAACTGGGAGTGCAAGAATACCTACGAAAACGCCCTGGTGGTGCAGACACAACCCGCCGTCGCCGAGTATCTACAGAAGTACGAAGGAACAACCCTGGCTGGGTTTGCCCATCTCTACGGGAGAGAGATCCTCTTCGAAACCTCGGACTCCACTCACCGCGAAGCATATACCATCACCCCGAAGCGCTCACTCTGAGCCCTCAACCTCTGTTCCCTTGTCATGATTCTGGCAGCGACCGATGTACAGCGACTACGGGCCAGACGCCGCAGCGCATGATCCGTCGATGACGTTCTGGCTCTGGAGCCTGTGCTACCCGCCCAGCCCGGTCCTCACCGCGCCAGGGAGCTCACAGGCAGATCACACGGGCAGCGATTCCGCTTCCCCTTCAGGTGGCAGGCTCGCGAAGAGGAGAAGGAAGGTCCAGGCTCTGCGTGGGCTGTGCAGTCGATTCGATTCTGGCTCTAGAACTCCGGCTCTTTCTCCTTGAGCCCATCGATGACCGTTGCACCACCCGATCGCAAGATGGTGTGGGCGATACGCTTGGCATCGATTTCGTTGTTGGTCTCGTAGATCAACTGCTGCTCACCGGCATGAACCTTGTGCAACAGCTCGGTGAAGAAGGTCTTGCCCTGCGAGTTGTGGTAGATCTTCAAGGTGGCCTTCAGCTCGCTAGCCCGAGTTGGGTCAAACTCGGTCAGATACACTTTGACGCGATATTCCTCCGACATGCCTCTCCCCTTCCGGTGGATCCCAAACTTGCAGAACTCTATCATCGCCGAGCCCAGGGGACAACGATAAGGAAACGCTACCCGAGCGCCGGGCGGTTCGGGTAGACTGTGGAGGGAATATTTCATGGAGGGGTTCGCGCGTGATCGTCACCCTGACCAAGACCCTGGCCTTCGAGGCGGCCCATCGACTACCGAACCTACCGGATGGCCACAAGTGCCGCGACCTGCACGGCCACGCCTTCCACATCGACCTGGCGGTCAGCGGCGAGGTTGACCCCAGGTCTGGCCTATTGATGGACTATGCCGAGATCGCCAGAGTTGCCGAACCGGTCCGCAAGCGGCTGGACCACAAATACCTCAACGATATCGAGGGGCTGGAAAACCCGACCAGCGAAATGCTCTCCGTCTGGATCTGGGAGCGGCTCAAACCCGTCCTTCCCCAGCTGGTTGCCGTCACCGTGAGGGAAAGCAGCACCGCCTCCTGTACCTACACCGGCCCGACCGATTGACCGACCGGTTCACTCCTCCCAGATCCGGTCGATCGGGATGTCGGCCTGGTTCGGCGCCTGATTCGAGGTATCATCCACCAGGTCCACCAGCGGATTGTCCGGATACACCCCCCAGGGCTCCCCCGGATCCAGCTGCCCGTTGTCGTCTCGATCCACGAAGGCGCCGATGCACACCCGGGTCGCGGTGTACTGGCTCTCGCTATGCCAGTAGAAGTACTCCGCCACCCCCGGCTGGTAGCGCAGTGAGGCGTAGGTGGCGGTCTCTCCATTCATGCGACCGGAAGGAACCACCACCGAGAATGCGAGATCCGAAGGAGACCAGGGCTCCTCTCCGGCATCTCCACATGCGGAAGGTGTGGAGGGATGCCGTACGTCGTCGGCAATCAGGAGCAAGATCGCCGCTTCCTCCTCCGGCGCGACCTCGACAGCCATCCGGATGACCCCGGAGATGGTCGTAGAAGACCACTGGCAAGCAGCCACCTGCAGTCCAACGAGCAGATGGAGGGAGGCGATGGCGAGCAGGGTTCCTGGTTTCATGATTTCCCTGTATACCCAACCTGCCGGTCGACAGCGAAAAATCGACCCTATTTGCCGGCGACCAACCTGCCCCCCACAGCGGCCTCGACTCCGATCGCAAGCGGGCTTACACTGTCTCAAATCCAAACCAGCCGGAGCCCCACTCATGAGAACCACCTCTTGCGGCAGCTCCAGCCCGGTCGCACAAGCCCTCGTCGTGGTGTGCCTGTGCCTGGTCTGGATTTCTGGTTGCCAGACGACGGTCCAGCACGGCCTCAGCGAGCCGGAGGCGAACGAGATCCTGGTTCTGCTCGAACAACACGGCATTGCAGGAGACAAAGCCCGCGACGGCCGAAGCGATCACTGGGCAGTCCGGGTACCCGCTTCGGACGCCAGCCGAAGTTGGCAGATCATGCAGGCCAATGGCCTTCCCCGTCGATCCGTAGGGGGATTCGAACAGACCTTTGCCGACAGTGGGCTGATCCCCACCGCGATGGAAGACCGGATCCGCCTCCAGCAAGCGGTCGCCGGAGAGCTCGAGCGCTCCCTCATGGCCATGGATGCCATTCTGGACGCACGCGTCCACCTGGTGGTGCCGGCGAACAATACGCTGCGGCGACCGGACCAACCGCCTTTGCCGCCTCGGGCTTCCGTGCTGGTCGTCTTCCAGCAGAACCCAGCGGATCCAGAGGGGGTGAACACAACGGCCGTCCAACGCCTGGTGGCGGGAGCGGTGGAGGGACTCGATCCGTCCAACGTGGTCGTGGTCACCACCCCCCGAGCGGTCTCGGTAGTGCCGCCTGGAGAAGGGCTGGTCAACCTGGGCCCCTGGACGGTGAGTACGGCCAGCAAGGTGCCGCTGCAGCTTCTGGTCGTCATCCCGATACTGCTCAACCTGATGCTGGGGGCGGCGCTCGCCTTCCTGGTCATCCGTCGGCGAAGACTGCGGGCCCCCAGGACATGACCGATCGTTCGGCCACCAGCAAAGGAGACTCCATCCGGTCGGGCTTGACCTTCACTCAGGAGGTACAGCTCTTGGTCGCTCTGCGGCTGGGAATCCCTTCGGACTCCCGGCTGGTCGTCGACCAGCTTCGGCAACGGTTACAGCAAGTTGCCGGATGGACCCCGCACCAGAGCGCTCGGCTTTGCTCCGACCTGGTCGACGACCTGGTCAAGGCCCCGATCCGATGCAGACTGCACCCAGAGTGGGAAGAGGAGTGGCTTGGCAGAGTGCCGGCGACCATGCGCCGGCTCTGGCTGCAAGCAGACCGAGAGGATCCCTCCAACCGATGGCTGCTCACCCAGATCCCTTTGCTCTCGGCCCGACTGCTGCGGTTGCATGAGCCGGAACCGGCTTGCCTGGCATTGCTCGACCCGGCTCGGCAGGAGCTGGCGCTTGCCGACCTGACCCGGGCAGCGGTTCGGCTGGCCTACGATGGGTTGAGTGCACGGGAGAAAATGGCCTTCCGCCCCCTCGCAGGGGATTGCGTGTCCGACCGGCTACCGGCTCCCATCGAGAGGTCTGTCCAGGTGGTTACCTTGCGCTGCGGCCCGAAGCTGTCCCATTGGTTGTACAAGGGGCTCTCCTTGGTATCGGCCAGAGCCCAAAGGCCAACCCTCCTGCTGCCACGGTTCGGAACATTTGTTCTGGCAGCCTGCTTTGACGAGAGTCATCGGGCAGAGATCCAAGCGGTGGCCATCGGTCGACCCTTCCAGGAGGGAACCGCGCTGCTTGGGCTGTGGGAACGGCGGATCCACATTCCGGTGGATCTGATGGATGGTCTTCACTCCCTCTTGCTGGCTATACTCTCGATGGCTCGATCGACAGCGGAGGGTGCCATCGGTGATCGGTAGACACCGGTTTGAGCATCCGTACTGCCGGCGATCGGCCGGCTGAACCGGGTAGTGGAAGGCCACATGGCCTAGTAGGGAAACGGACGTGAGCGACCAGGATCGGATCTGCCGGGCCGGCTCCTACCGGAGCGCGGTCCAGCCACTTTTCACAGAACCCACCGACCTCCTGTTGCGCCGGGAGGTGCACGAAGCCATGGTTGTCGCCGATAACCTGCTGTGTGCGGCCGAGCAGGAGTGCCAGGCCATCCAAAAGAGCGCACGAAATGATGGCCTGAGGCAAGGGCTACGGGAGGTCGCCTCCCTTTTGCGCCAGGCCGAACAACAGCGGATGGAGATCTTGCGGCAAGCGAGCCAGGAGATCATTCCATTGGCCCTCGCTGTAGCCCGCAAGCTGGTGTCGAATCGATTGCAGGCGGAACCCGGGCTCATGGTGGACCTGGTGGAGCAGACAATCAAGGAAGCGGCTGGAGCACGGCGGTTGTGCATCCGGGTGTCGCCGGAGGATCTTCGGACCGTTGCGGAGGCCCTCACCCCACCCTCCTTGCCACCAACCGAACCACACCTCACCGTGGTTTCCGACGGTTCGCTGAAGCCGGGAGACTGCTTGGTCGAAACCGAGATCGGCTGCATCGACGCCCGGATCGACGCCCAGCTGGAGCTCATCCTCCAGTCCCTTCTTTCCACGGAGCACCAGTGAGCGAGGGAGACAAGCCAGGCCACCAAGGGGAGCGAGGCGAGAACGCGCGGTGGGGTATCGGCGAGAACCCCTTGGCGGGCGACCGACTGGCCCACTACCTTCATCGCCTGGAGCAAGCCAGACCGCTCCAACTGGCCGGCCGGGTCCGGGCCGTGACCGGCCTTTTGGTGCGAGCTATCGTGCCCAACGTGCGGTTGGGTGAACTGGTCGCCATCGAGGGGAACAAGGGGCCGCTGGTGGCCGAGGTGGTGGGGCTGGAGGGAGAGACGGTCTTCATGCTTCCGCTGGGGGATCTGACCGGCATCGGACCGGACTCACGAGCCGACGGCCTGGGTGAACCGTTGACGATCAAGGTAGGCAGCGCCCTGTTGGGCAGGGTACTTGACGGCCTGGGAAGGCCCATTGACGGAAGGCCGCCGGAGCCCGAGGGCGATCTGGTCACCTGGCCGGTCATGCGCCCCGCCCCCAACCCCCTCACCAGGCGACGGATAGAGCGTGCCCTGCCGTTGGGGGTACGGGCCATCGACGCCTTGCTGACCGTCGGAGAGGGCCAGCGGATCGGCCTGTTCTCAGGGCCGGGGTTGGGCAAGAGCGCCCTGATGGGCCAGATCGCCCGGAACAGCGCCGCCGAGGTGGTTGTCATCTGCCTGGTGGGTGAGCGTGGTCGAGAGGTGCGGGATTTCTTGGAGGACGCGCTGGGCGCCGGAGGTCTCCAGCGCAGTGTGGTGGTGGTGGCCACCTCCGACGAGCCACCGCTGGTCCGTCTCAAGTCCGCCTACACCGCCACAGCCATCGCCGAGTACTTCCGCGAGCAGGGTTTTCGGGTGCTTTTGATGATGGACTCCGTCACCCGTTTCGCCCGCGCACAGCGGGATGTGGGGTTGGCGGTCGGGGAGCTGCCAGCCCGCCATGGTTATCCTCCCAGCGTGTTTTCCTCACTACCGCAGCTCTTGGAACGGTCGGGCAACGGCGAACGGGGGACCATGACCGCCATCTATACCGTGCTGGTGGCCGGCGACGATCTGAACGAGCCGATCGCCGACGAGGTGCGGGGGATCTTGGATGGCCACATCGTACTGGACCGCCGCCTCGCCGAAAGAGGACACTGGCCTGCCATCAACGTGCTGCAAAGCCTGAGTCGGGTGATGGCGTCGCTGGTCTCCCCCGAGCAGGCAGGGGCTGCCCGTTCGTTCCGCAGGATCCTGTCCCTCTATGAAAGCAAACGCGATCTCATCAGCCTCGGAGCCTATCGATACGGTACCGACATCGAGGTGGATCAGGCGATCGACCATATCCTGGAGCTGGAGTCCTTCCTGCGACAAGAGCCCCACCAACAGGCTCCCTTCGAGGATTCGGTTCACCGGCTCCTGGAGGTGGTCCCCGAATGAGTCACCTCCGTTTCCCGCTAGAACCGTTACAAAAACTCGCCGAACACCAGGTAGAAGTGGCCAGAAGGGAGCTTCAAGCCGCTCGGGCCGCACTCGACGACCTGTTGGCCCTCCAGGCGGAGATCTCCGCTGCGGTGGGGACCATCATCGCACGACGGGAGGCAGAACTTCGGGATTTCCAGCTGCGACAACAAGAGGGACTCACCTCCGTCGGCTCGGCCCGGCTCTTCGCCGAGCGGCAGGTCGGGCTGCAACAGGATGAGACCGCTGCCAGAGGCCATCTGGGCCAGATCGAAGAGAAGCTGGAGGAAGCCCGCGCTCGTCTGGAGGTGGCGCAGCTTCAGCTAGCCGATCAACTGGCGGGCCACGAAGCGATCGAGCAGCAGAAACAGCAGTGGGACCAAGAGCGGCGCCAGCGCAGCGAGCGGTCGGAATGGGAGGAGCTGGAGCCGCTTACCGGCCATCTGCCCGACTCAAGGCGGAAAACAGACCATGAACCATGAACCGCTCCATGCCGGGACAGACCGGGTCGGAAGCGCGAAGTCGATGAAGCCGGCCCGGCAGTCGGTTCAAGACCTGGCAGGCAACAGGTGATGAACGACGACCTGTTTCCTCATTCCCGGTCCACACTGGTCGGCGCCCTGGAATCGCTGACCTTCGAGAACCAACGCGGCGACTTCGCCGTGGCCAACGTGCGTACCGCGACCGGTCGAGTCAAGGTGGTGGGAAACCTTCGGGGAGCCGTTCCAGGAGAACGGCTCCAGGTCAAGGGCAAGTGGGAGAACAACCGCCAGTTCGGCCGGCAGTTCGTGGCCAGCGATGTCGTGGTCCTGCCACCGACCACCCGAGCCGGCGTTGTTCGATACCTTTCCTCCGGGCTCATCGACGGGATCGGGAAGGTTCTGGCCCAGCGGCTGGTCGATGCCTTCGGAGACAAGACCCTGGATCTCATCGAGAGCGAGCCTCAGCGGCTGCTGGAGGTCGCCGGCATCGGGGTAGTGCGCCAACGCCAGATCTTGCAGGCCTGGGAGAAACAGCGCGCGATCCGCCGAATCATGGTCTTTCTGGCCGAGCACCGAGTGAGCACCACCTTTGCCTTTCGGATCCTCCAAGTGTACGGAGATCAAGCCCTTCAGGTCGTCCAACAGGAGCCCTACCGCCTGGCTCAGGACATCTTCGGGATCGGTTTTCTGAGCGCCGACCGGATCGCGCGCAGCCTGGGGATCGGTGCCGATGATGCCGGCCGAGTCGCCGCCGGCCTTTCCTGGGTGCTCGAAGAGGCGACCGGCGAAGGCCACACCTACCTGCCTCGCCCGCTGCTGGTGGAGAAGGCCAGCCAACTGCTGGAGGTGGACACGGCCTGCATCGAGACGGTGCTGGAAACCACCGTAGCTCAGGGCAGCCTGATCGAGGAGAGATCCAGTCCCCCCCGGCCTGCCGCCATCTATACCGCTGCCTCTCATAGCGCAGAGGTGGAGCTGGCAGAGCGGATCTACCGCCTGATGACGCTATCCACCTCGCCGATGCGACGGCAGGATCTGTTGGACCGAGCCGCCGCGGTACAGTCCCGTCTCGCCATCCGGCTGGAGGAGAAGCAGCAAAGCGCCCTGGTCACCCTGGCGGGGCAACCGCTGGGGATCCTGACCGGAGGTCCGGGCACCGGCAAGACCACCTTGATCCACATCTTCTGCGAAGCGGTGACCGCCGGCGGAGGCACGGTGCTGCTCGCGGCCCCTACGGGGCGTGCCGCCCGCCGGCTAAGCGAATCGGCCGGACGGCCGGCTGAAACCCTGCATCGCCTGTTGCGGTTCAACTTTGCGGAGCGTCGGTTCGAGAAGAACGAGAAAGACCCGCTCAAGGGCGACCTGATCATCGTAGACGAAGCATCCATGCTGGATCAGTACCTCGCCCGTTCTCTCTTGAGGGCCGTTCCACCCTACGGATCCCTGCTCCTGGTCGGAGATGCGGATCAGCTTCCCTCGGTGGGACCGGGCAACGTGCTGGCCGACCTGCTATCGGTCCCTCCGGTGGTCTGTGCTCGCCTGACCGAGGTGTTCCGGCAGGAGGGGGACAGTGACATCATCCGCAATGCACATCGAATCCGCCAGGGACTGCCACCCCAGAAGCACAGCCGGCATCGACCGGATGAGAGCGACTTCTTCCACATCGCCGCCGAGTCGCCGGCAGCGGCAAAGCAGCGGCTGCTCAGGCTGGTCTGCGAACGAATCCCTGCGGCTTTTCAGCTCGATCCCATCGAGGGGGTCCAGGTGCTCTCCCCCATGCACCGAGGGGAGTGTGGCATCGACTCGTTGAACAGCGCCCTCCAGCAGCTGGTAAACCCCGATGGAGAGCCGGTGCGGCTGGGCGAGCGGGAGTTTCGCGTGGGGGACAAGATCATCCAGCTGCGCAACGATTACCAACGCGAGGTGTTCAACGGCCAGATCGGCCGCCTGGTAGCGGTCGATCCGGAGACCGGCGACCTGACCGTCCAGTTCGAGGGACGCGACCTCACGTACGAGCGGGCCAACTTGTCGGATCTCGCCCTGGCCTATTGCATCTCCATCCACAAGAGCCAGGGGAGCGAATACCCCGCGGTGGTCGTGCCCATCACGAACCAGCACTACGTGTTGCTGCAGCGCAATCTTCTCTATACCGCGGTGACGCGGGCACGCCAGCTGGTCTGCCTGGTGGGCGAGAGAAAAGCGCTGCTCAGGGCAATTCGCAACGACGCACCGCTACAACGTCATACCGGCTTGGCCCGACGACTGGTCGATCGGATCGCCGCAGGACGACCCCGATAGAGGCGCCCGATTTTTTCCCAACCGGACCCCAGAGAAACTGGCCAGAAGCGGACGCAGACGGCCGTACCAGGGAAAACAGACCGATCGACGAATGGTCTTAACGAATGGCCCCGATCCACGGTACAACTACTGATGGAACCGCCCTGCGGCAACCAGCGGAGTGTACATTGTGGTAGGCTTCCTCAAACCGTTCGATGGATTTGTCAGGGAAGACTTCGAGGTTTACTCCCCCGACAAGTGGTCCAGCAACCTGTTCAACCTGCAGCGGATGCGGGTGAAACAGAAGCTCGAAGGCCTGGCTGCACTCTTGCTGCCCGAGCTGGCCACCTGGAACCTCGGCCTCGTTCACGAGACCAGCCCGGAACGCCCCAGCATCTGGAACCAGAAAAAGGTGGACGCCGGATGGCTCTACTTCTTCCGCAATGAGAAGTCCCAGAAGGAGCTCCAGTCCCTCCTCGACCGGGAACGCACCATTGCCGAGAACATCGATGATCCGGCCCACCACCACCGGCATATCATCCTGGGGGTTCGCATCGACCAGGGCGGGGTCGCCATGCTGTGCGGCCTTCATCGGAGTGCCTGGCTGGATCGGAGAAACCTGGGTTCCAGGTGGACCATCCCTCACGAGCGGTTGCGCCTGATGGACTACCTGCAAACGCTGCAGGACGAGGGTTTTCTCCTGCAGGCTGGCGACCAGCAACAACCGTTGAAAGGGCTCGGTGAGGGCCGACTGGATACCCTGCTGGCCGTCGCCGCCACGATCGATGGCTGGATCGGGCTGGAACACCCGTTGGTCCAGGAAGAGGGGATCGCGCTCGGCCGAGAACTGTCCCAGACCATCCTGGTCCTGTTCGAGAAGCTCCGGCCTTTCTACGAGTTCTGTGCCTGGTCCAAGCTCAACGACCACCTGTCGCTGGCCAAGGTCGTCACCCAGGAGAAGAAGGCCAAGAGGCGGAGTGGGGGTTCTTCCTTCGACGAGAATGACGTGGTCACCATCGTCGGCGGTCTTTTTTCCGGCCGCACCGGCGTGGTGACCGGGTTCGAGCAGGGAGGCAAGGTCAAGGTCAGGGTCGGCACGCTGACCTTGCCGGTGGCCGCCGGTTCTCTCAAGCTGGTCCAGCGCTCGTGATCGGTACCGATCATTCATTTGCCGCTTGACGGTTCAGAACGAGCCATTACATTTACCACGTAGTTTGAACTGAATGTGACCGTCCGTATTGGTTTTGTTTTGCTGGAATGGGTGATTGCAATGAACTGGCGTAATGGGTTGTTCCTGTATCCTCTTTTCTCCCTTTCCCTGGTGTTTTCTGCGTGTGCCGACGGCCTCTTGCTCGAGGAACCGGCTGTCCGGCCGTCTGAGCAGACCATCGCCGAGCCGCTCTTGCCCCCGGCCGCTCGGTCAGTCCAGCTCACCTCGACGCAGCCAGTTTCCGTGCTGTCGAATCGCCTGGAACCGATCCAGATCGACAGCATCCCCCGCGATGTGGTTCCGCTCCTGCCCGAAGAGGCGGTGGAGCTGAACTACTACTGGCTGCTGTCGAACCGCCTGGAAGAAGACGAAGGAGAGGAAGACGGCGGTCTTCCAACCGACGACGTGGAGTTCGAGTTCGACCAGTTCGATTTCTCTCCGGCCGAAGAGACGCTACCTGTGGACGCCCCCTCCAATGCGCTGATCAGCTCTTTCGTGATCGTACAGGTCGACTGGAGCTGGCTGGCCCTGTGGCTAGCTAGCGATCAGGACGGGGACTGCCTGACCAACGGAGAAGAGCTGACACTCGGCACTGCGGTCGACCGACCCGACACCGACGGCGACGGCTGGCTGGACGGCGCCTGCAACGAGCGCAGGCGGCTGGTTTTGACCTACATCAAGGCTCACGACGAGCAGGAGGACGTGGGAGACGACGAGTTCTACCTGGTGGTGGACGATGTCCGCTTCCCCAACGGCGACCGCGATCTCGACGACTACTGGAACTTCGATGACGGCCAGTCCCGCTCCTACAACCTGGTGGTGGCCGAACGGGTCCGAGGCACCAACCGCAACGGGTATCTGCGCTCCGCACATTTCGAGGGATGGGAAGACGACGTGGAGCTGTGGGACACCTGGACGGTGGACGACCTGCTCTTCTCCTTCGACGTGAACGTGGGCGCCTACACCAATGGCCAGACCTTCACCGTTCGCAAGAGCTACAGCGATTGGGACTACGAGTTTCGCTTCCGCATGGATATCCAGTACTTCGCCGACCCCACCCCCTTGGTCAACAGCGACTCCGACCACGATGGCCTCCTCGACTCGGCCGAGTTCGCCGTCGCTCGTGACTTCGGCGGCATCACCGATCCTTACCGGCGCAATGTGCTGGTCGAGGTGGACTGGATGAGCGGACATGGCCTGACCACCCAATCCAAGCGGATGGTCACCACCCAGTACTATCGCTACGGCTACAACCTGTACATCCATCGGCACCAGGCGGTTCCCAAGGACGGCTGCCTCACCCGCGACCAGGCTCGGGCCATCTACAACAACTACTTCACCTTCAAGAGCTACAACGCCTTCCGCTATGCCGTGATGGGCGAAGAGCTGTGGAACGACGCCTCGGGTGTCGCCCTGGGTGATACCTTCTTCGTGGACGACTCCACCTGGTGGATCAACGGCGGAGTGCTGGCACAGGCGGGGACCTTCATCCACGAGCTGGGCCACACCATGAGCCTGACCCAGGCCCACACCTACTACCAGATCGACACCATCGGCTCCATCTACTACGACAGCTGCATGAACTACCTGTACCAGCCAACCCGCGTGGACTACTCCTACAACGGGGCTGGCGGAAGCAGCAACGACCACAACGACTGGGAGGACGTGGACCCCACTTACGGGCTCAAGTACTCCTTTGGCCTGTCAACCTACAGCGACAACGGGATCTGCAACTAGGGTTTGGCCAAGCAGCAGGCCGGTTAGCGGTGGCCTGGTCGAATGAACGCCTCTTGCCGAGCCACCTTGGCAGATCACGACAGAGGGGTTGACTTTTTCGTCGAACAGACCAATCTACCGCCGGTGTTTCAAAATCTTTGACCGAGCGATCTTCCGTGATACCTAGAAGGGGAACATTCTGAACGACCGGCCGCAGGATTGATCCGCTGATCCGCAGGTTGCCCGTTTGTGGCCAAGGCCGCCAGGATGGACGAGAAACGTGGAAGGGGCCAGGAGGGAACCATGAGCGTAATCGCAGCGTTGGGATTGGGAGCAGCACTGGGAGTCGGTGTAAGTGCCCTTGGATTGCGCATCCTGTTGACCCTCGTATCCCGGGGCGGCCAGCTATAGCTCCGGATCATCGCCCATCCGCTCCCCTCAGCCCCTCTGACCGGCGCGACCCCAGCGATTGTCTACCCACTTCTGACCACCTTCTGAACCGGAAACCAGAGCCGTCGTGACCGTTCCGCGGCCCGACGAGCGAACCACCTCGCCATCCCGATACTCCTCGGCTTGACCAGCCGTCACTCAAGGTGGCACCGCAGTCGATTGAAAAACCCTGTGTCAGGAGGGAACCAGCAAGATGTGCGAGGGGGCGAGCCGCAGCAGGGCTTCGCAGGTGTGTCCGAGGAGGGCCAGAGGGCCGGCTTCGGTCTGGGCGCGGCCGAGGATCAGCAGCAGGCCATCCAGGCCTCCGACGACCTCCTGGATCTGCTCGCCAGGTTCGCCGAAGCGGACAATCAGCTCCGGTTCCAGGCGGTTGAGCGCTTCTTTGTCGGGGAAAGGGAAGGAGAGGTTCTTGACGATCCGATCCAGGTGGCCCTTGGCGATCCGCTTCCCCTTGGAGAGAGAGCTCCTGGCATCCACCTTGGCCACCCCCTTCAACAGGCCTCCCCGTTCCTCCGTGACCCTGGGATCGTGCATCACGGTGAGCACCGCCAGAGGGACGTTCATCCGGTGTGACAGCTGATAGGCTGTTGCGATCAGAACCTCCGGGCTGCTGACCAGATCGGTGGCGACCACGATCCGCTGGATCGTGTTGGCCGCCACACCCGGCCTGACGAGAAGAAGGGGGCCGGTCCAGCGATCCACCAGATCCCGGGCGGTCGAGCCGAGAGAGGTGCGGTTGGGCCCTCTTTCCCCACGCGATCCCATGACCACCAGATCGGCCTGAAAACGGGAAATCTCCTGCAACAACCCCTCCGGGATCGGAGCACACACGACAGAGGAGGGATGGACAGGGTTCTCCTCTTCCTGGGCCAGGACCCGGCGAAGCTCGCTTCTCGCGGTCCCTACCAGCTCCTGCTCGAACTCGACCAGGTCCTCTCCCAGGGCAGCATAGGGATACAGCACCCTGTGCAGCAAAGGGGGGATCGCACCCACCACGTGGCTGGAATGCAGCTCAGCCCCAAAGGCCGCCGCAAGCTGTTCCGCGATGCGCAACGCCACCCGGGAGGATTCTGACAGGTCGACCAGTACGACGATGTGAGCCCAATGACGCATGGTACCGGCTCGTGGTTCGGGAAGCGGCCTGCGACGAATATGGCAGGCACACCCCGGAGTATGGGGGGAAGTGGAGAGCGATCGGATCAGGGAACGGGTTGGTCCAGCTAAGGCGCTGTCGCCAGTCCGTCTCGATTTTGAGCGCCGCCGGCTATCTCGCTGCCACCAAGCAGGGTGTCGAATCGTCCATCGCCGTCGGTGTCCTGTTCGATCCGGAGAACCTCTCCCCTGGCGTCATACTGCACAGCCAGGGTAAACCGCCCGTCGAACCCCGTCGCCAGCTCGCGTCGAACCAGGGTGTCACCCCGATAGTAGCGCACCACGTCGATACGCCGATCGAAATCGAGGTGCATCTCCTCCTCGACCAGCCGACCTTGGCGATCATAGTGTTCGTACAGGTCGATCCGGCCGTCGAAGTCGATGTCGCGTTCCACGCGGACCAGTACGTTCGTACCTCCATCGTAGTAGCACCACTGGTCGTTTTCACCATCCTGATCGAGATCATAGGCGACCGAGGTGAGCCCCTCTATCCGCAAGGAGTTGTGTCGGGCTCTTCCCCAGGCCGAATCCCACTCCTCTCGGTCGATGTCGGCCGAGCCGCAGCCAACGCCCGCCCAAGAAAGCAAGGCGACAAGGGTTGCCAACCGGATTGCACCGAATGGGCTCGTAAGGCCGGACTGGCTGCACGGCTCGGTAAACACGGAATGATCCTGGATGCTGCTTCGCTTCCCCAGAGTAATCCCTGTGATGGAAACGGCGATGACCGCTGGGATCAGAGGTCTAACCGTTCGAAATCACATCGGTTGTGTATCAAATTCGCCGGCCGCCCGCAAGAGTGTCCGCCCCGGCTCAGGGAGAAACCGTCACTGGCAGTCCTGATTGGTGACCTGACCATCGGACGGTGAAGAGAGTCAATCTTTACCAGGTGAATCTCGTTAAGGGAGAACGCGCCAAC
>JAFGEP010000037.1 GCA_016931535.1 Bradymonadales bacterium
TGTCGTAGCAGTGCTTGAACCCGGCGCGGACCGCCTCGGTGCGGAACACCTTGATCTTTCGCGATGTGGATAGCTTATACTCCTCGAACTCCCTGAGGAGCGTCCGGAGGCGTAGCTTCTCGAGGTCTGCCTCCTTCGATGGATCGGGGACGTACCAGCGATCTTTGGCCTTGGCCTTGAGCGCCGGATCGTCCTTCTCGAGGTTGCGCAGGTCCTTGAAGTTGGAGCTCAGGTAGCTGTGGACTTGGCTTGGGACAGGGCCTTTACCGTCATAGCAGAAGAAGTTGAGCGCGAGGATCTCCTTGAGTTCAACGGTCTTCTCGTGTTTGGCCCATGATTTGAGTTGCAGCATGAACTGAGGCTGTAGCTCCTGGAAGGACTGCGGTTTCCGGTCGAGCTGTTGGCGCACCCACTGCGTCGCGCTAGCCTCGTCGCTTACAAATAACTCAAGCTGTCGAAGCTCTCGCACGCTCGTGCGCTTGCGGTCGTACTGGGTGACCTGCTCAGGTAAAAAATACATTCCGTCGCGATTGGAATAGCGTGCGACAAGCCCGGCGAAGAAATCCGGCCCGCTGACTGGCACAGCCACACCGCGTTGCACGAAGAAGGCAATCATCCTGTCGTGGAGCATCTGTGGTGTGCGCTCCGCGATGACCTCCGCGGTCCCCACGAAGATAGGTATATTCCGAAGATGTTCGCCTACGAAGGCCCAGACCGAGTCGATATTGGCAGTGCCAAGGGCAAACCGCTGGGCGAGCGCCTCGGTCGACTTGTAGGCGGAGATGACCAGATCCTGCTTGACTGTGACGCCATGCACCTGATTGAAACTGCCTTGCTGCTTATCGAGAGTACGGACATCGGCCACGATAAACCCGGCGCTGCCCATCGCTTCTTGGATTGCGCGCCAGATGGCGTTGCTCGAGTTGCTGAAGACCACCGTCATCCAGCGGCCGGGCTTGAGCACCCGGTGGTACTCCACGAAGCAGCGGCGCATCAGATCTTGATACTCGTGGACTCCCTTTCGTTGCGTTGGGCTCACGATGGCTTCGTTCGACGGTGCTGTGAACACTCGGTGCCATGCTTCGACAACGAAGTTTAATTCTGCGTACGCGAAATTGCTGCCAAATGGAGGGTCAGTGAAGATGTAGTCGATGCTGTCGTCGCAGAGCGGGATGTTAGCGCAGTCGCCGGTGGTGGCCGTTGCGGCCTCGCCGCACGTGAATGGCCTCGCAAACGCGTGTTTCTTCAAACGATCAAGACGAAGGCCAAGGTTGTATTCAGGTGAGACCTCTGCGATTTGTGAGGCTACGTAGTAGACACCTGATAACTGGCGGTTCACCTGTGATCCGCCGGGACGTCCTTGTTGAATTGGCTGGTACCGGTTCAGGACCGACATCCCCCAGATCGCTTGCTCGACGAAGAACAGCAACATGTTGCGCAGGCGGGCGTCGGTTTCGGCCTGGGCGCACCGCCACAGGGCCGCCAGCGCTTGCGCTGCGCGGTTAAGAAACAGGTGGTGTACATGCGCAAAAGAGGCCGTTCCGGCCCGCCATTTGTCGCCCCAGACCTCAACTCCTTCCGCGCAATTCATCATCCGATTGATCGGCACTTCCGGGGGCAACGCCAACCTATCGATTCTCTGCAGAATCGCCAGGTCGAACTCGTCGGGCACCTTCTCGTACTTGGCCTTCCCGACCGAGTAGTTGATCAGCACCGGCTTTCGTCTGGGTGCCTTGACGGTCTCGCCGATGCCCTTGTCGAAACGGGTCTCATAGAGCCGTTCGAGCTTCTTCTTGGTCAACCGCACCCCGCAACCCGGACAGGGGAACTCATCGTGAACGCGCTTGGTCTCTTCATCTAGCGCCTCCTCGACGAAATTGACCTCGCCGTTACACTCGGGGCAGGTGAATACCTCGCTCCAGACCGTGTAGTTGATCTGGCCCAGCAACCGTGGGGCTGGCTCGGATTGGGTCAACCGACTGGAAGCCGGGTCCACGTGAAGGGTCTGGTACATCCAGCCGAGCTCGGCTTCGACCTGCTCGAGGAGGCGCCGGGCTGCCTGGGAGAACTGCTCGATATCGAATGGCAGGTTGTAGTTAGCGGCGATGAAGGTTGCCGCGGGGCTGAGGTCGCCCAGGATCGCGCGCCTGGCTCCCCAGCGCGGCATGCCGAGCCCCACGGCCTTCCAGCGCTCCTCGATGCTCCAGCGATACGCGTCGGGCGGGCTGCCGCACCACTGAGCCGCCACACCGGTCATCCCCGAACCGCAGAAACCGTCGAGCACCAGGTCGCCCGGCTTGGTGTAGTGCAGAATCGACGGCACGATCGCCAGATGCGGGACCTTGGTGTGATAGCTGTGGGCCCTGTACAGCGCGTCGGTCTTGCCTACGCTCACATCGACCGCGAATGGCTCTCGCCGATACTCCTCGGTCGGGTCGTAGGGCTTGCCGTGCACGCGCACGAAGTCGCCGAGGAACGGGTTCGGGCACGCGGTGTAGTACGGTGGATCGGACAGCCGCAGGATGTCCTCGTCGGTCCCCTTGGGGAATCCGGGCGTCTTCCGGAACTCTGGATCCTTCAGCTTCTCGGCGAGCAGTGTGAGGTAGTGCGCCCGACGCGAGTCGTCGCTCTCGAATGTCTGACCGAGGCACTCGACGGGCTCAGTCTTACTGCTGACATCCAGACCGGGGAGCTGCTGGTCCTTCATCGTGTCTCCTTGTGCGTCGGAATGGTACCATCGCGAGCTTGGTCACTGACCAAGCCAGGCGAGTTGGTGCCCACTCGCACGGTGCGCGCAAGCATTGGGTGCGGCATTTCGAGGGTGAATTGCTCGCGAAATGGCACGCGCGGCATTTCTGGCGCAATTGGCCCCTTAATTGCGCTCTGAATTGCGCGCTGCGCAAATGCGCTCATCACGCATCTCCCCAAAAGTACCTGGCCCCTGCACCATAACCACTCGTCTTTACGTGGGAATCCTCGCGCCGTAGTTCGCCGAGCAACCGCACGACCTGGTTGCGGTCGAGTCGGGTAATTGCGCGGATCTCCTTGTTACTCATTCCTGGCTCGCCCCGCTCAGAGCGCTGTCTGAGGATGCTGAGCACCCGCGTCTTGGCGGCTTCCCAGTCGGTGCGGCGGTCTCTGTCCAGGTCCCCGGGCGCGGCCAGTCGTGCGTGCGTGTCCGCCCGGAGCGTCCAGTAGGTTCCCCGGCCGCTGCCCCCCCGATCCAGGTAGCCGAGATCCCGCTCCATCCGGGGCAGGATCTCGCGGATCTCCTCCTGGGAGCGTTGGCAAAGCCGCGCGGCCGAGGGTGAGTCGATCTCCGGGTGGCGAAGCAGGTGCTGCAATATCAGCAGTTGGTCCACGGAAAGGTCCACGCCTCGATTGCCTTCCTCGGCGACGAAGGCTCGAAACGCGGGGGACAGCTTCGAGGCACGGAAGGTCAGCCGGAAGGCATCACCCAGGTCCACGATGGACGGCGGTTCCTTGCCTTCGATGAGCAGCGCGGTGTACATGCGCTGGATGCCGAGGTTGCTGCGGTTGATGAGCCGCAGCCGCACGAGCGCATCCACCAGGCAGGGATTCCGGGTGACCGGCGTGTGGTGGAGAATGTTCTCTGGCGTGATGCCGCCCATTAGACCGCCGGGGTTGGTGATCTCGATGCGGTCCTGGAACTGCTTGACCAGGATCGGGCTCGCAATGCGGTAGTCGGCGTGGCACAGCGCATTGAGCAGGGCTTCGCGCAGTGCGATTTCCGGGTAGGTTCGGTACTCGAAGTGAAACAGCCCCTGGCGTACGGTCTGAATCGGATTGTCGGCGTGAATTCGGTCGAGCAGCCGCCCGATCGCAACCGTCAGCGTGTCGTGCCCGTCGGCCCGATCCGTGTAGTCTGTATCACTTGCCAGGCGCAGGTGGGTCCAGACGTAACCCGGAATGTGCTCGCGGATCGCGGCGTCCGACCCACCGAGTAGCAGTCCGGCGCGGGTAAGCCTGGCCTGCTTCACTACCCCGATCGCGTCGAGCAGCTCCACATCCCCTAGACCGAGCAGATCGGCCGGCGCCCGCTCCCTTGAAGCCACTTCCCGCAGTGTTTCCATGGCTGCCGCTGACAGGAGCCTCGATGGAGGCGCATCGACGACGACTGCGGAGAAATCACTTTCCCCTGTTTCTACGGCTAGCTTGCGGCGCAGCGTACCGGTGAGCGGCTTGCAGTCCCTGCCGACTCGGATGGTGCCGCGTCCCTTGGTGTCGGTGTACGGGGGCAGTCCGGGATAAATCTGCATCACGATCAGGCGGCCTGTCCCTTCGGGTACGCGCAGCTCCTCGAAGACGGGCGTGAGCTTCGGATCGGTCGCATCATACACCGCCAGCTTCAGTCGGTTGACGTCCACCTCGGGTGGAACCCCCACAACGGCCGAGGCACGACCGCGGACCTTGTCGGCCACGCCGAAAACGACCGTGCCCCCGCCGCCATTTGCCATGCAGACGGCCCAGTCGATGACCGTGCGAAGGGCCTTGTCCATGCTGTTCGCGTCCCAATCCTTGAAGTCGAGGTCCTGGCCCTCCAGCTCTTCGGCAGTCTGATCCTCGAGCTGGTCCAGGATCGCTTCGACCTCCAGGAGTGATCTCATCGTCTCACTCCACCACGACTCGGACCTTGGCCATCTCTTTCCCCCGGATCAGATCGGCAATGTACTTGTCGAAGCGGCCTTTGACCTCATCGACGGTGCAGGGGATTCCACCCTGGAGAAGGGCGGCGCGAAGCTCACGGACATGAATGGTGACCTTCTCGAGCCCGGTAAGCGCTTCCTGGAGCGCCATGACAAAGGCCGGCGACATCGGATCCGGAAGGATCCTTTGGGCAATGAAGGTCGTCAAACCCAGCTTTCCCTCGGGGTAGCTGATCAGCTCCACGTTTTCGTTCACCGTAGGATCTTCGAGGTTGGTGAGCAAGGTCTGGGTCCATTCATCCACCAGCTGATCGAGATCGTCATCCAGTTGCGCCAGGATGTCTGCAGCAGAGAGCGGCTGAGAGGGGTGTTCGACCGGTCGATAGGGTAGATGGGGACATATCGGTGAGTTGTCGAGATCTTGTCGGGTCAGAGCAAAGCAGGTTTTCAGTCCAAAGAGCCGGTCCTGGAACTCCTGGAGCTGGCGGTGAGGCAACAGCTCGACAACGTCCAGTTTCTGGAGGAGTTCCAGGCGCGGATCACGTGTCAACAGGCCCTTGCGCTTATCGTCCTTGGCGCCGAGGTGGGCGTGCTTGTGCAGATCGAGGTAGGCGTCCTGGTAGCTCGCCTTGAGCTGCGCGAGCGTCTGCCCGAGCTGGCGCTGGAAGTTGCTGTCGGCCCGGTGCTTGGGATCGGAGACCTTGGTGAGCAACTCGGAGCGGATCTGCTTCATCGAAGCGACCCATGGATGATCGGCTGGCAGGACCGCCTCGGCCGTGGCCAGATAGGATGCCTGTGGTCCCACCTGCTGAACGAGCCCACACAGATCCTCGACCTCCTTGATCAGATTCAGGCCCGGCTTGTGGGCCTTGATGGTCTTCACATCATGCGGGAAGTTGTTGAGCTTGCCCTCGGTGTTGAAGGCCTGGAGCGACTCGAGGAAGGCCTTGGTGTCGGCGAGCCGCTTGCACCACTCCTCTCTCTCGTTGTCGGAGAGGATCGGCTTGCCCCAGAACACGATACTGTCCTGCAGCTGGGCCTGGGCCAGGACCAGCTTCTCCACCCGACTGGCCACCTCGATCTGGAGCTTTTGCACCGCCTGGTCGCGGGTCGACTCACTGACAATGAGCCCCTTCGGCAGCCCCAACAGGTCGAACAGCTCCTGGAGCGGGCCGAGCGGTAGCCCCTTCGGCAACTCGACGTGCTTGAAGTTGGCCAGGTCCGCGATGGCGATGCGGGCGAATTGATCGACCGATGCCGCGCCGAGCTTGCTGCCGGGGATGCTCAACACGATGTCGCCGCTGTGCACGAGCGCCGCGAGCACGACGGCGAGGAACTCTGGTTCTAGGCGGAACCGTGACCAGTAGTCGACGCCGTTTTCTGTCTGCACCAGATCCCCTCGGTTGAGCACTTGGCCCTTGGACTTCTGGCCAAGCTGCTCGAGCACGTGCTTGGCGTAGCGGGAGTCCCGCGGTCGGAGCTGGTCTCCGTCGAGCAAGGACAGCGCGTCGAGTACCGCAGTTCCCTGCGCGGTCTTTTTACCGCTGCTGATCCAGCGCAGGGCCTCGCTCGCCGCCTGGGCTCGGTTCTTGGCCGTGATGAGTACGCTGAAGATGGGGTAGTCCGGGCTCTTGTTCTCGAAGTTGGGGGCGAGGCAGATCGAGCCCGCAACATTGACGATGTCGCGCACCGACGACCGGCTGGCGCCGCCGGTGAGATGCCCCTGCACCACCTCGGCGAGGGACTTGGTGCGCCCCTGGTACGTGACTTCGAAGGCGGTGGTCATGTGCTCGCGCAGCCAGGTGGTGAGCGTGCGCAGGTGTGCCTGGGCCTTGCTCTCGTAGATGCGCTTGTTCTCTCCCGAGGCGGTCAGCGCCTGCTCTCGGGCGCCGGCGAAGAGCTTGAGCGCCTCGGCGAAGGCCTCGTCCGGAGACTTCAGCCGGAAGAACACCTCGTCGGGCCGCTTCTCGTCCTTGTAGTACGGCGGCTCTTGTGGCTGCAGGAAGTAGAGGTAGAAGTCGTAGACTGGCCACGCCGTGCCGCGCTCGTTCGGCGCGCCGAAGAAGAGCCAACCCATGCGATCGGCCTTGCGCTCCGCCCACTCCACATTGTGAAGCCAGATGCGCGAGCCTGAGAAGGCGGGCTCGTCGATGCACTCCATGACGAGCGCCAGGGCATCGAAGTAGTAGCGATCGAGCTGGTGCTTGCCCAGGGTTTCGGCCTTCCTGGCGATGAGCGAGTCGAAGTCGATGTCCTTCTTCAGGTCGAGGAAGTACTGGTTGTTGTCCTTGTTGTAGGTGATGAACTGGCCGCTGACGGTCCGCAGGATCTCAACTAGTACCTTTTCCACCAGCGTCTTCAGGAACTCAGCATCTTTTTCCGGTGTAGGCAATACCAGACAGAGGTCGTCTCGTAACTCTTCGGCGGTGGCGCCCAGCGGGGCGAAGATATCTCCAGTGGTCAATCGGTGCACCGAAAGTGCATGGATCACGCGGATGGCGACATCTTTGTACTTTGGCTGTGTATAGGCTTGCTGTATACGCTCCTCGAGTACCTTGCTCTTGACGATGACCTCCTTGATTTCAGGGAGCGAACGGAAGGACGGATTGTCGCTTAAAGTCTCCCAGTAGCTGTCGTAGGCGATGAGCCCAGGCTGGTCGGCTGGGACGGGCTGCTCGATGATGCGCCGGATAGCCGCGCTCAGGGTCTTCAGGACCTCGCGTTTCTCAGCGACGTAGACTCGTTCGAAAGTGTCGAGGTACGCGGGATGCACGGGGAAGAGCCGGGCGAATGCATCCATCCGCTCGTTCATCGAGCCGTACAGCGGTGCGAACTGGCTGAGGTGCTCGCGGATGCGGCCCTCCTGCTCAGGGGTCTTCTTGAGAAGCCGCTGCGAAACAACGTAGGCGACGTCCTCGCGAGCGATGTGCACCTGCTCGAAGCGGTCCTTCACCCGGCGCAGCGGCTCGGCGACAAACTGAAAGTGCGGGCTGTCAAACAGGCTCTCCTGGACCCCGGCAATGAAACGGAAGCGGCTGATCCTGCAAATCTCCCCGATCTCTCGTAGGAAATTCAAATCGAGGATCAAGTTCTGGCCGTGCTCAAGCCGCGATCTCAAGTAGTCCAGCAACTCGTCCAGCACTAGGAGTAAACCCTGATCCGGATACTGCTTCTGAAAGGCCTCCATCATATCGACAAAGGCGTCCTTGTTGTTGGTCACCTCGGACGCGAGTGGAAACGTGTACGACACGCCGATGTCGGCGAGCTTGTTCTCGATCGTCGCGCAGATGATGTCTCTGAGGGACATCGTGGTGGACCCGATCTCAGCGCGCAGTACCTTGAAGCGGCCGGCGATGCTGACTGCCTTGTCGGCGACGAGCGCGTTGGTCGCAGCACCGGCCATGTCGGTGTGTTCGGCGATGGCCGAGATCAGCGCCATCAGGTGCGACTTGCCGGTTCCATAGTTGCCGACGATGAGTAACCCCTTGTTATCGGAAGGCTTGTCGAACCGGAGCTGCTTGAACACCAGGTTGGTGAGCTGGTCCGCCATCCGCTCGGAAATGACGAAGGTCTCGACCAACCGTCGGGCGTTGGCCTGATCGTCCGCTTCGCGGAGCTGGATGACCGACTCGATCGGCTCGAACTGGATGAGGTCTGAGTACTTCATGCGATCTTCTCCTTGCTCGCCGTTTGATGGTCCAAGTGCACCTGTTCTGTTGGATTTGGGTCGCCTGCTGTAGCCACTACAAGGACCTGTGGCCGATGAACCTTGCGGTACTCTGGATGACCGGGAGTCGCGTACACGAGGTCCTCGCCATCCATCTCTCCGCACCAGGTCGCCACCACCGTGCGATTGCGGGAAAGCCCTTGAATCAGGCGGAGGGGATCCTGCTGAAGCTCAGTCGAAAACAGGATCTCGGTGTTGTCGAGCAGCAGGACCTCGCCAGGGTGGCCGTCAGCAATCTCGCCAAGCAGCCGAGGGACACGCAGCGCTCGTTGTTTTGATGTCAAATCGAGCAACCGTTCCGACAGCTCGAGGTTGACGTTAACCAGCGGCCAATCTCGACCCTGTGCGAGGTCACGAAGGGCTTTCGTCTTGCCTGTTCTCGGAGGACCAACGATGAGAATCAGCCGATAATAGAGGTTCGCCGCCTCCGGCACACGGTCGGCAACCTTCTGGGAGAGAGCCACGGCCATCTACTTACTCCATCTTTCCCGTTTCGCTCTATCAAAGTGCTTCTGCGCTTCAATCCAATCCTCGATGTCGGTGTGCTTGAAACGCCACTGCCCCCCGACCTTGAAGCCGGGCAGATCACCTCGCTGGACCATCATGTAGGCGGTCCTCTCGGCGATCCGCAGCAGCATGGCGACTTCCTTCAGAGTAAGGACTTCATCGGCTGACATAGGGAGCACTCCAGACACCGAAGAATTTGCAAGCTTCTGCCAATTTTCTCCGTTTCTATCAGATTGGTCAATCTGCTACTGAGCTTTCCTACAACAGTTGCAGCCCTAGGTACCGGAGGTCCCCCTACGCACCCGAATGGACCACCTGGCCCAGTCGGGTCATCGTCCAGTCCTGGGGATCGGATGTACTCCTAGCTACCCAGCCGCATCTGTGCACATGTCTTCACTCAAGCACGGTCATCCGTTCCTGGTAAGATGGCAACCACAGAAGCTCGAAAGGGTCGTACTGCTGTCAGGTGTTGAGGCAGTTCACCAGCTCTTCCCTTGCATACCGTCCCAAAGTAGCACACTATCAAGTCCCAACAGGCCTAGGGTGACAAAGGAGTTTGGCGATGAACCACTGGCTCTTCATGTTTCGCCCCGACACCTACAAGAAGGTCGTCGAGCACGGGACCATCGGGGTTCACCACGCAAAGCAAAAACGGTTCGCCGCTCTCCATGGCGGGGATCGCCTGATCACATACGTCTCCAGGGACAAGCTGATCGACGGGTACGGGACCCTGGTCGGCGAGCCCTACGCCGAGGAGACCCACATCTTCGCCCCGGATCAGCTCTATCCCTATCGGTTCCGGGTCCAGTTCGAAAAGACCGGCCTGGCCAGACCTGTCGGCGATGTGCTGTGGGGTCTCTCGCCTTTCCAGGGCGAGATGAAGACCACGCCCACCAACCTGATGCTGTGCAAAGGCGGGTTCATCGAGATCACCCAAGACGACTACGACTGGCTGGTGGGGTGGATGGGAGGGAGCAAGGCTCTGAAATAGAACCCCAAACCCAACCCCAAACCCAACCTCAAACCCCACTCCAAACCGAACCCAAATCTCCCCTACTCCTCCCCCTTCGCCAGCAGCGCCACCAGGCCGGCCAAGGCGCCGGCACCCAGGAGGATGAGACCGGGGCCTACGGGCTGCTCTGGACGCCGGTGGTAGACCTCCACGCCGCGGCGCCGGAGCTGCTCCACGATGATGTCCGCCTCCTGGACGACCTGGTGGGGGTGAACGCCCAGGTAGTGCGCGACCTCCGATAGCTGCTCGAGGGTGATCGGGGCGGCGCCCCGCTCGATTCGCGACCAGGTGGCCTGGCTGATGGAGAGGTTCTGTGACAGCTCTACCTGTCCAATGCCCAGGTTGGCGCGATACCGGGCGAGAACACTGCCGACAATCGCGCTGTAGGTGGTCCACTGGGAGGGCGTGGGGGGTCTACTCATTTTTGCATATTGACGCGTTGACGAATACCCATTATATTTCTACCAGGGAGGGGGATAGCCATGCAAGTAGATGGAACGAGAGATCGTCAGCCCCTATTTCACCACCCAGGAAGCCGCAGGCTACTGCCGGGTGGCCTACTCCACGGTGAGAGACTGGATCGCCAACGGCTGGCTGGTGCCGGACCGGAGGGCCGGTCCACGGGGCTCCTACCTGTTTCTGCCCGAGACCCTGGACCGGTTTCTGACGGCTTGCCTCGATGGCCGACTCGGCGGTACCGTGACTGACCTAGGGGACACCCAGGGACCTTCTGGCGGCACCAGGAGCATACGCCATGAAGAAGACACCTGGAATCAAGAAGCTCCCGGACGGGAGGTACCAGTTGAGAGCGACGGCGACATCACCACACACCGGAACGAAGATCTATCGGAAGAAGATCGTGGATCCGATGTCCCGGGAGGACCTCGTCATCGCCCAGGCACAACTGGCCAAGGCGCTCAAGGAAGAGCTCCAGAAGGAAGCCGAGGCCCAGGAGGAGGCCAGGCCAGAAGCCAACAACCCGGTCACACGACCGCAACCTCAGAGGAGGATACCCTACACCAGAGAGCACAAGACTACCGTCGCCGATTACGCAGAGCGCTGGACCCGAACCAGAGTCAGCCGCCTGAAACACAGCGCACAACAGCAGTACATCAATGCCCTGGCTGATCGGATCCTTCCCATCCTGGTGGGACGACCGATTAGGGAGATCACACGCAATGATGTCGAGGAATGGGTCATCTGGGCTGAACGGCTGGTCAACCGGAAAACAGGGCGGAGGTACGCGCAGGATACCCTGCTCGCCTGGTGGCGCCCCATGGTGACAATGCTGCGCGACGCAGCTGCGGAGCTTGACTTCCGCGACCCGACACTGAGGGTGAGACCCCCCAGAAGTGCCGTCCGGAACACCAGGGAGAAGCAGACCTTGACTCCCAAGGAGCTGGGCCAGGTCATCGAGGTGGCCCGAAGCCGTCCGGACTGGTTCGCCGAGATCTACACCCTGGCCTACACGGGCATGAGAGCTGGCGAATTGTACGCCTTGCGCTGGGAAGACGTCGACTTTGAGCGCAGATGCATCTCTGTCCAACGATCGGTCTGGAAAGGCCACGAAGGAACGACCAAGACCGGCTCTTCGAGGGAGGTTGCCATGCCTGCCCCTCTCTGGGAGGTCCTGTGGGAGTACCAAGTGCAGCAGTTAAGAAGGAAGAAGGGTGGCATTGGGTCATGGGAGCTGGTCTTCCCCAACCAATGCGGCACCTTTCGACGTGCCGACTCGCTGCGCAAGATCCTCCGACAGATCGGCAAAGCCGCAGGCCTGAACCTCAAGCTTGGTCCCCAGGTCTTCCGGAGGACGCTCAACACCTTGCTGCTCGAGGGAGGCGTCGACCAGATCATCATCCGGTCCCAGATGGGGCATACCAGCTCGCAGATGACCGAACGGTATGCCGGTGTGCACATCGACCGGAAGGAGGAGGCGGTGGCTCAGCTGATCAAGGAATCGAGTTGGCGGCAAGCCGACCCGAGCGATCGGAGTGACCCCGAGTGGCCCCGGGCAGTGGCCCGAGGAGTGGCCCGTGAAAACTAACGGTCCAGAGTCCCGGGATGGGCGGCCGGCCCAAAAACAAAAAGCCCTGGAATTTCCAGGGCTTCTTCGAGAGCGGGAAACGGGACTCGAACCCGCGACCCTCAGCTTGGGAAGCAGAAAAAAACGTGTTTTTCTCGGTAGTTGTGATTTTACCCCAGTCCCGCTAACCCTTTTGTTTGTTGGCCCATTGACACCTTTGGTCTATGTGGGTACCTTGTAGATGTAGTCCGGCTTGTGCACAGATTGTGCACAGATTCCCGAAGGGGGTAGACCGATGATCATCAAGACCGACTCCGACGTGAAGCGGGCCCCATACGTACCAGGAAAGGACAACTGGTGTTTCCACAAGGTAGAAGGATGCAGGGGTCTGAAGCTGCGTGTACTGCCTGGTGGAAAGAAGGTGTTTTTCCTGCGGTACCGGACCGAGGATGGACGGCAACGCGCCTATAGCTGGAAAGGTGATGCACGGGACTACACCTTGAAAGCGGTAGTAGATGAAGCCATGGGCTTGATCCGTGCCGTCAATCGGGGACAAGACCCCAAAGCTGAACCCGCCCCGGTCACCAGGAAGACGGTGAAGGACCTTTGCGAGACCTTTCTCGAACGCTATGCCAAGGTGTATCGAAAGAGTTGGGCCAATGATGCAGCGGAGATCCGGCTTCATATCCTCCCTACCTTGGGGGGGGTCATCGCCGAAGATCTTAGCACGGGTCAGATCCTTGACTGGCATAACAGTTTGGCCCACTACCCACGAACGGCCAACAAGGTGATGCAGCTGTTGGGGCGGATTCTCGTTCTGGCGGCAGAGTGGGGAGAAGTCCCCTCCGACGTGCCGGCCCGGGTAGCAGCTGTCAAGCCGTTCGATACACCCTCGCGGGACCGCTGGCTTAGGAAGGCCGAAGTGGTCAGGCTATTCGAGGCGGTAGACCGGACTGCTACGATTCCAGCAAACGCCTCGAAAGACTCCGACCAGAGCAAAGCCGTTGCTTTCCTGACCGCGCGTGGGTCCCTCTCTGTGTCTGAGGTAGCCTCAGAGCTTGGGATTCCCAAACCCAAGGTGGCGATCCTGTTGGCCGGACTGGTGAAGCAAGGGAGGATTCAGCGAGTTGACCGAGGGGTCTACGGTCCCTTGCCAGTAGGTGACCCTTGGACCGAGACCTACAACCTGTATCCTCGCGCTGTCCTGTACCTGCTGTTCTTGACCGCTCTGAGGAAGGGGGAACTCTTGCCGTTGCGCTGGAATCAAGTTGATCTGGAACGGGGGCGTATCTCGTTGGAGATGACCAAAGCTGGCGAATCTCAAGAAAGGGTGCTGTCCCCCACTGCGGTTGAGATCTTCAAGGTTCTGGAGAAGCACAAGCGCGGTCCCTTTGTTTTCCCTAGCAGCACGGGCAAGAGTGGTCATCTCTCGAGCGTAACTGCCTTTTGGGAGAAGGTAAGGGATGATGCCGGCCTGCAGGGTGTAACACTGCACGACTTCCGAAGAAGCGCGGCATCTTGGATGGCACAAGCCGGAGCAAGCGCCCTGGTACTCCAACGAGCTTTGGGCCACAAGACCATTGCAGCAAGCTTGATCTACTCCCGAATGGCAGCTGAACCCGTGGAACAGGCAGTGAGCCAACTGGCCGATACCTTTCAGCGGGTGCGAGAGGAAGCACGGGGCAAGGTGGTAGCCTTTCCCGAAGGGGGTCAACGATGACCACTGAGAAGATCATACCCCGCCGATACCGGCGTTGCACTTGTGGGGCGCGATTCGATGAACTGGACTGGAATTGGTGCCCCGTTTGTGGACGGAGGTATTGGAGGGACCGAACCCGAGTTGAATCGCTGGACTACCAGAACCCGGAGGGGAATTGCCTTTATGATGTCATCTCTGCAAGTGCCGGACTGCGAAGCGGGAAAGCACGGCGACGTCGCAGAAAGGCAAGGAACGACCTGTACCGCCTGCACCCCGATCTGGCCAGGGAGCAACCTGGCCACTGGGAGATCACAGAACCACGCCGGTATGAGCCCGAATGGTCAGGTTGGAGAATCGAGGGATACCACGGTCTGTATCCAATCCGCGAGGGTGAACCTGTTGGATGGGCGCCCTGGCCACCATCCCCCCAGATTGTTGGCGCCGTCTGTAGGCTGGCGTTTGTCGAGCCTGGCTCGGATCTGGCGAATCGCCTGTGGCTCGATATCGGGGGGATCTTGCAGTACTGCCTCCCTGTCGCTTGTGATCGGGTGGATTCGCCTGGAAGGCCAAAGGGGGCGGACATTGGCCGACAGATAGCAGCGGTTGAGCTGTCTCGCCTTCACCTTGTCCGGCTGAACCAGGTAGCACGTCAAGAACCCGACCGGCTGTTGGAGTTAGAGTCCAACCGGCCCTGGAAAGAGCTTTCCTATCCCGAGGGGTGCACAGTACGGTGGGGCTGGATTCAGGAACGTCTGGTAAACGGGCTGGCTTTCATCGAACTCTTGCTTTGGGCCACATGGGGAGTGAACGCCCGGGCTGTTCTCACTGCCCTGCGTGGTTCCAGACGGGGGAACGACTACTGGTGTAGCCAAGGACAAGCGCGCCGGCTGTTGCTCCAACGTACCCTCCGAGAAAAAAACGACACGCCCCGATCACTTTTCTTTCCCGCCTTCTGGGTTCCAGACCCCTTGACTTGACCTATCCTCTCGCAATCACAGCACAATAATTTGGTGTAGGTCGTGCCACGACCCCCAGAAAGCCGCAAACCTATACGGTAGGCGGTCGAGAGGCACTTTTCCGGGATTTTTGTACTTCACTGGTTGAAGGGTGCATGACGCACCCGCCTCGACTATGGAGGGTCCAGCCCATGACCGACAGCCCGACTGCAGATCCGATCCTGACGTATCGCGAGACCGAACAACACACCGGAATGAAATGGCGATCGCTCATGAAGTTGTGTGCCGAGGGTCGTGGTCCCGCCCGACTGGTTTACGGACCCCGCTGCACACGGTTCAGGTTGTCCGACTTGCTCAAGTGGCGTGACTCTCACTTGACGCGGGGGGAGGGATGACCATGGATCATCCTCTTTTCGGCCTCATGTGTGCGCCTTCGTTCAAGACGATCGTCCCCCCAGGGATGAACGGTTCTCGGGGAATGATCATGGGCACTCCGTATCTCTACACCCTCAGGTACGCGCCCTCTTTCAAGAAAGTGACGTTCCCGGAGCACTCCGGGAACGTCTCCGACCCCGCTAGAAAGGGGGAGGGATGACCATGGATCATCCTCTTTTCGGCCTCATGTGTGCGCCTTCGTCCAAGACGATCGTCCCCCCAGGGATGATCGATTCTCGGGAAACGATCATGGGCAAGATCATTTTGGTCTTCTTCGGGTTCTTGGGGTTGTCCCGGTCCCACCCGAGGAAGTCGGCCAGTTCCGTAGAGGCGTAAAAATACGCTGGGACTATCGTCCCCCGAGGGACGATAGTCCCAGGGGCCAGCTTCTTGAACGATGGCGCACACCTAAGGTGGATTTTTCTGCAATCGGGAGAGGGTTTTCCAAACTTGGGTAGGTCCCCTTTCGAGAGGGCAAGGATGGTGGCCCGAGCTGACTCGAAGGAGGCCCAGGCAAGGGAGGCCCAGGCTTCCTGATTCTCGGCCTCCATGACCCCGCTAGAAAGGGGGAGGGATGACCATGGGCGACTCACCGAGACCCTACCCGCTCCTTTCCGATGCGATACGCGATCGGTGCCTTGACTGCAGTCAGGGTGCACCCGGGGTCCGGACGTGCCCCCATGCGCGAGACTGCGACCTGTGGCGATACAGGATGGGCAAGGAGGACGACAGCGCCCAACTACCCCGTGTACCGCGATCCAAGGCAATCCGCGATTACTGCAGATGGTGTATGGGTGCCGAGCCGGCCAGTCAGAAGGTGACCGGCGAGATCAAGCGCCTAGTCTCGGAGTGTCCCGATCCGACCTGTCCCCTGTGGCGTAACCGACCTGTGAACCCCATCTTGTTGAGCCAATCGTAACCAGCCATGTTGGTGCCGAGGAGGTGCCTGATGGCTAAAGACAAA
>JAFGEP010000038.1 GCA_016931535.1 Bradymonadales bacterium
GAGGTGAGGCGAAATGCCCAGGCGACGCCAACACGGGCGGAGCCTGGGGGAGGAGAGCTCGGCCAGAGGCTAGAGTCGCCCCCTCCGTCGACGCCAACACGGGCGGAGCCTGGGGGTTTTCGCCACCTATTCGCTCACGGCCGCGCTCTCGGTCACGATCGCGCACCCGCTAACGTTCACGTCTACGTTGACGTTTACGTCTATGGTCAGGTTCTCGTTCAGGTTGACGGTCAGGTTTGAGGGAGGAGGAGTACCCGACCAGACGGTCATCTGCTACACTTCGACCCATGGAGCTGGTGCGCATCAGCCGGGAGCTGGCCGCAAGTTGCCAGGCGTTGACGTTCAGCGGAGCCGTGAGCTACGTCTACCACCCGCTGGTGTACGCCCGGCAACCGCACGAGCGGTACCTGACCCGCTATGCTCGTCCCGGGATCGAGGCGATGTTTGTGGGCATGAACCCGGGACCCTTCGGGATGGCCCAGACGGGGGTTCCCTTCGGAGAGGTCAACCTGGTTCGCGACTGGCTTGGGATCGAGGCACCGGTAGAGCGGCCACCACGCGAGCATCCCAAGCGTTTAGTGCTGGGGTTCGCCTGTACCCGATCGGAGGTCAGCGGCGCCAGGCTATGGGGCTGGGCCCGTGAACGCTTTGGCACCCCGGATCGTTTCTTCGCCCGCTTCTTCGTCGGGAACTACTGCCCCCTGCTGTTCCTGGAGGAGAGCGGGCGGAACCTGACGCCGGACAAGCTGGGGGCACGCGAGCGCCAGCGGTTGTTTGCGCTGTGCGACGAAGCGCTGCGCAAGGTGGTCGAGGTGCTCGCGCCTCGGATCGTGGTCGGTGTGGGCACCTTCGCCGAGTCACGGGCCAGGTCCGCCCTCGACGGGTTGGGCACCGAGGTGGGGAGAATCCCTCATCCCAGCCCGGCCAGCCCGGCCGCCAACCGCGGTTGGGCCGAGCAGGCGGTGAAATCGCTGGTCGAGCTGGGCGTCTTGACCGAAGGCGACCCGGAAGCTCCCTTTCCTGTCGGCTGACAGGGAGAAAGCTGGCGATCGATCGGGGTTGCCAACTGCCGGAGCGGCGGATTGACCCCAGGGCAGCACCGCTCGAAACGAAGCGCCAGATGAGAATCGATATGCCACGTGACACGGATAGAGGCCGGAACGAGACAGAAACCAGGGGAAGTGTACTTTCCGTGCAGATACCGATCGAAATACCGTGCGATGCACGACGCCAACAGCGGCGAGGTGGAAACCGATGAGCAGCCAGAGCGCCCTTCACAGCCCAGTCCCGATCAAGGAACCGCACAACCTGTCGGAGCGCATCCAACGGTTGCGGGACTTCTATTTCTCGGGGATCGAGCGGTCCTGGAACAACGAGTTCACCTGCTGGACCACCGGAACCCCCTGGGATGTGGTCTACGACGAGATGACCTTCTACATCGTGCCCGAGACCTATCCCTTCATGCAGCCGTTCCGGGCTTCCACCCTGCAGGTGGCTCGCCAGGTCGGCCTGCCGGACGACTTCTGGAGCAAAAGCCTGGTCGAACGGCGCGCCTGGTTCATCAAGGAGGTGATGGTCAACTACCTTCCCCAGGAGATCCTGCCCGGAGACCTGCTGGCCGGTGCGCGGTTCAACATCCTGGCTTCCCGCTGCTGGAGCGAGAAGGAGGCCAAAGAGCGGGACCGCCTCATCTACGGTTCCCAGGGCTCCCGGGCCCGGATGAAATGGTTCCACAGCCACGGCTACGGAAATGCCGGCGCCACCTCGGGACACCTCATCCCCGACCACCAGCGGGCCCTCGAGATCGGCTGGAAAGGGATCCACCAGGATCTGGAGGCACGGCTGAACGGCATGAGCGTAACGGAGCGGAGAGGCCCCAAGGGCGCTCAGCTTCGGGCCATGCTGACCGCCTCGACCATGGCCAGAGATCTGGCCGCGCGTTACGCCTCGCGATGTCGCGAGCTGGCGCGGCAACAAGAGGATGAGGCACGAAAGGCGGAGCTGGAGCAGATGGCGGACCAGCTCGACCGGGTGCCCTGGGAGCCTGCCCAGACCTTCTGGGAGGCGGTCCAGGCGTTGTGGCTCAACCACATGCTGATCATGGCCGACGAGAACTACCCCGGCCCCGGCGTGAGCTTCGGGCGGATCGACCAGCTCCTGTACCCCTACTGGAGCCGCTCGATCGAGCAGGGGATGGACCGCGAGTGGGGCAAGGAGATCCTGAAGTGCTTCTGGATCCACGCCAACACCGCCTATGACGCCATGATCCGGGTGGGCGGCAACCAGGGCATCACCTCCGGCTATGGCCAGCTCATCACCCTGTCCGGCATGGGGGCCGAGGGCCGCGACCTGACCAACGACCTGACCTATGCCATGCTGGAGGTCATCGACGAGCTGAGCCCCCTGCTGGAGCCCAAGCCCAACGTCCGCCTCCACGCGAACAGCCCCGAGGAGCTCCTGGACCGGCTGGTCGAGATGATCGCCACCAGCCAGGGCGCCCCCTTCCTGATCAACTTCGACGAGCGCTCCATGGCCGGCCTGCTGCGCCAGGCCAGGCGCGCGGGGGTAGAGCACCTCATCCACCAGGACAACGTGTTCGACTACGCCCCGGTGGGCTGCCTCGAGAACACCATGGTGGGCAACGACCGCTCCGGCACGGTGGACATCAACCTCAACCTGCTCAAGGCGGTCGAGCTGACCCTGACCGGCGGCAAGGACATGCACCCGGTGGTCGATCCCATCACCGGCAAGACCGATCCGGTGCGCCAGGACGGTCCGGCCACCGGCGATCCCCGCACCTTCTCCACCTGGGAGCGGTTCTGGGAGGCCTACGCCGAGCAGACCCGCCACCTGATCGCCCGCAGTGCAGAGGTCTACGAGGCCAGCGAGTCGATCAGGGCCAGGTTCTGCCCGACCCCCTATCTCTCCTGCCTGGTACGGGGCTGCGCCGAGAAGGGGCTGGACATCACCCAGGGTGGTCCGGAGCTGAACTTCGTGACGGTGGAGGGGGTCACCTTCGCCACCACGGTGGACTCGTTGCTGGCCATCAAGCACCTGGTCTACGACACCCACCAGACCACCATGGACGAGCTGATCCGGGCGCTCACGGACAACTGGAAGGGCCACGAGATGCTCCAGGCCCGAGCCAGGTACCGGGCGCCCAAGTACGGCCAGGACAATGACGAGGCCGACGAGATGGCGTTCAAGGTGATGGAGCTGTGGACCGACGAGACCTGGACATACCAGACCCGCTCCACCGGGCGTCGTTTTCGGCCGGGGATGCTGAGCTGGAACTACTGGGTGAGCGACGGCGACATCCTGGCAGCCAGCGCCGACGGCCGCCCCAAGGGGCAGTTTCTGTCCAACGCCATCTGCCCGTCGAACGGAGCCGACATCCTGGGCCCCACCGCCAACAGCAACTCGGTGGGCAAGGCGCTGGGCGGGCGGGCCACCGAGGGCGAGGGGGACTTCGCGGGGTACTTCAACTCGCTTCCCAACGGGGCCAGCCATACCATCACCTTCAGCTCCTCGCTGCTGCGCGACCGCGAGCACAAGGAGAAGTTCAAGGCGTTCCTGCGGGGGTACTGCGACAACGGAGGGACCTGCCTGCAGGTCAACATGGTCGATGTCGAGCTCCTCAAGGAGGCCCAGAAACACCCCGAGCAGTACCGCCACCTGCTGGTGCGGGTGACCGGATACAACGCCTACTTCACCGGGATCGGCCGGGAGCTGCAGGACGAGATCATCGCGCGGGAAAGCCACAAGCAGCTGGGGTAGGCAGTGTCAGGACAGGACACCGCTTGCGCGGGCCAGGCCAGAAGCAAGACAGGATCGGACCCAACACCATGGCGAAGCAGAAGACCGATGGGGACGAGGGGCTGACCGCCACCGTGCTCAACCTGCAGAGGATGTCCACGGAGGACGGGCCGGGCATCCGGACCACCGTGTTCTTCAAGGGCTGCAGCCTCTCCTGCGCCTGGTGCCACAACCCCGAGAGCATCTCGCCCGAGCGGCAGGTGGTCTGGAACCGGGTGCACTGCCTGTGCTGCGGCACCTGTGTGGCGCTCTGTCCCCAGGAGGCGCTGGTCCTGAAGGACAACGAGATCCGGCGAGACCGGGACCGATGCACCCTGTGTGCCACCTGCACCGAGCAGTGCCCCACGCTGGCCATGGAGATGCTCGGCAAAACCTGGCGACTGGACGCCCTGGTCGCCGAGCTGCTCAAGGATCGGGCGTACTTCGAGCGGTCGGGAGGGGGCGTGACCCTTTCGGGGGGCGATCCGACCTACCAGGCCGAGTTCGCCCGGGCGCTACTGCAGCGATGCCGAGCCCTGGGGATCCACACCGCCCTGGACACCTGCGGGATGTGCAACCCCGGGGTTCTCCAGCGGCTGATCGAGCACACCGACCTGTTGCTCTACGACCTCAAGCTCATCAACCCCGAGCAGCATAAGCGGTACACCGGCGCTTCCAATCGGGTCATCCTGGACAACCTGCTGGCTGCCGCCGACCAGATCCGCTCCAGCCGGCCGCAGGCGCGGATCTGGATCCGGACCCCGCTCATCCCTGGGGCAACCGCGTTGGACGGGAACATCGCGGGGATCGCGGCCTTCCTGGTGGACCGCCTGGATGGGCTGGTCGAGCGCTGGGAGCTTTGCGCCTTCAACAACCTGTGCACCAGCAAGTACGAGCGGCTGGGGCAGCAATGGATGTTCGCCGACACCCCGCTCCCGACCGCTGCGGAGCTGGACCATCTCCACAGGGTGGCGATCGCCTCGGGATTCGACGCCTCCCGGGTCGCGGTCACCGGTCTGTCCAGGCTGGAACGGGCCCGCAAGGAGCAGGCCAAAAGCACCCGGAGACCCGACCCTGACCAGCCGGCCGCGCCCAGATGAACCGACACCCATGGCAACGGAACACACCATGACCAGCACAACGAACCGCCTGAGCCCCCAAGACATCGAGGCCTTCGAGCCCGACGCCAAGATCGGCCTGCTGGCGACCAGCAACCCCGATCGCCTGCCTCATGTCACGCTGATCACCACGCTTCGCGCCAAGAGCCCGACCCAGCTGCACTGGGGCCAGTTCTGCGAGGGGAAGAGCAAAGAGCACGTCCGGTCGAACCCCAATACCGCCTTTCTGGTCATGAACACCGCCAGGGAGGTCTGGCGAGGCAAGGCGCGATGGACCCACGAGGTCGGGGAAGGGGAAGACTACGAGCGGTTCAACAAGAGCCCGATGTTCCGCTACAACGCCTATTTCGGCATCCACACCGTCCACTACATGGACCTGGTCACCACCACCGCCAAGCGGACCCTTTTTTTACCCGGCATCACCGCCGGCTATGGCATCACCGCCGCCGCCAGGTACTTGACCCGTCGCCGGGATGGTCGACCGGCGCTGAAGCCCTGGGCCATCTCGACGGTAGACAAGATCCAGACCCTCAAGTTCGTCTCCTGGATAGGCCAGGGCGGCTTCCCCGAGATCGTGCCGGTGGTGCCCTGTCAGACCGCCGGCCCCGACCGGCTGGTGCTGGCCCCTACCGTGTATCGCCGAGAGCTGCTGGGCCTACAGCCGGGTCAACCGGTGGCCGTGTTCGCCCTGACCATGGAGATGGAGAGCGTGCTCGTCCGGGGCACCTTTGGCGGCTACCGCGGGCATCTCGGCGTGAAGTTCGGCACCCTCGACATCGACTGGGTCTACAACTCGATGCCGCCCGTCCCCGGGCAGGTGTACCCGGTAGTACCGCTGAGACCGGTGGATCTGGTCGTTTGAAGGGGAAAGACGGGCTAGCAGCAGCGGTCCGCTGGTCGCTGCCCGTCCGAACCGCGAGCAGGAAGGCGGAATCTACAGCCTGCGCCTCCTCGTTGCGAGGCACACCACCGCCACCAGCAACAGACCGAGAGCAGCGGGGCCACCGGTTTGCTCCGTTCCGGCCGCGCTGCAGCCGAACAGGCTGCCGCCCCTGACCTCGCGCCCATCGAGGATATCGTCCCAGGGGTCGAGGGGGTCGCGCTGGTAGCGGAGCTCGTCGGCATCGAGGAGCCCGCCGTCATCGGTGTCGGGATCTCTGGGATCGGAGCCGAAGTCCGCCTCTTGCGCGTTGGTGAGCCCATCCCCGTCGATGTCGTCGTCGCAGGCGTCGCCCTCGCCGTCGTCATTCAGGTCGGCCTGGTCGGCATTGGCAACGGTGGGGCAGTTGTCGTCGTCGTTGAGCACATCGTCCCCGTCCATGTCGTCGTCACAGGCGTCGCCCTCGTCGTCGTCGTCCATATCGAGCTGGTCGGGGTTGACGACCTCGGGGCAGTTGTCCTCGTCGTTGTCCAACCCGTCGCCGTCGATGTCGTCGTCGCAGGCGTCACCCTCGCCGTCTTCGTTCATGTCTTCCTGGTTGGGGTTGGCATCCTCGGGGCAGTTGTCGTCCTCATTCAGGATCTCGTCGCCATCCAGATCCCCCAGGGGGCCGTCCTGGTCGTTGGCGTCCAGGTAGTTGGGGATGCCGTCGCCGTCGGTGTCGTCGTCGGTGGGGTCGTCGTTGTCGTTCGGATCCTCGTCTTTGGTCGGGGTACCGTCGCCGTCGTCGTCGTCGTCGAGGTAGTTGGGGATGTCATCGTCATCGGTGTCGTCATCGGTAGGATCGCCGTTGCCGTTGGGATCCTCGATGGCGGTGGGGACGTTGTCGCCGTCGTCGTCGGGATCGAGGTAGTCGGGGATATCGTCCTCGTCGGTGTCGTCGTTGCGAGGATCATCGTTCCCGTCCACGTCCTCGAGCAGGGTGGGGACGGTGTCGTCGTCGTCGTCGTCGTCGAGGTAGTTGGGGATGTCGTCGTCATCGGAGTCGTCGTCGGTGGGATCGTCGTTGTCGTTCAGGTCCTCGTCGACGGTGAGTATGCCGTCGCCATCGTCATCGTTATCCAGGCCGTCGATGGTCCCGTCGCCATCGGTATCGATGCCCGGGAGCCCTTCCTGAGTCTCGATGAAGTCGCTGACCAGGTCGTCGTCGGAGTCGTCGTCGGTGTACAGGGTAGTAGTGACGCACAGCTCGACGTAGTCGCTCAGGCCGTCGTCGTCGTAATCGGCGTCGGAGGCCAGCACGATCAGGTCCACCACGTTGCTGTCGTCGTCGTAGACCCAGGAGTAGGTGTCGAGGAAGGCGTCGTTCCCCTTGCTGTTGGCGGAGAAGTTCCCCCAGGCTCTGGCGTCGCCCTCGCCCACGATGTCGTACTGGCCGATGGAGCGGTAGGGCACCGGAGTGGAGTCGTAGGCACCGCACATTACACCGTCGGGTCCGGAGGTGACGGTGCCGTAGCGCCGTTGGGCGTCGTCGCCGAACAGCGGCATCTCGACGGCGTTGTCCTGGACCAGGTCGTCGTTCCAGAACATGCGCAGCGGGCTGCGAATCCCGGTTTCCAGCACGTTGTAGAGCCGCATGCCGGGGAAGCTGGTCTCCATGTCGATGCCAACGTAGTGGAACTCCCCGGTGGTAACCCACAGCTTGCAGTGAAGGATGGGCAGGTCGGAGGTGTTGTCGGGGGTGACCGGATCGCCGAAGTCGGTAGGGTCGATCGGTTCGCCATCGTTGTCGAGCCCGTCCCAGTAGACATGGTTGGTTCCCGCCACCGCCGCCCCGAAGATGGTGAGGTCGTTGCCGGAGACCAGCTCGAACTGCTCGGAGGCCGGGTTCTCGTCGTACAGGTTGCAGATCAGGTGGTAGGTGCCATCGACGTTGCTGTCGAAGGTGAAGGTTCCCCCCTCGCCGGCGGTGAAGTAGCTGCAGCCGATCGATCCGTTGGCGAAGGTGAAGTTGGACACTGTCGGTTCCGGCAGGTCGAAGGTGGCCACCTCGGGGACGTTGACGTAGAGGTTGAAGTCGGCCGGGATGGAGATGAGGACCCCCGATCCCTCTCCCGGGTCGGGGACGCTTCTGCCCGGGCCGGACTCTCCGTCGATCAGGATACCGACGCCGTTGCCTCTGACCTGGTAGACAAAGCTGGCCATGCCGTTGAGCTGCAGTTCGGTGACGGCGGCCGTGCCTCCGATGAGGGCGTAGAAGCTGGTATCGGTCGTGTCATCGTAGTTCCCCACGTTGAATCGCCAATCGATGGAGGAGAGCCGGCCGAGCTGCTCTTCGGAGCTGGCGATCACGGCGATATCCCAGGGGTACCAGGCGGTCACGACGTTGCTGGCATTGACGTCGTACTGGTGGCGGGACAGCACGATATTGTACTTGCCGTTGGCGGTGGGGGTCACGGTGGTGCCGGTGTAGAGGATGGCGATCTGCTGGCGGTCGGGGTCGTAGACGGTGGCGGTTCCTTGACCTTGCCACCGGATCTGCTCGTTGGGTGCGTCGAGGATGTCCACGTACAGGGGGGTGGTACCCTGCAGGCCCTGGGTGACCTGGCAGCCGGTGTCCCCATAACCGCAGCCGTCGATCTCCCGCGAACCTTCGGCCCAGGTGGGGGCGGCCAGACTGGTGACCGCCAAGAGAGACGCGATGGCCAACGCGCGTGTCCAAAAAGCCCTGTCTTGCTGTTGAACCTTGTTCATAGCCGCTCCAGACGTTCTGAAAGGTTGAGGCACCGGGCCGCCTGTTTACCTGGCGGCCCGGTTACCGCCGATTGCACTTGGTGCCGTCTACTGCTCTTCCTGGCAGCCCTCCTGCTCCAGGATGATGAACTCCACGCGCCGGTTCAGGGACCGGTTCTCGGCCGAATCGTTGGGGACGATCGGCGTGGTCTCGCCATATCCGCGCGACAGCAACCGGGCGGGATCGACCCCCCGCTCGATCAGGTAGGCCCGTACCGATGCAGCACGCCGTTCGGACAGATCGAGGTTGTAGGCGTCGCGGCCCCGGTCGTCGGTATGGCCCTGGATCTCGATCACCCGCAGATCGGGGTGATGATCGATCACCCGGTAGACCTGGTCGAGCAGGTCGTAGGAGCGGGGCTGGATCCGGTCGGAGTTGGTATCGAAGTAGACCATGTCATGGATGACCACCGCCTCGCAGGTGATGGTGACCAGCGCCTCGTCATAGCAGCCGTCCTCGTCCTCGAAGTCGTTGAAGTTCTCCGGCTCGTCGGGGCACCGGTCGGTCCCCCGGCAGACCTCGGCATAGGCCACCGACAAGGATTGCTGGCTCACCCAGGGGTCGCAGATCCCGTCGCCGTCGTTGTCGGGATCGGGGCAGCCGTTCTCATCCTCGAAGCCGTCGAAGTCCTCCGGGTTGTCGGGGCACTCGTCGCGGGCATCGCGGATCCCGTCGCCGTCGTTGTCGGGATCGGGGCAGCCGTTCTCATCCTCGAAGCCATCGAGGTCCTCGGGCTCGTTGGGGCACTCGTCGCGGGCATCGGGGATGCCGTCCTGGTCGTTGTCGAGATCGGGGCAGCCGTCGTAGTCCTCGAAGCCGTCGAAGTCCTCGGGATCGTCGGGACAGGAGTCGTTGCGGTTGAGGAGGCCATCACCATCCCGGTCCAGGTTGGGCCAGAAGGCGTAGCTGAGGCCGAGGAAGGCGCGCCAGTCCGGCGTGCCGTATCCGGAGACCAGCCCGGTGCCGCCCCCCAGCTGGATGAGCAACCAGTCGGCCGGGAAGATCTTCAGGCCGAGCAGGATCTCCAGCGGCAGCTCCTCCACGTCGATGTCGTCGGCGGCAGGGTTGACCTCCCCGAACACCTCGGGGACGAACTGGACCACCTTGGTTCCCAGCGGAATGGTGAGCCCCACGCCGTAGGTGATGGCGCTGCCCACCTCGGCGTTGGAGAGCTCGGCCTCGGTGGTGCGGATCAGGTAGCCCACGTTGAAGGAGAACCGTTCTCCCTTGGGCCAGCTCACGTCCAGCGCCAGTCGAGGCTCGATGCGGAAATCCTCGCCCTGGAAGATGTCCGGGTCTCCGGTGGGGAGGTGGATGTCGGCCAGCAGGGCCAGGGTGAAGCCTCCCGGCTCTTCCATCGTGTCGGTGGTCACCAGCCGGAACTTGGGGATGATCCGGATGTCGCCCAGGCCGAACTCGGGCTCGGGGCGATCGACCAGCTGGCGGACGTCGCTGATGGTGTCGCCGTCCTGCAGGGCGATCAATGGGATGTCGAACCCCAACTCGATGAAGTCGAACAACCCGACCGCCCCCAGGAAGTTGACGGCGAGCTGGCTGGCCACCACGCTTTCCACCCGATCTCCATCCGAGGTCTCGATGACCAGCGGATCATCCGCATAGTTGGCGAACACCCCCAGCTCGAAGGCACCAGACCGCAGGACGTGTCCCGAGGACACCGAGAAGTGGTTGGTGTGTTGACTGGGCATGGGGTTGAACTGCTGGACGTCGAAGCCGGTGAGATCCTGAGCCAAGGCGACCGCGGACAGCACCGCGATCCCGATCGCCACCACACCTGCCACTGTCACCCGAAACGTTCGATAACTGCTCATGATATTTTTTCTCCGGTCCTGGGGGCCTATCGTTGCCCGTCCGTTAGTTCGTGAAATACCGCAATCCACCAGTGATGTCACCCGCGACGAACGGCCGAATCGGTTTGAGAATCGGAAACGATTCCGCAAACCCGATGGGAGGAACGGGGGTGCGCTGAATAGAAATCGGCCCTTGGTCTTGAGATAAGAACATATGTCTGCTACATCTAAACAATTGCGAATGAACGCAATTGCCTGTCTCGGCAGGTAGATCGCCTCTGGGGGGGGTGGCGGCATGGACAGTATAGACCGCAACATTCTCAAGATGCTCCAGGAAAACGGGCGGATGACCAACGTGGAGCTGGCCCGGCTCAACGGTCTAGCCCCCTCCTCCATGCTGGAGCGGGTACGCCGCCTGGAGGAACGCGGTATCATCCGGCGATACCAGGCCATCTTGGATCCCAAGACACTGGGGTATCGGCTGACCGCCGCCGTGATGATCAACCTGAACCTACACCAGGCTAGCGAGATTGACCAGTTCGAGGATCGGATCCGGTCGATCCCGGAGGTTCGGGCCTGCTACCACATCACCGGCCGCTACGACTATATCGCCTATATCTGCGTCCGGGATATCGATCACCTGCGCCAGGTGGTCACCCACGCCTTCGCCAGTGTCCCCGGGGTAGAAAAACAGGAGACCTTCGTGACCTTGTCGGTCGTCAAGGAGGATGCGGGCTATTCCCTGGAGGAGATGCCCCCCGAGCTGATCGATGATTGAGGTCCAACAGGCGGGTTCCCATGGGAGCCTTCGGGAAGTGGGGTGGAGTTTGTCGCTGTGGATATCCTTTACTCCGATAGCAGAAGAACCGGTTGGCTGGTAATCCCTCGGGGAACCCCTTTGAGACAGTGAGGTGGATGATGACGGATGCCCATGACTTACAAGGAGTCGCTCGATATGCCGCAGCCGCCCGAGAGGCGGAGGGCCAGCGCCAGCAAGCCCTGGACCGCTTGCGGCGGTGCCGTTTCGACACCATCGCCGTGCACGGCCTGTACACCATGAACGAGTCGCTCAACTTCAACCAGGGTGCCATCATCGAGCCGGTGTACCTGTGCTCCTCACAGGCCTACCGCGACAGCGACGAGATGGAGGCGGCCCTGTCCTACCAGGTCCCCACCTGGTGCTACTCCCGGATCGGCAACCCCTCGCTGTACTACTTCGAGAACACCCTGGCATTGCTGGAGGGCTACGGCGGCGACACGGAGACCTCCTGCTGCGCCACCGCCTCCGGCATGGCGGCCATCCAGAGCGCCACCGATCCCTTTCTGGCTATCGATCCGCAACGCCCCAACCAGAAGATCAACTTCGTCTCCACCTGCCAGGTCTACGGGGGCACCTTCCAGCAGTTCGCCATCCGGAAAGCGCAGGAGCGGGGGCTGGAATGCCGCTGGATCATCAACTCGGCCGACCTGTCGGAATGGGAGTCCCAGATCGACGACAACACCCGGTTCGTGTACGGCGAGCTCCCCTCCAACCCGGGCCAGGCCTTCTTCGACCTGGATGCGGTGATCGGACTGGCTCACGCCCGGGGTATCCCGGTGATCATCGACAACACCGTGGCCAGCCCGGCACTGCTCCGGCCGATCGCTCGCGGTGCCGACATCGTGGTGCAGTCGGTCACCAAGTCGCTCACCTCCTCCGGCTTCGGCATCGCCGGAGCGGTCATCTCCCGCAAGAACATCACCAGCCGTTTCGGCAGCGACGAGATGCGGGCCGACTTCGCCATGTACCTGAAGACCCTGCCCAATCGGGACCTGGGCCAGAACCTCTCCCCCATGAACGCCATCCTGTCGCTCAACGACATGCGCACGCTGCGCTCCAAGATGGACCTGTTCAGCCGCAACACCATGGAGGTGGCCACCTACCTGCAGTCGCACCCCGGCATCGAGCAGGTGGACTACCTGGGGCTCGAAAGTCACCCCCTGCATCCACTGGCCAGCCGCTACCTGTTTTTGGTGGACGCCGAGCACGACCCCCAGTACGGCCGGCCCACCAACCGCTATGGCCACCTGATGTCCTTCCGCGTGAAAGGGGGAGCCAAAGCCACCCGCAAGATGTTCGACGCCTTCCAGCGGATCTGGCGCGCCACCGACCTGGGCCGGATCAAGTCGGTAGCCACCATCCCCGCCATCTCCACCCACCAGCAGCAGGGCGAGGAGGGACGCAAGATGGCCGACATTCCGCCCAACATGGTGCGGCTGTGCGTGGGCGGCGAGCATCCGGCCGACGTGATCGAGGACCTCGAGCAGGCGCTGGCGGCCATCGAGGGCGCCGTCCCGGTCCAGGTTCCGCTCAAGTTCTCGGTGGGCGGTGCCTCCGGCGCACAGCTGGCCTGACATGACGATCTACTACAGCACCAACCGCCGGGTCCCGGAGGTTGCCCTGGACCAGGCGTTGCTGGTCGGTCAGGCGGGTGACCGGGGGCTGTACATGCCCCGTCCCGTACCGCAGTTTACCAGGGAGCTGTTGAGCCGGGCGCGCGATCTGCCGTACGCCGAGCTGGCGGCGGCCGTGCTGGAGCCGTACGCCCAGGGCGTGTTCGACCGGGAGGCGCTGGAGGAGATCTGCCAGGACGCCTACAACTACGAGGTACCGCTGGAGCAGGTCCACCAGAACCGTCACCTCTTGCGGCTGGATCGGGGTCCAACCGCTTCCTTCAAGGACTTCGCCGCCCGTTTCATGGGACGGGCGCTGGACCGGCTGGTGCGGGCCAGGGGGCAGGAGCTCTTGATCCTGACCGCCACCTCGGGAGACACCGGCTCTGCCATCGCTCATGCTTTTTACGGCCTGCAGGGGATCCGGGTGGTGGTGCTGTTCCCCCTGGCCGAGGTCTCCGCCCGCCAGCGCAAGCAGATGACGACGCTGGGCGGAAACGTGACCACCATCGCCGTGGAGGGGAAGTTCGACGACTGCCAGGCCCTGGTCAAGCAGGCCTTTGCCGACCCCGACCTGGCGCGGCTGAACCTCTCCTCTGCCAACTCCATCAACATCGGCCGGCTGTTGCCGCAATCGGTCTACTACCTGTATGCCGTATCGCGGCTGGCCGATCTGGCGGGAGGCGAGCCGGTCGTGTTCTCGGTTCCCTCGGGGAACTTCGGTGACCTGATGGGCGGGCTGCTGGCCTTCAAGGGAGGGCTCAAGGTGGCCCGCTTCGTGGTGGCCACCAACGCCAACGACGAGGTCCCCCGCTTTTTCGCCACCGGACGGTACCAGAAGATCGTCCCCTCCATCGACTGCATCTCCAACGCTATGAACGTGGGACATCCCTCCAACCTGGCACGGCTGGTGGATCTCTACGGCGGCTGGATGGACGAGCAGGGAAACCTGCTGGAACCCCCCGACATGGATGCCATCCGCCGAGACCTGTACGCGGTCAGCATCGACGACGACCTGACGCGCGCCACCATCGCCGAGGTGTATCGGGCATACGGCGCCATCCTGGAGCCCCACGGCGCGGTCGGCTGGGCCGGGCTCATGCGCTACCTCGAGGAGCACCCGGAGGACGACCGGCTGGTGGCGATCTCCCTGGAGACCGCCCATCCGGCCAAGTTCCCGGAGGAGATCCGGGCGCTCACCGGGATCGACCCCCCACTACCACCCAGCCTGCAGGGGATCGAGACCCGTTCGGAACAGTACGGCCACATGGGTGTGGACTACCCCTGGTTCAAGGAGTTCCTCGTGCACCACTACACCCACTAGCCAACCGTTCTGATACCCGTGAACCTGTGCGTGAGCGTGACCGTGACCGTGAGCGAATCCTGACCGTGACCGTGAGCGTGAGCGAATCCTGACCGTGAGCAAATGATGGTCGGAACACCGCCGCCAGCCTTCCCCTTCGAGCAGGAGCAGAAACAATGAAAACGGTGATCATCATCGGCGACGGCATGTCGGACTGGCCGGTAGAAGCGCTGGGGGGCAGGACTCCCCTCATGGTCGCACGCAAACCCCACATCGACCGGATTGCCCGGCTGGGCCGCTGCGGCCTGTTTGTGACCATCCCCGAGGGACAGCCCAAGGGGTCCGAGGTGGCCAACATGGTGGTCCTGGGATACGACCCGGTTGCGGTCTACCAGGGTCGCGCCGTGCTGGAAGCGGCCAACATGGGGGTCGATTTGGCACCGGAGGAGGTCGCGCTGCGCTGCAACCTGATCGCCATCCAGGACGGTCGCATCAAGAACCACTCGGCGGGGCACATCTCCTCCGAGGAGGCCGCCGAGCTGATCGAGGCGCTGGACCGCGAGCTGGGCGGGGGCCGCGCAGAGCGGGCGGTTCGCTTTCACCCCGGCGTCAGCTACCGCCACCTGCTGGTGCTGCAGGGGGGATGGGCCGACCCGGCCGTGGCCTGCGCTCCGCCCCACGACCACGTCGGAGAGTCGACCGAACCGCTGCTGCCACGAGCCACGGCCCCAAATGCCGAGCCGACCGCGGCCAGGCTGGTGGAGCTCTATCGGCGGTCCCTGGAGATCCTGGCCGACCACCCGGTCAACCGCGCCCGTCGCGCAGCGGGCAAGGACGAGGCCGCGGCCATCTGGACCTGGTCGCCGGGCAGGCGCCCGACCATGGAGACCTTCCAGCAGCGCTTCGGGGTGCGGGGCGCGGTCATCTCGGCGGTGGACCTGCTGATGGGGCTGGGGCTGTACGCGGGGATGACCCCCATCAAGGTCCCCGGCGCAACCGGGCTCTGGGACACCAACTACGAGGGCAAGGCCCAGGCCTGCCTGGATGCGCTGCAGGAGTACGACCTGGTGTACCTGCACGTGGAGGCGACCGACGAGGCGGGCCACGCGCGCGACCTGGATCTCAAGATCAAGTGCATCGAGCAGCTCGACGGTCGCCTGGTGGGCCCGGTCCTGGAGGGGATCGAGCGGCTGGGTATTCAGGCTACGGTTGCGGTCTTGCCGGATCACCCCACGCCGGTCTCTACCGGGGGTCATGCCACCGACCCGGTGCCGGTGGCCATCATGAGTCCCGGCCTGTCGCCTGACGATGTGCAGGGGTACGACGAGCAGCAGGCGGCGCAAGGAGCCCTGGGCCTGCTGGAAGGGGATCGGTTCATCCGGCTGGCGCTCGGCGCGGACCGGTAGGGTGGCGCTCACCACTCCTCGCCGTCCCGCTAGCTGTTTGATTGCATCGCACCAGACCAACGTTGGTCAGGAGTCGCTGCCCTTACCGGTCGTGGGGACCGGCAAGGTGATCAACAGACCGCGCCAGGAGGGGGAAAGGCAAGACCGCCCCTACTCCAGCGCCGCCACCACCCCTTCCACGTCCACCAGGTTGTCCAGTAGCAGATCGGGCTGCTCGGCGGCCAGGCTCTCCCGAGAGGCGAAACCGGAGGCGACTGCCAGGACGCTGGCGCCGATCTCGCGACCAGCGCGGATGTCATGGGGGGTATCCCCCACCACCCAGACTCGGGAGAAATGGGTCTGGTAGTGCTTCCGGGCGCGATCGACACCGACCTGGAGGAGTTCCGACCGCTGGCGGGCATCGGAGCCGAACCCTCCGACGGGGAAGTACCGGTTGAGGTCGACCTGCTCCAGCTTCAGACGGGCACCCTGCTCGATGTTTCCCGTTCCCAGCGCCAGTCCGAATTCGGGATCCACCTCCAGCCTGGAGAGCAGCTCTCGAACTCCCGGCAGCACTTCGAGATGGTCCGCCTCGGCAAGGAATCTCCGAAGATACACCAGGTACCTTCGAAACAGCTCCGGCACCAGGGCGGTCGCCTCTTCTTGGCTTTTCCCGAGCTGCAACAGGATCCGCTCGGCGATCACCTGGTCGGTCAGGCCGGCAAACGAGAACAGGTCGCGGATCTGGGAGGTCCCGACCATCTCCCTCATGGCCTCCTTGAGCCCGCGCATACCCACGCCGTGCGTCATGATCAGGGTGCCGTCGATGTCGAACAGAAGCAGCTTCACGGGTCATCTCCCCCCACGCGGATCCGGACGTCGAGCGCCAGAGCCCCCTGGCCCATCGGATAGAGGCGAACCGGGTTGCAGTCGATCTCCTGGATCTCGGGATGCTGGGTGAGCAGCCTGGAGATCGCCAGGAGGATCTCCTCGAGCGCCTCCCGGTCACGGACCGGCTGCCCGCGATAACCATCCAGCAGGCGAGCGGCACGGGTCTGGGAGATCATCTCGCGGACCACGGCCCGATCTGCCGGAGCTACCCGGATAGAAACGTCCTGGAGCAGCTCGGCCAGGATTCCGCCCATCCCGAACAACACGATGGGCCCGAAGGTCTCGTCCCTCCGGCCGCCCACGATCACCTCCAACCCCTCTTTCGCCTGCTGCTGCACGAGGACCCCATCCAATTCGATCGGCTTGTCCTGTTCGGTCGAAACCATGGATAGGAGTAAGTGGCCGGCGAGCCATCGGGTGACGCGCTCTACAAGCTGCCGGTAGCCGTCCCCCACCGCCTGCGCTCCTTTGAGGTCCAGGCTGACGGCGTCGGCATCCGACTTGTGCAGCAGCCGAGACGAGAGCGCCTTCAAGACCACCGGCTCCCCAATATTGTTGCTCAGGTCGATGGCCTGTTGTGGGTGGGTGGCCAGGCCCCAGCGGGGTACCGGGATGCCGATGTGCTCCAGGATCCGGGTTGCGTCGGGAAGCGGGAGCCACCCAGAGCTCTTCAGGGCGGCCTGGATGTCGGTGGGGAACGGGATAGAGGGCACCGGTTCGGTCGCAAGGCGGGCGGTGAACGGGTGGCGGGTGCGCTGGCAGTGATTGCGGGAGAGGCGCAGTGCGTGCGCCGCCTCCTCGGGCATCTCGAACAGGGGATAGGCACTGATCGAGCGGAGCGCGCGCAGCTCTTCGGCCAGGGTGACCAGGCAGCAGGAGATCGGCTTGTCGTGCCGAGCGGCCAGCTCTTCGATGCCCTGCATGATCTGCCGGGCTACTTGCCGTTGCGGTTCCACCCGATAGGTATGCAAGAACAGGATGCCGTCGTGATCTCCGGCCTCAAGGATGGACTCCAGGATGCTCAGGTAGGCGGGGAAATCGAAGATGTCACCCACGTCGAGGGGGTTGTTCAGCTGGATGACGTTGGCCCTCAGCGCCTTGCGGGCGACCTCGAGCACGCTCGGGTGGAAGGTGGGGAGAGAAAAACCGTCCCGTTCCAGGGCATCGGCCACCAGGATGGCATGGCCGCCGGAGCGGGAGACCACGGCCACCCGGTTCCCTTTCATGGGCGGCATCCGCAACGCCTTGGCCGCGAGTACCAGCTCTGCGGTCTCCCCCACCCGCAGGATCCCGGCCTGCTTCATGGCCGCCTCGACCACGGCGTCATCCTGGGAGAGGGCCGCGGTGTGGGAGCGGGCCGCCCGGGCGCCGAAGGTTCCCACGCTGGATTTGAGCAGGATGATCGGCTTGTCCGCCCTGGTCGCCAGCTCCATCAGCTCCCTTGCTCGGCTCAACCCCTCCAGGTAGAGGACGATGATCCGGGTCTCCGGATCCTCGAGGAGGTAGCGTACGAAGTCCACTTCGTCCAGGTCGAGCTTGTTGCCCAGGCTGACCAGCTTGCATAGCCCCTGGCCCTGCCGGACCATCTCCAGGATCAGGTGGATTGCCACGCCTCCGCTCTGGGAGAGGATGGAGACATCGCCCTGAGGGATGGGGTTCTCGAAGGGGGTGAAAGGCAGGGCGATCCCGTGCCTGGGGTAGACCAGTCCGATGCCGTTGGGGCCCACCAGGCGGATCCCATGGCGCCGAGCGATGTCGAGGCACTGCTGCTCCAGGCCCACCGCCTGGTCGTCGAACTCGGAGAAGCCGCCGCTCTCGATGACGACCCGGGTGATGCCCTTTTTCCCGCAGGTCTCCAGCAGATCCGGGACCACGCGGGAGGGGGTGAGAATGACCGCCATCTCCACGCCGTCCGGGACCTGCTCCAGGTCGGGGTGGATGTCGACGCCGTAGACCGATCCCCCTCTGGGTCCGACGGCGTAGATCGCTCCGGGAAACCCCCATTTCTTGCAGTTGTACACGATAAACCGAGCCATGTTGGTTTCGCTGGCGGAGACGCCGATGACCACGATGCTGTGGGGATGAAAGAAGCGATCCACCTGGGTTCCTCCCGCTGTCTTCTCGCCGGTTCCCGGTGGGCAAAGCGGTGCCTTGTCATGATCGGGGAGGGCGACGGGGCGGTGTATGTCACAGCCGGCGTTGGATTTCCAGGGTTACGGGCCCGGCTGCAAGAACCCTCTTGACGAATGCCCCGGTTATCCCGTTCTGTATCGCCGCCAGGCGCATCACAGGGTTGGTCTGGGTCCAGGCTGTCCCGGCTGGGTCTGTCGCCAGCCGTCTGTTCCCTTTCCCCCCGGGTGGGCGCCGACCGTATACGCACTCAAGGAGCCGTCCGATGTACAGGAAAGTAGAGCCGATCCCCGATTTCCCCGCCATGGAGAACCGCATCCTGGCCTTCTGGCAGGAGGTGGATGCTTTCGAGGCGCTCCGGGACAAGAACAAGGGAAATCCCAGGTGGTCCTTCCTCGACGGCCCCATCACCGCCAACAACCCCATGGGGGTACACCACGCCTGGGGCCGCAGCCTCAAAGACATGTACCAGCGCTACCACGCCATGCTGGGCCATGAGCAGCGGTACCAGAACGGCTTCGATTGCCAAGGGCTGTGGGTCGAGGTGGAGGTCGAAAAGGAGCTGGGCTTCACCAGCAAGGACGACATCGCCGCCTACGGGATCGACCGCTTCGTCCAGCGCTGCAAAGAGCGGGTCGAACGATTCTCGCAGGTGCAGACGGAGCAGTCCATCCGGCTAGGCTACTGGATGGACTGGAACCACTCCTACTACACCATGTCCGACGAGAACAACTACACCATCTGGTCCTTCCTCAAGAAATGCCACCAGCGCGGCTTCGTCTACAAGGGCTTCGACGTCATGCCCTGGTGCCCCCGCTGTGGCGTGGGGCTCTCTCAGATGGAGATGCACGAGGGCTACCTCACCGTCAAAGACCGGTCGGTCGTCGTCCGCTTCCCCTTGCGGGAACGCGAGAAAGAAGCGCTCCTGGTCTGGACCACCACCCCCTGGACCTTGACCTCCAACGTGGCGGCAGCCGTTCATCCGGAGATGTACTACTTCAAGGTCAAGCAGGGGGATTGGACCTACTACGTGGGGGCGGAGAACTGGGAAAACGACCGCACCCGCGACTCGGAAGGCAACCGGACCGGCTTGAAGAACCTCCCCGACCTGGTGGGCCGGCGTGGCCCCTTCGAGGTGCTGGGATCGGTCTCGGGGCGGGAGCTGGTCGATCTGCATTACCAGGGGCCCTTCGACGACCTGGAGGCCCAGGCAGCACCCGGCGGACACCCCTATCCCGATCCCAAGCTCGCCCAGGTCACTGGCAAGGAGGACCATCGGGTGATCTGGTGGGAGCAGGTCACCGGCACCGAAGGGACCGGCATCGTCCACATCGCTCCCGGCTGCGGCAAGGAGGACTACGAGCTGAGCCGTGATTTCGGCCTGGTGAGCATCGCCCCGCTGGACGAACGGGGGAACTACATCGACGGCTTCGGCTGGTTGACCGGGAAAAACGCGGCCCAGGTCGCCGAACAGATCATCGCCGAGCTGGATCGAAAGGGCTTCCTGGTGGCCCAGGAGGACTACCCCCACACCTACCCCCACTGCTGGCGCTGCAAGACCCCGGTGCTCTTCCGACTGGTGGACGAGTGGTACATCAGCATGGAGTGGCGCAAGGAGATCATGCAGGTGGTGGACGAGATCCAGTGGATCCCGGCATTCGGTCACGACCGGGAGATGGACTGGCTCAAGAACATGCGCGACTGGATGATCTCCAAGAAGCGGTACTGGGGCCTGGCGCTGCCCATCTGGGTGTGCGAGCAATGCAGCCACTTCGAGGTCATCGGCGGGCGCCAGGAGCTCAAGGAGCGGGCGGTGGAAGGATGGGATCGCTTCGAGGGGCACAGCCCTCACCGCCCCTGGATCGACGAGGTGACCCTGCGCTGTGAGCGCTGCGGCGGCCGGTCGCGACGCATCCCCGATGTGGGAAACCCCTGGCTGGATGCCGGGATCGTCCCCTTCTCCACCATGGGTTACAACAGCGACCGCGAATACTGGGAGCGATGGTTCCCGGCCGACCTGGTGCTGGAGTGCTTTCCGGGCCAGTTCCGCAACTGGTTCTACTCGCTCTTGGCCATGAGCACCATGATGGAGGGGAAAGCTCCCTTCCGAACCCTGCTCGGTCACGCCCTGGTGCGCGACGAGTACGGCGAGGAGATGCACAAGAGCCTGGGCAACGCCATCGAGTTCAACGAGGCGGCCGAGAAGATGGGCGCCGAGATCATGCGCTTCATCTTCGCGGCCCAGAACCCGGTCAACAACCTCAACTTCCCCGACATCCACCGGCGCCGCCAGGAGAAGAAGCGCCACCTCGACGACGAGGTGCGCCGCAAGCTGTTGACCTTCTGGAACTGCTACAGCTTCTACATCCAGTACGCCGAGGTGGACGGCGTCAGACCTGGCCAGTTTGCCATCCCCCCGGCCGAGCGGCCTCAGCTCGACCGATGGATCCTGTCTCGCCTGCAACACCTGGTCGAGCACGCCCGCCAGTGCTTCGAAAGCTACCAGATCCACCTGCTCATGGAGCGGTTCCAGGCCTTCGTGGAATCCGACCTGTCCAACTGGTACCTGCGGCGCAGCCGCCGGCGCTTCTGGAAGAGCGGCTCGGACGCCGACAAGCAGGCGGCCTACGCCACCCTGTACGAGGTGCTGCTCACCTGCATCCGCCTGGTGGCTCCCATCCTACCCTTCCTGACCGAGGAGATGTACTCCAACATGGTCCGATCGGTGGACACCACCGCTCCCCCCAGCGTCCACCTCACCGACTATCCCCAGGCCGATACCTCCCTGATCGACGAGCCGCTGGAAGCCTCGTTCGGCGCCCTGATCCGATACAAGAACCTGGGGCTGGCCTTGCGCAACGAGGCCAACATCAAGGTTCGCCAGCCGCTGGCGACCTTTTTGGTCCAGCCGGAGTCGGACACCGAGCGCCAGGTGCTGGGGGACCCGAACCTGGTCGAGGTGCTGCTGGAGGAGCTCAACACCAAGAACCTGGAGCTCCTGGATGACACCGGGCACCTGATCTCTACCCGCTTCAAGACCAATTTCGCCACCTTGGGGCCCCGCTACGGCGAGCTCACCCCCCGCATCGCCGAGCACATCGACCGGCTCGATCCCACCGCGATCGAGGAGCAGCTCAAGTTCGGCGAGCTCCGGTTCGAGATCGACGATCACCCGGTAGTGCTCACCCCCGAAGACCTGGAACGGGTCCACACCGGCCCCCAGGGGCTGGTCTTCGCCTTCGATGGCGGCGCCTTCGTCGGCCTCGAGACTCGGCTGACCCCCGAGCTGGTCCAGGAGGGCATGGCCCGCGACTTCGTCCGCCACGTGCAGAACCTCCGCAAGGAGCGGGGGCTCCAGATCGAGGACCGGATCCACCTGCGCTACTCCGCCGGTGCCGAGGTCTCCCGCGCGCTGGAGCGGTGGTCGTCCTACATCGGCAACGAGACCTTGGCCCTCCGCTTCGCCAGCGATCCCTCCCTCCAAAAACCGGCCGCCGCCGAGATCAAGATCGCCAAGGAACGGGTCCTCATCGATCTCGAGAAGGCCGCGGGTTAGAAGGCATCAACAAGCAGCCCTCAGCTCCCCCTCACCGACCGGATCACCCGCAGGGCATTTCCCCCCAGCACCAGCCCGGTCTGCTCCTGGGTGAAGCCGCGGTCCAGCAGGAGCTGGGTGAGATACGGCAGGTCCCGGCAGTCGCGGATATCGTTGGGGATGGTCGAGATCCATCCGTCCAGGTCGGTGCCGATGGCCACGCAGCCCGGCCCGCCCACATCGGCGACGTGCTCGATGTGCTCGGCGACCGCCGCCAGTGAGGTGTTCAGCTTGCCCGTGAGAAAGGACGGGCAGAACATGATGCCGATCACGCCGCCGGTGGCGGTGATGGCCTCGATGGCCCGGTCGGTGACCCCTCGGCGGTGGTCATGGAGCGCGCGGGCGATGGTATGGGAGGCGATGACCGGTGCGGTGGAGAGCTCGCAGACTTCGAGGACGGTCCGCTCGTTGAGATGGGCGACGTCGGCGATCATCCCAACGGCATTCAGCGTCTGCACCAGCTCCCGGCCGAAGGGGGTCAACCCCTGGTCCGGGTCAGCACCTCGGCCGAGGGCGGGGACGGTCGCCGAGTTGCGGCTGAAGTGGGCCAGTGTCAGGTATAGCCCTTTACGCTGCCGGAATTCCTCGACATGCTCGATCTGCCCGCTCAGCAGATGGGCTCCCTCGAAGCCGGCCATCAGGGCCAGCTTGCCCTCCCGCTTGGCTGCCTCGATCTCCTCGGCGGTACGGGCGGACACGACCCGCTCGTCGGTCTCCACCACGCGTTCCAGGTAGTCGAGCTGCTTTTTCACCTCGGGGAAAGCGCGCCGGCTCTCCCAGGGCCAGTAGTGGATCCCGCAGACCGCCGCCGTGTATCCACCCTCCACCATGCGGGGGATATCGGCGTGCCAGAAGAGGGGTTGGCGCCTCATCCAGGGGGAGTGGCGTTTCTTGATGTCGTACCTGAACAGCCGCTGCTGCAGGATGCTGTCCAGGTGGAGATCGACCACGATCTGGCTGTTGTGGAAGGCCAGGACCTCCTCGCGAACCGGCGGTGGTTTCAACTCTCTGGCTCCTTTTTGGTAGGCCGGCGATTGTCGGGTGGCTACCTCTTCCCAATCGGCGGTCGGCTCTTTATAACACGGCCTCATGAGCAGACCTACAGGCCGAAGGCGGGGCGTTGCGCAAACCGTTGCTTGACAAGACAGAGAGCTTTCCTCGAGCGATCATGGCCGGCTTTCACCGGTGGCACGCCTGGCTCTTGGTCGTGGTGCTGCTCCAGGTCATCCGGCCCGCCTTTACCCGCGCCAGCTCGCAGGACCTGTTTGGCTTGGGCGCTCGTGGTCTGGCCATGGGCGGTGCGCTGGTCAGCAACGTGAGCGGGTACGCCAGCGTGTACTACAACCCCGCTGCGTTGGGCAGGCTGGGCCAGCGGCAGTTCGTGCTGGGATACCAGCGGGCCGACTACGATCTCACCCTCAACGATGCCGCCTTCGAGGTCACAGCCGCCTCCAACCTGCTCATCGGGCTGAGCACCCCCATTCCGCTTGGGGGGGCGATGCAAAACCGGTTGGCGCTCGGCTTTGGGTTCCTGCTGCCCACCACCTCGGTGTTGCTGGCCGACATCCCGGCTCCGGAGGAGCCCTACTTTGCGGTGGTGGGGAATCGCCACCGGACCGTGGGGCTACATGTCGGGCTTGCACTCCGGCTTGCCGACTGGCTCCACCTGGGTGGGGGAGTGGTGGCGCTGGCGGAGCTGGTGGGGGGGCTGAAGGTGGCTCCCAACGAGCTAGGGCTTTTGGGTTCCGAGGTGCGGGACGAGCTGGTCGCCGACTACTCGGCCATCGTCGGGCTGTTGGTGATCCCGCTCGACTGGTTGAGCCTGGGGGTGAGCTTTCACGACGCCTCGGCGGCACGCTTCACTTTTCCCATCGAGACCGATCTGGGGCCGGAGTTCCCGATCGAGGTTCCGTTGTTGGATGTCTCGGGAACGGCCCAGTACGATCCCCTCCAGGTCAGCGCGGATGTTACCGTGCAGCCTTTTGCCGGCCTGGCCCTGGCTGTCGGCTTCTCCTTCAAGCGCTGGAGCGCTTTTGGCAATCCGCTGGTCAACACCACCACCGCCTTGCCGCCTCAGGATCCCCCCGACTTCTCCGATATCTGGGTTCCGAGGCTGGGGGCGGAGTACATCCGGGGCTTGGGGCCGGTCACAGCCGCCTTCCGGATTGGCGGATTCTTCGAGCCCACGCCGGTCCCCGAGCAGGTGGCGAACCACAACTACCTGGACAGCGATCGGTGGGCGCTGGGACTGGGAACAGGTCTTCTTTGGCGGGGGCTCAAGGCGGATCTGGGCTTCCAGCTCCAGTGGATGCCGGATCGGATGCATGTCAAGGATGTCGAGCAGATCCGGGATCCCGAAAACCCGGGGCTTCCGCGCATCGCTCACCGGGGAAGCATCGCGGTCTTCACGCTAGAGGTGGGGGTGGCCTTTTGATGGGGCGAAAGGATAGCCGGTCTGAAGCCGCCTCGTCGCACCGGCACCGCTGCCGGCGCGGCAGACCAGGGGGGTGCACCCTCGCTGGCCTGGCGACCCTTGCCTGGCTGGTGCTGCTCGCTGGGGCGGGCCAAGCCAACCCGCTGGACGCCTTCGGTCTGGGTGCCCGCGCCATCGGGCTGGGGGGCGCCTTTACCGGCCTGGCCGACGACTTCTCCGCCAGCTACTACAATCCGGCAGGGCTGGCTCAGGGCGACGAACTCCGCCTGGAGCTGGGCTACCTCTACTCCAATCCGCAGCTTCGCTTCAACGGCCGCGACGCCAATGTGGACCTGGTCAAGGGGTTCCAGGGGGGGGTCATCCTGCCGGGAGAGGTCTTGGGCCTCCACTTTGGCGCCAGCATCGGGCTGTTCATCCTCGACGATCGAATCACTCGGGTGCGGTCGTTGCCGCAACGCCAACCCCGCTTCGTGCTCTTCGACAACCGCACGCAACGGATCTTCGTGAACGCCAGCCTGGCGATCGAGCCGATCGAACACCTTTTCGTGGGAGGTGGCCTCACCTTCTTGGCCAACACCGGGGGCCAGCTCGACATCACCGGCTACGCCAACCTGATCAACGGCCTCGATTCTCCGCTCCAGGCCTCGGTCGAGGTGGACATCCAGTCGACCCGCTACCCCTCCTTCGGCCTGTTGTTCCGCCCCTCCGATCGCTGGTCTGTCGGCCTGGCCTACCGGGACGAGTTCTACCTGGCGCTCGATCTGGGCACCCTGGTCCGCGGTCAGATCATGCTCGATGTCAACCCCGATCGGCCCATCGTGCTGATCGAGGAGGCCTTCTTCCTGATGCGCTCCATCAACGCCACCCTGTATTCTCCTCGCCAGATCGTCCTGGGAGGCAGCTATGACTTCGGTTGGCTGTTGGTTGCCGCCGACTTGGGGCTATATCTGTGGTCCGGTTTTCCCCCTCCCGCCTCCCAGCTGACCCTCGACCTGGACCTGGGAACCCTGGATTTTGCCGTGGCCCAGCCTGACGCCATCGTCGATCCCGGCTTTTCCGATCTCTTGATCCCCCGGGTCGGCGTGGAGGTCCCTGTGCACCAGGGGGACCACCTGGGGCTGGTCGGTCGGGCCGGCTATTTCTTCGAGGCCAGTCCGGCACCCGAGCAGAGCGGTTCGACCAACTATGCCGACAGCGACAAGCATGGTCTGTCGATGGGGGTCGGGTTGAGCCTGGAGCGCGTGACCGAGGTTTTTCCCAAGCCGATCCTGCTCGATCTCAGCTTTTTGTACATACGGATGGTGGAGCGGCGCATGCTGAAAGAGGATCCGGCCGACCTGGTGGGCGACTACCGGATCGACGGCGATTTCTTCAACTTCTCCCTGTTGCTGGGTGTCCTGCTATGAGGTCGCCATCTGCCGGGTTGGTCCTGCTGTCGTTGGTCTGCCTGGCCGGATGGACCTCCTTTTTGTCTGCCGGCTGCGGGACGCTGGGCGAGGGCGATGGCGGCGGCTCCAATCTGCCATCCCGAGGGATCATCCCCTTTTCCCCCCTGAGCCCTGGCGATCACCCCCAGGTGGACTCCTTGCCGCTGGTGGTGACCCACGAGACCGCCAGGTTGGATGAGCCCTGTGCCGTCTTGCGGGATGATGGGGTCTGGATGGTCCTGGAGGCCTGTGAGGCCGAACGCTGCTCCATCCTGGGGGTCGTCTCCCAGGACGGGATCGCCTTTGGCTCGCCCCAGCCGGTGCTCGAACCCGAGCTGGACTGGGAAGAGGGGTGGGTCGGCGCACCGGCGGTGGTCCAGGAGGATCACCTGCTGCTTCTCTGGTATGTCGGAGGGGTGGAGCATCCGGCGATCGGCCTGGCGACCTCCGAAGACGGGGTCCAGTTCGCGCGGGAGCCGGAGCCGGTGCTGGCGCCCCCGTCGGGTGTGTGGGTCGGCTCTCCCTCCGTCGTGCGCCTGGAGGGTGGATATGCCCTGTTCTACACGATGGTGGATGAGCGTGCGAGCGATCAGCCACAAGCAGCCGTCATCGCCCGGGCGGACTCTCCCGATGGCCGGAGCTGGGTGTTCTCTGAGACCGTCCTTCAGGCTCAGGAGGGTTGCACCGATCCAGAGGGGAACTTGGTGGAATGCTGGGATGGGGCAGGTGTGGCCTCGCCGGGTGCTCGGCTCACCACCTCGTCGGCGGGTCGGCGACAGTTCGACCTGTGGTACACCTCGGACGGTCGTGCCGATGCGGACATCGGTTTTGCCGGATCCTACGACGGCCGGGAGTTCTCTCGCTATCGGCTCAATCCGGTGGTGGGGGGGGATGAGCCGCAGCGGGCGGCTTGCGTGTTGTCCTTCGGGGGGTCCTCGCTGATGTACTATGCCACGCAGAGCGACAGGGTGTGGGGCATTGCGGTGGCGCGAAGCGACCTGTGAAGGAACCCTTCCGGGCGGGAATCGCCGGCTTGGCCGGGGTTCGGTGTATTTGTTGGGAAAGGTGCCCGGTCAGTTTCTGGCCGCCACTCAGGAAAAGGTCCAGACCGCTTTCCCCTCGATGAGATTGACCACCCTGCTGGCGGCCACGGTCACCATGCCGAGGGTGGCCCTCCTGTCTGCCAGCAACAGGACCAACCGGCCGCGGGAGATCCGGGCCAGCACCCCGGTCCACCGTTCCTCCTCCAAGATCAGGCGGGTCAGCCGAGGACCGGGATAGGTTCGAGAGAACTGGGCAAGTGCGTTGGTGAGCAGGTCCAACCGCTCGATGGTATGGCTGCCTGGAAGGCTCTGCGCAATGAGGGTGCCGTCTGCCCGCAGGACACACAGGTGTAGGATCTGGGGATGGGCCGCGGTGAACTCCTCCACCAGCGGTTGGATGTCCGGCTCTTCCCCCAGCGGTGGAAACTGCACCAGCTCCGCACCCGAGGCGTCATCTGAGGTCTCTTCTTCCTTGCTGATGGCCTGCAGTAACGCCCGGTCGAACTCCAGCTCGATGGTCCGCCGATCGATTCGGATGTCGGGATAGTAGGCGAAGATCCCTTCGGCCCAGTCCACCACCAGGCTGAGCGCCTCGATCCCCCTGGTGGTGCCGACCCGGACGTGAGTCAGCTGCCCCTCCTCGTAGTAGAGCAACGCCTCGTCGGTGGTGCCGGTGATGACCAGCAGGCCGGTCTTTCGCCCGTAGTTGGGGAACTGGATCAGGTCCACCACGCCCAGATCCCTCAAGCTTCCGTGGAAGGCGGCCCGCTTCTTCTCCCCAGCCTCGACCATCCGTGTTTCCTACTGTACCTGCTCTTTTGGCTACCTATACCATCTGCACAAGATTCTGACGATGGGCATGAGCTTGGGCAGCGTTCCTGAGCGGCCGATCGGCGCGTTGGCCACCGATGCCGCGGTAGGCAGTGAAGAAGAGTGCCTCGAGGGCGGCCAGGACCTGGACCCCTTTTGGTGCGGTAGGGGTCAGGTTCTTCTCGATCCAGGTCGAAGACAGCCAAACCATGCGGTTTCTTGGGCTCACCCTGTCGACTCTCGGGCACGTTTCCCCCGCAGGGCGGCCGCCAAAGCGCTCAGCAGGCATACGGCGACGGCGACCCACAGTGCAGCGCGCAGGGCCAGATAATCGGCGGCCTCCCAGGCCTGGCCCGTGGTTCCTCCCGCCACCTGGTACAACGTGGTGCCAACCGCCACACCCAACATCTGGCCCAGGCTCCGCGCCACCGCCATCACTCCGCCGGCTACCCCTTGCTGGGCTCGAGGCGCCGAACCCATCAGGGCGCTCGAGTTGGGCGAGATGAACAGGCCGGTGCCCGCCCCCATGATCGCCAACCAGGAAACGACCACCAGCGACCCGGTATCGGCCTCGATGGTCGAGAGGCCCGCCAGTCCGAAGGCCAGGATCAACAGCCCCCCGGTTGCCAGTCCCCGGCTGCCGATCCGATCGGATAGCCACCCCGACGGAGAGGCCACCAGCGCCATCAGCACCGGCTGGGCCGACAGGATCAGTCCTGCCTCGGAAGGGGTCAGCTCGAGCGCTTCCAACAGGTAGAACGGGATCAGGATGGTGGGGATGAACAGCGAGACATAGTTCCCCAGCGCGCTGAGGACAGAGCCGGTAAACAGCCGCGAGTGAAAGAGCTTCAGATCCAGAAGAGGGGTCTTTAAGCCAATCTCGACGCGGACAAACAGCGCCAAGAGGAGCAGACCTCCTCCGCCACAGGACAGCACGGTCGCCGATCTCCAGCCCCACCGCTGTCCCTGCGTCAGGGCGATCAGCAACAACGGCAGACCGATGACCAAGGTCAACATGCCGCCCCAGTCGAAGGGCAACCGCTGGGCGTGCCGGTCGCCGACCAGGCAGGCCAGGCCCAATCCCAGCACCAACAACGCCGTGAACACGTTGAGATGAAAGACCCAACGCCAGCTCGAGATCGCCAGGATCCAGCCCCCCAGCGGTGGCCCGATCGTCAGGCCCGTATAGGTGGCCGTGGAGACGATCCCCAGCGCTTGCCCCCGCTTTTGGGACGGAAAGGTGGTGGTCAGCAAAGCGGGACCTGTGGCCATCACCATCGCCCCTCCGACCCCCTGCGCCACCCGCGCGCCCACCAGGATCCATACGGAGCCGGCCAGCCCGCAGACCAGTGACGAGAGCCCGAACAAGGCGTACCCGATCAGGTAGACCGGCTTGAGGCCGATCAGATCGCCAACCCGTCCGGCCACCAAAAGAAGAACGGTGACCGCCAGCAAATAGGAGGTGACCACCCAGCCGGCCAGGTCGATGGTGATCCCCAGATCCAGGCTCAGGCTGGGTAACGCCAGGTTGATGCTGCTCCCCGACATGGCGCTCATGAGCGTCCCCAACCCGACGACCAGCAGCACCAGCCGCTGATGTCCGGATTTCGTGCCGGTCTGGTTGGATACGCAGGGAGGGGGCATGGATCGTCGCGGTCCTCGTCAAGATCCTCTCCCGCCTGGGGGAGGCGCAAGGCAGGGGAGTGTATAGCAAGTGGTAGCAGGGGGCCAGTTCGGTTGATGGAGCCTATCCGGCATGCCACCGACCCCCCCCCAACCGCTCAGGGAATCGTTTGCCCCCAATTTGTGGCCCCGAATGCCGGTATTTGTTGCCAACTGGCGCACGACGTGCGAGTGTGCGCAAGAAATTCCGAATCGTGGCTTGAGACTGAACGGGAGGGGATACTGTCCCTACGCCTTGGGTAGACGTTATGACGGAATCCACGCCAGGCTCGGAGACTACCTTGAGTGCCTCGCTGCAAAGTGAGGAGACCTACCGGATCATCGTCGATGCGGCCAATGAGGCCATCGCCCTCCATGATCCCGAAACAGGGCAGATCCTGCTGGTCAACCAGGCGCTATGCCGGATGTTCGACTACTCCGCCGAGGAGCTTCTGCGGATCACGATCGGGGATATCAGCTCGAACGAGCCGCCAAGCACCCAGGAGGGTGCGATGGAGATGTTCCGGCGGGTAGCCACCCAGGGTCCCCAGGTTTTCGAGTGGCGCGGGAAAGACCGCAGCGGCCGTTTGTTCTGGATCGAGGTCAGCCTCAAGAGCGTGGTGTTGCAAGGCCAACGACGCATTCTGGCCATCCTGAGGGACATCGACGAGCGCAAGGAGGGGCAACGGAAAGCGGCGGAGAGTGAGGCCCTCTACCGCCAGATCGTGGACAGCATCACCGATGGACTCGCCATCCTGGATGAACACGAGACCATCCTGTTCGCCAACAACAGGGCCTGTGAGATCATCGGCTACTCCAAGGAGGAGCTGATCGGCCGTAACGGCCTGGATTTTCTGGACAAGCCCGCCAGAAAGCTGGCGGAGAGGAAGCTCATGGAGAACCGGTCGAACCGCCGGGACCCCTACGAGATCAGCTTGACGACCAAAGACGGTCGAACCGTTCACCTCCTCATCAAACCAAGCCCCCGCTTCGACGCGGAGGGCCACTTCCAGGGCAGTCAGGTCATCATCGCAGATATTACCGAGCGCAAGCGGGTCGAAGAGATCCAGCGCGCCGAGCACCAGAAGCTGCTCTCGATCTTCGACAGCATCGATGAGATCATCTACGTGGCCGATTGCGACACCTGCCACATCCTGTACGCCAATCGCGCCTTCACCAAGCGATACGGCGAAGCGGTCGGCAAAATCTGCCACGAAGTGCTGCGGGGACTGGAACAGCCTTGCCCCGATTGCCCCCTGGATACCATCCTGGAAACCAGGTTGGCCGATACCCAGGTCATGGAATGGCAGGACCGTGTGAACGGCCGATGGTACCGCTCCTTGAGCAAGGTCATCCCCTGGACCGACCAGCAGCTCGTGATGCTCAGCCTGGCCACCGATCTCACCGATCGGGTGAATGCCGAGCAGGCTCTGCGCGAAAAGGAGGAAAACCTGCGCATCACCCTCGACAGCATCGGCGAAGGGGTGGTGGTGACCGATAACCAGGGACGGGTCACCCGACTGAACCCGGTCGCCAAAGAGCTGCTAGGGACCAGCCGGGATCAGGCCGTCGGCCGCCCCCTGTCCGAGGTGCTCCAGCTCATCGATGCCCGGACCCGGCAGGCGCTCCCCGACCCGACCCGACCGGTGTTGCAGCAGGGCACGACCATTCAGTTGGAGGAGCAGACCCTGCTGGTGTCCGGCCAGGGCAAGGTGCGCCGCATTACCGGCAGCGGGGCTCCGATCCAGTCGGCGGAGGAGACGATTGTCGGCTGTGTGCTGGTCCTTCGCGATGTCACCGAGCGGCACTGGATGGAGGAGCAGATCTACGTGACCCGCAAGATGGAATCACTGGGCCGGTTGGCCGGCGGCATCTCCCACGACTTCCAGAACCTGCTGGGCGCTGTACGGGGCTACTGCGATCTCATCCTGATCGATCTGAACAGGGCCGATCCGCTACTCAAGGACATCCTGGAGATCCAGAAGGCGGCCGATGTGGGTCTGGAGCTCTCCCAGCAGCTGTTGGCTTTCAGCCAGAAGCAGGTGCTTCAACCCAAGCTGGTGGACCTCAACGAGATCATCCGCAGGCTGGAGCGCATGCTGCGGCGGCTGATCGGGGAGGACATCGAGTTCATTCTCCAGCTCGCCTCCTTTCTGGAAATGGTCGAGGTGGACCCGGGCAAGATGGAGCAGATCCTCATGAACCTGGTGCTCAATGCCCGCGAGGCGATGCCGGAAGGAGGGCGGTTGATCCTCGAGACCGCCAACCTGCACGCCGAGGAACAGGCCCAGGCCGGAACCGATTCCCTGGCGCCCGGCAACTACGTGAAGATGACGGTCACCGATACCGGTATGGGGATGAGTGGCCTGATGAGCCAGCTCATCTTCGAGCCTTTCTTCTCGACCAAGGAGCAGGGCGAGGGGATCGGCATCGGATTGGCTACTGTCTACGGATTCGTGCGACAGAGCGGAGGGACCATCCAGGTCTCCTCCGAACCGGGTCGAGGGGCCTCCTTCGCGGTGATCCTGCCGGTAGCCAGGGTTGCGGCCGAGAAGGAGGCGGAGGAAGCCGGTTTCCGCCACTACCGCGGTTCGGAGACAATCCTCTTGGTGGAGGACGAAGTCTCTTTGCGAGGACTCCTGGAGCGCGCCTTGCGTCGCCTGGGCTACCAGGTGATCGCTGCCGCCGATGGGCAGGATGCGCTACGGATCGCACAGGAACACCCCGACCGCATCGACCTGCTCTTGACCGACGTCATCCTCCCCCTGGTCAGCGGGCTCGATCTGGCCGAAGGCGTGCGCCAGCTTCGTCCCGATACCCGTGTGCTGTTCACCTCCGGCTACCAGGATCGCCCCACCGAGCGCATCCATCTCCTCGGACCCCACACCCACTTCCTGAAGAAGCCGTTCACCATTCGCCTGATGGCTGCCAAGGTCCGGGAGGTCTTGAACGCCTGATCCCGGTCAGGGCGGGTTCGCCATTACGCGTCGGTGAAGGTGCGGCGCAGATCCAGCGAGGTTTGCAGCCCTCCGGACTGGACATCGTAGACCTCGATGGCATTGCCGATCTTGCCCGCCGCGATCAAGGTGCCGTCGTTGTCCATGAGGACCCGGGTGACATGCTCGTGGTACAGCGTTTCTCGAAAGGCGAGGCGTCCCGCCGTGGAGTCGTAGACCTCCAGGATCCCGCCTGTCCTCAGGATGATGAACATGTGGCCGTCGGCGCTGAAGGAAAAGTCCCGGGCCGGCCCGACGGTGTTGGGCAAGGAGAGCAACCGAGAGCCGAACTGCAGGTCGAAGATCTCCACCGCCCCGTCCTGGTACCCCGCGATCACCCGGCTGGCGATCAGGGTGCTGTCCAGCGCGGTCACCGGCCTGTCCAGTTGCTTTCGCCATCGGGTCTGGATCTTGCCGTCCCTTGGTGACACGGTAAGGCAGACCAACGCGCCGTCCTCATACCACAAACAGGTGGTACGGGCACTGTCCACCGTGGCGAGGTGCCACGGCATGCTCCCCTCTATTCGGTAGGTCAGGTGCTGGTTCTTTTGCAGGTGGAACAGGTGCAGCTCCCCGTTCTCTCCGACCACGGCCAGCCCGTCCCCGTGCTCCGACCAGCGCAGTCGGCGCACCCCCAGGTTGACGGGGTAATCCAGGCGGGACCAGCCATGCCCGGGCAGACGATAAAAGACCGCCGTCTGCCCATTGTTCTGCAATGACTGGAGGAGGGCCCCCGACTTGGTGATGTCCCAGTGCAGGCCTTCGGTCTGCTCGCTTGGAATCCGCTCGATTCGCGGCTGTGACACCACAGACACAAACGGCTGCCAGGCCAGTAGATTGCCGAAGGTGTCGGCCATCACGATGCGCAACCGGTCCCGGCTGATGGCCATACCGGTGATCTTGGGGTGAAGCAGGACCGGCCGGTCGCCACGACGAGCCCAGTACAGCTCCCCCTTGGTGCTCAACATCACGATGCCGGTTTCCTCGACCATCCAGAACGCGTCCTTCCAATGCTGATCGGAGGAGGTCGTCAAGGAGCGGAACTCGTTGAACGACCGGTCGAACTCGAAGAACTGCCCCTCGTTCTCCACCAGGAGGACACCGCGGGAGGAGACATCCACCACCGACCCCACCTGGCGGATCTTGATGGGGATGTCCTCGAACCCGTACTCGAGACGGGCCTGACTCCCTCCGGACTCCCGGATCCACAAGCTCCGGTGGTACTCCTCGAAGAACAACCGGTGGCCTTCCTGCCCTTCCGGTGCTGCCGCGGTCACGGGAAGATCGGCCGCTTCCTCCAACTTGCAGACCGCGCGCTCCCCACCCAGCGCGTCCAACTGGATCAGCTCGCTACCGCTGAGCAGGATGGCCCCCTGCTCCAGCCGGCTGGAAGATCCTGCCCACCGGATCCAGTCGGTGTGGAGCTGGTAGGCACCGACCAGCTTGAGCTCACGAGGCTCGTAGAATACCGCCCAGCCATCCTCGCTGATCACGCACACCACCCCTTCGTTGCGGGTGAAGAACAGGGCCACGGGAGGACCTTCGCAGGGCAGGGGCTGGGTGGCCAGCACCGAGCTTTCCAACAGGTCGTGGGAGATGAGCGAACCGGTCTCGGTCACACTCACCCCGATATCGCCCGCCGAGCTCAAGGCAACCCGGATGACCTCGTACTCCTGCTGGTCCTCCTGGGTCAAGGTCGGCTCCGGTTCTGAAGAGGCCTTGATCTTGGTGCCTCTACCACTGATGGTGGTCGCCGGCGCGAAGGGGGTGTCCACCGTGTCGAATGCCCGCTCTTCGTAATCGCTGGCCGAAACCGCCCGCACCTGCAGGAAGATCCGAGCGCTCAACATCTCCGCCGCCGAGCCGAAGCGTTCCTCGCGCCGCTTGGCCATCGCCTTCTTGAAGAACAGGTTGATCTCGTGGTCCAGCCGATCGGATCCGGTGGAGCGGGTGAGCTGCCGCACCTCGGCGTTCAGGTGCTGCTGCATGACCTCGATGATGGACTGACCGGTGTAGGGCGGCTTTCCTGTCAGCATGTTGAACAGGATGCAGCCCACCGAGTACAGATCGCAGCGCGCGTCCACATCTTCCGCCCGGAGGAACTGCTCGGGGGCACTGAACAGTGGAGTGCCGACAAAGCCGTGGGTCATCCCCGGCTCGTCCTGCTTCTTGGCCACCCCGAAGTCCAGCAGTCGAATGAAGGGCCGTCCCGACCGCAACGTCTGGACCACCAGGTTCTCTGGCTTCAGATCCCGGTGCACGATGCCGTGGTCGTGCACATCCCCGATGGCCTCCAGCAGCTGCTCGCCGATCTCGAAGGAGAGCCCGACCGGAAGCCATCCCTGGTCGTAGATCATCCGCTCCAAGGTCGGCCCCATGGCCAGATCCATGATGAGCACGAACAGGTCCTCCTCCTCGTGGATGAAATCCACCAGGGGGACCACGTAGGGGGACCGGATCTGGCCCAGGACGCTGACCTCCCGAAACAGACGCTGGGCCACCTCATCGAAGTCGAAGTTGCGGGGCAGGGTTCGCCGATCGATGACCTTGACCGCAAACGATCGACCGATCCGGTTGGAGACCGCACGATACACCTCTCCCGTGCTGCCGAAGCCGATGTACTGGACCAGCCGGTATCGGCCCTCGATCTCCTCTCCCAGCCAACCGTAGCGGTTGGGACGGGTCAACGGCCAGCCATCGCGTGGAGCCGGTTCTCCGCAGCTGGAACACCGATCTTGTTGGGGATCGGCCAGGGTCAGGCATTTGGGACAGTAGCGTGCCTCCATTCCCCCATCTCGTGACAGACTGGTTCTCCCCTCCCGAACCCGACGCAATAAAAACAATATAATGCTCAGAGGTTCAGTGCACAACCGATTGACAGAAGTTGGGCAGCACTCTACGGTGGCTCTCCAGACGGGGAACAGACGGGCCTGCACCGCACCATCGGGCCACACCACCGAGGCAGAGGCCATCGGACATGGATTTCACCCTGACGCCAGAGCAACTGCTGTTTTCCGAGCAGGTCTACCGCTTCGCTCGCCAGGAGCTGGCTGACCGCGCTGCTGCCCACGACTCGGACCACCTGTTCGATAAACTGGCCTGGGATCGGCTCGGCCAGTTCGGCCTGTTAGGCCTCCATTTTCCCGAAGAGCTGGGGGGCTGCGGCGCGGATGTAATGACCTCGGTGCTGGCCGGCGAAGCGTTGGGACGGGCGGGGGTGGACGGCGGCCTCACCCTGGCCTGGGGCGCCCATACCTACCTGTGCGCCGATACCATCTTCACCCACGGAAATCCGGATCAACGCCGAACCTACATCCCCAAGCTGGCCAGCGGCGAATGGATCGGCTGCATGGGACTGACCGAGCCCGGCGCGGGCTCTGACGTGGCCGGGATCCGTACCCGGGCCCTCCGCGTGGAGGACGGCTGGCTTTTGAACGGGAGCAAGACGTTCATCACCAACGGAAGCATCGCCAACCTGGCGGTGGTCTACGCCAAGACCAATCCCCAAGCGGGTCGCATGGGGATGTCCGCCTTCATCGTCGAGAAGGGAACCCCCGGGTTCTCGACCGGCCGAGACTTCCAGAAGATGGGGGTCCGCTCCTCTTGCACCTCCGAGCTGTTCTTCGAGGACTGCCTGGTCCCGGCAGAGAACCTGTTGGGCCCGGAGAACGCCGGTTTCTTCATGGCCATGCAGACGGTGGAATGGGATCGGAGCACGCTTTTGGCGCCGTTTGTCGGCAGCCTCGCCTTCCTGCTGGAGCGCTGCAGCCGCTACGCCCAGCAGCGGGAGCAGTTCGGCCGACCCATCGCCCAGTTCCAGGCGGTCAAGCACAAGCTCGCCGACCTGAAGATCTGCCTGGAGGCGGCCCGCTCCCTGGTCTACCGCATCGCCTGGTGCAAGGACCAGAAACGGCCGCTCAACCACCTGGAAGCCGCCATCGCCAAGCTCTTTCTCGGAGATTGGACTTTGGGGCCGACCCACGACGCCCTCCTGGTGCACGGCGGCTACGGCTACTGCTCGGAATACGAGATCGAACGGGTTTTCCGCGACGGAAGGCTGGCTCCCATCGGAGGCGGAACTTCCGATATCCAGAAGATGATCATCTCCCGGATGCTATAGGAGTGAACCGATGTCCATCGGACGCCAAAGGCCAGGATGCCGGACCGGACCCAAGACTGCCGGGGTGGCGGAATGAACTTCGACTGGACCGGTGAACAGAAGCAGGTGCGCGATCGGCTGAACGCTGCCCTGAAGGGTGATCTTGGGGCGATCGGGGAGCTGGAGCGGGCCGACATCGAGGGGAACCGCCAGCTGCTGCTGGGGTTCTTGAGCCGCATGGCCGATACCGGCTACCTGGGGCTGGGGCAGGTGGCCGACGCCCATATCGACATCATGACCCTGGTAGCTGCCCGCGAGCTGCTCGCCCAGTGGTCCGGCTCGCTTTTTTTGGCTGTCGAAGCCAGCAGCCGACTTTTCGGTACCCTGGCAGCGGCCAGTGACCAGGAGGATCTCCACCGGCAAGTGCTGACCCCGCTCCGACAGGGAAAGAGCATCGGTGCCGTGGGGATGACCGAGGACCGCGACGCTTCCGACCCGGCCGACACGGGTAGAACCGTGGCCATTGCGGACGGAGACGGTTACCTGGTAACCGGCCGCAAGCCGTTCGTCACCAACGGCCCCATCGCCGACTGGATCGCCGTGACCGCCGATCTGGATGCGCAGGTGGCGGTCTTTTTCCTACCTTGCGGTCATCCCGGTCTGGCGATCGGTCCCCCAATCCCCACCCTCGGATTTGACGGCCTGACCGTCAGCTCTGTGGAGCTGACCGAGGCTCGGGTGTCCCCGCCGTTCGTGCTGGGTCCCCTGCCCGACCAGGGGCTCTTGGATCTGCTTCGCCTGCGGGAGGACCTGGCGCTGGCGCAGCTGTCCGTGGGCCTGATGCAGTCCACCTTCGATGCGGCCAGATTCCACGCCAAAAAGCACAAGCGGGGAGGGAAACCGATCCTGCACTACCAGGAGATCGGGTTCAAGCTGGCGGAGCTGTTGACCTTACTGCAGACCGCCCAGCTGCTCACCTATCGCGCCGCCTGGATGTGGTCCTACCAGGCCGAGCAGGCGCCCACCCTCGTCCGCTGTGCCAAGGTGTTCGCCGCCGAAGCAGCCCAGACGGTGGCCGCCGCAGCCCTGCAGATCGGCGGGGGTCGCTCCTATCTGGCCGACCACCCCCTGACGCGCTTCTACCGGGAGTCGGGCTATCCGGGCCTGGCCGGCACGACCACCGAACGATGCCGGATGGCCATCGCCGACGACATGATCAAGCAGCATCCGGTCTGAACCCATGGACACCATCGAAAGTCGAATCGATAGCCAGAGCGATGAGTACAAGGCCAACTACGAGGCCATGGAGAAGCTGGTCGAGCAGTTGAAGGCCGAGCTCGACAAGGCCCGCAACGAACGCTCCGAAAAGGCCAGAGCCCGAAACACCGAGCTGGGCAAGCTCACCGTCCAGCAACGACTGGACCTGGTCCTCGATCCCAATACCCCCTGGCTGGAGATCGCTCCGCTGGCGGCCTGGGGCATGTATGACAAGAGGATCCACAGCGCCGGCTCGCGGGCGGGGATCGGACTCATCCAGGGGCGCGAGGTGCTGGTCCACGCCAACGACCCCATGATCAAAGGCGGGACCATCTACCCCCTCGGGGTGAAAAAGACCCAGCGCTGCCAGACCATCGCCATGGAAAACCGCCTTCCCCTGGTGATGCTGGTGGACTCCGGGGGCGCCTTTCTGCCGTTGCAGTCCGAGATCTTTCCAGATGCCGACGACGGTGGACGCATCTTTTACAACCAGGCCTGGATGTCCAAGATGGACATCCCCCAGATCACCGCCGTCATGGGGCTGTGCACCGCGGGTGCCGCCTACATCCCCGCCATGTCCGACCACGTGGTGCACGTGAACCGCACCGGCGCCATCTTTTTGGGCGGGCCACCCCTGGTGAAGGCCGCCACCGGCGAGGAGGTGACCGCCGAGCAGCTGGGTGGGGCGATGGTTCACTGCCAGCAGTCGGGCGTCTCCGACTACTTCGCCGAGGACGATGCCCACGCCTGCCAGATCGTCCGCGACATCGTCGCCGTCCTGCCTCGGCGGCCCAAGGCCGAGATCCCCATGCGGCAACCGGAAGATCCGCTCTATCCTCCACAGGAGATCTGGGGGATCGTCCCGCGAAAGCTCGTTACCCCTTACGACGTCCGCGAGGTCATCGCCCGGCTGGTGGACGGGAGCCGGTTTCTGGAGTTCAAGGCGCTCTACGGCCCCACGCTGGTCTGCGGTTGGGCCTATCTGCACGGCCACCTGGTGGGGATTCTGGGCAACAACGGCGTACTGTTCTCCGACAGCTCCCTGAAGGCGACCCACTTCATCCAGCTGTGCGACCGGCAGGGGATCCCGCTGGTATTTCTCCAGAATATCTCCGGCTACATCATCGGCAGAGAGTACGAGCGGGCCGGCATCACCAAGGACGGCCACAAGATGGTCAATGCGGTGGCCACCGCCACCGTCCCCAAGTTCACCGTGATCGTCGGCTCCTCGTTCGGCGCCGGCAACTACGGCATGTGTGGCCGTGCCTACTCGCCGAGATTCTTGTGGATGTGGCCCAACGCCCAGATCGGGGTCATGGGGGGAGAGCAGGCGGCCGAGGTGCTGGTCAGCGTCAAGAACGAACAGCTCATCCGAGAGGGAGCAGGCCCCATGCCCCCCCAGCTGGTGGAGGCCATCAAGAAGCCGATCGTCGAGACCGCCCTCAAGGAGGGCAACGCCTACTACAGCACAGCCAACCTGTGGGATGACGGCATCCTCGATCCCGCCAAGACCCGGGATGTCTTGGGCCTCGCCATCTCCGCCTCGCTGTGCGCTCCCATCGAACCGCGCCGGCAAGGGCACGGGACCTTCCGCATGTAGAGGGGTACCATGTTCTCCAAAGTGCTGGTGGCCAACCGCGGTGAGATCGCCGTGCGCATCCTGCGCACCCTGTCCGAGATGGGCATCGCCAGCGTCGCCGTCTGCTCTCCGGCTGACCGCGGCGCCCTCCACCTGAGGCATGCCGACGAGGTCGCCCTGCTCGAGGGGGCCTCCACTGCAGACAGCTACCTGGCTATCGATCGAATCGTCGAGGCCGCCCTGCAGCGGGGCGCACAGGCCATCCATCCCGGCTACGGCTTCCTCAGCGAACGGGCCCGATTCGCCTCCACCGTGGCCGAGGCGGGCCTGACGTTCATCGGCCCCCCCGCCGAGGTCATCGCTCGCCTGGGGGACAAGATCACCGCCCGCAACCTGGCTCTGTCCTGCGGTGTGCCCATCATCCCCGGCATGACCGCCGTCGAGCCCGATCTGGACCGTCTTGCCGATTGCGCCACCACCGTCGGCTACCCCATCCTGATCAAGGCCGCCGCCGGCGGTGGGGGCAAGGGGATGCGCGTCGTCAGGAGCCCCGACCTGCTGGCCAGCGCAGCTCGCGAAGCCTCCAGCGAGGCCGCCGCAGCCTTCGGAGATGGCACCATCTACCTGGAGAGATTCCTCGACAGGCCACGCCACGTCGAGTTCCAGATCCTGGCCGACGCGCACGGCCACGTGATCCACCTGTTCGAACGGGAGTGCTCGGTTCAACGCCGCCACCAGAAGCTGATCGAGGAAACGCCCTGTATCGCCCTGAACCCCGACCTGCGCCGCCGGATGGGAGAGGCCGCCGTGGCCGTGGCTCAGGCAGCCGGCTATGTCAACGCCGGAACCGTGGAGTTCCTGGTCGATCCGGCTGGCGCCTTCTACTTCCTCGAGGTCAACACCCGACTGCAGGTCGAGCACCCCATCACCGAGGCCACCATCGGCCTCGACCTGGTGCGCTGGCAGATCGAGATCGCCGCCGGCAACCCGTTGCCCTTCTCCCAGCAGCAGATCTGCCCCCGCGGCCATGCCATCGAGTGCCGGATCTATGCCGAGGACCCTGGCAAGGGGTTCATGCCCTCCCCTGGCCGTATCCTGGCCTTTCGCCCGGCGTCCGGACCGGGTGTTCGCTTTGATTCCGGTATCTACGAGGGCTGCGAGGTGGGGGTTCAGTACGATCCGATCCTGGGAAAGCTGGTGGTCTGGGCCGAGGACCGGCCAGCCGCCCTGGCCCGCATGGAACGGGCGCTCACAGAGAACGTGGTGCTGGGGGTTCACACCACCGGTGGGTTTCTCCTGGAGGTGATCCACACCGACGCCTTTCGGGAGGGACGAATCCACACCGGCTTCATCGAGGAGCATTTTCCCTGCTGGCAGCCAGCGGCCAGGCTGGAGCAGCTGGCTCTGGCCGGAGCCGCGGCCGAGAAGGTGACTCCCTCCAACCGGGCGGTCGGCGTCCAGGCTGCCAGTACCGAAGACCAGATCTCCCCCTGGCACAGGCTGGGGGCCTGGGATCTGGGGCGATGAGGGCGCGGCAAAACCGTGGAGATCGGCCTGCTCGAACGGTCGGGGAGCAGACTGCGGCCGAGCCGGGATCCTGAGCCCCGGCGCCAGGGGAACGGAACCCGACGGAGAGATCGAGCTCGCCGGGGGAAAGGGATGGCGGCTGCCGGCCAGAGGAACGAGACGACATGAAATACCGGTTCAAGATCGGTGACAGTCAAAGAGCGGTGCAGATCGACCCCCCAGACAAAGAGAGGCTCACCCAGGTGACCGTCGAGGGCCAACCCCAGCCGATCGCCGTCGAACCTCTCTCGCCCGGAGAGTGGGCCGCCAGCCTGCCCGCCTCCAAGGTGTGCCACCTGGTGACCGCCTCCAGCCCTGAGGGAACCTGGGTCTGGGCCGACGGCCAGGCATTCCTGGTGGAGGAGCCTCAGGCCAGGAGAACGACCCGCGGCCCAGGTGCCGCCCCCAAGCTGGCGGTGACGCCCCCCATGCCGGCGGTGGTGGTCGAGGTGCTGGTGGCTCCCGGTCAACGGGTGGAGCGTGGGCAGGCGCTGGTGGTGGTCTCGGCCATGAAGATGGAGATGACCCTGTCGGCACCAAAAGGTGGCCAGGTACGCGCTCTCAATACCAAGGAGGGGGCCAGCGTGAGCCCGGGAGAGATCCTGGTGGAGATCGACTATGACAGGCAGGAGGCCAGCCATGAGTGAGCCCGAGCTGCTCTACTCGGCGAAGGATGGGATCGCCTGGATGACCATCAACAGAGAAGCGCGGCGCAACGCGCTGAACCAGACGGTGATCGACCTCTTCGACGAGTACCTGGACCGGGTCGAAGCCGACAGCGAGATCCGGGTCGTCTGCATCACCGGTGCCGGGGACAAGGCCTTCTGCTCGGGGGCCGACCTGATGGGGGGCCTGGGCGGATCTCCGGGACAATCGACCTTGCGGGCCTATGCCCACCTTCTTCAACGGATGGTCGGCTACTCCCGTCCCCTGGTGGCGCGGGTGAACGGGCATTGCGTGGCCGGGGGATTGGGGCTCCTTTTGGCCTGTGACATCGCCTACGCCCGCCAGGGCATCCAGGTGGGTACACCGGAGGTCAAGGTGGGGTTGTTCCCCATGATGATCGCGGCGTTGATCCTGCAAAACGCGACCCGCAAGAAAGCGGTGGAGATGCTCTTCACCGGGCGGATGCTCTCCGCCGAGCAGGCCGAGTCGATGGGGTTGCTCACCGCGGTGTTTCCCGCCGACGAGCTGGACCAGGCGGTGTCGGAGAGCTTGCGCTGCATCGCCTCCCGGGCGCCGGTGGCCTTGCGCATGGGGAAGCAGGCCCTGGCCGAGGTCGATGGGCTCAGGCTCGGCCAGGCCCTGAGCTACCTGTGCGACCGGCTGGAGGAGCTGATAGAGACCGAGGACGCGGCCGAGGGGCTGGCCGCCTTCGCCCAGAAACGGGAACCGCGATGGAAAGGCCGCTAGCCGGGGAGACGGTCCGGAAAGCGACGACCCTGGCCTGGTCTTGTGAGATCCCCCAACCGATCACCCGATGCGGGAGAAAGCACCGATGAATTCGCTTTGGATCCGAGAGAACCAGAACTTCGAGAGACCCTGCATGATCACCTGCGCCCTCTCCGGCGTGGTGGCCAACCGGACCCAGTGCCCGGCCATCCCCTATACCCCCGAGGAGTACGCCGAAGAAGCCCGGCGCGCCTACGAGGCCGGAGCCGCCGTGGTCCACATCCACGCCCGTTCCCCCGATGGCCTGCCCAGCTACGAGGTCGAGGACTACCGGGCCATCTACCAGGCGATCACGGCCGTCTGCCCCATCATCATCAACTTCTCCACCGGCGCCATCAACGTCCCCACGGCCAAGAAGATCGGGCACATCCAGGCCATCAAGCCCGCCATCGGCGCCCTCAACATGGGCTCGATGAACTTCGCCAAGTACCACGCCGAAAAGAAACGGTTCGTCTTCGAGTTCATCTTCGCCAACCCCTTCTCCGAGATCGTCCAGATCCTCCAGGCCATGAACCAGGCCCAGACCAAGCCCGAGATGGAGTGCTTCGACCTGGGCCATATCGGCAACTCCTACCCCCTCATCGACATGGGGCTTTTGACCCCGCCCTTCCAGTACAGCCTGATCATGGGGGTGACCGGCGGCATCCCCCCCACCACGGCCAATCTCCTCAAGATGGTGGACATGCTGCCGGTCTCGGCCGATTGGGAGGTGATCGGGGTCAGCCATGACCAGTGGAGGATGGTGGCTACTGCAATTGCCATCGGCGGAAATGTCAGGGTCGGGTTGGAGGACCACTTCTACCTGGCGCCCGGTCAGATGGCTCGTTCGAACGGGGAGCTGGTGGAGAAGGCGGCGCGCATGGTGCGCGACCAGGGACGCGAAGTGGCCACCATCCCGGAGTGCCGCCAGCGGCTGGGGCTGGTGAACCCCTGATCCCCACGCGGGTGCGCTTGGATGCCTGGACCGACCTTGCCGCCGGTCCCCCTATGATCTGCCTGTCAGGTTATCCCCATGGACTCTGTGATCGTGCCGACGGTCCTGCCATGATCAGGCTGTCATTGTTCAGCCACTCATGGAGTGACGTTGCTCCAGATGTGAACCGACCTACACGGTGTGAAAACGATGGCTCACACCCCCTTGACCGAATGGGAAGATGTTGGGTAGCTTTCCTCCAACGCCTGCCAATGACGGTACCCTTCTCCTGATGGCAAGGGGTGTGTCCGCCATGGCCGTTGTGCATCCGTAGGTCTGAAAGGACCGCCCACTGATTGGGGGCAACGGCCAGGCGGTGGGATAGCCCCCTTCTCCCTGGACAGGGGGTGGAGGGGTAGCCGGCATAATGGCATGGTTCCTGCTACACTTCGGACGGCGTTTCTCGGATAGTAACGTGGAGGCACACGATGAGTAAGATCGCACTGGTTGGATTGAGCCTGTTCCTGATTATCGGCCTGTCACAGACTACACTGGCCTCGTCCCCCGAACCGGACCACCAGGGGAGGGCACCCGCCTCCCGGACGCTTTGGGTCCAGGCGGAGGGGGCCGCCGCTTGCCTCATCGGCAACCACTCCGGCGTATCCGACTCCGATGTCCAGACCGCCGCCAGCCTGGTGTGCGACGAGCTGCGTTCCCACGGCATCCAGGTGGGACAGCCGGTCCTCGCCTTGTTGAACGAGCAGTCGCTCTACCGCATCAACCTCTCCCTGATGGGAAACACCTACATCTTCGATGTCACCTTCGAGTCGCCCCCCAGCCAGATCCAGGAGCGGCGAAGGGTTCGCTTGACCTCCCTGGATGAGGTTTTGGACCAGGCCCCCCGGATCGCCGACTCGCTCTTCTCCGGCGCACCGCTCGCCGAGGAGGGGCCAGCGGTGGTGGTCGAGGTGGCTCCCCCGGCGGAAACCACCACCCAACCCCAGTACACCGGCGGCATCGCCTGCTTGATCGGCGACCACGGCGGGCTGCCCGACTCCGATGCCCAGACCGCTGCCGCCCTGGCCTGCGACGAGCTGCGCCGCTTGGGGGTGGCGGTGGGGCAACCGGTGACCGAAGCTCCGGGCGCCACCCAGGCCTATCGAGTCAACACCCAGCGGTTGGGCCGGATCGTGATGTACGAGCTGGTGTATGAGTCTCCCGTCGGGACCCCGGTGGATAACCGCCGGCTCCAGCTGGCCAACATCGAGGAGATCCCGGTGGCCGCACCGCGCCTGGCTCAAGCGCTGGTCCAGGGGGTTCCCATCGAGCAGACGGCCGACGTGGAGTCCCTGGTCGGTCAGGAGACCCGACAGCCCGGCGAGATGCCTGGCGACACCTACTGGGGGATCGGTATCGTCGGCCTGGGGATGGTGGGAACCGATATCTTCGGGGCTCCCGGAGTGGTCTTCCGCTTCTTCTACGAGGCCACCCGCTACGCGGTGGGGAGCGATATCCTCTTCGCCGGCGGCTCTCCCAGCGGCGATGACAACGGCATCTTCTTCAGCTGGGGTGTGGGCGGCCGCTACTTCTTCAACCGGGGCAACATCGGTATCTTCGCCGGCGGCGGGTTCGCCTGGGATACCCTGGCCACCTACCGGGGTGGCGATGAAGAATACGAGGACCAATGGGAAGGTGTCGACACCGGGGTAGGCTTCTACGGGGAAGGCGGCGTGGAGTTCTTCCGCATGTACGGCAGCCGGCTCCTCGTCATGCTGCGCGTCGACGTCCCCTTCTTCAGCTTGGAAGAGGAGCGGTACCTGTCCGAGTCCGACATCACCCTGAAAGATTCGAACTACGTGTTGCCCATCTCCCTGTCCGTCACCTACGCCTGGTAGCAGCCGCGGACGGCCCCCCTCCGTTCACCAGGCGATTCCTCTCCCTTTCTGTCACCTACGGCTGGCCGGTTCCGCTCACCGCCCTGGCGACGTCTGCCCGACCGACGGCGCATCTCGAAAAGCGTCCAGCACCGCCCGGAACACGGGCTGCCTTCTCTCCCGATAGGCCGAATCCAGGAAATGCGGCTGCCATCGCCCGTCGCCCAGCAGGTCGGAGACGATCAGCACCGAGACCAGCTGCACACCCCGAACCTGCGCCACCGCCAGCAAGGCAGAGGCCTCCATCTCCACCGCCAGCACCCCCTCCTGCTGAAAGTGGAACAGCTTGCGCTTCGTCTCCCGGTAGGGCGCGTCGGTCGTCCAGCTCCGGCCGATCCGCGCGGGAATGCCATGACGCTTCAGCGCCTGAGCAACCCGCGTGACCCAGGTTGGATCGGCCGCAACCTCCCACGACGGCTTCAGATAATGAAACGAGGTGCCCTCGTCGCGAATCGCACGGTCCAGGACCAGGACATCTCCCACCGAAAGGTCGGGCTGGATAGCCCCACCGCTCCCCACCGCGATGATCCGCCGAGCCCCTCGCTCGATCAGCTCTTCCAGCTCGGAAGCCGCCATGGCGGCACCTACCCCCACCCGGCTGAACGCCAGCTTTCGCCCATCCCGGCAGTAGAGCTTGATCCCACTCCATCGCTCGTCCGGTTGGCCCATCACCCCCTCGATATCGCGGTCGTAGTTCGGTACGAAGGTGATCACCACGTCAGGTGGGATCGAGAACATCTCGCGACCCTGGTACCGGTCGAGGTAGTCGATGAACTCGCGGGCCGTGAAAACCGGCTCGTCGTCGGGATGACCCCAGAGCAGAGGGATGGTCTCGTCCATGGCGCACCCGTTTGGAGATCAAAACCTGGGGATGCGTAAACGACCTTGGAACCACTTGATCACCAGCCATTTGGACGCTACCGGACAACGGATCGGGGGTCAACTAGCGCATGAGATCTCCTCCCATCGGTCCCAATTACAGGTGGTGCGCCCATCTCAGAACCTGGAACGACCCTTTTCTGGATAGGGCCGCACACCGGGCACGTCGGGGGTTCGGACCGGTCTTTCGGATTGCTGCCTCCTCCGTTCGCTGGTAGAAAGGAAACAGGTGCATCTGAACGTCAACGGATCATGCCCGCCAACTTGACACCGGAGTACAAGGCCGCCGAGCAGAGCTTCCGGGAAGCCAAGGATCCCCAGGAGAAGCTGGTCTGGCTCGAGAAAATGCTGGCCGTCATCCCCAAGCACAAGGGAACGGACCACCTCCAGGCGGACATCAAGCGCCGGATCTCCAAGCTGAGGGAAGGGCTCGACAAGAAGTCCAAGCAACGGGGCTTCTCCATGGTCGTCGAACGGGAGGGCGCCGCCCAGCTTGCGGTGGTCGGGTCACCCAACTCGGGCAAGAGCTCCCTGGTGGAGGCGGTCACCAACGCCCGGGTGGAGGTGGCCGACTATCCCTTCAGCACCAGGAGTCCCGTCCCGGCCATGATGCCGTTCGAGGACGTGCAGTTTCAGCTCATCGATCTCCCCCCCATCAGCCGCGAGTACATGGAGCCCTGGGTGACCGACATCGTCCGCAACTCGGACGGAGTCTTGTGGATCGTCGATGCCAGCGACCTGGACAACAGCCGTCACATCCAGGAGGTTTCCGAGATCCTGGAGGAGAAAAAGATCGAGCTGGTCGGCCGGGACCACCCCGAGGCCGGGCTGCTGGACCGCATCCGCAAGCTGCCCGCGCTGGTCGTCGCCAGCAAGGTGGACGTCGAGGGATCGGCGGCGGGGTTGGCCTGGATCAGACAGCGGTTCGAGCCGAGGCACCAAGTCATTGCGGTGAGCGCTCTGGGGGACACCCACTTCCTGGAGTTCGGGCGATCGGTGTTTCACCTCACCCGGGTGATCCGGGTCTACTCCAAGATGCCGAGCCGGGAGGCGGATCTGTCCAAGCCCTACGTGCTGAGGGAAGGGGATACCGTGGTCCAGTTCGCCGCTCAGGTCCACAAGGACTTCGTGGAAAAGCTGAAGTTCGCCCGGGTGTGGGGAGAGGGAAAGTTCGACGGCCAGCGGGTGCAGCGGGATCAGGTTCTGGCCGACCGCGACGTGGTGGAGCTTCATATCTAGCGGTTCCATCGGACGCCCCGACAGGGGTCCATGGGAGCGTCCTGTCAGAACCCACGACGCCTTTCTTCCGATAGCTGTTGGCTACGAGCCAACCAGCCGGTATGCTGTGCTTCCGGCAACACCGATCAGCGGGAGGGAACCTCCTGAAAGACCGGAACAGGAGCGCTCATGTTCTATCGACAGAACCTTCATCGCACCGGGCAGGTGACCAAGGCGAACCGACCCGCTCTGGGGAGGGCGGTCGGATGTCCCGTCATCGCGGCCCTCCTCGCGCTCTGCCTGAGCGGCACCGGCTGTGGCACCAGTTCCGAGGCCCCCTGCGGCAATGGCACCCTCGATCGAGGGGAGGGGTGCGATGACGGCAACTTCTTCGATGGAGACGGCTGCAGCCAGCAGTGCCAGGTAGAACCGGGGTTCAGCTGCCAGTCCGAGCCCTCCCTCTGCCAGACCCACTGCGGTGACGGGATCACGGCCGGCCAGGAGAGCTGCGACGACGGCAACACCTACACCGAATCCTGCCCCTACGGCGCGCGCTCCTGCGAGGTTTGCGACAGCAGCTGCAACCGGATCTCCGGAGAGACCTCCTTCTGTGGAGATCTGACGGTCGACGAGACCATGAACGAAGAGTGCGACGACGGCAACCTCGACCCCTGCGATGGCTGCCTGCCGGACTGCAAGCAGCACACCAACGAATGCGGAGACCGGCTGGTCTGCGATGCGGAGGCGTGCGACGATGGCAACCTCGACCCTTGCGACGGCTGCCTGGAGGACTGCACGCTGCACACCAACGAGTGCGGAGATGGCTTCCAGTGTGATGAGGAGACCTGCGATGACGGCAACACCGTCACCGAAAGCTGCCCCTACGGCGTCACCAGTTGCTGGGTCTGCGACGACAGCTGTCGCCACACCCTGGGGCCGACCTCCTACTGCGGCGACCGACGGGTCGACCGGATGGTCCAGGAGGTCTGTGATCACGGCTCCCAGAACAGCGACCTCCCTTGCGACGACTGCTGCCGCAGCGACTGCACCCCCCAGCGCTGTGGAGATGGGGTGCGCGATTTCCCGGCCGGTGAGGACTGCGATGACGGCAACACCGACAACAACGATGGCTGTGACGCCGATTGTACCTACACCGGCCAGGAGGTGACCTGGGAGGTCACGAGGCGCTGGCGACTTTCCTGGATGGATGAGTTCAACGGGGCGGTGCCGGGGCGGGAGGCCTGCTACGACGAGGCCGTCACCCCCCCTCAATGCCTGACGTTGTACTGGGAGGTCACCCCCTGTCCCGCGGAGGCCATCACCCAGCTGGCCGACCTGGACAAGTGCACCTGGGGGGTGTTTTCCCTGTACAACTGGATGGACAACAACCAGCCTCTGGACGAGGGCGTCAACGCCTTCGATCCCCGGCAGGTGACGGTCGAGGGGGGCGAGCTGTTGCTCTTCTCGGACCCCTCTCCTCCTCCTGGCGGCTTCCCCTCATCCTGGACCTCCTCCACCTCCATCGACACCATCCTCCAGGCCTACGACTGCGGAAATCCCCCGCAGACCGGCTGGGCCTACTCCACCGTCTGCCCCATCCTTTCCGGCGGCCTGTGGAGCAAGGCGATCGGCGCGGTAGAGGGCTTCGCCCAGACCTACGGCCGGTTCGACATCCGAGCGCGCCTGCCCATCGGCCGCGGCTCCTGGCCTGCCCACTGGCTGTTGCCCCAGGATGGCCCCTGGCCCGGAGACGGGGAGATCGACATCATGGAGGCCACCGCCTGGAACCCCACCACCGTGGGGGCCAACTTCCACGACGGGGTGGAGTACGTGGACACCACCGGTCGAACGGTCCGCACTCACATGTCCTCCGGCGGCATGGACCTGGAGATGAGCCAGACGCAGCAGGGCGACGAGTACCATGTCTACTCGGTGGAATGGGATCCCGAGGTGCTGCGCTTCTACGTGGATAACCGCGAGATCGGACAGGTCTGGCAAGGTACGCTGGCGCGAAACACCGACCTGGAAACCGGCGATTTCGTCGGCTACTTCCCCCTGGATGTCCCCGACGAGCCGTTCCACGTGATCCTGAACTCGACCGTGGCCGCGGCCAGCCGGAGCCACTACCCCCACCCCATGGATTTCCCCCGACAGACCCATCACATCGACTACGTGCGGTCCTGGTCGCTGTGCGAGGGCCCGTCCGATTCCTGCTTCTGGGGGGGCGCCTTCGACGGCACCCGCTGCCTGGTGGGTCTCCTACCCGACCGGGACGACCTGGCCATCCTGGGGTCCAGCCTGGTCTACCCGGTCGAGCAGACCGGCACACCCTGCCCCGAGGGGGGACAGCAGGAGGGCTCGTGGTGTGTGGTCTACTCGGTGGACCCTCGCGCCAACTCCTACATGGAGGACGGCTCCTTCTACATCGCCAACGCCTGCGTGGAGAGTACCCTCTCCCCGTTCTGTCCCGATCCCTGCCAGGGCATCGGCCGCTACGACGGCTACAACTGCTACCTGGCCTCGGCCCCCCCCATGACCGAGGGGTTCCTCTCCGACGGCATCTTCTTCTACAACGCCCTGCCAGCGGATGCCGAGAACCGCTGCCCCATTGGACACCTGGCCGGCCTGATCTGCGAGGTGGGTCCCGTTCCGGAGGGCCGCACCGCCTTCGTGCATGAAGATCGCCACTTCTATCTGACCCCGGTATGCGACCCGACCGCGACCATGCCCAACTGTGCCGAGCCTTGCCCCATCGTCGGCGAGTACGACGGGGATGACTGCTACCTGTTCGATCCACCCGTCGGAGCCAACCCCTTTGTCTACGATAACGGCTTCTACTACGAACCGCTGAGCGCCGATCCCGCCACCCGTTGCCCAATGGGCTCCTATGACGGCGCCAACTGCTTTTTGGGCAGCGCACCGGAGGGGACGCACGCCCTGGTGAAGAACGGCGTGTACTATGTGCTGCCCGCTTGTGGACATGTCCCCCGGGCCTGGTTCCACCCCTCCTGACACGCTTCTCGATTCCACCAGCCACAAAGACGGCCTCGGTCACGGAGAGATCCATTGACTGGCCAGGGCTCAGGCCATACCTTACCCGCCGGCCATGGATAGGGGGCTGTCGGTACTATCGGTGGCGATTACGGTCGCCGGGATTGAGGGCCTTTCGGGTGTAAGCTCGTGGTCCTGCCGACGTTTCCAGGAATGGATGCCGGTCGCCGCGTTCCAGGCGACCAACTACCGCCGGGAGCTTTCGCTCCTGCCGAACACAACCAGGGCGTACCGCATGTCACAGGGCACCACGATCCCCGTTGCTAGCCGGACCTGGCGGAAAGCCGTCGGGTTGTTCTTGCTGTCCTCGCTCCTTCTGGGCTGCGGCGCAGCCTCCTACTCTCAGCCTTCCTACCCGGCCGACAGCTACTACACCACCGCCGAATACCAGGAGGGCGGGGCGCTCCCCCAGGCAAGCGGTCGATCGAGCGCCCGGCCCGCCCCGATCCATGTCGCACAGGCCCCCGGCTCCGGCTCCGAGGTGGGCTGGAATGCCCAGGAGCAGCTCGCCCAGGTACCGGCCGACAGCGACCAGCCCGGGGCGGCGCAGGGCGTCTCTCCCACTCGGCCGATGCTCATCTACACAGCGGTCTTTCACCTCAGCGTGTTCCAGGTGGAAGAGAGCCAGCGCCAGGTGATCGCGGTAGCCGAACAGATGGGGGGCTTCCTGTTCCGGCGCGACGACCGGAGCGTCACCATCCGCGTGCCCGCTCAGCGGTTCCAGGAGTCGATCGACCGCATCGAGCAGATCGGTGACGTGCTCCATCGCGCGGTGGAGGTGACCGACATCACCCAGGAGTACATCGACATCGACATCCGGTTGCGCAACGCGCTGGCCATGCGAGACCGGCTGGAGGCGCTGCTGGCGCGGGCCGAGACGGTGGCCGACGCCCTCCAGATCGAGCGGGAGCTGCAGCGGCTCACCGCCGAGATCGAGACGATGCGAGGCCGCCTCCGCTTCCTGGACGATCGGATGGCCTACTCCACCATCACCGTCAGCTTCGAGCCCAGGCGTCCATCCTCCACGCCGGGGCTGTTCCGTCTGCCCTTCTCCTGGATCTACGAGCTGGGTCTCCCCAGCTTGCTCAACCTGTGGTGAACGAGATGCTTGGTTTGCCCTCGTCAAGAACCGCCCTGGCCATCGGCCTGTGCTCACTGCTGATCTCCGCTTGTGGCCATCACTTCCAGATGGTCACCCCCAACCGCTTCGTCGAGCTCGATGACCAGCACCAGTACGCCATGCGGGCCACCACCCCCGACGGGGTGGTGATCGGCGTACGCGAGATCGACAACGATCCGCAAGGCACGCTCGAGTTCTGGGAGGAGGCCCTCTCCAACCATCTCCGCCTTTCCGAAGGCTATGCCCTGCTGGATTCGATCGAGGTCCAGGCGGCTACCGGACAGAGCGGGAAACAGCTCCGCTTCGGGCGTGACGAAGGGGAACGCCCCTACCACTACTGGACCACCCTGTTCGTCACCGATGACCACATCTTCATCATCGAGGCCGGAGGGCAAAGCGAGACCTTCGAGCCCATGCAGGGCGCCATCTCCGACGCCATCAGCACCTTCCGCATCGACTGAGATCGTCCAGCGGGAGTCCGCCCATGAACATCTGGGTCATGGCCCTCGTCATCGTCCTGGCCAGTATGCCGTACGGCGGCTGGAAAACCTGGATGAAAACCAGGAGAGCGCAGTGAGCTCCGATAGCACCGGCCCGCCGGACGGATATGAACCATTCGCCTCCCGCCGTCTCCACTCCGGCGGCGGAGTCGATCTCCTCTTGCGCAGTGCCGAACCCTCCGATGGCGCCTCGATCCTGGAGATCATCTCGCTGGTGACGGCCGAGGGGTTCTACTTCATCTCCCTGCCCGAAGAGCTGAACGCCACCGTGCAGGAGACCGAGGAGTGGATCGCCAGGCAGTTGGACCAACCCGGCAACCTGGTCCTGGTGGCCGAGGTGAGTGGCCGCGTGGTGGGGTTCGCGGAGCTGGAGAGGGGCCGTCGCCGCCGTGTGGCCCACCTGGGACAGATCAGCATCTACCTCAGACAGGAGTGGCGACAGCTGGGTATCGGCCGGGTGCTGTTGGAGAGCTTGCTCGCCTGGGCTGAGCGCTCCCCGCACATCGAGAAGGTTTGCCTGTCCGTGTTCGCCTCCAATCAGCGGGCCCTCCGGTTCTACCGCCGCTTCGGCTTCGAGGAGGAAGGCCGCAAGATCCGGGAGTTCAAGCTGGATGGGCACACCTACGACGACGAGATCCTGATGTTTCGATTCGTCAAGGACACTTCGTTGGCCTGACCACTCGATGACCGGGTGACGGATCAGTCGTCGAACCTGGGCAGCCGGATCTTGCCGAAGGGCACGCCCAGCTCGGTCAGCTCCTCCTCCTCCTGCGGTGACGCGGTCCCCTTCAGGTTGCGGGGGTTGGCCTCTCCCAGGTGGATGGCGATCGCCTCGTCGTAGAAATGACTGCCGACATCCTCGAAATGGCGGTCCAGGATCTCCTGGATCGCTCTACTCAACGTCCGGATGGTCGTCATCTCCTCCGCATGGGACGGCGTCTGGGGCGAGGATTCGCCAGGAGGGGGAGCGGGTTCGTCGCTTTGAGATCCGGTCGCTTGATCGGGAGGGGCAGCCGGTCTGGCCGTCAAGATGGCGAGTTGTCGTTCTCGCCGCTTCTCTTTGTCGAGCCGAGCGGTGCGACGTTCGACATGCACCTTGGGCGCGCTGAGCTTCTCGGCAATCTGTGACGAGCCGCACAACGGGCACTGGATCAGCCCCTTTTCCAGCTGGCGGAGGAACTCCTCCCGGTTGGAGAACCACCCCTCGAAGCGGTGGTTTTGGGGACATGACAGGTCGAAGATGACCATCTTTCCCGACTCGACCGGCCTGCTGACCTGAAACAGCCGCAGCAAAGGAGACGACGGCGACGACCGCTCAGCGCTTGAGGGCCATCACGTCGGCCTTCGGCTCCCGCATCCGCAGCAGAATGTGCTGGTCGTCTGCAATCTCGATGGCGAACACCGCCTTCCTTTCGCCCCGGAACACATCCATGACCACCTCTTCGGGACTCTCCGACGTGACCTGGTAGGTATCCACCTTGGCAGGACCCTTGCCGGATCCCTCGGTGGTCATGGTGTCCGCCGTGAAGGTGACCTTGAGATCGCCCATCATCATGGCAAAAATACTACCCAACTCGGCCACTGCGGGATCGACCTCTTGCCACCGGTCCAGATCGGCATGCCATTCCCCCAACAAGGTTTCCATGATGCTCATGTCATCTCCTGTGCTGCCAACGCAGCTCGAGAGGCGGTGCTTCCCGCCCATCGGTTGTGTTCATCACTGCTGGTTGCCCCCCGGTTCTTCCGGTCCCTTCGGCCCCCCATCCGGTTTCTTGAGCAGGTTCGCCAAAAGGCTCTTGAAGTCGAACTTCACCGAGACCTTGATGTCAGAGACCACGGCCTGTCCGGCTTGTGGAGCGTCCTCGGTAACTTCTGACGGCTGGGCCGGCTCCTGGATTTCGGACGCCTCCCCCTCTACCGGTTCCGCCGGGGTGGACGGAGCCGCTTTGGCCGCCTTCTCCTCGTCGGTCATGGGGAGGGTCAGCTCCACCTTGGGTGGGACCAGGTTTTTGGCCACATCTCTCAACACGGTCTGCAACAGCGAGGCGCCGTACTCCTTGAAGAAGCGATCGTCCAGCTGAATGTTGGTCGTGCCTCCGGTCTGCAGCGGCTGCTTGGCCATCGTCTGCTCGAAGAACCGGTTGAGGCTTTCCTGGATGCTCTCCCCGATCTTGAATACCGGAGAGTCCCTTTTCGCCTCGAGTCGCTGTCGCCAGGCCTCCAGGTCGATGACGTTGTCCTCGGGCTTCCCGGCGGCCTGCTCCTCCTCCGCGCCACCTTCGCCTTCACCACTCGCCTCCGGGGTGGCGACAGGGGAGTCCTGTGCCCCCTCTTCGGATGAAGAGGGCGGGAAAGCCGCCGGCTCTGCTTCCGTTTCGACCTGATCCGCTGACGGCGATGAGGTTTCAGCCGGAGGGGGTTCGAGCGGCTGATCCGCCCCGGTCCGGCCGACCTCTGCCAGTTGCTCGCCAAGACTGGGTGCCAAGGGGAGGGTCTGGGTGCCGGCCTCTTCCGGTTCTTCGGCCAAAGAGGGGCCGGCTGTCGGCTCGATGGCGGTTGGCTCGCTCACGCGCTCTTCGTCCATCTCTTCCGGTATGCCCTCGGTCGCCGTCAAGGACGGTGCCTCGGCAGACACGTCGCCCACCTGGCTCGGCAAGTCTCGTTTTGCGGCTTCGGCTGCTGCCAGCGAACCTTGCTGGAGCAATTCCGCCAGTGACTCGGTCCAGGTGTAGAGCTTGCTGGCGATCTGCTGCACCACGGCGGACTTTTCCAGGGCATTGGCATCGAGCTGGTCCAGGTTTTCCAGCGGCATCCCCAGATGCTTGCTCAGCTTGTCCGCCAGCGCTTCCTGGATCCGCTTGCCCAGCGCCTCCATGGCCAGGCTCAGACCGCTGGTGCCTTCCTGGTCGGGCGGCTCGGCCCCGGTGTCCTCGGGCTTGAACGTGGTGGTCTCGTCTGCCTGGATCTCACTCGGGGCGGCCTCTTGCGATGGGGTGGCAGGCGCCGGCTTTCGGGTGACTTCCGCCTGCTTGGCCTCGGCGCTGATGGCGCCGAGCTCGTCGCCGAACGCTTTCAAGATGCCAAAGACCAACTCCTGGACGTTTTCTTCCATCTCGGCCTGGGTGACGGTGGACATATCCACCTTGCCGTCCTCGTCGAGCGGTTTTCCCAGTTTTTCACTGATCACCCTGGATGCCGCCCTTTCCATTCGGTCTCGAATGGCCGCCGGAGCGGGCCGTTGCGGCTCCTGATCCTGGGGGGGGCCCCCATTTCCGGATCCGCCGTTGCCAGTTCCCGTCACGTCATTGTCATCAGTCATCGGATCATTCCTCGCCACTGTGATGGTCTAAGCTGTGTCAAATTCTCATTATGGCATCGATGGGCTGCCCTGTCAGCTGGTGTGCCACCAAAGCCCCCCTTGACATCGCCGATAGGGCGGGCGAACCTGCTGGCATCATCGATGGTTGTGAGGTGATCATGGTGCACCAGGAACCCGAACGAACGGACTTGCCACAGCGGAAAGTCCTCTATGCCACCTACGAGGGCCCCAACAGCGGCTTGGGTAAAGCGGTTCATCCGGTGTACGCCTGGGTGGGAACCTATTACCAGGACCGCGTCTCCGATGTGACCGTGGCCTACAGCCACCGTCCCTCCCCCGAGGAGGCGGGAAACAAGGAACGGCAGATCCAGGTGGAGATCCGGTTCGACCTGGACGAGTACATTCCCATCGAGACCAAGGTTCCTCCGGGGCTGGCGATCAAGCAGGTGGCATCGGAGACCATCATCAGCCGGTCGTTTGCGGGGCCGCTTCCCGAGATGCAACCTCGCGTCTTCTCCTGGCTTGAGGAGATGTCCGAGCGATACCCCGTGGCGTCGGGTTATCGCCAGCGGTTCGTGACCATGGCTCAAAGGCCCGATGCTCCGGACTGGGAGATCGAGGTTCAGCTTGTCCTGAAGGGATAGGACGCCACTCGGTTGCGACGACGGCGCTGGTGGTATCCCTGCCTGTCGAGAGAGACAGAACGCTACTTCTCGGGCTCGGTGGGGGGCACCGCTCTGGGCTGCAGCAGGCTCTTGAGAAAGTTCCCCAGGTCGAAGTTCACCGCGACATCGACATCCTGGGCTTCTCCCTCTTTCTCTGGCGCGCTATTTTCGGGGGCGGTGTCCTTTGCAGAGGGTTTCTCTTCCTCGGCCTCGGCCTCGGCCGACCGCGACTTGGCCAACGGAAGCTCCAGCTTGGAAGGGACGATGGCCTTGGCCAACGACTGCACCAGGGTGTTGACCAGCGGAACGCCGTGCTCCTTGAGGAAGGCCAGATCGACGTTGACGTTGATGGGGCCTTCTGATTTCTCGGGTGGGGCCACGTGCTCGATGATGTACTGGCGGAAGGTATCCCGGATACTATCGGCGAAGCCCCCTCCCAGCAGGGGAGCTTCGGCCTGTGGCTCGTCCGCGGCTTCGGCTTCGACCCCGGGCTCCGCCTCCCCTTCCTTCACCGCCTCTTCCGGGAGGCGGTAAGCCGACTGGCGCTTGGGCTTCTCTGTGGTCTTGGTCTTCTCCCCGTTCTCTCCGCTTCCGCTATGGTCGTTGGAATCCATCGGTCACAACCTCGTTACATGGCAGTGGTTACAGCTCTCCTCTTGGAGCGGTCAATGTACCGCGAGGAGGGTTCCTTGACAATCTAGAACAAGTCGGAAATGGCCTCCCAGGCGCTGCTGGCGGTGTTGGCGATCCCCTCGCCGACATCGGAGATGACGTCCATGGCCCAGCCGGCCGCCTTCATGGCCCACTGGCCGGCTCCCCGGATGACGCCCTTGCCCCAGGCTCCGGCGTCATTGAGGAAGTCGATGGCATCTTGGCCCAACGCCTTGAGGTTATTGGTCCACCATTCGCCGGCGTTCCTGAGGATCGCCATGGGGTCGCTGCTCTGCACCCAGCTGCGCACATCCTCGAACCAATCCGGGAGGTGAGCCTGGATCCAGTCGAACCCCTGCTGGAGCAGGGACCACAGGTCGAGGATCGCCTTCTTGACCTTCTCCAGCGAGAGATCTCCCTTCACGAAGACGCGGTAGGCGAGATAGAGCGGCACCGAGGCCGCCGCGAACGGACCCGACATCGAGGCCACGCTCACGATGTCCATGACCAGGCCGAACAGGTAGGCCACGTTGGCCACCTTCTCGGCCATCTCGCTGACCTCCTGGAACTTCTGCTGCATCTCGCCCATGGGGCCGCCGCCCTGGCCACCCTTCTGCTGCGCCTCCCGCTCGGCCGGCGACTCCAGCTGGGGTCCGCCCGGCGACGCCTTGGCGCCACCGCCGCTCGACTGGCTGAAGCCCGATACGCCCCCCGCCGTCTGCCGGGTCTGGTTCTGGGTGCCGCCGCTGGGGGAGACGGTGGAGGCCGGCGCTCCGCCCTCCTCCTTGCTCTCACCCTGATCGCCCCACTTGTAGACCCCGTTCCACTCCCAGTTGAACAGCTCTCCCAGGGGAACCTGCCACTCGGCCAGGTCCTTGCGCGCCTGCTCCGAGCCCAGCATGGCGAACAGGTAGGGCCGGACGAACAGGTCTAGCTGCGGGACGATCGACACCCCGATGCCCAGCTCTCCGCCGAACCCCTCCGGGCCGCCCTTGAGCTCCGCGTAGGGAGTGAGGTTCACCGGTACGCTCAGGCGAACCTCCCCTTCCACCGCGATCCCTGCCTCCAGCCCTTTCACCCCCAAGGTCACCCCCACGTAGGGCTTGGCCGCCGCCTCGAAGGTGAGGCCGGCGTTGAGGTCGGCCCGGGCCGTGAAGGTGGGCATGTTGGCCTGCAGGGGGTGGAAGTCCTCGATGCCGATGGTGGTGGTGAGGGTCAACGGTTGCAGCGCCGCTTTGAGGCCCGCGTCGGCGCCCACCTTGATGTTGACCCCGTAGTAGGGTCCGAAGTTCATGCCGGGCAGGATGGGGAACTGGAAGTTGAACAGATCCTGACCGGGCACCAGCTCGACGCCCTCGACCTTGAACTCCCCGCTCAAGACCGGGTCCAGGTTCTGGTCGACCTCGACCCCGATCTTGCCCTTGAGCAGCTCGTTGATGCTGTAATCCACCTCGCCGTGGATGCGGAAGGTGTCGTCCTCGTTGTACTCGACGTCGATCAGGCCGCCCAGGTTCTCGTTCAAGGTGAAGTCGATCTTGCCGCTGCCGGAGTAGACGTCCCTCCCGCCCTCGTTGCGCCAGTTGACGGTAAAGTCGCCGGTCAGGCCGTTGAGCTGGGGGATGGTGATCTTGGCCGCGCCGCCGGCGCTGACCAGCTTGTCCTCCTCGATGCGGGCGTTGCCCGTGACGTTTTCTACCTGGACCTTGCCCTCCAGCAGGTTGATGGGCTGCCGCAGGGTGGCCTGACCTTCGGCCCAGGAGAGCTTCTGGCCCGAGACGTCGTAGGCGCCCGACCCGGCGACGGAGGCCAGAAGGCCGTCCTTGGTGTGGAGATCGACGTTGATGTCTCCCTCCACCATTCCGGGTTGGCTGTCCACGAGCTCCACTCTGCCACTCGACCCTTCCTTGATCACGATCAGGGAGCCACCCCCCAGGTCGGTGATCAGATCGCGCATCAGGCGGCCCTGGCCTCTGCCGCTGAGCAATTTATCAAAGGTCCGCAGGCCGGCTCCGAATATGTCGAACCGGAAGGTGGGTTGCCCCTCCAGGGGGACCTCGACGGCGGCGTCGGCGGTGACCTCCACCAGCTTGTTGGCCTCGATGACGGCCTCCCCGCGCATTTCTTTGAGCACGGCCCCGTTGCCGCCAATGTCCAGTGGTTCGAGCAAGGTGGCCTGCGCCTTGCCGTTGAACTGGCCGGCGCCGACATCGTAGGTGCCGCCCAGGCTGCCTTCGAACTGGGGCATGGTGAACTTGCCCCCGCCCTCGACCTCGGTCAGGTTGCTATTCTCCATCTTGAGGCCGATCATCCCGTCGGTGACCGTCATGTCGCCCAGCACCTGGGGCTGGATCTGGTGGAGCGTTCCGCTGGCGGACCAGCTATGGTTGGGGTGCTGGTAGGTCGCCTGGACATCCCCCTCCATCCAGTCGTTGACCTTGAGGTGGCCCTCCCCGGTCACCAGGAACATCTGCTTGGTGAAGTTGCCGGACAGGATGGCCGACTCCAGCACCACGCCGTTGGCGAGCTGGAGAGCGTCCTGGGGGGTGAAGGAGACGGTTCCGCCCAGGATCCCGTTCTCGGCGGCGGCGTTGAGGGTGATCGTCCCGACACCGCCGATGTCGCCGGTGAGGTTGCCCACCCCGCTGATGTTGCCCTGGTTGTCTAAAGCGATCCGGATGAGACCGCTGAGCAGGACGATCCCCATCCCGATGTTCACCAGCTCGTGGGTGAAGGTGGCCGAGCCGGTGATCCCCTCCGGGCTGAGCACCAGGTCGATCTTACCGGCGCCCCAGTCGCCCAGGCGCAGGTCCACCTTTTCGATGCTGCAGGCCACCCCTCCGCCCTCTCGAATGGCCAGATCGGCGTTGGTGACGTTGACGAAGCTGCCGATCGTGACGCTGGCCTTCACCTTGCCTCCGGTGATCTGCCAGTTGCTGTCGAAGTTGATGGTCGCCTCGCCCAGGGTCAAGCCGGGGATGGGGGACTCGATGCCGCGCAGGGTGACCTCCGATCCGGTGGTGGGGGGGATGTTCACCTCCATGCTGGCTCCACCGAAGTTGAGCACCACTCGGCTGGGTGGCCCCTGCTCGCCCACGTCGGCCGCCACGGCCCCCTGGGAGATCGTCTCCTGGGGAGGAGCCGGTGTCCTGCCGGAGGCGAACTCCTCGGCGATCCGCTTGGCCTCGGATTCGGCCGCCGGCATGGAGGTCACCTCCGTGCCGCCGCCGGCCAGGGCGTTATGCATCTGGGCCCAGTGGGCGACCTCTTCGCCCAAAAGTTTCTGCCCCTCTTTCTGATTGGGGTTGTACTCGTCGGGATGGAGGAAGACCTGGCTGTCCTTGGCCATCATGAGGCCGGAGGCGCCATGCTGCTCGGCGACCGCCTTGGCCTCCTGGTCGGCCTTGATGGGAACCTTGGCGGGGTCCACGCCGATCTTGGGCCCCAGGTTGTTCAACAGGGCGGCGGTCTGCTCGGCGCGGGAGCGGTTCTGGTCGATGATGTTCTGTTCCGCGGCCTGCTGCTCGGGTGGCAGCTCGAGCGCCTCGGGGGGGGCGTTTTTCTTCTCCTCCTCCTCCCGCTGGTCCACGCTCTCCTGGGCGCCCTGCAGCCGGTTCACGATCCGTTCGGCCACATCGGCGGCATTGACCTCCATGGGCTGATCTTTGGTCTCGCCGGCGCTCGCCCGCTCCTGGTTGCGGTTCGCCCGCTCCATGACGTCGGAGTGGAGCTGCTCGGCCGCCACCGGTCCGTAGGCCTGAGACACCCCATCCAGGACCTGCTGGTAGCCCGCCTGATCCGACGCGTAGAGCATGCCCATCTTGGCGGTGACCTCTGGACCCTCGTTGGCGATGATCGCCTGGGTCTGGGACTGGACCTCGGGGGCTGTGTCCTGGCGTGGCGGGGTGACCCGCTGTTCACCGGAGACAGCTTTCTTCGCGTTTTGAATCAAGTTACTCATCGAACGCCTCAGGCAGATGGTGCGGCGGCCATGGTAGAACCATCCCGCTCCTTTTCCAGCGCTTTTGCCAGTTCTTTAGGCAACCGGTCACTCACCAGCATTCCCAGCTCGCGACACTCGGCTTGTGCCGCTTCCAATAGCTGCTTGAACCCGATGGGAGTGCCGTCCCGTCGGGCGTAGACCGCGCTTCGCAAGACCGCTTGCTTGATGTGCCCACCAGCCACTTCGAAGTGCTTGCCCAAGAGTTGGTAGGGGATGGCGGGCCGGACCGGAGCGGTCTTGGGGAGCATGTTTTTCCACAGCTCCCCTCGTAGCTTCTCGTCCGGCATCGGAAAGTAGATGCGGTAGCGAATGCGGCGCTTGAACGCCTCGTCGAGCAGCTGCTCGATATTGGTGGTCAACACCGTGATGCCCTCGAAGTTCTCCATCCGTTGCAGCAGGTAGGCCACTTCGAGGTTGGCGTACCGATCCACCGAGGTCTGTACATCCGTTCGGCGGGTAAACATGCTGTCGGCTTCGTCGAACAACAGCATGACCCGCCCCCGCTCGGCCTCGTCGAACACGCGGGCCAGGTTCTTCTCGGTCTCCCCGACCCAGCGGCTCAATATGCGGGAAAGATCCACCCGGAACAGATCCAGGCCCAGCGCGCCGGCGATGATCATGGCTGCCATGGTCTTTCCCGTTCCGGGAGGACCATGGAACAGCATGGACAAACCGCGGCCGTAGGGGAACTTCTCGGCAAAGCCCCACTCGCTGTAGATGGCCTCCTGCTCCCGGGCGTACAGCAGCACCTCGCGGAACTTCTCCTTCTCCGCCTCGGGCAAGATCAGGTCTTCCTGGGTCAGCGTGGTTGGGGGCACCAGGGCGGCCAGATCTCCCAGCTGATGGGCAAAATGAGCTCGACAGGCCCGGTCCAGGTCGACGACATCCAGCGTCCGGTGGTGGCCGATCTGGGCCAACCTCCTGGCCTCCACCGCCGCCTGCCGGATCTGGCTGTGCGACATCTGGTACCGCCGCGAGATGACCACCAGGCTCTGGTTCGAGGGCTTCTGCCGCTCCTCCTTGAACGCCTCCTCCCACATCGACAGGCGCGCCTCCACGTCGGGTAGAGGCACCGGGATGATCGGCCAACCCGAGGTCAATCCCACCGCCCACATCGGCAGACCGGAAACCCCCAAAACCAGCGCCTCCGAGGTCAACGCCCGAGACAGCGCCAATAGTTTGGGTCCTGGAAGCTCACCGGGTAGGTTCTCCCCATACAGGTATACCAGGTCTCCACCCAGTCGGGCCTCTCGAACGATCTCCGCCAACCGCACCTCCAGCGTCTCCGCCTCCTCGTTCAGCAACGGCGTCAGATCGGCCCGCAGCAACCCCTTGAGCAGCATCCCGGCCAGCGCCTGGGCGGTCTGCTGCAATCCACCCTCCTCCGGCCCCTGCAAGATCAGCGGTAACCGCCGCGAACGCGCAATCTGGATCACCGATTGGGCGCTATGATCGGGCAGCGCCAGGTCCTCCAGCGGGACGTGCTCGGTCAATCGCACGCAGATCGACGCCAGCGACTCGTCCACCGAGGCTGTCGCTCCCAGGCGATGGCTCCGCAGGAACTCCAGCACCCGGTCGGCAGCCCGTACCTGGCGCGTCGCCAGGTTCTGATCCAGGGGATCCTCGACCGTGCGCCGCTTCTCCAGGGTGATCAGGCGGTGGCGCCGTAACGGCGCGCCGAAGGAGCAACGTCTAAAGAGCTGGTCGTACCGCTCCCGATCTCCCAGCGCCAGCGCCTGGCAGATGAATCCGATATCTACCCAACGCCGCTGCACATCGTTTCGGGCGAAGGCGAATAGCTCCTCGATCTCGGGGTCGATGGCGGGCGCTGCCGCCATGATGAACAGCTCGAGATCCTCGAGGTTCAACTCGAACAGCGCGGTAAGCTCAGCAAACCCGTACAGGTTCTCAGGAGGAGCCGAAACCCAGCTCCTGAGCAAGAGCTCCCGACGGCTTCGCGCTGCCTGGAGTTCAGGCGGGTGGCCCGAGCTTGACGACAGGCGAAACTGGTTGGCGATGAGCTTCCCCGAAACGCGGAAGCCCTTCCACATCCGGTGCTCCTCTTCCTCATCGCCCTGCAGCGCCAGATAGTCCCGCACCACCTCTCGCGCGTATTTCGCCAGCGGAGTGATATCGTGCGACGTCAACGCCATCGAATTGCTACCCTGTGTACGCCTCCCGACATTCTTTCACCCCGTAAATGTAGTGTTCCCGCCCCGTCACCACAAGGCATCGATCGGGAAAAAACCCCCTGCACGGGGTGAGGATCTAGACTGGATCGAGCAGGATCCGCTGGCAGGGTTCCTCTGGGATCACCGCCTGGCTGGCAGGCCGGGCAGGGCCGGGGCGGTGGCTACCCCTTTCGCGGTCGCAGCAGGTTGCGCAGGATCTGCAGCAGATCCACATCGATGTTCACCTTGATGTCGGGTGCATCCCCCTTGGCCTGCTCGCCCCCTCCTGCTGCGGCAGACCCGCTGTCCATTCGGACCTCTTCCTCGCTGGGGGTCGTCCTCTCCTCGGCCATCTCCAGCCCGTCTTGGCCGGTGTCTGCACCCCGCTCCTCGAGGCTGGTCGCCTCCTGCTCATCCGACTCGGGAGAAATCTCGACCGGCTGTTTCGCCGTCGCATCCAGAGCCGGCGCCGAGTCCACCTCTCCGGTGCTCGGTCGACCGGTCGCCAGCACCCCGCGAGATCCACCGACCTCGAAGTCGATGGAGGAGGGGAACAGAGAGTTGGCCAGAGACAGCAGCACACTCCCCAGCATTCCACGCCCGTGGGTCTTGAGGAACTCGCCGTCGAAGGTGAGATCGACCTCACTGGGCTGCTGCTCCTTGTCCAGCACGTGCTCCAGCAGGTACTGCCGGACCCCCTCGCGGATATGCTTGCCCAGCTTCACGTCGAGGCCCAATGGTGCCGCCTGCTGCTCCAGCCGCTGGCGGAAGGTCTCGAAGTCGATGATGGTGGCGCCATGCTCCGCCGGAGACGGTTCGCCTTCCCGGTCGATGTCGGCCTCCTGCTCGCCACCACCTGCCTGCTCGCCTCCTTCCTTCCCCGTCTGGTCGCCTGCTTGTGAATCCAACACGCCAGGTTGTGGCTTCTGGTCGCCGTTGTCCTTGTCGTTGTCCATGACTGTTCCCGTTTGAGGTGGATCTTTGATGTGCATTCGGTGGGCCGCGGGTTGGCCACCATCTGATGCCTCTCTGCTGTCACCCGACCATGATCCGCAACGACCCCGGTAAACAGAAGGCGGCGATCCCCATCCAGGCCCCTTACCCCCGGCCGAAGGAGCGGTTCACTTGGTCCTGCTGGTCGAGAGCCGATGGGCAGACGTCCGGTTGGTAGGCGATGGCCCAGGCGGTACCGGTGGGGCCGTCGCCGCTGCCGCTGGGGTCTCGACCGCCTGGGCCGCAACCGCCTCCTCCGCTTTCTCCTCTTCCAGGAGCTCCGGGGGGATCGGCTCTCCCCGCTCTGTTCTGACGGCGATCTCCAATTTTCTGGGAAGCTTGTCGCTGACCAGCATACCCAGCTCGCGACATTCGGCCTGCCCGGCTTCCAGAAGCTGCGCCAGTCCGATCTGGCCGTTGTCCCGCTTGGCATAGATGGCCGATCGCAGGATCGCCTGCTTGATATGCCCGCCGGCCAGATCGAAGTGCTTGCCGAGCAGCTCGAAGGGGATGTCGGGGCGTATGGGAGCTGCCTTGGGTAGCAGGCTCCTCCACAGCTTGGTGCGCAGCTGTTCGTCGGGCATCGGAAAGTAGATCCGATAGCGCAGCCGCCGCTTGAAGGCGTCGTCCAACAGCTGCTCCACGTTGGTGGTCAACACCGTGACCCCCTCGAAGTTCTCCATCCGCTGCAGCAGGTAGGCCACCTCCAGGTTGGCATAGCGGTCCACCGCTGCCTGCACTTCGGTCCGCCTGGTGAACATGGAGTCGGCCTCGTCGAAGAGCAGCATCACCCGCCCCTTCTCCGCCTCGTCGAAGATGCGCGCCAGGTTCTTCTCGGTCTCACCCACGTAGCGGCTCAGGATCTGGGAGAGATCGACCCGGAACAGATCCAGCCCCAGGGCGGCCGCGATGATCATGGCCCCCAACGTCTTGCCCGTCCCCGGAGGTCCGAAAAACAGGATCGACAGCCCACGCCCGTAGGGAAACTTCTCCCCGAACCCCCACTCCCGAAAGATCGCATCGTGCTGCTCCGCGTACAGCAACACCTCTTCGAACTTCTCCTTCTCGGGAGCGGGTAAAATCAGGTCCGACGGCCGGAAGGTGGTGGGCGGGATCAGCTGGGCCAGGTCGCTGAGCTGGTGAGCGAAATGCTGGCGGCAGGCCCGGTCCAGCTCGGAGAGCTCCACCCGCTTGTGCCGGCTCAAGATCGCCAGGCGTCGCGACTCGTTCACCGCCTGCTGGATCTGACCCTGGGTGAGCTGGTAGCGCCGAGCCACCACCTCGATGCTGGCCCCGGTCGGCTTGAGCCGATCGGAACCGAAGGACTCCTCCCACAAGGAGACCCGTCGATCGTAGTCGGGCAACGGGATGGAGATGACCGGCCAGCCCTCGGTGAGCGACACCGTCCAGATCGGCAACCGCTCCGTCCCTAGAAGACAGGCCTCCTTCCGCAGAGCCCGCTCCAGCACGAGCTGCGTCTGGCCGGAGACCTCGTCCGGGATCTTGTGCCCGTACAGGTAGATGAGGTCTCCGCCCAAGCGGGCTTCCCGCGAGAGCTGGGCCAACCGCGTCTCCAGCTCGAACGGATTCAAGTTCAGCAAAGCGGTCAGGTCGGCGCTCAATAGCCCCTTCATGTGCAGGTTGGCCAGCGCCTGGGCGGTCCTTCGCTTTCCCGCCCCCTCCGGCCCCTGGAGCACGACCGGCAAGCGACGGGACCGGGCCAAGAGGAGCAGCTCGTCCCGCGAGGCCAAGGGCAGCCCCAGCTCGTCCACCGAGATCTCCTCCCGGGTCCGCATGCACACGCTGGCCAGGTCCTCGTCCACGGCCTGAGCCGTATCCCGCCGATGGTAGTGAAGAAAGGCCAGCACGCGATCCGCCACCCGGACTCGGCGCGACACCAGGTTGATCTCCAGCGCCGCCTCGGTGATCTGCCGATGGTCGAGCAACAGGAGCTGGTGCCGGCGCAACGGCGCTTCGAATCCGCAACGAGCCAGCAACACCTCGAACCGCTCGGTGTTGCCCATGGCCAGCACCTGGCACAAGAAACCCACGTCGGCGCCCTTGCGGTGCACGTCGTTGCGGATGTAGGTGTACAGCTGGTCTACCGCCGGGTCGAGCGCTGGCCCGGCCGCCATCAGCAGTAGCTCCAGATCCTCCGTGGTCAGCTCGAACAGGTCCGCCAGCTCGGCGAAGGCGAATAGATCCTCGGGAGGTGCAGCCAGCCACCGCTTCAGCTTCGCCTCCCGCTCGCTGGCCGCCAACATGGGATCCCCGGCAAACAGGTCGGGATATTCCTGCCGGAACTGTAGGGCCACCGTCCGGCTCACCGGCTGGAACCCCTTGGTCTCCGGGGGGGCATCGGGAGCAAGCTGACTCTGGTAGTGCAGGTACTCGCGCACCACCTCCCGCGCGTACCCCACGAGCTCGGACAGGTTATTGGCGGCAAGTGTGGTCAAGGTCCTGTTTCCAGTCGAGGGAGGATGGGACAGACAACCTATGAATGTAGTGTGGCGGGGACGGTTGTACAAGCCCCGTTGCGCTCCAGGCAGACTTGATCCTCGAAGAACCCCACGGGCCTCCTCGAATCGGCTGGAGCCGGAAGAAGAGCTGTGGGGAGGGTGCGTGAACAGC
>JAFGEP010000039.1 GCA_016931535.1 Bradymonadales bacterium
TCACCTTCCGGGGGGTAGATGATTCATCTCCCCGCCTCAAGGTGGAGGCAAAACCGGCCAATGTCACCTTCCGGGGGGTAGATGATTGGTCTCCCATCACACACGATGGGGTTGCAAGACTGTTCAAACCGCCAGCGGGTCGGGCTAGTCTGGCAGATGCCAGACCGTCCGCTTTCGGCGGACGATGGTCGGCAGAACCGACACAGCCAAGCGCACTGGGATGGCTGACCTCGCCAGGCAGGGTACTCATGTCCAGCAGAGATACCTTACACAGCATCGAGCCGGACCGTTTCTTCGACCGCACACGCCACCTGCTGGGAACGCCGGCCATGGATCGGATCGGGCGCGGGCTGGTGATGGTGGTGGGACTGGGAGGGGTCGGATCCTGGGCGGCGGAGATGCTGATCCGCAATGGGGTTCGAAGGATCATCCTGGTGGATTTCGATGTGGTCGCTCCCACCGACTTCAACCGACAGGTCCAGGCCGTGCCGGAGACGATGGGCATGCCAAAGGCGATGGCCATGGCAAGCCGGTTGAGGGCGATCTGGCCGCCGGTGGAGGTAGAGGCGATCGTTCGACGCTTCGATCGCCAATCGGCGGATGAGATCCTGGACCATCGTCCGGACTGCGTGCTCGACGCCATCGACCTGATGACCGACAAGGCGCTGCTGATCGACACATGCCTGACTCGTCGCATCCCCATCGTGACCACCATGGGGGCGGCCACTCGCCGTGATCCCACCCGGATCGAGGTGGTCGATCTCTCAAAGACCCGGATCGACCCGATGGCCCGCGAGGTCCGCGACATCCTCCGGCGCAAGTACGGGCGGCCGCTGACCGAACCCGTCGGCGTCCCGGCGGTCATGACGACCGAGCCACGCTGCTGCCAGCCCACGGCACCCCGCCATGACGAGCCGGGCCCGACCGGCGAGATGCCGCGGAAAAAGCCGGTGGAGGGCTCCTCGGGCTGCGTCACGGCCGCCTTCGGGCTGGCCGCGGCCGCCGAGGTGCTGAAACTGCTGGCTGGCGACAGCTGACAACCGCACTGGCTATATCCCAAAACGATTTCGTTGACTACACGGGGCGGCGCCTGGGCATTTCGCCTCACCTCCGAGACTCCGCCACCCCTCGGCGGGATCCTCCCCCGAGGCGGAGCCCGGGGGAGGTGCCCGCGTAGCGGGCGGAGGGGGCGACTCTATCCTCTGGCCGAGCCGTCCTCCCCCGAGGCGGAGCTCGAGACGGTGCTCCGCGGTTCGCCCAAACAGTGTTCATTCAAAGTGGATCGGGCATAGGGCCGTTCACATGGAGGCAGCCCGCTACAATCCGCAGACCCCCTCGGCCCCACAGATACCCAGAAAACCGTCCGGGCAGTCTGCTCCCGTCCGGCAGGGCGGCAGGCAGGCGCTCTTTGGCGTGTCGAACATGCCGAACATGACGCATACGTGACCGACCTGGCATTCCCCGTTGGGGCCGCAGGTCGAGGTGCAGTAGTTGATCCCGTCGATGATGACCACCGAGCTGGCGTCACACTCGGGGGCGCAGGGGCTCTCTTCGGCGAATTGCGGGTTGCACAGCATGTAGTTGCTGGAGCTGGAGCCGCTGCCAAAATCGGTCAGACAGGCCCCCAGAATGGATGCGGCGACACAACACGTCGCGATCAGCATCATCCGGGTACCGGCACCTATTGACGACATGGCAGACCCAGCAAAAGATCGAACATCTCAACGGCTTCAGCTTGGTGTGCAGGATGATCCCAAGATTGCGCAAGCACCTCCCCCACCAAGATCTCCAACATAACGGATCAAGGCGGTAGAGAACAGTTCCCAGTTTTTCGTCCTGGGTCCCTGTTCCCGTCCGTCAGACAATACCGATGGCCGTTCGCACCTCGCTGCCGTGTCTTACCGAAACCCGGAGGTCGAGACCCTTCATTTCCTCCTTCACCCCAACCAGACATCTGGCATGGCCACCGGAACCGTGCTATGGTGGTACCCGCTAACCAACTGATTTCATTGGCAGAAATCAGGGTCAGCGGGTGAACGCCAAGGGTAACCGGAGAGCACACCGTATGGAAAACTACAATCTTCCCCCGCGACAACCCCATCTCCTTCCCGACTTCGTCAAAGCGCTTCCGCAGGATGGAACCGGCGCGCTGGCCATCTTCGATGCGGACGGGACCTTGTGGCGAAACGATGTCGCCGACGATTCCACCCTGTGGTTCATCGAAAACGGCCACACCAGTAAGGATGCCAGCTGGGAGGAGTACATCCGCATTTACCGGCAGGATCATGCCGCGGGATGCCAGTACCTGCTGCGGTTCTACGCGGGGTTGACCGTGCAGGAGATGCACCGGCACATCTGGAACTGGTGGAAGAACCACTCTCACCGCACCTGGATCGTCGAGGTGCTGGAGGCCTTGTACTGGCTGGCGGAGCGGAACTACACCATCTGGGTGGTGACCGGCTCTCCCACCGACACCATGCTCCCCCTCAGGGATTTCCTGCCGGTGCACGAGATCGTGGGGATGGACTTCGAGGTGGACGCCAAGGGGGTGATCACCGGCAACTACACCGGGATCTCCTGCGCCGACGAGGGCAAGGCCGAGAAGGTGCGGTTTCTCTGGGGGGACCGGCCGATCCCCTTTGCGGCAGGAAACGGACCGCTCGACCGCTGGATGCTCGAGCTGGCCGACCCGGTCATCTGGAGCGTCTACCCCAACGACGCCTTCCGCCAGGTGTCCCTCCATAAAGGATGGTACATCCTGGAACGTCCGGCCGACTTCATCGAGGAGATCAAGCTGGCCTGAGTCTTCGGCCGGAACGGTCTGCCAACCGTAAGAACCATCGTTTCCTGGATCTCTCCCCACCCAAATGCCCAGACTTCAGCACCCCGTGACGGGTGACAGAGGGGTGAGAAAAAGGGGTCCGCTCGGGGTGGCCTCCTCAGGTGACTGCTGGTGGCCTCTGTTTGTCGATGCGGTAGAATGTCCTGAAACCAAAACGGGCATGGACGGATAGGTACATGCGGACAGTCGAGTGAGGGACCCAGGTGGAGAGCTGGTCCGATGCAGAGCTGGTCAGGAGATGCAGGCGGAACGAGCCGGTTGCCTGGCGCGAGCTGGTACGGCGCTTCTCTCCGCTGGTCTACCGGTTGTCCCTGCGCATGGCCGGCGATGCGACAGAGGCGAGCGACGTGAGCCAGGAGGTCTTCTTGAGAGTACATCGGTCGTTGGAGAGTTACGACCCGACGAGGCCGCTGGCCCCCTGGATCGGGCGCATCACCTACAACGCCAGCCTGCGCCGCCTGGAAAGGGCAAAGGAGAAGGCGCAGGAGCCAGATCCGCCGGAAGAGGCCGCCGTGCTTCAGGATGTGACGTCGATCGACCCGGAAGCGGAGGCGTTCCGGAAGGAGTCCCATGAGTACCTGGTCGAAGCGCTGAACCGTCTGTCGGCCCAAGATCGGGGGCTGTTGCTCCTTCGCTACCGCGAGGGGTTATCCGATGCGGAGGTCGCCGAGGTCACCGGAATGCCGGTCAACACGGTGAAAACCAGGATCTTCAGGGCTCGAAAGGCACTCCGCCAGATCCTGTCCGGCGTGTTGAGGGAGGGAGCGGCGTGAGCGGGTCGCACGAGAAAACCAAAGGCACGACTTTTCCGGCCGGAGCTGCGGACGAAATGGCAGAGGTCGATGACCTGGCCGCGCGCTACCTGGATGGCGAGCTGAACGTCGAGGAGACGGAGCGGTTCGAGAGGTCCCTTTTGCGCCCCGAGGTGGCTCAGGAGCTTGGCCACGAGCTGTTGCTCCGAGAGCTGCTGCGGACGGTGGGTCCCGATCGGCCCCCGACCGACCTGGTACGGGAACTCGAGGAGCTGGTGGCCGCAAGGAGGAAGGGCGAGAAGGCAAGTGAACCGCGATTTTCCACCCTTCGGTCGGCCCTGCAAGGAATGGGGTGGATGTTTCGAGGTCCCGGTCTGGCCTTTAGCGGACTTGGCGATGCGCCTCCGGGCGCTCGAGAATCGATCCAGGGGTTGTCCTCGATCCGCTACGCGTTGGGCCCGCTCTCTCTGCCTGAGGGAGACCGGCAACCAAAGGAACGTCCCCGGAAGAGATCCCTGGTGAGCCGGCTGATCGGGAGAAGTCTGAGGAGACTGGGGTGAGGGCACCGATGCAAGGGAAACCAAGCGCATCGCCTGGGCCTTTCCCCTCGCCTCCGAGACTCCGCCACCCACCGGCGATCCTCCCCCGAGGCAACGCCCGGGGGAGGTGCCCGCGTAGCGGGCGGAGGGGGCGACTCTGGCCTGTGGCCAACCCTCCGCCCCCGAGGCAGCGCCCGGGGGA
>JAFGEP010000040.1 GCA_016931535.1 Bradymonadales bacterium
CGGCTCCGGCTCCAGGTCCGGCTCCGGCTCCAGGTCCGGCTCCGGCTCCAGGTCCGGCTCCGGCTCCAGGTCCGGCTCCGGCTCCAGATCGGTCTCCAGGTCCGGCTCCGGCTCCAGGTCTGGCTCCAGATCGGGCTCCAGGTCTGGCTCCAGATCGGGCTCCAGGTCCGGCTCCAGATCGGGCTCCAGGTCCGGCTCATCGACGTTGCCGTCATCGGCATCCAGATCGTAACCTGCGTCGGAGGCATCGAGGTCGCCGTCGTCATCGGGGGGGAAGTCGAGCGGGTCGTCGTCCTCAGGCTCAGTGGTCCCCTCGGTGGCCACCGCCAGCGTCGCCGAGCGGGGCGGCAGCGTGACGGTGAAGGTCCCGGAGTGGGCCTGGACCGTTGTGCGAGGGGCCAGCCGGTTCGTCGCGTCGAAGCCGAACACCTGGACATCCCCAGCCAGAGAGGTCGAGGAGCTCACCACGGCGATTGTGGTCTGCCAGGTCTTGTTGAACAGCAAGGTGTAGACTGTCCCCTGGTCATCGGCGATGGCGTAGGCCGGCAGGTCGATCTCGTTAGCAGAGATCGCCTCCACCGAGTCACCCTCGATCCGGGAGCCCGTTCCGTCGTAGTCCAGGTAGAGCAGGAAAGCATCTTCGACGTAGGTATCCAGCTTGGGGACCAGCCACCGGGTGGCTAGATCGAGCCCCTCCTGACCGAAGATCGCCAGCACCTCGGCTTGAGCCAGGGCGCTGGAAGCCCCGTAGTCGTCGCCCCAGTTGTACTCCGTGATGGCAAGCCCGAGCCCCGGGCAGTTTTCGGCGATCGTGCTCTGGAACCTGGGGATGAGGTTGATCGGTTGGGCGATCCAGGACTCGTCGTAGTAAGTCGGGTCGTTGAGGCTGCGGACGGAACGGAGGCGGCGATCGTTGAGACCGCTGTCTCCTTCCTGGGAGAAAGCGATACCTTCGGGGTAGTAATGAATAGCGAGAATGTCGACCAGGAGCACACCGTGCTCCGCCTCGTAGTCGCAGATCTGCTGGAGATACCAGGCTAAAAGAGGAGTGTTGTCGTGGGCCTGGCGGTCAGGTCCCCAGCCACACCCTCCAATCTGGGGGTACTGGTTTTCGAGCACATGGTCCGCCGCCGAGCTGAAGTAGGCGCACCAGCCCCACACAACCGGACCCAGCACCAGCGCGTCGGGATCGTAATCCTTGATAGCCAAGGCGTACTGGACGGTGCGATCCCAGAGCTCATCGTAGGTCACGGGATCGGGGTGAACGTCCCGGTGGGTCCGGTGCCAGAGCATCGGTTCGTTGTCGAGAGCATAGAACCGCACCCCCCCCTCGATGGGCTCACCAAAGGTGTCGGCGAGGTGATTGAGCCAGCCGGTGGTGAAGGTCGCATCGATGGCCCGAGAGGTGTCAGCAGGCTCGTTGCCGGTGAGGAAGGTGCCGTCGACCTTGATCCCGTTGCCAGCATCGGGGTGATAGGGGTCGGTCTGCTGTTGCGGTCCATACTTGATCACCGAGAATCCCCAGCGGGGCTCTCGGTCCAGGGGCGTCCAGCCGATGATCGGCGTGGTCAGGAGGAACTCTCCTCCCATGGCGAGCACATCCTCGATGACGCGATCGACCAGGGAGCCGTCGGGGAGGATGTCCGGGTTCTGGTTCACGTAGGGGTCGTTCAGGAAGTACCAATCCTTGGCCCGATTGGCGATGTCGTCTTCCCAGGAGTAGCGGGTTGTATGATTGCCCCCCCAGCGTACCAGCGGATAGGAGATGTGGAAGGGGATGAACAGGTCGATGTTGTCCCGGTAGTTGACGCCGTAGATCAGAGGAGAAATGGGATGGCGGTCTCCGTGCGGGTAGACGGTCACCTGGACAGTCGGCTGTGCGGCGGCGTTCGGCCCTGGATAAAGGGAGAGTGCGACAGCGATGCAGGGGGCAACCATCCAGATATTAGGCCATGGAATGGTCGGAAGGCTGTGTTTTGGCCTCTTCATCGGGCCGTTGACTCCCTTGCCGCCCGGCTGATGAAGGCCAAGTGCTGTTGTCAGCCAGCCGTAAAGATCCGGGCGGTGCCCACCCAAAGATGATAGGCGATCGAAAGATGGAAAAAAACAACCGGAAAGACTGGAGAGATGGCCGAGCTGCGGACGGCTCGTCTCGAGCTCGGGCCACAGCACTGCTGTCCTCCGACAGGTAGAGAACGTTGCTCGGTCTGGCCAAGCATGGACTACAATTTTGGCCGGCGAGCAAGAAACAGCGACAAAAATATTCTGAAACGGGATAGACTGGCTGCAGACACAACCAGGAGACGTCTTGGGGGGCTTCATCGGTTTCACAAAGGTTGGGCAATCTTTGGTGAGGAAAGACAGAGAGGACGGAGGTGGTGATGGTCGTGTCGGATGAGAATGAACGGCTGGTCATGGAGAACCAGGAGCTTCTGCGGAGGGTGGCCCAAACCGAGAAGCTGCTAACTCAAATCCAGGAGATGGCCCACATCGGAAGCTGGACGCTGGACCTGGGTGCCGACCGGTTGACCTGGTCCGATGAGGTCTATCGCATCTTCGGCCTCGATCCGCAGGAATTTGCCGTGACCCCCAAGGGTTTTCTCGAAGCCGTTCATCCCAAGGACCGGCTGGCCGTGGATGAGGCCTATACCTCTTCCCTGCGAGAGGGAACCGACACCTACGAGATCGAACACCGCATCGTCCGCAGACATACCGGGGAGATCCGCTTCGTGCAGGAGCGGTGTATCCATGAACGCAACGAGGCCGGCGAGGTGGCTCGCTCCGTGGGCATTGTGCAGGACATCACCGAGCGAAGGCGTGCTGAGGAGGCGCTGCGGGCGAGCGAGGAGAAATACCGGACCATCTTCGATGAAGCCGCCGAAGGGATCGTCACCATGCCGTTCGACGGGTCGGTGTTGACGGTGAACAAGACCTTCGCCCGGATGCACGGCTACGCGAGCCCGGAAGAGATGCAGCATGTCCGGCTCGAGGATCTGGATGCGCCCGAGACCGCTCTGCTGGCGCCCGAGCGATTGCGGCGTCTGGGGGAGGGCGAATCGATGAACTTCGATGTCGAGCATTACCACAAGGACGGTCACACCTTTTTCCTCAACGTATCCTGCCGGGTTGTCCAGATCGATGGGAAAGCTCAATACCTGGGATTCCACCAGGACATCAGCGAGCGCAAGAGGGCCCAGGAGCTGCTGCGTCAAAGCGAGGAGCGCCTCCGGCTCACGTTGGAGGCCGTCAATGACGGCATCTGGGACTGGAATCTCCTGACCGGTAAGGCGGTTTTCAGCCCGGGCTACTACACCATGCTGGGCTACGAACCCTACGAGTTTCCCCAGAGCTACGCGGCCTGGAGAAGCCTGTTGCACCCAGAGGATCTCGAGCGGGCCGAGGCCGAAATCAACGAGAAGATCGCCAGCAACCAGGGCTATGTCATCGAAATTCGGATGCTCGAGAAATCGGGCGGCTGGCGCTGGATCATGAGCCGCGGCAAGGTGGTGGCCCGGGACTCCCTCAACCGGCCGATCCGCATGGTGGGCGTCCATACCGACATCACCGATCGCAAGCTGGCGGAGCTCGAGCGGGAAAAGCTCCAGGGCCAGCTGGTCCAGGCACAGAAGATGGAGGCCGTGGGTCGTCTGGCTGGCGGCGTGGCGCACGACTTCAACAACATGCTGGGCGCGATTCTCGGGTACACCGACTTCGCCCTGGACCAGGTAGACCCGACAAGCCCCCTGGTGGCCGACCTGTGGGAGATCCGGAAGGCCGCCGAGCGCTCCGCCGAGCTCACCAAGCAGCTCCTGTCCTTCGCGCGAAAGCAGACCATCGTCCCCAAGGTGCTCGACCCGAACCAGATCGTCAGCCAAATGCTCAAGATGCTCCGACGGGTCGTCGGGGAGGATATCGATCTCGTCTGGGCTCCGGGAGAGCAGATCGGACCGGTCTACATGGATCCGGCCCAGGTGAACCAGATCGTGGTGAACCTCTGCGTCAACGCCCGAGACGCCATCACCGACACGGGCCGCATCACCGTGAAGACCGAAAGTTGCGTCCTGGACGAGGAGTACTGCTCCAGCCACACCGACGCCATCCCGGGCGAGTACGTGATGCTCTCCGTGAGCGATGACGGTTGTGGCATGGATCGGTCCACGGTCGAGCGGCTATTCGAACCGTTCTTCACGACCAAGGAGCTGGGCAGGGGCACCGGCCTCGGTCTGTCCACGATCCACGGCATCGTCAAGCAGAACGGCGGCCACATCACCGTGAACAGCGAGCCGGGACGAGGGACGGCCATCAACGTCTACTTGCCTCGATACCAGCAGGCAGAAACAGCGACGCCCAGCGCTTCGAAATCGACCGTGCAGCGAGGGCTGGAGACCATCCTCCTCGTCGAGGACGAGCCGTCCGTACTGGCGCTGGGTGTCCGCATCCTCGAAGACCTGGGCTACACGGTCCTCGCCGCCGCGCTCCCGGGAGAGGCTCTGCACCTGGCTCGACAGCACGTCGGAGCCATCCACCTATTGATCACGGATGTCGTGATGCCCGAGATGAACGGCCGCGACCTCGCCAAGAACCTCCTTTCTTTGTTTCCGGATCTGCGCTGCCTGTTTTTGTCGGGGTACCCAGCCAATGTCATTGTCCACCAGGGCATCGTGAACGAGGGGCTCCATTTTCTGCAAAAGCCGTTCACGCGAAAGGAGCTGGCGGCGATGTTGCGCAAGATACTCGATACATGATCGAAATCGCTCGGTCGTTGGTTCCTGTCACTCCCAGCAGCTGATTTTCTGGAGACAAGATTCCAGCGGAAGCGAATGGCAAGATCTTGACCTTCGATGTGCCACGCCACCTTACCCAACAGCGCACATGTTGATGCGCCGACTGTCGTCGCTATCGACTGCGAAAGGGCGGTAGACCGAAGAGAGAAGAATGCGGGGAGTCTGTATTGTGGACATCGTCGTGGATCGCCATAAACCGCTTCCGAGCGAGAAGCTCCTCTCTGAAGCCATTCAGGGCATGGTCTCGGAAGCGTTCACCACCTGCTCTATCCCCTCGAGGATCCGCAGGGCTTCTCCTGAAGTGAGCAAGCTCTCGTTGTATCGCAGCGTGCACACCAACCCGTCGTGGGTTTCGCGTATGAACAGGTACAGGTCGTACTCCCGGATCTTGCGACCGATGGGAATGGGCTCTGCCCCACTGAAAAACGGCAGCTCTTTGCCGACAACCTGGGTGCTGGCGCTGTAAAAGGTAAAGTTGACCTGCAGCCCCAGACCGGGGACCCCCCATCGATTGCAGACCAGGCCCAGCTCCTTGATCAGATTCTCAAAGGGCATGCTCGACTGGGCGATGGCTTCTTGCACCCTCTTGAATGCATGCTTGGCCAAACCCTCCAGGGTCGGATGGCTATTGGAGTCGATCCGCATTGGGAGCAGATTGAACAGCGGGCCCAGCCGGTCCCGGTAGCGAGCCCGGTTGCGCCGAGAGATGGTGGTGCCGATGAGCAGATCGCCGGACCCCGTCTCCCGATGCAACGCCCGCGCGAAGCCGGCCAGCAACAGCGAAAATAGCGTGACCCGATAGGAGTGGGCCTTCGATCTCCATTGGGCCGTGGTTCCCGGATCGATCCACCGATGCAGCTCGTCGGTCATCATCCCGGTCGGCCCCTTTTTCCCCAGGGGCAGAAGGGGGTGGGAACCGGCCAGAGTCCGCCGCCAGTAGGACATGGCCCGCATGAAGGAGGGGCTGTCCAGCCATTGGCGCTCTTCTTCAGCAAAGCTCCACAGGCTATCGTCTGCGGGCTGCACAGGCAGCTCACCTAGCTCGCCTGCTTTGACGAGCTGACCGAGCTCACCCACCAGCCGCATCATCGTCCACTCATCCGCCAGGATGTGATGGACCGCCAAGAAGAACACATCTCGTTCTTTCCCGCGCCGTATCAGACAAGCCTCGAACAGCGGGGGGCGGTCCAGGACGAAGCGATAGTTCGCCATCTTCTCGAGCCATCTCTGGAGCTCCTCGGCGCTCCACTCGGCCCCTTCGATCACCGTGAGCTCTACAGTGGCCGATGCATCGAGCTCGCAGTATCCCAAAATACGGCCACACTCAGGCTCACACCGTGCTTTGCCCAGACGGAATCCCGTGCGAAGGATCTGGCGCTGTTCTACCAGCAAGCGAAGAGCGCGCTCGATATAGTCCACGGGAATGCGCTGGTGGAGATACCAGGCCCCGCTAAGCACATGGCTACCAGGCACCGCCTCGTGCACCTGCATCATCCAGGTCTGCATCCGAGTGGCTGGCATCGCCTTGCTGATAGCCACCATCTCCTCCGTCGTCCGGGTGTCGATCAGGTTCCGAGTGGCGCTGGTCAGGGCCTCCCTCCAGGTGTGCTCTCCGATGAACATCTGCGGCATGATGACCAACCCCAGGTGCTCTTCGATATCGCTGGCCAGCTGGAAGGCTTGGATGGAATCGAGACCGAAGGAGGAGCAGGGCTGATCGAAGTCTGGAACCTGGCCGATATATGCTCGCAGGCGTTCCGCCAGAAAGCGCAATCCATCCGGATAGGCCTCGGTCGTCGGGCTTGACCCTCCCACCGGGACCGCCATGGTCGCCGCCTTGATCGCCAAGCCGTTGTCCATCCGGTGCAGCTCACCCGACAGATAGGCCTTTCGCGCCTCTTGTCGAGCCAGCTTGCCGTTGAGCGCCTTGGGCAGCGTCCTGGGCTCGATGAGCGCCACGTCGGCCAGGTGAATACCGTGGTTCTGAGCGACCGCAGCCAAGATCCGCGTGTGGACGAGATCCGCGACGGCCTTGTCTCCGGGTTTGCGCAGCTCAGCAACAGCCACCACCTCACCTTCCGAATCCATGAACACCGCGCAAGACCCCGGGCGGAGATTCGGATGGGCCGCTTCGATGGTCCGTTCGATATCATTGGGATAGTGGTTGCGGCCTCGAACAATGATGACGTCTTTGATGCGCCCCGCGATGAACAGCTCTCCCCTCAAGATTCCAGCCAGATCGCCGGTTCTCAGGTACGTTTCCCCATCGGCGGCGAGCACGGCCTGAAAGGTCTGCTGGCTCTCCTCCGGTCGGCGCCAGTATCCCTGAGCTACCGAACCACTTCGTATCCACAGCTCTCCGATGGTCCCTTCGGGACAGATCTGGCCCGAGGTCGGCTCCACGATGGCCAAGTCCACCCCATAGCCAATCCATCCGTTGCTGCACAACCAGGTGGTGTTGGGGGCGTTCCTGTCGGCCGGAACCAATCGATTTGCAGCCAACGACTCGGCATCGAAGCAGCGACCTGGACTCCCCTTGGCCGGGTCGTGGCCACAAAGGAACACCGTGTTCTCGGCCAGACCGTACCCTGGTGACACCGGTATACCCAGCTTCGAAACCTGGAACCCTGCCTGGAAGGCTTCCGCAGCTTCGGCCGGGACCGGCTCGCCCCCTGATCCCAAAAGCTGCAGCTCGCTCAAGTCAAAGGTGGCCCGCTGCTCGACGGGCACCTTGCGAAGCGTGTATTCCAGCGCGAACGGCGGTACGAAGGTGGAGGTAGCCCGAAAGGTGTGCAGGACCTCTAGCCAGCGAACGGGCTGGCGCAAGAAGGTGGCTGGAGACATGTGCACAGTGTGGCCGCCTGTCACCCAGAAGATCAATCCTGTCCCGATGAGCCCCATGTCGTGGTAAGGCGGTGCCCAGCTCATGCCCACCCGAAATTTTTCGGGGCCTAGTGTCTCGTACTGGTAGCACGTGTTGTGCACCAGGTTGGCGTGACTGATCATCACCCCCTTGGGAGTGCCCGTCGAACCCGAGGTGTACTGGAGAAAAGCCGTGGAAGCGGGATCGATGGGTATGGGCACGTAGCTGTCGGCCAGGCTCGTCGAGATCGATTCGACCGGCAGCCAGGGCTTCTCTCCCAGTTCGCCTAGCTGATCCCGAACCGCCCCCGCGAACATTTGGATCATCTCCGAAACCAGAACCATGCTGGGCCGACAATCCTCCGCAATCCCCCGCAGCCGAGGAATCGACTGGGCCAGACGGGCTGGGTCGGGGGGATAGGTCGGCACCGCGATGATCCCTGCGTACAGGCAGCCCAGATAGGCCTCCATGAAACCGATTCCGGGCTCGATGACGAGAAGTACCCGCTCTCCAGACCGCACACTGGCACTCAACGCCACGGCCACGGCTCGACTTCGCCGATCCAGCTGGGCGTAGGTCCGACGTCCGGTCTCTTGGCCGTCGTCTCCGATGAACGTGTACGCGAGGTTGTCCGGGGTCTCTTCAGCCCAGAACGACAGATACTCCGGTACTGTTCTCAAATCGGGGGTTTTTCCCATTTTTTGCTCACCTGACCAGAGACTCCAATATGGGGTGATGTTGTTCCTGTTTTCAAAGATCTGTCAAGCGATGTGTAACCTTGTCTACTTTTTTACATGGCGGTTTCCTCCTCGTTCCACTCCTCCTGCCACGCGTTTTAAAAGTGGCGCGTTACAACTGGCAGTGCCCTTCTTCTCGGCTGGAGGCGCGATCGACAACTCCATGGACGAAGCGCTGAAGCAGCGCCGGTTATCCCTAAACCAGCACGTGGCCCGACCGGTGAGATTACGATCGCTTTTTCTGCACCATGCTCGTGACCTTCTGGCGCAGGATCTGCGGCAGAGCCACTCCTGCAGCCTGGCACGCCCTACCACACCACCCCTCCACCGCACTCCGGACGGCTAAGTGTTTGCTATCCAGAGTGACTATCTCGATCTCGTCCAGGCTATCGAGGCATCTCAGGACATCGGCGAAAATCCGCCACGAGACAAAGGGCATCAAGGACTACTCGAACAAGCGGGAAGAGCATCGCCAGGTCTTCGGCGCCGGAACGGTCAACGCCCTTCTGCTGCGGCGGTTCGACGAGATCAGCAGGCAGCATGCACAAGATCAGCACCTGATCTCCAGCTCGATTTGCATCCGTCCTCACCTGCCACCTATAAATGAAAGTATAGACATTTCGTTACCTCGGGGAATCGCCGCCTCGAGAGGGAGCACGACCATGAAAGCTGGAGCCGTCTTTGTCCTTTCTTTGCTGTCCCTCTCGCTGCTGATGCCTGTCGCCTTGAGCGCCCAGAACCTGGTCCCCAACGGCGATTTTGAGAATGGTCACGACGGCTGGGAGCACGGGGAGGTGGTCACGGAAAACCCCCACGGCGGGCTCGCCTGCCTGGAGGTCATCGATGACTCCCCCACGGCCAGCCTCTGGGCGCGAACCCTCGATCTGATCCCGATCTCCCACCAGACATCCTACGACCTGGAGCTGTGGTCGCGGGGTACCGAGGAGGGACAGGAGGCCCACGTCTCGATCGCCCAGTACGACGAAGGCACCTGGATCTCGGGCAACAACATCGACTTTGGCGTTCCGACCGGGACCGGCTGGACCCGGTTTCATCGAATCATCCGGGCCTTCCACCAGGATGCCGACTCGATCCGGGTCACCGTGAGACCGGTGGTCTGGACCCCCGAAGGCGAGCTGATGGGGACCGCCTGGTTCGATGACGTGCGGTTCGAAGCGAGGTCCGAGGTGGAAGCGATGATCGGAAGCTGGATCGAACCGATCGGCCCGGTTCGCCTGTGGCATTCTCCCGTAGAGCAGAAGGTGGGGCCAGATGACGTGCTCGACCCGTCCCCCGTCGTTTCACCCCAGGTGCACATCTACGCCGCTCGCGGAGAGGTAGAGCCGTTCCAGCTGGTACTAGCCCCGGCGGACGAGGTGCGCCAGGAGGCTCTGACAAACGTCCGAGTTCCACAGCTGGTCGGCCCCGACAGCACCCTCATCGACAGCTCGGCCTTCACGGTCCGCGAAGTGGCCTACGTGGAGGTCACCCAGCCGACCGACTACGCCTCCTACACCGGTTGGCGGCCCGATCCGCTGCCGTTGCTCGAGCTGCCGTTGTCTTTGGAGGGCGGGAGACAGCAGCCGTTGTGGTTCACGATCGAGGTGCCTGCGGGGATACCGGCGGGCGACTATACGGGCGACCTCGGCCTGGTGTTCGAATCAGGGGACGAGATCGAGGTTCCTCTTCGGCTCAAGGTGTGGGACTTCGACATGCCCGACGAACGGCATTTCGGAACCGCCTATGGCCTGCGAATTAGCCTGATCGATCGCTATCACAACCTGGGAGGAGACCGGAACAAACGGCGCGAGGTGCTCCGCCTCTACCTGCAGGAGTTCGATGCGCACCGGATCAACACCTACAACCCCTTTGGCGACGACTGGTATCGATTCTCATATCCCAACTGGAACTGGCTGGATCCCGATACCCACATCGTGCTCGAGGCGGAGAGCGCCACCGAGAACCGCATCCTCGAAGTCGTCGACGAACGGGATGACGCGCCCATCGCTGTGACCAGCTCTCTGGCGATCCCCATCGACACCGGCGCCGACTACGCGATCTCCTGGCGAGCCAAGACGGGGTCGAGCGGAGACGACAACGACTACCTCGTCTCCATCAGCCAGTACGACAGTGGCGACCACTGGATCCCCCATTTCAACATCGACCTGGTCGGCACCGGGGACGGCACCTGGCAGGCGGAGTCGTTTTCGGTCCCCCACACCGAGTTTTCTGCCAACGCCGAGGCGGTGCGGATCAGCCTGTATGCCCGCCGATGGACCGAGAGCGGTGAGCTGGTCGGCACCGCCTGGTTCGACGACATCCGTTTCGGGGGGGTTCTGAGCGCCGAGAACCTGGTTCCCAACGGTGACTTCGACATGCCGATTGACGAGGTCGAGATCGTCGCCGATTTTGCGGCCTTCGACAGCGCCGCGACCTACGCGTTCGAGGAGCTGGGGCTCGATTCGTTCCGCATCCACCTGCCCAACTTCCCCGTCTCCGACGGGGCCGGTCTGTACACCTCCCGACTGCTCGGTTTCGACTGGGAGACCGAGGCGTTCGAGCAGCTCTATGTCCGTATCCTGGGAATCCTGTCGGATCATCTCGAGGACGAGGGATGGCTGTCGCTGGCCTTGGCTTACCCCTTCGATGAACCGCACGAGGAGCAGTTCGAATGGGTCATCCAGGGGATGGCGCTGATCCACGAGGGTGCGCCCAACCTGAGGCGGCTGTTGACCAAGCACTACTACCCGGAGCTGGAGGGCTCGGTGGACGTCTGGGTCCCGTTGATCAGCTTCTACGAATGGGATTGGGCTCGGGAGCGCCAGGCTGCCGGCGAAGCGGTGTGGTGGTATGTCTGTTGCGGGCCGAAAGCGCCCTACCCCAACAACTTCATCGACCATCCCGGCATCGAGCACCGGATCCGCTTCTGGATGGCCTGGCAGAACCTGATCGAGGGGTCCTTGTACTGGGAAACCACCTACTGGACCAACGACCTGGTCAATCCACCCCCCAACTACCAGGACCCCTGGCAGGACCCACAAAGCTACTACTACCGCGACGGAACGGTCGGGATATGGGGAAACGGCGACGGGCGCCTGCTGTATCCGCCCCGCGACTGGGCGGACGGCGAGGAACGCATCGAAGGACCGGTGCCTTCCATCCGCTGGGAGCTGCTGCGGGAGGGCATCGAGGACTACGAGTACTTCTGGATGCTCGACGAGGCGGCCGATCGGCTCCAATCAGAGGAGCTCAACTCGAGGCTGGTCGCTCGAGCGCGGGAGCTCTTGGACATTCCCGAATCGATCTTCGCCTCGCGGGTGGACTACACCCAGGACCCGAGGCTGCTGCATACCCATCGCAACGAGGTGGCAGCGCTCCTCGAAGAGATCCTCGATGCCTTGGGCTCGGGCGACGCAACGGTCGAGGTGCCGGAGGATGTCGGACCGGACGCCGCCGAGCCGGTGCTGGACGCGGGCGTTGACGCGATCGCCGACTTGGGTCTTGACGTGGCGCCGGATACGCCGGCCGACCTCCCTCCGGATGTCGGCGACGACCAGGCCACCGATATCGTGGCCGACCCCAGCGCCGAGCCCGAAGAAGAGCCCTCCACCGACCTGGAGGACGAACCGCCCATCCTGGATGACCTGCAGATCGATGGCATCATCGAAGGTGGCGGAACTGCGGAGCGGCCTTCGGATGAGGGCTGCCGGTGCGATGTGACGGCCCAGGGTGGGCAATGCCGACTGGTATTCGTCCTGGCCATCCTGGCCGGTTTGGCTTTTCGCAGGAGGTCCAGGCGTCGCACGACGCCTGGTCGGCGATGACTCCGATCAACCGGCGGCCTGACTCCAAGAGGTCGCATCCAGCCGGTCAACGGTCCCCTGCCTACAGCATGAACACCAGGTAGTACAGGATCCAACCAGATCTCCCGAGAGGCCCGCGGGCACTCTACCTGCTCACAGCATGAACACCAGGTAGTACAGGATCCTCTCGATCTCGGCGGCGAGCTGCTGGTGGTTGTGGAAGGAGGTGAAGGCGATGCGGGAGTCGGAAGATTCTGGCTGGAAAGAGACCAGCAAGGGGGAGTCGGGAACGGCCACCGAGGCGGCGGACACCGTGCCCTGGATGTGGATGGTGGTTCCCGCACCTACCCCATCGACCACGGCCCAGAACTCGTCGGGAAACTCCAGGTCGATGGTGCTCTGGCCGAGATGGGCAGCCATATCGCTGTCTACGATGGTGGCGGACACGTGCTCCAGCATGTCCCCGGTCAAGACGCTCCAGTCGTCCATGTCGTCGCCGTGGAAGTCGATGGCGTCGGGGTAGGCCGACTCGAGGAAGAGATAGGTCCAGTCGGAGGCGTAGATGGAGCCGCCATTCTGGACGAAGCCGCGCAGGTTGGTGATGACGCTGTACCAGAGACCCTCGGCGCGGATGTCCATGAAGTACTCGCCACAGTTCAAGAACAGGACGTCGTACCCGTTGAGCGCCGTCGAATTGAGAAGCAGATCCCTCATGAAGGAAGCTTGCGCCAGCATGAAGGAATCGAGATACCAGGTGGTCCCGTTGAACAGGTCGTACTGCAGACCGAGCCGGCCCAAGATCTCCTGGATGCTGTCGTAGTCACCGCTCACCACGGCCAGACGAGCAGAATCGGCGTCGAAGCAGAGCTTGTCGTCCAGGCTCACCGAGACCGTGGTGTCGGCCAGGACGAGCGTATCGACCTGGGTGTAGTAGGACCCGCGCTCCACCTTGATCGTCTGCCAACCGGACGGGACATGCTCCAACAGGAAATGACCCCCGTCATCGGAGGTGGTCTCGATCAACACCGGGTTGCCGTCACAGTCGAGGGTCTCGACATAGACGCGCGCACCGGCAATCCAGACGTTCTCGGACGGCGAACAGACCCGTCCCTCGACGTTGCCGTACCCGCAGGGACCCTCCAGGTCGGGGTACGGGTCGATCGACGGGTCCTGTGCACCACCGTCCACCAGCTCGTCCGATCCATCTCCGGTGGCATCCTCTCCACTGGTGGAGCTGTCGGAGAGCTGGCTGTCCGTGCTCTGAGAGCTCGAATCCGGGACGTCTCTGGTGAGATCCCGGATGGTGCCGTCCTCCTGGCCCGCGTCCAGAGCGTGGCTGGAGTGCTCCCCGGTGTCGGAGGAACACCCCAAAAAACCGGGGGCGAACGTGTGGGCGAGCAGAACCAGGACCAACCATCGCATCGAATTCATGGCCATCTCCAATTTTGGACAACAGCACTCACCTGCCCATGGTTCAAACCATCCCGAGAGACCACATAATTCGGGAAGGTGAGGCGCATATAACCATCTCACCTGGAAGCGATTTGATCAAGGGTGGCCGGACGGATCGATGGCGCATCCCATGAAGCCGAGAGGTTCGCTCATCTGCTCTGTGTGCGCAACTGGCGAGTATTGAAAGGCAAGGGCGAGGACGGGCGCTAGTTGGGGGGAGAGGACTCAGTTTCCACCGCAGAACCGTGCCTCCCAGGACCGGTACAGGCAGACCCGCCGGTCACCGCTGATGCCCTCACAATCCGGACGTTCTTCGAGGGTACAATCGGCTTCGTTCTGGCAGGCCTTCACACAGACCATCCCGGAGCAAGAGTCTTCGACTTCTGCTATGTTGAGGCAGATACCGCTCAGGCAGTCATCGTTGGAGGTGCAGTCCTGACCTTCCTCCTTCTTGCTCTTGCTACACGACACCAGAAACAGGCTGATGACCAACAGTGCGAGCAACTTCATCTTCATGTACGGTTCCTCCGTTTGTTTTGGTGGAGACAACACTCTGTTATCCGCAATCGGCTGGCGATCCCTCCCGACCACCGAGGCCCGATCCACATCGACCGTCTGGATACGTGGTACTTTCCTTCCTGTCAACAACACGTCTCGTAAACGGTGTGATTGCTCATCATCGTCAAGAGACGCAGTGACCATCGTGTCGGAGGTCACTCGCTTTTTTTCACTCTCACCCGCAAGCCTTCTGGTACCATCGAATGGGAGTAATGGGCGGTGCTACTCGATCACGCGACATGGATAGACCCCGGCGGTAGGGAGTGGACCGGCAGGATTCGACTGGCCGATGGTCGCATCGAGCTGAGGCCGGACGATGAACCCGCCGGTCCCGAAGACCGGCTGCCGAGCGACGAGAAGGTGCTGGATGCCGCAGGACTGCTCGTCCTCCCGGGCCTGGTCGATGCCCATGTGCATTTCCGCCAGCCGGGGGAGCGGTACAAGGAAGGGGTGAAAAACGGCTCGCGTGCGGCACTGGCGGGGGGCGTCACCACCGTGCTCGACATGCCCAACAACCGCCCGCCCTGCACCACGGCCAGGCGGCTCCAGCGCAAGAGAGCGACCTTCGAGAGACACTGCCTCACCAACTGGGGTCTCCATCTTCATGCCTCCTCCAGACTGGCCATGGCGCCGCCGGACGGGATCGTCTCCACCAAGCTCTACCTCGCCAGGTCGTCGACACTGCCGGCTCTCTGCAGCATCGAGCAGATCACCGCCATCCTGCGCACCCGCAGGGTCGTCTCGATCCATGCCGAGGATGAGACGGTGCTCCTTTCCGGTGACCGACCGCTGCCTCACCACGTCAGGCGCCCGCGGGCGGCCATCACCTCGGCCCTGGCCAAGATCGAGCGGGCGCTGCGCTCCCTCGACCCGACTGAGCGACCCCGCCTGGTCATCTGCCACATCTCGACGGTGGAGGAGCTGGAGTGGATCGCCCGCATGAAGCACGAACGGTTCGATGTCTGGGCCGAAACCTGCCCTCACTACTGGACCTTCACCCAGGACGACTATCTGGCCGAAGGCGGTCGCCTCAAGGTCAACCCGCCGCTGCGCAGCAGCACCGACAGAGAGCGGATCCTCCAGGCGCTGGCCGAGGGCCCCATCGACCTCGTCTCCACCGACCACGCGCCCCATCCCATCCACCTGCGGGAAGACGAGCCGACCTCGCCTTCGGGGATCGCCGGCATCGAGTGGTTCATGCCGCTGCTCCTCGACCTGGTGGACAGGGGGATCCTCTCGTTCCAGCGGATGCTGGAGCTGGGGTGCAGCAACGCGGCCCGCTGCTACTCGCTGGGGGAAGGTCGCGGCTGCCTAAACGATGGCGCTCCCGCCGACCTGGTGCTCGTCCGGAAGGAAGCTGTACGGGGGGGCCGTCCCGTGGAGGGAAGACCGATCACGAGGGCGGGCTTCAATCCCTACCGGAGCGCCCCGAGGGCCTGGAGCGTCGTGGCCACCATCGTGGGGGGGCGGCTCAAGTACCGGGAAGGGAAGTTCGTGGACGACACTCCTGGCAACGAGATCGCGCCGATCATGGCGCCGAGATAGGGTCGAGAGGCATAAGGACACATGACAGAGAACGAGAAGAACCGCTTCATCGAGCTGTTGATCGAGTCGGGAGCGCTCCGCTTCGGCGACTTCATCCTGAAAGCGGGAAGTGCCAGCCCGTTCTTCATCGACTTCGGCGAGGTCAAGACCGCCGAGCACCTCGATGCGCTGGGCGACACCCTGGCGGCGGCCCTTCTCGATCGCTTCCCGGATGCCAACCTGCTGTTCGGCCCGGCCTACAAGGGGATCGTCCTGGTGACCATCGCGGCAACCGCCACCTGGAGGAAGAGGGGCCACAACCTGGCGATCTGCTACGACCGCAAGGAGCCGAAGGACCACGGAGAGAAAGGGAGCTTCGTGGGCAGGCGGCCCCAACCCGGCGACCGCCTGGTCATGCTGGACGACGTGCTGAGCTCGGGAGGCACCAAGCTGGAGGCGGCCAGGCGGATCGAGGCCACCTTCGGCGTCGCCGCCCAGGGGGTGCTGGTGGCGGTGGACCGCACCACCCGGTTGGCGCCCTTCGACTCGCGGCGGCTCCGGGTCGAGGCGATCGTCGCACTGCCCGACCTCATCCGCTACCTCGCAGAAATAGGCGACCCGAACGCCAACCGGCTGCGCGACTTCTACCTGCAGCAGTGAGCGGCAATACCTCGGAGGGCTCTTACGTGAAGGTCAACACCCAACTGGTCGCCGCCCTGGACACCCTCGAGATCGACCGGGCGATGAAGCTGGTGGAGGCGGTGGCCGAGATCGACTTCATGTACGGCTTCAAGGTGGGCTTCGCTCTGGGCCTTCGCCACGGGCTTGGCCAGGTGGTCCAGGCCATCCGGACGGTCACGCCCAAGCCGGTGATCTACGACCACCAGAAGGCGGCGACCGACATCCCGGACACCGGCGAGCTCTTCGCAGACGTCCTGGCCACCGCCGGGATCGACGAGGGGATCCTGTTCCCCCAGGCGGGCCCGCTCACCCTGCGATCCTGGGTCGAGGCCCTGCGCGACAGGCGGATCGAGGTCATCGTCGGGGGGCTCATGACCCACCCGAGCTACCTGGTCTCGCAGGGCGGGTTTCTGAGCGACGAGGCGGTCACGGCGATCTACAGGGTTGCCCACGACCTCGGGGTGCGGCGGTTCGTCATCCCCTTGACCAAGCCCGAGATGCTCTCGAAACTGGTGTCCCGCGTGTCATTCGATCCGACCTGCGTGTTCTACTCGCCGGGATATGGGCGGCAAGGCGGCGGGGTGTCCGCTTTTGACTTCGTGCGGGAGCAGAAGATCATCGTGGGCCGCAGCCTGCTCGAGGCCTCCGATCCCCGGGCGGTGGTCGCCGGAATCGAACGGGCTGCGACGGAGGTCGATCCCGTCCGCGATCGACGAGGGAGCTGACAGGAGGTGCCATGAAGCAAGATCTCATCTCGGTCGATGACCTGACGCTCTCGGACATCCAGGGCTGGCTGGCGCTGGCGGCCCAGGTGGACGGGATGCCGGCAAGCGAGAAGGTGACGCGGCTGCGTGGCCGGGTGCTGGCGACTCTCTTCTTCGAGCCGAGCACCCGCACCTGTCTGAGCTTCGAGTCGGCCATGTACAGGCTTGGCGGCAACGTGATCGGCTTCTCCGAGATCGCCACCACCTCCGTAACCAAGGGCGAGTCGCTCCGAGACACCATCCTGACGGTGGAGCAGTACGCCGACGCCATCGTCATCCGCCACCCCAAGGAGGGCTCGGCGAGGCTGGCTGCCGAGATCAGCCGCATTCCGGTGATCAACGCGGGGGACGGCACCAACCAGCATCCGACCCAGACGCTGCTCGACCTGTACACCCTCCAGAAGAGCTACTCCCGCATCGACGGACTCAAGATCGCGCTGGCGGGCGACCTCAAGTACTCGCGGACCGTGCACTCGCTGGTCCAGGCGCTCATCAAGTTCGAGGGGGTCGCCTTCACGCTGGTCTCGCCGATCAGCTTGATGCTGCCCGAGTACCTGAAAGCCGAGATCAAGGCGCGCGGGTTGTCCTGCCTCGAGACGACCGATCTGCGAGAGGCGGCGCTAGCCTGCGACGTCGTCTACATGCCCCGCATCCAGAAGGAGCGGTTCCCCGACCTCCTCGACTACGAGAAGGTCAAGGACGCCTACTGCATCGACATCGAAATGCTGGCCGGGGTACCCGATCACCTGAAGATCTTCCACCCCCTCCCCCGGGTCAACGAGATCCACCCCGACGTGGACGGCACCCCCTATGCCGGATACTTCGGGCAGGTGGGGAACGGCGTGATCATGCGGGAAGCGATCCTCCTCAAGCTTGTCGGGGGTATGCCATGACCAAGGAAGAAAAGGTCCTCCTCATCCCCAAGATCGAGAACGGGATCGTCATCGACCACATCCCGGTCGGAAAGGGCATCCCGGTGCTGGTGACCATCCGTTCCTACCCCGAAATGAAAAACGTCACCGTGACCTTGGGCCTCAACCTGGTCAGCACCAAGCTCGGCCACAAGGACATGATCAAGCTCCAGATCGGCCACCTGCCCGAGCGCGTGCTGGAGCACATCTCGGTCATCTGCCCCGGCATGTCGGTGAAGCGGATCACCGACTACGAGGTGGACAAGAAGTACGTGCTCAGGCCGCCCGCGACCATCACCAGGCTCGCCCGCTGCATGAACCCCAACTGCGTGACCAACCACGAGCGGCACCTGACCACCCGCTTCTGCGCCGTCGACCCGGAGTGCATGAAGTACAGGTGCGCCTATTGCGAGCGGGTATTTCACCTGGGCGAGCTCGAGCTGGTGGTGGTGCCATGAATCGTTCTGCTGCCAGACCAGGCCAACAGGAGGATGTCGGGTGCCTTCGCTAGCTGTCCGCCTGGGGCTGCTCAGGCTCGAATCGCCGCTCGTGCTCGCCTCGGGCATCCTGGGGGTGAGCGCCTCCTCGCTCGCCCTGGTCGCGAGCCGGGGCGCCGGCGCCGTGACCACCAAGTCGTGCGGTCTCGATCCAAGGGCCGGTCACCCCGGGCCGACGGTCCTGCCGGTCACAGAGGGGTTGCTCAACGCGGTCGGGCTCTCCAACCCGGGCGCCGACGCGATGTGCGAGGAGATCCGGGAGTTCAAGAGCCGCTGCCCGACCACCCTGCTGTTCGCCTCCCTCTTCGGAAGGACGGTCGAGGAGTTCGGCGAGGTGGCAGCCCACCTGGCGGCGGCCGAGCCGGATCTCCTGGAGGTCAACGTCTCCTGCCCCAACGTCTCCTCCGAGCTCGGCCTGCCCTTCGAGGCCAAGAGCAAGGAGCTGGCGGCCATCACGGCGCTGGTCAAGAAAAAGGCGGGCGACATACCGGTCGCCCTCAAGCTCTCCATCAACTGGGGCCCCATCGGCGAGCAGGCCCGCATCTGCGCAGAAAACGGCGCCGACCTCATCACCGCCATCAACACCGTCGGGCCCGGCATGCTCATCGACACCAACGTCATGCGACCGGTGCTCTCCAACCAGGTGGGCGGCCTGTCCGGCCCCTGCATCCTGCCGCTGGCCGTGCGCGCCATCTGGGAGGTCCGCCGATCGGTCGACCTCCCGATCATCGGCCTGGGAGGGGTGGCTTCGTCGGAAGACGCGCTCCAGCTCATCATGGCCGGAGCGACCGCGGTCGGCATCGGGACGGCCGTCTACCACCAGGGGCTCGACCTCTTTGAGCGGGTCAACCAGGGGCTCCTGCGGTTTCTGGCCGAAAAGGGGTTGGAAGACCTGTCCGAGGTATGCGGAGCGGCCCATGGGTGATGCCATGCGCACCGTTCGGGTGAAGGCGATCGTCGAGCACGGGCCAGGGCTCAAGAGCTTCCTGCTCGATGGCCCGATCGAGTCCGCCGCGCCGGGCCAGTTCGTCATGCTGTGGCTACCGGGGATCGACGAGAAGCCGTTCTCCATCTCCGACCTGGGGGAGGCCGGGCTCGAGATCAGCGTGAAGGCGGTGGGCCCCTTCACCCGCGCCCTCATGGAGGTCTCGGTAGGCGACTACCTCGGCATTCGGGGACCCTTCGGGAAGGGGTTCAGGCTGGCGGACAGGACGCTGCTGGTCGGCGGCGGAATCGGCGTGGCTCCGCTTCGCTTTCTCTACCGCGAGATGGGGCGCCTCAGACTGAGCGCCTGGTTGGTTGTCGGGGTGCGGACGGCGGCCGACCTCATCTTCCCCGATTACTTCCGATCGTTGCCCGATTGCCTGATCGTGAGCGAGGACGGCTCCATCGGGGAGACCGGCATCGTCACCGACGTGATCGACCGGATCATCGACCAGGCCGGCACCACCCGTCTGGCCGCTGCCGGTCCCGAGCCGATGCTGGTCGCCTTGCGAGACCTCGGCGAGCGACGGGGGCTAAAGGTCGAGCTCGACCTGGAGCGCTACATGAAATGCGGCATCGGCCTTTGCGGGCTGTGCTGTGTCGATGGGTCCGGGGTTCGGCTCTGTGTCGAGGGGCCCGTCCTGTCGTCCGCCGAGCTTCGCGGCGTGACCGACCTGGGCCGCCCTCATCGCGACGCGACCGGCCGGCGTCGGTGCGGTCCGGATTGAAGAACGCCTTGGGTGCGGTGTGATGGCGGCACCCAGTCAGCTTTTGCCTGAGCCACATTCGAGAACGTAGGGGCGCTGCTTGCTGCGCCCCGACTACCTCCACCCTTGGTCCAGCAGCTTGCTCAAGCACAGGCCGGTATGGGAACCAGCAGCTCGCGCGATCTGCTCGGGGGTCCCTTCGGCCACCAGCCTGCCGCCCGCTTCGCCACCTTCCGGCCCCAGGTCGATGACCCAATCGGCCGCCTTCACCAGCTCCAGGTTGTGCTCGATCACCACCACGGTATTACCCGCATCTACGAGCCGTTGCAGCACACGCAGCAGATGGGCGGTGTCGGCCAGGTGCAGACCGGTGGTCGGCTCGTCCAGCAGGTACAGCGTGCGGCCCCTCACGCGACGGCCCAGCTCCTTGGCCAGCTTCACGCGCTGGGCCTCGCCCCCCGAAAGCGTGGTGGCGGGTTGTCCCAGGGTAAGATAGCCCAGACCGACCTCCGCAAGCAGCTGGAGGCGGGAGAAGGCACCGGGAACCTCCTCGAACAGCTCCAGCGCTTCTTCGACGGTCAGCTCGAGCACCTGAAAGATGTCATGACCCCGGTACCGCACCGCTAGCGTCTCGCGGTTGAAGCGACGTCCCCGACAGGCCGGACAACGCACCTCGACCTCGGGCAAGAAGTGCATGTTGACGGTCACCACGCCGGCCCCCTCGCAGCGCTCACAGCGCCCCCCCGGGACGTTGAACGAGAAGTGGCGGGCGGACAGGCCGAGGCGGCGAGCTTCGGAAGTGGCCGCAAACGCCTTTCGAATCGGGGTGAAGGCATCGGAGTAGGTCGCGGCGTTCGATCGCGGGATGCGACCGATCTGTGCCTGGTCGATGGTGACCACCTTGTCGAGGTGCTCCAGACCGTCGATTCCGTCGTATCCACCCGGGATCTCGCCGCTGCCCAACAGGCGCCGGCGGAGAGCACGGTCGAGGATGTCGAAGACCAGCGTGGACTTTCCGGCTCCGGACACGCCCGTCACCGCCACCAGCAAGCCAAGCGGCAGGCTGACGGTGATCCCCTTGAGATTGTGATGGCGAGCGCCACGAATGGTGATGGCTTGGCCCGTAGGTGCTCGGCGGCGCTCGGGGACGGGGATCGAGGCCCGCCCGGCCAGGTAGTCCCCGGTCAGCGAGCCGGGCTGCTCGGCGACTTCGGCCGGCGTGCCGGCAGCGACCACCTGCCCGCCGTGCTTGCCCCCGCCCGGGCCGAAGTCCACCAGGTAGTCGGCGGCGGCGATCATCTCCAGGTCGTGCTCGATGACGAGCACGGTATTGCCCATGTCGCGCAAGCGGAACAGGAGATCGACCAGGCGGCGGGTGTCGCGAGGGTGCAGCCCGATGGTCGGCTCGTCGAGCACGTAGAGCACGCCGCTCAACCCTGAACCGAGCAAGCTGGCCAGCCGCAGACGTTGACTCTCGCCTGCGGAAAGGGAGGGCGAGGTGCGTTCCACAGTCAGGTAGCCGGCCCCCACCTCGACCAGCCGTGCGATGCCCCCGCTCAGCTCGGCCAGGATCGGCTCCGCGACGATCATCTCCTCGGGGCTCCCCACAGCGCTCAGACCGGCCAGCCAGGCTCCCAGCTCTTCGAGCGGCTGGCGCGAGGCCTCGACGATGGACCGTCCACCGACGGTCACGGCCCGGCTTTCGGGACGCAGGCGCGTGCCTGCGCAGTCGGGACAGGTCTGGGTGACCAGGAGCTCTTCCAGCTTGTCGCGATAGTCGGCATCGTGCACGTGGGCATGGAGATGCTCGGCGTGGCGCCGCAAGAGACTGGTGGCAACACCTTCGAAGCGCCCCCTGCGAACCGTGGTCGGCGGCTCGATCTGAGGGAAGTGACGACGAAACTGGGGGCTGTGCACGCCAAAAAACAGGAGGTCGCGCTCCGGTGGGGAGAAGTCCTTGACCGGCCGCGCGAGATCGAGATCGAAGCCGTAGTGGGCGGCGGCAGCTCGCAGCACCGCGCCGTTGTAGTCGATGAGCAGGGGGTTCCAGCCGACCACGGCGCCCCCCCCAATGCTCTTTTCCCCGTCAACCAGGCGCTCGAGATCGACCTGGCGGACGGTGCCCAGACCGGTACAGGTGGGACAGGCCCCCTCGGGCTTGTTGAAGGAAAAATGCGCCATGCCGATCTCCAGCACCGGCGCGCCACAATGCGGACAAGGGAAAGACTCCTGAAAAGGGGGGGCATCGTCGGCTGCGATGGATTCGCCTGGCCACTCGGAGTGGGAAGGGTCGAAAGAGGGGGGGACCTCTTTCTCGCACACGGGACAGGGGCGATGCCCCAGTCGGGCGAACAGCACGCGCAGATGGGTGTAGAGGTCGGTTGCGGTGCCCACCGTGGAACGGGGGCTGCGGTTGGTCAGGTGCTGGTCCAGACTGATGGAGGGGGAAAGGCCGGTGATGGCATCAACCGGAGGTCTGGCCATCCCCAGGGCGATGAAGCCGAGCGATTCGATGTACTGGCGCATCCCCTCCTTGTGCAGGATGTCGAACCCGAGGGTGGACTTGCCGGAGCCGGACACGCCGGTCAGGACCACGAGCCGATTCTTGGGAATCGCCAGTGAGATGTTCTTCAGGTTGTGCAGCCGAGCGCCGCCTATGGTGATCTGATCGGTCATGCGAATCCGCCAGGTGAAAGAGGCTTAACTATCGCATCAGCCGATTACAATAAACACTGTTTGGGCGAACTGCGGAGCCTGGACTTTCATCGAGCCGGAGGGTGGACACCGGGACCCGCCGAGCGGTTACCGGTTGGTAACCGCCGGAGGGTGGTGGAGTCGCGCAGGCGAGGGGAAATGCCCAGGCTCCGCCCCGTGTAGTCAACGCAATCGTTTTGAGCTAGAGGTTCCTACCCCACCGCACCGGTCAGGAAGTACCGATCGCCCACCCGGGTGATGAACAGCTGCAGCCGCCTGGTCTCCCCCCTATCCAGGGTCAACACGCCGTCGACCTGGAGCCATTCTCCGTGCGAGACCAGCTCCCAGGTGGTCAGCTCGACCTTCCGAATCCGTTCGAGACGTGGGAACCGAGACAGATAACCCACTCCCTCCTCGATGTCGTTGTCGACCGTATGCAGCCCGATGAGCTCCAGCAAGTAGAGCTCCTGGGATTGATCGAGCTCCCCCATCTGAATGGCCCGGTGCTCCGGATCGGCCCCCTCCATCAGTCGATCCCACTCATGAGCCTCCATGATCCGAGTCAGTCCATCCAGGTACTGGCGAAGCTCCGCGGGTAGGTCGGTGACCTGACCCTCTGGCCCGGTCACCCCGAAGGGATTGACCGGCGACTCCCCAACCGACCAGGCGGCTCTCGGCCGGTGCAGCTCCTGGCAAGGAGAGGTGGAAGGCGGCGGTGCGACCGCCATCAGGATCGAGAGAGAGGACACCACGGTGAGCACCGTGCGCCAAGAGTCAACCGTTCTTTTCATGTTCCAGGCTCCCATCGCCATTGTTCTGCACCAGGTGCTTGAACCACGGGTTGAACGTCGGCTGTCCAGATAGAGATCCATCTTTCCAGGGGCTCGTCAATCGGTACGGGGGCAACCGGGTCGGGCGAAGATGGTCGACACCACGTCCGGCACGCACCCCGACGACCCCCTCGAGACCGACTCTGGAGCTCGGCGTTTGACTCCCGTCTCGATTACCGGATAGCATGGGACGAATATAGGGACGGCAGCGGTCCGATTACCGCAGCCGTCGGTGGTTGGACTAACTGGAGGAACAGGAAATAGGAGGAAATTTTATCATGACTCGTTCCACTTTTTTGGCAGCCTGGTTGGCTTCTGCCTTTTGCCTTTTTTTCGCCTGCGGGGGAGATTCGGATTCCGACGGCGATCAATGCGCACAGCTCACCACAGTGGAAAAGAACGAGGTCGGCGACGCCTTGTCCCCGGTCGATCTGATGCTGAGCGACCCGGAATCATCGGTCCCCGGCCTGACCTTCGAGGTGATCGAGATCCCCCACCGCGCGACCGTCACCTGTGATGGCTACACGGGACCCGAGACCGGCGTCTCGATCTCCGGCTCGCTGGATCTGACCAATGTCATCGAGGGCGAGACCGCCACGCTCTCGATTGCCGGTCTGCTCACCCTCACGGGTGGCGAGCTGTCCGAAGTGGAGTTCGATCTGCAGGCGGTGCTGCCCTGGGATCCGGAAGAGGTCGATTTCGCCGGCCCACCCACCTCCATATCGGGCTCGATCACGCCAGACCATCTTCGATGCGATGTCGGGTACTTTCCCGACCTGGTCCCTGGCCAGCCCGATGGACCGGACGGCGTGAACCCGCAGTTCGTGGTCGCAGCCATGAACGGAACCGTCGTCTACTCCGAGGACGGCTCCGAGTGGGGTTATCCGAACGTGGTCGAGCTGGAAACCGACCAGCACCTGTACGGGATCGGCTGCGACCAGGCGGGGGTCTGCGTGGCGGTCGGCGGGGCCGGCGTCGCGTTCCGATCCACCGATGGGGTCGAATGGGACGCCACGGAGATGGATACGACCCAGCGGTTGACCGATGTGGCCGCCTGCGCCGGCACCTGGATCGCAGTCGGCGATGGCGGGATCGCGCGGGTATCCACGGATGGCGGGCAAAGCTGGGCTCCACTGGACACCGGGACCACCGCCAACCTGGAGTCTGTCGCCTGCTTCGGAGATCTCTTCCTGGCGGTCGGCGACCTGGGAGTGATCCTGACGGACTCCGGTACCGGCCTGACCCCGGTGAGTCCCCCACCGATCAACGCGCCCTTGGCCTCGGCGGCTACCGATGGCGAGGGAACCTGGGTCGTGGTCGGTCTTGGCGGGAGCGTGGTGCGGTCGGAGGACAACGCCCAGAGCTGGCAACAGGTCGCGACGTTCACATCGTCTCACCTGGCGGGCATCGCCTATGGAGGCGGCCGGTTCTTCGCCGTGGGCCCCGGCTCCTTCGGCTGGGGCTCCCCTCCGGTGATGTTCGTGTCCAGCGATGGAGGGCTGACCTTCCTTCCCGTGACCCTCCCGGCGGAGCTGATGAGCATCGAGCCGCCCCGACCGCTGGGCGCGCTGGCCACCGATGGATCGGGCCGCTGGTCGGTGATGAGCAACGGCGGTGATCACCTGCTGTCGGTGGACGACGGGAACTCGTGGCAGGTGACCGGGCTGGACCTGTACGGCAACTACGATATCGCCTATCGCACCAGGGTGCCTTAGCGCCCGGACCGAACCAATCGAGCCTGCACCGCAAGGCTGGACGCTTCTCATGAACGATCTGAATGAACACTGTCGGGGCGAACAGCGGAGCCTGGACGTTCACCGAGCGGGAGGGTGGCGGAGTCTCGGAGGTGGCTTGCCTGGCCATAGGCTAGGATCGCCCCCTCCGTCGGCTGCGCCGCCACCTCCCCCTGGCTCCGCCTCGTGGGAGGATCGCCGGTGGGTGGTGGAGTCGCGCAGGCGAGGGGAAATGTTCAGGCTCCGCCCCGTGTAACCAACGCAATCGTTTGGGGCTATAAGGCTTGCCGGCAGAGCCCATGAGTGGAGCCAACTGCATCCCACGGAGAACGGGAATCCGCCAGAAACACAGGCACATTGGCCACCCCACCTGAGATCGGCCCATCAGCGCTGGGTGTCGTCGGATTCGGGATAGGGATTGGGCGTTCGGTGTGTCGGACGGCGCTCACCATGCAGTAGGTAGTAGGAGGAGATGACCGCTTCGAGCGAGGCGGACAGGCTGAAATCGAAGCAAGACCCCTGGTCCGGAGCGCAGGCTTCGGTCTCGTGCCCCGGGTAGAAGGTGGCCACGACGTTCCACCTCGGCAGCCACGCCGGATACAAGGTGTCGGCCTGGAAATACTCGTCATCCGGACATCCCTCGAACTCTCCCTCGAACCAGGGGGGCACGCAGGCTGCCGGCGGATATCCGAAAAAGTTGCGGGTACCTACCTGCACCCCCCAGACACGTGCACCATCCAGGTCCAGCCGATACACCGCTCCGACCGAAGCGTTCAGCAGCATGTTCCCGTGGGCGTCGGCTCTGAGGTCGAACCGTTCCAGCAGCGGAGAGTAGGCGGCCGTCGCCGAGAAACCGTAACCCATGGCGGGCTTGTATCTATCGTAGCCATATCCGAGCTCGATACGTGGCGAGTATAAACCGTCTCCATTCATCTCGATCCCAAGACCCACGGTCGGCCCGTGGATCTCGTACCAGCTGGTGCAAGCCCAGAGGCTCATACCGATCAGACAGTAAAGCCCAAGGCTACAGCGCCCCATGGCTGTGGTCATCACCTGGGAACCTCGCGCGGGTCGAGATCTGGTCGTCGCATTCATGGGCAGCCCATCAGAAGCGGATCGTGAGGGAAGCCGGAGCCATCTCGATCCAGAGGGAGCCCTCGTTTGACCCCTCTTCTTCGGATGTCGGCGTGTCTCTCACCAGCGCCAGGAACAGGGCCATGACACCGACTTCCATGACCAGCCATGGGACCGAGCCGATGAAAAACATGGCATCGGCATCCTCGAAAGCGCCATACTCGGTCTGCTGGTTCCATCCCGACAGCAGAAGGGCACCCTGCGCGAGCAGGATGAAGCTGTGAACGAGGATGAACTGGTCCCTGCGGTCGGTGGTATCGCACAACAGGGCGCCCAGCGTGCCCCCGAGGACCAGCCCTCCCACTCCCAGGCCGATAGCCCAGGGTTCGGTCAAAAGATCGAAGCCCTGGGTGTTGACCCACTCCTGGTCGTAGGTGTCGGGATTATCGGCCGACAGGGAAGCACCCAGCATCCAGAGCGACAATCCCCAGAAGAGTCCCGCGAAGGTACCGGCCCAGGCTCGATCCCCGGCGCTGCTCCAACGGTTGTCGTTATCGTCCTGTGCCCAAGCCCCATGTCCAGTTGACAGGGCAACCAAAAGCAGCATCGCACACAGGATAACCGTTCCAGCCTTCCAGCGATTCGCAGTGACACCTCTGTGAGGATGTAGTCCAGCATTGACGGAACAAAACCAGCTCATGACTGTTCCCATTGGCCGCAGCGAATATTGAAACGTATAGCTTTCAGAGCACTTACAGTCAACGCGTCACCTGGCCGCCAGGCGTGGGCTAGCAGGGAGAACGGCTGGCTGGAAAACCGGGCTGTGCACCGCACAGGACACACTGGTCTCGCTCAGAGCCGCCTTCGCTGTTGTAACCGCATGACCATCAGAGTATTCTGTTTGCCACGCAAGATAAGTTACCCTAATGCGAACCAAGGAGCGCCATCATGTTCAAGAAGCTGTCGGCTGAGTTCTTCGGTACCTTCTGGCTGGTGTTCGGAGGCTGCGGTAGCGCCATTTTTGCGGCCGCCTTTCCCCAGCTGGGCATCGGCTTCGCCGGGGTTGCGCTGGCTTTTGGCCTCACGGTCGTGACCATGGCCTACGCCGTGGGTCACATCTCGGGTGCCCACTTCAACCCGGCGGTGACCATCGGCCTGGTCGCTGGAAACCGCTTCCCGGCCAAGGACGCCATCTACTACATCATCGCCCAGGTGGTCGGGGGTATCGTCGCCGGTCTCATCCTGTTTCTGATCGCCAGCGGCAAGGCGGGGTTCGATGCATCCGCCAGCGGCTTCGCCTCCAACGGATATGGGGATCACTCCCCCGGCGGCTACTCCATGCTGGCGGCGATCGTCGCCGAGATCGTGCTGACCGCCTTCTTCATCATCGTCATCATGGGCGCCACCGACAAGCGCGCTCCGGCCGGCTTCGCCCCCTTGGCGATCGGCCTGGCGCTGACCTTGATCCACCTGATCTGCATCCCCATCACCAACACCTCGGTGAACCCGGCGCGTAGCACCGGCGTTGCGATCTTCCAGGCAGGCTGGGCGCTCAAGCAGCTGTGGCTCTTCTGGGTGATGCCGCTCGTCGGCGGGGCGCTGGGCGGTCTGGCCTTCCGCTACCTGTTGACCCCCAAGGAGGAGTAATCAAGGGAAAGCGCTCGCGGCATCGCCGCCGGAAAACCTCTCCCTCTCCCGCGCAGCGATGAGCTGATGGGCTTGCAGGTTCGAGATCGGCAGCAGGGCCAACACGGCCGCGTCGCGCATCCGTTTCTCGACGCCATAGTCGCGCATGTAGCCGTACCCGCCGAAAATCTGCACCGCGTCCGTGCATAGCCGGACCGCCGCCTCGGTCACGGCCACCTTGGTCCCCAGTGCGGACAGGTCGTCGTCCGGGCGGGTCGAAGCGTGGCAGACCGCCCCCTGCGCCGCGGCGACGGAGGCTGACATGGCACCCAGGATATCCCGCAGATGGGTGTGATCGATGATCGTCTTGCCACCCTGGTACCGCTCGGCGGCATAGGCCAGCGCCTGCCGGCTGGCTGCGGTCATCACCCCCGCTGCCGCCGCTGCCGCAGCCAGAGCGATCAGGCGTAGCAGGCAGGTGTGCAGGCGCAATGCCGCATCTCCCTCGGCGAGAAGCCGATCCGCCGGCTCCTCGTGCTCCAGCAAGGCCAGCGCCGCCATCGGCATCGCCCGGCAGCCGAGCGTTTTCTCCGGCTCGCCGAGACCCACGATCTCCTTCTGCCCGTCTACCAGCACCGCCACCGGCTGTTTCTTCTCATCGCGCGCGAACAGCAGGACAAACCCGCCGGCCGCGTTGATCGCCGTGCTGCTCTGGCCCGAAATGGCGATCCGCTTCTCCCCTTTTCGCCGGACCTGGAACCACGGATCGAGGGTCGAGCCGTCGGCGACCTCACCCAGGGCGAGCGTCAGTGGGCGCTTGGAATCGGCGATCCGCTCGATCGTACCGCCGGCGGCCTCTCCCAGGACGGTCGCCAGCGCGGCCAGCCCCGCGGCGTGCGCGCCAAAGACCATCGCATACCCGGCGCAGCTCGCCGCCAGCGTCCGGATCAGCGCGCAGAAATCGGCGGGGGAAAAACCGCATCCCCCCAGGCTCTCCGGCAGCAGGAAGCGGTCGAACCCGGCCTCCAAACCGGCAGCAAAGACCCCGGCGTCAAAACGGGGCGAGCCTGAGTCCGACTCGGCGGCGACCGGCTCGATGTGGCGCGCGGCGAACCGGGCTGCGGTCAACTCCACCTCCTTCAGCGTCGAGTCATCGGCAGCCATCGGCGTACTCGTTGGGAAAGGCGTTGGTAAAGATATTGTGCCGGTTGAGCTGATTGGTCCCCTCGTAGATCTGGGTGAGCTTGGCGTCGCGGTAGAGCTTCTCCAGCTCGAGCCGGGCCAGCGAGGATTCCAGGCCGGCGATCTGCAGCGCCTCGTAGGCGACCTCCACGGCGATGTCGCTGCCGGTGACCTTGGCCATCGAGCTGTACTGCTGGATATGCCTCAGGTCGGACTCCTCAAGGTTGCGATCGAACATCCCCTGGACCAGCTGGTGGCCCATCTTGGAGCCCATGAGCCGATGGTACAGCTCGCTGCCGCGAACGAAGGAAGGCAGAAGCTCCAGCGCGAACCGGGCCGGAAGCGTCTTCATCAGCTTGGGCATCCCCGTAAAGTCGAAGGCCATGGTGGCGTCGAGGTAGCTCTGGCGCGCCAGGTGGATGCGCCGAGCCATGTCCGCCAGCCGGATCTGCACCCACTGCCGGTCGATCAGCCGGCGGCCCCCGACCTTTTTGCGGCGGGCGTAGTCGAAGATCCGCTCGAACGCGCCCCGGGCGATTCCAGTCGCGATGGCCCCCACCGGTCCCCGGGAGGCGCCCAGGACCAGCTCGGTGAAGCGCATCCCTTCCCCCTCGTGTCCCACCAGGTTTCTCTTGGGGACAAAGCAGTCCTCGAAGACCAGCTCGGCGGCCGGGCAGGCCTTCTGGCCCATCTTCTTTTCTACACGGCCGATGGAGAACCCCGGCGTTCCCTGGCGAACCATGAAGCCGCACAGGGTCTCGACCGGCTTTTTCCGGTCCAGAGGCGCCATGACGGTGTTCCAGCGGGCGACCGAGCCGTTGGAGATGAAGACCTTGCGGCCGTTCAGCAGGTAGCCCCCCGGAACCGGTCTGGCCTCCATGACCAGCTTGGCCTTCTCCATGTACTCGCGGTCCTCGACGTCCGAACCGGCCAACGGCTCGGTGACCGCGGCAGCGAAGATCACCGGCTCGCCATTCCTGTCCCCCCGGACCAGGTCGGTCAGGGTCCTCTCGTAGTGATACAGGTCGAAGCCCAGCAGCACACCTGACACGCCCAGGCCGTTGGCTCCGAAAATGTTGGCGATCCCCGCGCAGGCAGCGCACATCTCTTCCAGGACGATCCCGGTCGCCGTTGCGAGCTGGCCTCCGCCGCCCAGCGGCTTGGGCACCATCATCGAAAGGAAACCATAGGGGGTCGATGCCTTGACCAGATCCCAGTCGAAGTAGGTCGGGTCGTCATGGCATCGGGCATCGATCTCCAGCGCCTTCGGCCGGATGACCCGGTCCGCGAACTCGCGCGCCTTCCCCTGCCATGACTCCAGCTCGGCGACGTACCCGGGCATCAGGGTGGACAGAAGCTTGAACCTCGGCGCCATCTCCCCCAGGCTGCGCTTCGATATCTCGATATCGAGAAGCTCGCTCATCGGTCGTTTTTCCTCAAGCAGTCCCGTGCGTTCCCGCCCTATAGCATCAAGCGATTTGAATGAATACTGTTTGGGTGAACCGCGGAGCCTGGACTTTCGCCGAATCCGTAGAGTGGACGCCGGGACCCGCCGAGCGGTTGCTTCAGAGCAACCGCCGGGGGGTGGCGGAGTCTCGGAGGGGAGGCGAAATGCCCAGGTGACGCGCACCATTGCCCCCGGACTCCCTCTCGGGGAAGGAACACCCGGCCAGAGGCTAGGATCGCCCCCTTCGTCGCTCTGCCCACGGGATCTGAATCCAAGGTAACATCTCGATATTTTACGTCATTTCATCCGACATTACACCGTGGCGACAAGTTCTAGACTTC